>CAUUBQ010000031.1:0-102450 GCA_963543405.1 uncultured Cupriavidus sp.
TATACCACCGGCGGCGGGGGCGGCGGGGCCACGTAGACCGGTGCCGGGGCAACCACGACAGGGGCTGGGGCGATGGGTACGCCAAGGTTCACGTCGACATCGACGCGCGCCATGGCGGCAGTGGAGGCGGCCAACGCGGCGGCGCCGGCAACAAACAGCGAAACGGACAGGTAGAGGGGGCGCTTGCTCATGTGGATCACCAGTGGGTGAGATGACATGACTCCACTCTACCCATCTGGCGTATTACCGATTGCACGCCTTTGTAACTGCACTTCGTGTTTGTGTAAGAAACGTGCGCGCTACTTGTGTGCTACTTATACACTATGCCAGTGGCGGTTTCGATACTCGACTGCTGGCAGTCAGGGCACAGGCCGTACAACACCAGCATGTGCTCGCGAAGCACGAAATCGTTCCGCGCAGCCACCTGCTTCTGGCGTTGCTCGATGTCCTCGTCACGAAACTCCTCAACGATGCCGCAGCTCACGCAGATCAGATGGTCGTGATGGCCGCCCTCATTGAGTTCGAACACCGCATGGTCGGCTTCAAAGCTGTGGCGCAGCAGGATGTTGGCTTGCACCAGCTGGTTCAGCACGCGATACACGGTCGACAAGCCGGCGTCGACATCGAGATCGAGCAGAATCCGGTAGACATCTTCCGCGCTGAGGTGCCGACGATCGCTGTTGCGAAACGCTTCCAGCACATGCATGCGCGGCGACGTGGCTTTCAGGCCCGCGCGCTTGAGAGGGACGGCATCGGCATTCACGGTGGACGTAGGCATGCGGAATTTCGCGCCCGAAGCGGGCACTCGGTTAATACTCCAGGTCGGTGGATCCGGGCGGAGGGTGAGGGCCGACGCATATCTGGTCAGCCTACCCACCCGCCAAGGCTTGGCGGAATCAGGCGGGAAGCGACCGGACCGTGCGCTGCTGCGACACGTCCCGGGCGGCGCGCCGTGCCTGGACGGCGCGCGGAATAAAAAGGTGGCCTGGCTTGTTGCTGGATGACGCGATCGGGAAAACGGGGTCTGGATGTTTTCCCGATCTTCCTGCAACTGGCTACTACCAAACGCTCCGTGTCTCGGAGCGGTCCCCACAAAAGACGGTATCGGGCGCCGTAGCGTTCTGACTTGCTGCTGTAAATCAGCGTTCGATCTTCGCTACCACGTCCTGCAATCAGGTGAATCTGCTACTGGTACCAAGTTCTGTTGCTGGTGCCGCTGTCCGGTTTCGGCAGTGCCGTGCGTCAGACAGTGGTTGCATAGTAAATGGGAATCGATCTCATTTCAAGAGGTTTTTTTGTCCACATTGGGTTGAGTGTTTTTACGTGAGTTCGTACGCGGGGTCATCAGCTTGCATCGCCAGCTTGTAAGACCTGCCGGGCAGGGGCAGTTCCTTCTCATCGCTCTACGTCCTGAGAGTTGATCAGATTGCGCCGCGCACGTCGGTCCAGTAAGGATCGCGGTCGTAGTAGCGGTAGACGTCGGCGGCCCATTGCGGGTCAGCCATGCGTGGCCAGCTGTCCTTGTTGAAGCCGGGCGCATCCTTGATGCGATCGGCCGTCAGTCCGAGCCGGAAACACTTGGCATCGGTATCCATCACCAGTGCGCTCCAGGGAATCGCATGCAGGGTGTCGCCGATACCAAGAAAGCCGCCGGTCGTCAGCACCGCATAGGCAACGCGGCCGGCCTGCACGTCGATCATTACCTCCTTGATCTCGCCGACATGCTCGCCATCGGAGGCATAGACCTTGGTATCGTCGAGGCTCGATGCAGCCATGACTTCGGGGCCCGGGCCTTCGCCCACGCCGCTGCCCACGATGGCCGCGCCCTGGTTCGAAGTGAGAGTGGGGTCGTTCGGATTCATTGCAGTCTCCAGTTCATGCAAGGAACCCGAAGTCGCGCAACAAACATGCCCGCGTGAACCTGCGATCCAGAGCACTCACGCAGGAATCCGGCTCGCGTCGGCACGTTGCCACCAGCGATGCTGACCCACCGCTTCCAGAAACTCGCGATGATGCTTGCCGTTCTCACCCTTGCCGACGACCAGGCCTGGGCCTGCAAATCCGCCATCGATGCCCGCGCGCCGCGCGGCCTCCGATACCAGCATCGCGCCGCTGCCGCCTGCGCCAATCGCCTTGTAGTGCTTGTACGCCTCGCTGACGAATAGCAGGGCGGCGGGATCAGGGTCGGCGGGTGGGTTCTTGCCATCGGGAACATAGACCGCGTCGAACAGTACCGAGCCGACCGAGGCCAGTGCGTGATCGACGGCAAGTGTTCCACCGCCGGCCGTAGTCACGCTGCTCGCGCGTGGCCCGATGATCCGGATGTTTGCCTGCGCAGCCTTGGCCAATTTCCTGAGCGAAGCGACGGCTGCCTCGTCCACGCCGTCGTTAACCAGTACGGCCACGTTGCGGCCGGTAATGGCGCCCTTGGGCTGCGCATCGAGGCTCAGTGCCGGGGAACTGTCGATACCGTAGGTATCGATCTGGATATCCGGGCCCACTGGTTCCACGTCGATGCCGAGCTTGCTAGCCACACCATCGGCCAGTTCCTGCGCGATATGCACGATTTGGCCAACCACGCGTGCGCGGATCGTCGGGTCCGTGACCTTCGACAACTCGAACGCATATGCCGCGATGATCTGCTGCTGCTCGACCTCGGACTGGCTGCGCCAGAACAGGTTGGCCTGCGAGAAGTGGTCGGCAAACGTCTGGCTGCGTACACGCGCCTTGACCGCACCGTCTTCGGCGGGCGCGGCAAAATGCTGGTAGCCGTCCATCTCGCCAGCCAGGAACGGGCAGCCGCCACTGACCGAGTTGGGCTGGTAGCTTTCGCGCCCCCGCACCACGGTCTGCCGCATAAAGCCATCGCGCTGGTTGTTATGCACCGGGCAAAGCGGTCGATTGATCGGCAGCTCGTGGAAGTTGGGACCGCCGAGCCGCGTAATCTGCGTATCGATGTAGGAGAACAGCCGTGCGTGGAGCAGCGGGTCGTTGGTAAAGTCCATGCCCGGCACCAGATGCCCCGGATGGAAGGCCACCTGCTCGGTCTCGGCGAAGAAATTGTCGGGATTGCGGTTCAACACCATCCGGCCAATCCGCCGCACCGGTACCAGTTCTTCGGGAATCAGCTTGGTCGGGTCCTGCAGGTCGAAGCCGAACTTGAGCATTTCGGCCTCGGGTATCAACTGCACCCCGAATTCGTATTCGGGAAACTGTCCAGCCTCGATCGATTCCCACAAGTCGCGTCGATGGAAATCTGGGTCCTTGCCATTGATCTTGAGCGCTTCGTCCCACACCAGCGAATGTGCGCCGCCTACCGGCTTCCAGTGGTATTTGACTAGCGTGCTGGCGCCCTCGGCATTGATCAGGCGGAACGTATGCACGCCAAAGCCTTCCATGGTGCGGAAGCTGCGTGGCAGTGCGCGTCCCGACATGGTCCACAACACCATGTGCATCGATTCGGGCTGCAGCGAAACAAAGTCCCAGAACGTATCGTGCGCGGATGCCGCCTGCGGCATCTCGTTGTGCGGCTCGGGTTTGACCGAGTGCACGAAGTCCGGAAACTTGATGCCGTCCTGGATAAAGAACACCGGCATATTGTTGCCCACCAGATCGAAATTGCCTTGCCGCGTGTAGAACTTGGTGGCGAAGCCGCGCACATCGCGCGCGAGATCGGCGGAACCGCGCGAGCCGGCCACCGTGGAGAACCGCACGAATACAGGTGTCTTTTCGCCCACACGCGTCAGCAGGTCGGCGGTCGTGAATTCTTCCAGCGATTCGCTCAGTTCGAAATAGCCGTGGGCCGCAGCACCACGCGCATGGACCACCCGCTCGGGAATCCGCTCGTGGTCGAAGTGCGTAATCTTTTCACGAAGGTGGAAATCTTCCAGCAACGTGGGGCCGCGCAGACCGAGCTTCAGCGAGTCGTCATCCTGCGGAATCGGCAGGCCCTGATTGGTGGTCAGTGTCTTGCCTGCATTCGATACCACGTTACCGACGCTTGGCGAGCCTAGTCGCGCAGGTTGCCGCGCCAAGCGATCGGCGACAGCCTTCTCGTACGTGCCGTCATGGTTATTGCCGGCGGCGGTTTGCTGGCTGGGATTGGGATCGTGCTGATGCACCGCGTCGCGCCGGGATTGCTTGGCTGACGGGGCGGTAGAGGACGCGGTTGTACGGGCCTTTGCTCCAGCGGTAGGTGGCTTGTCTTTTTGTGGCGGTTGCTTCGGCATGGCAGTGTCTCCTGTGCGATGACGGACGTGTGAAACCGTCCGTTCCGCAGGATGCATGCCATGCGTACTCTTATGCAGTGACGCGTACCGCGATGGGTCCCGCCTGCATCGTGCCAAATACCGCCGCGTGACCGAAGCCTTCCTTCCTGAATACGCCGATTACCGCCTCCACGGCTTCCGGCGCACATGCAACCAGCAATCCTCCACTGGTCTGCGGATCGGTCAGCAACGCCTGCTGTACCGGCGAGACGCCAAGATCGAGCGTGACCTCGTGGCCGTAGCTGGCCCAGTTGCGCTTTGACGCACCGGTCACGGCCCCGCGCTCGGCCAATGCCGCTACGCCGGGCAGCAACGGTATGCGCGTTATGTCGAGCGTCGCACCGAGTCCGCTGCCGCGGCACATTTCCAGCAAATGGCCGAGCAGTCCGAAACCCGTAACATCGGTCATCGCATGCACGCCGTCCAATTCAGACAATGCCTTGCCCGGGGTGTTGAGCTTGGTCGTGCTTGCGATCATCTGCCCATAGCCATATGCATCGAGCAGATCCTTCTTGATGGCTGCCGAATACACGCCTACGCCCAATGGCTTGCCTAGCACGAGCACGTCGCCGGCGCGCGCATCGCGATTGCGCCTGACGCGATCCGGATGCACGAGCCCCATCACCACCAGGCCATAGATCGGTTCCACCGAGTCTATCGAGTGCCCACCGGCGATCGGGATGCCCGCTTCGGCGCAGACCGCTTCGCCGCCTTCAAGGATCTTGCCAATGGTGGCTGGCGACAGCTTGTCGATCGGCATGCCAACCAGCGCCAGCGCCATGATCGGCGTGCCGCCCATGGCATAGACATCGGAGATCGCATTGGTAGCCGCGATCCGGCCGAAATCATAGGGATCGTCGACCACTGGCATGAAGAAATCGGTCGTGGCCACCAGCGCCTGCGTATCGTTGATCCGATACACCGCGGCATCGTCGCTGGTCTCGATACCGACCAGCAGCGCGGGCGGTGCCGGGAAATGACGCGCATTGCGCAGGATTTCATTCAGCACGCCCGGTGCGATCTTGCAACCGCAGCCACCGCCGTGGGCCAGCGAGGTCAGGCGAACCTCGCCATCACATAAAGTTGCCTCCATCGTCAGGCAACCCTGCGCGACGTAATGCGATAGCCAAACGCTGCCGGATCCAGACTATCGAGCGTGCCGCTTGCAGTCTTGCCATTGGGATACATCAGGAATGGCACGGGTGTAGTGTCAATGCCGGGCAGGCGGACATCATGGCCATGGTTATAGGCCACCCAGTTGCCTTCCCATGCGCCCAACAACATGGCGCGAGCCGCGCGAACCTTGCTGTCGTTCATCGGCAGTCCGCCAGGGACCTCTTCGAGCGCCACCTTGCGGACGTCGGCAGGGTCCGCGGGAATCCAGCCGTAACCGGCTGCGTAGAATTCCGAGCGGCAATGCTGCGCCTTCGAAATATCGCCGGACTTGCCCAGCGCCTTGAAGCCAAGTTGGGAGTCGTCGACACGTACGCCGTAGGCATCGCGTGCGGGGATGCCGGCCGCGCGCGCCAGTGCCACGAACAGGCCATTGATATCGGCACACTTGCCGTTCATCAGGCCGCCAGTCTTCAGCATCGTCACCACGTCACCGGTGCCGCAGCCACGCACGCTGGCATCGCGGCAGGTATGGTCCACCACCCACTGGTAAATGGCGCGTGCCTTTGTCATGTCGTCGGTCATGCCGGCCGTGATGGAAAGCGCGGTCTTGCGTACGATGCCATCGGTCGGCATCAGCCGGGTCGGGCGTACATACTCGCGCAAGGCAGCAGCCGACTCGCGTGGTGCATTGGCCGACGGTGCTGCCCCGAGGTCGACGTCGCGGTCACGCAATGCAACATTGCTCGTGAGACGGGCCGTCAACGGCGCGCCGTGGGTAGGCGTGGGCCAGTCGATTACCAGCATGTCGACGCCATAGCGTCCGGTACGCGTGGCATTGGCCTGTGCACCGGGTGCGCGCCAGTCATTGGAAAGCGTACGCTGGTAATCGCCCAGTTGTGAGGCTGTGATGGGTAGCCAGACCGTGGCCGGGGCTGAAGTGGCTGGCAGGGTGACCTGCGTGGTGATCTCGTAGACGCGCCAGCCAGCCGATGCCGGCACTGCGTCTGCGGTTGCTGCAAATGCCGGCGCGATGCCCGTGGCGCCAACGGAAACGGGTACGGCGGCGCCAAGCCGCAGGAATGTGCGTCTATCCATGATACTCCCCTGGATGAGTAGTTCGACACTCGAAACTTGCCCAACCGCTGCTCATGCATGGTAGGTCACGTACGTCGAAACGGGAAATCGAGACAGGAAATCCGGACCGGAAATATGGGATGGGGGAGGGAATGGCGGAAAGCAGCAGGAGTCGAACCTACCTGGGAACGTCTGGCGCCCCCAACCGGGTTTGAAGCCCGGCCGCATCACCGGATACGGATGCCTTCCGTGGATCTTGCGTCTTGCAACGTCGATGATGCCTGCGGCTAATTGGCTGCCGCCAGTGGCCGCCATTCGCTGTCGGGGCGCAGCATGCGTGCATTGCCCACGCGGCGAGTGTATCCCGCGCGATCAAAGAACTCCAGAACCTGGATCGAGCGCTTGCGGCCCAGTCCCACTGCATCGCGAAATGCGATTACCTCAACCCGGCCGTGCGCGGCGGCCAGCGTACCGAACACCTTGGCCAGTGTTTCCACGCTGTGTTCAGCGTAGAACAGGTCGCGCACCACCTGGTGCACCGCACCTTGCCGCGCGAGCTTGCGCAATAGCTGCCGTATCTGTTCCTCAGGCACGTTCAGTGCCACCGCGTGTTCGCGTACCCAGGGCGGATCGAAGCCGCCTGCCGCCACGCGAGGGAGCAGCCGGGTGGCCAGCGCCTGCTCATTATCGGTCAGCGTGACTTCATGTCCGGGCAGACGCAGCCAGCCGCCGCGGCGCTCCACCGCGTGCTGCTGCACCAGCGTATCGAGCAAGGCCGACCACAGCGTATCGGGCACCGGCGCACCGGCAAACGCCAGCCGGCGCAGCGAGCCCGCGCCCAGGCCCGGCTCGTCGGGCATGCGCGCGTGGAATGCGGTCAGGGTGTCGATCACCCGCACCCGCAGCGTGTCGAGATACGGCGACAGGATCAGGCTGTCACCGATCCGTGCTACCGCGTCGGCTGCGTCGGGCAGCGTCCATTCATCCTGCTTCAGGCCGGTCAATCGTACGATCCGCTCAGCAGAGACGCCATGTGGTGCGCGTTCCAGCAATGGCAACAGGCCCTCACCATCAAGCATGCGTTCGACGCCGTGCAGCCAGCCCAGCCGTTCAGGCGTACGCCGATAGCGCTCGGGTGCCACGTTGTCGAGCACCACGCCGCCGCCGACGGTCTGCGTAGCCTGGGCGTTGCGGACGATAAAACGGTCACCGGCCAGCGCGCAGACCGGAGCCTTGAATACGAGTTGCGCGAGCGCCGACACGCCGGCTTCCAGTGTCTCGCAATCCAGCAGCACCACGTTTGCCACGCGATGTGCGGCACCCAGATGCACATGCAGCGGGGTCCAGTGGCCAATGCGGAAATCTGCGCCGCGTTGCAATGTGAGCCGCACGTCGATGCGCGTGACCGGTGCCATCAGCGCGGGATCCACGATCCAGTCACCACGCCGGATCTGCTCCTTGTCGATACCAGCCAGATTGAGCGCACAGCGCTGGCCCGCGACGCCGGTCTCGGCGGGCCGCTGCTGTGCATGGATGCTGCGCACGCGTGCCGCCAGGCCGGACGGCGCGACCTGCATGACATCCCCCACGTGCACCCGCCCATTGAATACCGTGCCGGTGACCACCGTGCCATGCCCCGCCAGCGTGAATACACGATCCACGGCCAGCCGGAACAAGCCACCGGTGCGATGTTCGGGCAAATGCTGCGCGGCATCGTGCAACCATGTACGTAGATCGACCACGCCCGGATCGGCCGGGGCGGTGGCGTTGAGCGGGAAAATGGGGGCGCCGGCATAGCGCGTGCTGGCCAGCAGTGCATCGATATCGCCGCGCACGGCTTCAAGCTGCCTCGCGTCGGCGCGGTCGGCCTTGCTCAGTGCCACCACCGCACGCGTGACGCCGAGCTGTTCGAGGATTGCCAGATGCTCGCGCGTTTGAGGCATCACGCCATCGTCGGCGGCGATAACCAGCAGCGCAAGGTCGATACCGCTGGCGCCGGCGGCCATCGTATGGATCAGGCGCTCGTGTCCAGGTACATCGATATAGCCGAGCACGTCGCCATTGGGCAGCGGCGTATAGGCATAGCCGAGTTCAATCGAAATGCCGCGTGCCTTCTCTTCCTTGAGCCGGTCCGTGTCGACACCGGTCAGCGCACGTACCAGCGTGGTCTTGCCATGGTCGATATGCCCGGCCGTGCCGACGATCATGGGCGCAGCGCCTCCGCGAGCAACGGCCATTGCGCAACGAAGGCGGCTTCGTCAGCGGCCTCCAGGCAGCGCAGGTCCAGCCACAGTGTCTGTTCGGCAATGCGTCCGATGACCGGACGTGGCAGATTGCGCAGCGCGGCCTCCAGTTGCTGGAGCTTGCGTCCCGTACGTCGGGACGCATCGCCTGTGCCGACCACCAGCCCATGGCTCGGCAACTGCCCACCAGGCATTGCGCCGCTGCCGATCTGGCTGACCATCGGCACGGACGTTACCTGCCATGCTTCGCCCAGCGCGGCCTGTAGCCCGGGCAGCAAGCGTTCTGCAAGCTCGGCAATCTCGGTCGCCGGACGGGTCAGCAGCCGCAACGTCGGCAGTGCGGCTGCCAGCGTATCCGGATCTCGATACAGCTGCAGCACCGGCTCCAGCGCCGCCAGCGTCAGCTTGCCCACGCGCAGCGCGCGTTTGAGCGGATTTTTCTTGATCTTTGCGATCAGGTCGGCACGCCCGACGATCAGGCCAGCCTGTGGGCCACCCAGCAGCTTGTCGCCGCTGAATGTCACCAGGTCCGCGCCGGCCTCGATGGTTTCGCGCACCGTGGTTTCGCGTGGCAGACCCCATTTGGTCAGGTCGCACAAGGTGCCGCTGCCCAGATCGACCACCACCGGAATGCCATGGGGCTGGGCGATGCGTACCACCTCTGCCACGTCCACGCTGCGCGTAAATCCCGTGATCTCGTAGTTGCTGCAATGCACCTTCATCAGCAATGCCGTGCGCGAACCGATGGCGTTGGCGTAATCATGCGGATGCGTACGGTTGGTGGTGCCGATCTCGACCAGCTTCACGCCGGCGCGCTGCATGATGTCCGGAATGCGAAATGCGCCGCCAATTTCGACGAGTTCGCCGCGCGACACGATCACCTCGTGCCGCGGAGCCAGCGTACTGAGCATCAGCAGCACCGCGGCAGCGTTATTGTTGACTACGGTGGCGGCTTCGGCGCCGGTCAGCGTACACAGCAAGTCGTCGACCAGATCGTCGCGATCACCGCGTGCGCCAGTCGCGAGATCGAATTCCAGATTGGCCGGTGCGGTCATGGCGCGCATCACGGCCTGCACCGCGCTTTCTGGCAGCAGCGCGCGGCCCAGGTTGGTATGCAACACGGTGCCGGTCAGGTTGAACACGGCACGCAGGCGCGGCGCGCTGTCGCGCGCAAGCTGGGTGGCCAGCGCATCGTGCAGCGCGCTTTCGCTCAGAGCCTGGCGAGTGAGATCCCCGGCAACCGCCTGTGCGCGCAGGGTATCGAGCAGGCGACGCAAGGCTTCCGTCGTCGACGCACGGCCGTACTGGTCGAGCAAGGGCTGCAGTACTGACAGGCCGAGCAGGCGGTCGACCGAGGGAATATCTGAAGGTTGTGCCGGCATCGAAACGCTATCGTTCATCGACGGCGTGCTCCGTATCTTCATCATCGGCCAGCCATAACAGCGGATTCCCGTTGGACCGCCCGTACCCGGCTTCGCCCATCATCACATCGAGCGCCAGTGATGCGAGGTCGTCGGCCAAGGGCTCGGCCAGCGGGTCCTTCTCCATATAGCTGATCTTGCGATAGTGATGGCACTGGTCGCAGGTTTCGGCCTTGAGCGCTTCGCCCTGGCCTTCCACGGCGTAGTAGCTGATGCCTTCGGTGGTTTCGCAATGGGTGCACTTGACGCGCACCATATGCCATTCGGTCGCGCAGTGCCCGCAATGCAGGTAGCGCAGGCCCTGGAAGCGCCCGCCAATGCGGACGATGCTGGCCACCGGTGGCGTGCCGCAGACTGGACAGACCGTATGCACATCGAGAACCGGAATGTCCTGCTCGCGCAGTTGACTGGCCAGCACCGTGCGATCGAGCTGCAACGCCGCCATCAGCAGCGGGGCAAGAGTGGTATCCACCGCGGCATCGGCAACATCGGCATGAGCCAGCAAGGACAGGAGCTGGGCATGTCGCGCATCGGCGGACATGGCTTGCAGTGCAACAATTGGCTTCGTTAGTTCCGGCGCGCTGGTGGCAAGACGTTCAAACAGGGCATCGGCGCCGTATAGCGGGCCGGGCGCCGAGGGGTCCAGCACAGGCATGCAATGCGCGCCAGCGCGTTCGAGGTCGGCGGGCGAGGGGATGGGGATATCGAGCGATTGGGCTACCGCATGCTGGGCATCGGCAACGGTGGCCATCAGCAGCAGATAGGGCCCGATCGGGTTGGCTGGCGCCAGCTGGCGCAGGCGCTGGGCCCGCGCGCTGAAAATTTCGGTGCGCTCGGGCAGACGCACTCGCGCAATCGCGAGATGGTCGATCGATTCGATTTCGGCTGGCTCAAGTATGCGCTGCACCATCGTACCGTTCATCCTTTGGGGTCCCGATGGTGTCAGCCACGCGGGCCCGCCTATTTGTCTCCGGGCCGGAAGTTCTCGCGGAACCAGGCACGGTGATGTTTCCACGCCCAGCCCGGTGTCACCGTGCCACGCGTCATCGCCTGTACCGACCCCTTGACCCAGACCGCTGCATAGATGTGCACAATAATGCCGCAAATCAGCAGGAAGGCGCAAACGGCATGCACCACCGACGCCAGCCGGATACCCCAGATCGGGAAAAACGCCGAGAAATAGGTACGCCAGATAACGATGCCGCTTAGCAGCAAGAGCAGCAGGCAGGCCACCATCAAAAAGAACAGCAGCTTCTGCCCGGCGTTGTAGCGGCCTACGTCGGGCAGGTTCTCCTCGTGATTGGTCAACACATCCTTGCCGTGGCGCAGCCATTCGCGGTCGGTCCAGGTGATCAGGTTGTGATGCCAGAACTTCACTGCCAGGATCGCAAACGCCACGAACATCACGATGCCGATAAACGGGTGCAGGATGCGGGTCCACGTACCGCCGCCAAACAGGTTGCTCATCCAGAACATCGACGGATGAAACAGCGCCAGCCCCGACAGCGCCAGCAGGATGAAGGTCAGCGCGACGATCCAGTGGTTGGTGCGCTCGCCGGCGGAATAGCGGCGGATGGTTGCCTCGCGGCGCTTATCGATTCTCATCGCGGACCTCCTCGGGCGGCACGATTTCATCGGGGGTGCTGCTGGGTCGCGGGTTGTCGCGGCCCCAGCGCACGATCTCGTCTTCGGCTGCGGCCTCATCCTCGGGGCCGGTCTCGTTCGGTCCCACGCGGATGTAGTGGAAGAAGCCGGCAATTGCCGCCAACGCCATGCCTGCCACGGCCAGCGGCTTGGCGATACCCTTCCACAGGCCAACCAGCGGACTGATATGCGGGTCGTCAGGCAGGCCGTGATACAGGTTCGGCTGATCCGCGTGGTGCAAGACGTACATCACGTGCGTGCCGCCCACGCCGGCCGGGTTGTACAGGCCGGCCTTCTCGAAGCCGCGCGATTTCAGGTCGACGATGCGTTCCTCGGCATGCGCGATCATGTCGGTCTTGGTGCCGAACACGATAGCGCCGGTCGGACAGGTTTTTACGCAGGCCGGTTCCTGGCCCACGGCCACGCGGTCCGAGCAAAGCGTGCATTTGTACGCCTTGTGGTCCTGTTTCGAGATGCGCGGAATATTGAACGGGCAACCCGTGATGCAGTACCCGCAGCCGATGCAGTTTTCCTCGTGGAAATCGACGATGCCATTCGCATACTGCACGATGGCTCCCGGCGACGGGCATGCCTTCAGGCAGCCCGGGTCCTCGCAATGCATGCAGCCGTCCTTGCGGATCAGCCATTCGAGGTTGCCGTTCGGATTTTCGTACTCGGCAAACCGCATCAGCGTCCAGGTGTGCTCGTTGAGGTCGGCCGGATTGTCATAGACGCCGACATTGGTGCCCACCTCGCCGCGCAGGTCGTTCCATTCCATGCAGGCGGCCTGGCATGCCTTGCAGCCGATGCACTTGGTGGTGTCGATCAGCTTGGCCACGCTGCCGGTGACCGGTTCGCGTACGCTCGGCGACGGCGTGGTGGTGGCCGAGCGGCGCACGATATCGAGAGACTGTAGTGCCATCGCTGTCTCCTATGCCCTTTCGACCTTCACCATGAACGACTTGAACTCCGGCGTCTGGGTGTTGCCGTCGCCCACGAAGGGCGTCAGCGTGTTGATCAGGAAGCCGGGCTTGGTCAGGCCGGTAAAGCCCCAGTGCAACGGAATGCCCACCATGTGCACGGTCTTGCCGTCGATCTTGAACGGCTTGATCCGCTTGGTCACCAGCGCCACCGCCTTGATATAGCCGCGCGTCGACGACACTTTGACGCGGTCGCCAGCCTTTACGCCCACCTGTTTGGCCAGGTCCTCGCCAATCTCCACGAACTGTTCCGGCTGCAGGATCGCGTTGATGCGCGCATGCTTGGTCCAGTAGTGGAAATGCTCGGTCAGCCGATATGTGGTGGCGATTACCGGGTAGGCATCGGGCTTGCCGAACTGTGCCCAGTCTTCCTTGAACACGCGCGCCGCCGGATTGCTGACGACTTTCGATTCCTTGCCGTTGAGCGGGTTGTAGCCGAGCGGATTCTCGAACGGCTCATAGTGCTCGGGGAATGGCCCCTCCACCATGTTCTGCCGCGCAAAGAAGCGTGCCACGCCTTCGGCCTGCATGATGAATGGCCCCATGCCGTTGGCCGGGTCTTCATCGAGCTTGAAGTCTGGCGTGTCGAAGCCGGTCCAGCTCTTGCCGTTCCACGCGATCAGCTTGCGCGCCGGATTGAACGGCTTGCCGCTGACATCGCACGAGGCCCGGTTGTACAGCACGCGCCGGTTGGCCGGCCACGCCCACGACCAGTTCAGGTTCTGGCCAATGCCGGTAGGGTCGCTGTTGTCGCGCTTGGCCATCTGGTTGCCAGCCTGCGTCCAGGATCCGCAATAGATCCAGCAGCCGCTCATGGTGCTGCCGTCGGCCTGCAACTCGCCAAAGCTGTTCAGCTGTTCGCCGGCCTTGCGCACCACCTTGGTGGCATCCTTGGGGTCCGCCAGGTCGGTCAGTGCCCGGCCCGAATACTCCTTGGCCAGTTCTTCCGGCGTGGGCGAATCGGGCACGGCATATGGCCACCACAGGTTGACGATCGGATCGGGGTACCTGCCGCCATCCTTCTGGTACATCTGCCGGATCTTGAGGAACAGCGCCGACATGATCTCGATATCGCTGCGCGCCTCGCCCGGTGGATCGGCGCCTTGCCAGTGCCATTGCAGCCAGCGCGACGAATTGACCAGCGCACCGTTCTCCTCGGCAAAACACGTGGTGGGTAGCCGGAACACCTCGGTCTGGATCGACTTCGGATCGACGTTGTTCGACTCGCCCACATTGCGCCAGAACTCGGAGGTCTCGGTGGCCAGCGGGTCCATGACCACCATGAACTTGAGCTGGCTCAGGCCCTTGAGCAGCTTGGCCTTGTTCGGGGCCGCGGCCAGCGGGTTGAAACCCTGCAGGATGTAGCCGTTGATGCGGCCGGCGTTCATCAGCTCGAACACCTGCAACATGTCATAGGGCTTGTCGAGCTTGGGCAGGTAGTCGAACGCCCAGTTGTTCTCGGCCGTGGCGGCCGGGCCCCACCAGGCCTTCATCAGGCTGACGTGGAACTTGGCATAGTTCTGCCAGTAGCTGAGCTGGTTGGGCCGCAGTGGCTTGAACGCGCGTGCCTCGATGTACTTGGCGTAGTCCTGCTCGCTATCCCCGGGCAGTGTCAGGTAGCCCGGCAGCAGGTTGGTCATCAGCCCCAGGTCGGTCAGGCCCTGGATGTTCGAGTGGCCGCGCAACGCGTTCATGCCGCCACCGGCGATGCCGATATTGCCCAGTAGCAACTGCACCATGGCACCGGTGCGGATCATCTGCGAGCCAACCGAATGCTGCGTCCAGCCGAGCGCGTACATGATGGTCATGGCGCGTGTGGGCGTGGCCGTGGTCGCCATCATCTCGCACACCTTCAGGAACTTGTCCTGCGGCGTGCCGCAGACGCGCTCCACCATCTCCGGCGTATAGCGCGCGTAGTGCGCCTTCAGCAGGTTGTAGACGCATCGCGGATGCGCCAGCGTGGGATCAGTCTTTACAAAGCCGTCGTCGCCGCGCTCGTAGTCCCAGGTTTCCTTGAGGTAGTGACGCTTGTCGGCGTCGTAGCCCGAGAAGATGCCGTCCTTGAACTGGTAGTCCTCGCGCACGATAAACGTGAAGTCCGTGTAGTTCTTCACGTACTCGTGCTGGATCTTGTCGTTCTCCAGCAGCCAGCGGATCACGCCGCCCAGGAACACGATATCGGTACCGGTGCGGATCTGCACGTAATAGTCCGCCACGGACGCCGAGCGCGTGAAGCGCGGGTCCACCACGATCAGCCGCGCCTTGTTGTGCGCCTTGGCCTCGGTGACCCATTTGAAACCACACGGGTGTGCCTCGGCGGCATTGCCGCCCATGATCAGGATTACGTCCGCGTTCTTGATGTCGACCCAATGGTTCGTCATCGCTCCACGGCCAAACGTCGGGGCAAGACCTGCCACCGTCGGGCCATGTCAGACACGTGCCTGGTTGTCGAACCCCAGCATGCCAAGACTGCGGATCGTCTTGTGCGTGATGTAACCCACCTCGTTGCTGCTGGCGGAAGCCGCGAGCATGGCGGTGGACAGCCATCGGTTGACCGTCTGCCCCTTTTCATCCTTGTCGATGAAATTGGCGTCGCGGTCCTGCTTCATCAGCTTGGCAATGCGGTCCAGCGCGTCATCCCATGACATGCGCTGCCACTTGTCCGATCCCGCGGCGCGGTATTCGGGGTATTGCAGGCGGTTGGGACTGTGGATGAAGTCGATCAGCGCCGCGCCCTTGGGGCACAGCGTGCCACGATTGACCGGATGGTCGGGGTCGCCCTCGATATGGATGATGCTGGCCTTGGCGTTCTTGGCCTTGTCACCAAGGCTGTACATCAGCAGGCCGCACGCCACCGAACAGTAGGGGCATGTATTGCGGGTTTCGGTGGTGCGCGCCAGCTTGTAGGCCCGCACCTCTGCCAGCGCCACGTCGGGCGCGAACCCGATCAGCGCAAGGCTCGACCCCGCCAGCGACGCTCCCGAAAATTTCAGGAACTGTCGGCGGTTCATCGTAACCATGGGGACACCTCCTTGTACCGGACCGCCGTCCGGTCATGGATTTTCTGCAGGGACAGAGACGAGTATAGGCATTAGTGGCGTTTTAGCTATGTGCGCTGCGGCTTTGTGATGGGGACCCCCTGTTTTCTCCCCTCTCCCGCGTTGCGGGAGAGGGGAGCCAACCATCGGGTAGGCATTTGTATCGCAAAGATGTCAAATCTGACATTTGTCAATGCCCCTGTTGTGGGTTATCCGGCGCATTGGAGTTGCGACACACTCCACGCCGCCTGTCATTGGCCCGTGCGGCCATGCCAGCGGCGCGCATGCCAGCAGATGGAGCGGACCGGGGTCGGCCGCCCAGCATGCGCGATGCAAGCCAATCAAAAAAAAGAGATACAGGGATGAAATCGAAACTGATTCTTACGGGCCTTACGGGTCTGACGGTGGCCGTGCTGGCTGCTTGCGGCGGTGGCGACGGTGGTAGCAGCACTAGCACTAGCACTAGCACTGGCGACTCGACCAAGACGGTTGCTTCCACCAAGGTCAGTGGCACCGCCGCGACCGGTGCCGCGCTGGCGGGTGCGACGGTGTCGGCAAAATGCGCATCGGGTAGTGGTAGCGCCACAACGGCCGCCGACGGTACGTTCACGATCAATATTGAAAACGCCCAGCGCCCCTGCGTGCTGAGCGTCACGACGCCAGACGGCACGACGCTGCATTCGGTGGTGGAAGCCGGCAGCGAAAACAGCGTGGTGGCCAACGTCACGCCGTTCACGGAACTGATCACGGCCGCGCTGGCCCAGGGCAGCACCAAGACGTTCTTCGAGCAGTTTGACGCCAATGCGCAAGCGCGCCTGACGTCGGCCAACCTGGCTACGTCGACCCAAACCGTGCGGACCACGCTGACCGGCCTGGTGGACCTGACCGGCTTCGACCCGCTCAAGGGCGCGCTGGTGGCTGCCAACAATGGCAAGACCGGCAATGCGCTGGATCAGCTGCTGGACCAACTGGGCGCCCGCCTGAAGTCGTCCGGCGCCACCGTGGGCGACCTGTCGACGGCCATCGGCAGCAATGCCGGCACCGTCGCCATCGGCACGATCCTGCAAAAGGCATCGGCGACCTGCGCCGGCCTGCGTACGGGCGACTATTTCTTGATGGGTCCCGGTGGCGGTGGTTTCCCGGCGAGCATCGACGCCGACACACTTACGTTGACGCCTAAGCTGGTCTTGGTCAATGTGGTGTCGCCGAGCGCATCGATTGCTGCGATTCCGCTGATCGCCAACGCCACTGAAGCCTGCCGCTTCGACATCACTGGCGCAAGCAGCA
Organism: uncultured Cupriavidus sp.; assembly: GCA_963543405.1. GTDB lineage: Bacteria > Pseudomonadota > Gammaproteobacteria > Burkholderiales > Burkholderiaceae > Cupriavidus. Next base: position 17,072 of record CAUUBQ010000031.1, read on the forward strand.
TGCTGGTCTCGAAGTCGGGCTTGGGCATGCTGATTCCGGCCGCCGGCACGGTGGCTACGGGCGCCTTGCCGAACCTGATCGTACCGGCACAGAAGCTGACGCTGGCCGAACTGGCTGGCGACTGGAACGCGCTGACGTTCGAGACGGGTGGCAGCGGCGCGCCGACCTCCGCACGTGTATCGTTCACGCTGGACGCCAACGGCAAGATGACGGCCGCACAGACGTGCAATGACGACAATGTGTGCGCCGCGTGGACTGCCGGCGAGCTGGCAACGCTGACGCAGCAAGCCGACGGCTCCTATCTGGCCGTCGATGCTATTCACACCAGTTTTGCGGTGGGCTTCAAGAGCACCGATGGCGTGATTTCCGCGGTGATCAGCAAGTACGACGGCATCATGGTGGCTGCCAAGCAGAATGTGCGCGCGTTGCCGGTGGTGGGTTCCACTAACGCTTACTGGGACTTCGTGGCATTCAACGATACGTCCGCGCAGTTCAACCGCGCGTCGACCACCATCCTGAGCGTCGATGCCGTCAACAACATGTACACGCGCAAGCGTAACGAAGACGGCCGTCTGGATACCTGGAAGCAGAATTTCCCGACCAATGGCCTGCGCTACCGCGCGAAGAGCGCCGGCGCGGACGAAGCGTTCCAGTTGACGCTGGGTAACACCGGCGTGGGCGTAAACGTTGGCCTGCATGTATCGAAGCCGTACTTCGATATCTCGGTGGGTCGTCCGTGATGGAAGCCTGACGACGCGTCATGACGTAGAAAAAAAGCCCGCGGGTGCATAAGCACCCGCGGGCTTTTTCACATCAGAAATCCATCTTCTGCCCCGGTTCCGGCACGATCACGGCGGTGGTGGCCGCCGTCCCCATTGCGGTCTTCAGTTCCGCCGGCGTGCCACGCGCCATCGGACTGGTGCCGTAGTGCATCGGGATCGCGTACTTCGGCTTGATAAAGTCGCGCAGCGCTACAGCGGCATCCTGCGGACCCATCGTGAAATGGTCGCCGATCGGGATCATTACCAGGTCGGGCTTGTAGCGATCGGCCACCATGATCATGTCGCCGAACAGGGCGGTATCGCCCATATGCCAGATCTTGAAGCCGTTCTCCATCTCGATGATGTAGCCCACCGGCTCGCCGCCGTAGTGAACCTCATCCTTGCCGGTGGCCGGGTTCTTCCACGACAGCTCCGAGGCATGTTCGGCATGCACCGCCGTGATCTTGGGGCCGTTGGCACCAAATGGCAGGATGGTGCCACCCTTGCCAAAGCTCTGCGCCAGGTTGGCCGGCACAATGCCCAGGCTTATCAGTTGTCGACCCATGCCGCCGGCGTTCCAGATTGGCGCGTTGTTGAGCTTGGCCAGATCCGGCGCATCGCCAAGGTGATCGCCATGGGCATGCGTGACCAGGATCAGGTCGACCTTGCCCAGCGCCGACAATTGCTTGAAGGCTGCCGGTGTCTTCGGATTGCCGGTCAACCACGGATCGACCACGATCACCTTGCCACCGGGCGTGGTGATGCGGATGGCGGACTGGCCCAGCCAGAGCACCTCGGTTTTCCCGGCGGCGGTTGGGGCCGGCGTGGTGGCCGGCTGCGAGGGCACCGGTGGATTGGCAACCTGCGATGCGCAGGCGCTGAGCGCGGCAACGGCGCAGGCCAGCAACAGGTGGTGCAGGCGAACCGGTGAGCGTGGGGAGTCAGTGAGACGAGGAGGGTGAGAGGGGTGAGAGGGGCGGTGTTTGAGCATGCTGGTCCCTGGTTGAAGTGGTATCGACAGCGGAGCCGCACCGCTTCAGGGGTATCACGCAGGCACTGAGGCGTTGCGTTGGGAAGTATTTGCAGGTCGAACCGCGCTGTCAACTGGCGATATCGCTCGGCTCCCGATTCGAACTTGTAACGCCGGATTCCAGAAATGACCCGCCAGCGCCGTTGCCAGGCCGTTACTGGCGCGGCGTGCTTACATCTGCTCACCATCACGTAAACCAATGTAATCGTTCGACGTCCATCATGTATTCCGTAGAGAGGGCCAAGGTTGGCCCGACAAGGAGTCAAAGATGCGCAAGTCGATTCGTTACGCTGGTATTGCTGTCCTGAGTGCCACCATGCTGGTCGCGGGGACCGCCTCGGCGCGCGACCGCTACCACGGCGGTGGCGGCGGATCGGCGGGTGCCGCAATTGCGATAGCCGCCGTGGCCGGCCTGGCGCTTGGTGCGCTGGTTGTCAGCCAGCCTGTGGTAGCCGCGCCCGCGCCGGTCTATGCGCCGCCGCAACCCGTGTATGCACCGCAACCGGTCAGCTATGCCGCGCCGGCTGTGCCGCCGGGCTACTGCTATAGCCGCTACGACGGCGCCTATGTACCTTGCGGCCGTCCGGCACCGGTCCAGTATGCCCCGCAGCCGTATTACGGGTATTGAGTATTTCGGGTTTGATGTTCCGCTGCATGGGGTCCGGCCCGCAGGGCAGGACCCCATATTGAGGGAATCCCGGGCTGCGGCCTAGAATGGCCGTTTTCCGCCGCGCACCGCGTGGCGTGGTCCCGGGAACCCCGTCCATGAAGCTACACCAGTTGCGCGCGCTGGCCGCCGTTTCCGAAACCGGCAGCATCCAGGAAGCGTCGCGCCTGCTGCATGTCACCCAGCCGGCCCTGAGCAAGGCCATCAAGGAACTGGAAACCAGTGTTGGCGCCACGTTGTTCGTGCGCACCAGCAAGGGCGTGCAATTGACCGCCCATGGCCAACGGCTGGTCAGCCATGCACGCCTGATAAGCGAAAACGTGCGTCGCGCCCGCCAGGACATGGAAGACATGAAGGGCACCGTGGTCAGCGACATCGTGGTGGGCGTGACGCCCGTCAGCGCGCTGCTGCGATCCGTGGGCACCTGCATGATGTCGTTCCGGCATGATTTTCCCCACGCCCGACTCCGTGTCCAGGAAATGCGCCCGGCCCAGTTGCTGGAGCAGGTGCGCGAAGGCATGCTGGATTTCGCGCTGACTTCGCAAGCGCTACCCGTGGACCGAGCGCTCGATTGCACCCAGGCTTGCCGCGTTCCGACGCTGATTGCCGGCCGCAGGGGCCATCCGCTGCGCGGCGCAACCTCCCTGAGTGCGTTGCAGCAGGCCGACTGGATGGTGCTCGATCCGCTGGCCGATCCCTCCACACCATTTCATCAGCTGTTCAGCGCCAATGGGCTGGAATTGCCGGAGCGCGTGGTGGAGTGCAACTCGATGACACTGGCGCTGGAAATGAGCCGGCTTGGCGATATCCTGCTGCTGCTGTCGGAAGAGTCGCGCCGCAGCCGCTTCCTGGTGGAAACCATGGACTTTCTCGACATCGTCGAGCCGGTGCCCGATCGCATCATCTCGCTGGTCTCGCGTGACCGGCATACGATGACGGTGGCCGCAGCGCGCCTGCATGACGAACTGCTCGCGGCGCTACGCGCCGATTTTCCCGCCGCCCTGTAATTGCCGAAGGATTCGCCAGACCTTCGTGATTACCAACGTTTATACCCATGAAAAAAAGCCGCGTGCTTTGTGGGTACACCGCTCCTAAGATCGTCCGCACCAGCACAAGACCATAACAACTGGCAGCGCAGACGGGCGACTGCCGTGACGTGCCACCACGAGGAGCCTCATGCACGAAGCCAGTCTTCCGCTGCGCAGCGATGCCGCAGCAGATATTGTCACGCCCGCGGCCAGCACTGCCGCGCGCCATCCCGGCAAACACCGCGCCGTGATTGCCGCCGCCATCGGCAACGGTCTCGAAATCTACGACTTCACGGTCTACAGCTTTTTTGCAGCCATTATCGGCCGGCTGTTTTTTCCGGCCAGCAGTCCTACAGCATCTCTATTGCTGTCATTCGCCACGTTTGGCGCCGGCTTCGTGATGCGGCCGCTGGGAGCCGTGCTGATTGGCAACCTGGCCGATCGCCGGGGCCGCAAGGCCGCTCTGACACTCACTATTGCGCTGATGACCGTGGGCACCGCGTTGATCGCGTTTACACCGTCATATGCCAGCATCGGCGTGACGGCAACCGTGCTGGTGGTGTTCGGCCGCCTGCTGCAGGGTTTGTCCGCCGGCGGTGAAGTAGGCGCGGCGTCGGCATTGCTGATGGAATCGGCCAGCAAGAACCGGCGTTGCTTCCTGGTGAGCTGGCAGGCCGCCACGCAGGGCGCCGCCGCCTTGCTGGGTGCGTTGACCGGTGCCGCCGTGTCGGCGTCATTGAGCGCGGAAGCCCTGCAGTCATGGGGCTGGCGCGTGCCGTTTCTGATCGGCCTGCTGATTGCGCCGGTGGGCATCTATATCCGGCGCCACCTTGAGGAAACCCATACGGAAGATACCGCGCACGCCAGCCTGCGCGCGGTGTTGCGCGAGCATGGCCGCACGCTGTTCCTCGGCGTGCTGCTGATGACCAGCAGCACGTCGTCGATGTACATCATGGTGTTCTATATGCCGACCTACCTGGTCAACACCGTGCATATGCCGCAGGCCACGGCTTTCCTGGCCGCATGCGTGGCGGGTTTGACGATGCTGGTGATGGCACCGCTGTTCGCACGCTTCGCGGACCGGCTGGGGCACCGCAAGCCGCTGCTGATCGCCAACAGCATTCTGTCGCTGTGCGTGATGCTGCCGAACTTCGCGCTGCTGTCGTCGGGACCGGGCCTGCCGCTGACGCTGTGCTGCATAGCGCTGTCGGTGACCATTGGCTCGGTCGGCAGCGGTGCCGGCACGGCGATGATGATGGAAGCGCTGCCGCGCCACCATCGCGCTACCGGCATGTCGATCATGTATAGCGTGGGCGTTACGGTATTCGGCGGTTTTGCACCGCTGATCGTGACCTGGCTGATTGCCACTACCGGCAGCCGCATGGCACCCGCCGGCTACCTGTTCTGCGCATCCATCATCAGTTTCATTGCACTGCTGCTGTTTCCCAGCCACCCGGGCCGCGACTAAACATCATCATGACCGACAACATTTCCAACCAGATCCCTGCAGCATTGGCCGCGTCCGCGGTACGTTTCGCCGAACTGCGCCATGGCATCCACGCGCATCCTGAACTTGGCGCCGAAGTACCGCGTACCGCAGGCATTGTTGCGGGCCTGTTGCGCGAATGGGGCTATGACGTGCATGCCGGCATCGGTGGCCACGGCATCGTCGCGCAACTGAAGGTCGGCAACGGGCAACGCCGTATCGGCATCCGCGCCGATATGGACGCATTGCCGCTGCAGGAGCGTACCGGGCTGGCCTACCAGAGCCAGGTGCCGGGCCGTATGCATGCCTGCGGGCACGACGGCCACACGGCAACCTTGCTGGCCGCCGCCGAATACCTGGCCAGCACGCGCAACTTCGATGGCACGCTGAACCTGATCTTCCAGCCTGATGAGGAAGGCATGACCGGCGCGCTGTCGATGATGGATGACGGCCTGTTCGAGCGTTTCCCGTGCGATGCGATCTACGCGTTCCACAATGCGCCAGGGTTGCCAGTGGGAATGGCCGTGGTGCAAGCTGGCCCGCAAGGTGGATCGTCGGATCGCGTCACCGTCACGTTCCGCGGCAAGGGTGGGCATGGGGCCATCCCGCATCGCGCGGCGGATCCTACACTGGCGCTGGCCCATACGGTAGTGGCGCTGCAGGGCATCATTGCGCGCAACGTGGCGCCGGTGGACGCGGGTGTGATCAGCGTCGGACAGATCGAGGCGGGCACCACGTACAACATCATCCCGGAAACGGCCACGCTGAAGCTAAGCGTGCGCGCCACCGTGCCCGAGGTGCGCAAACTGCTTGAGCAACGGATTCGCGAGGTGATCACGCACCAGGCCGCATCGTGCGGCGTGAGCGTCGATATCGAATACCAGCATCTGGTGCCGGCCATCTGCAATACCGCGGCCGAAGCGGCCATCGCGCGCGCGGCGGTAGCCAGCGTGCTGGGCAACGACAAGGTCTTGCAGGTGCCCCCATCCACGCAGATGGGCAGCGAGGATTTTGCGTGGATGCTGGAGAAGGTGCCCGGCTGCTACTTCGTGCTCGGCAATGGCACGGGGCAATGGGTGGGATGCTCGGTCCACAACGATGGCTACGACTTCAACGATGCCTTGATCCCGCTGGGTGCAGCATGCTGGGTGGCACTGGCTGAAGGGTACCTGAAGCGGGAGGAGTAAGACGGCGTGGCTTCAGGCTGCGGATGGGGGGCGCGCTGACGCGTCCTTCACCTCCACCTCGATCCCCCAATCGCCATGCTCGTACCAGTCGTCACCGAGCAGTTCCATCGGATGCTGCGTGCGGCTGGAGCCATTGCCACAGCCCATGGCATCGACGGCGCAATACTTGTCACAACCCCAGCAGATGCGTTCGGGGTGCTTCGGATGGAGCGGGAATTTCTTGGCCATTTGCAATGCGGCGGCGCGCAGGAAGGCGCCGTACGCATTGCATGGTAGGTCGTTCGGGTGTGAAAGTTGGCGATATTGCTACGGCGTTTGCGTTGAATCAAATGTGACGGCGTAGACCGGCGCAGGTGTGGAGGACCTGCCCTGTAACCGCTACTCTTCCTCGCCCCCCGCGGCCCACTCCTGGTCCAGTTGCTCCATGCTGTTGAGCAGCTTCAGCAAGTAGTGCAGCGCATGCGTGATGTCGTCGGTGGAAAAATTGGCGAGTAGCCGACCGTAGTACGCGCGGATCTTGGGTTGGGCCAGTTCCAGCCAGACGTGCCGGCCCTCTTGCGTCATGGTGACCACGCGTGAGCGGCGGTCGCGCGGGTCGGGGGCGATGGCTACGTGGCCGTCGCGTTCCATGCGGCTGATCACGCCCGACAGGTTCTGTCGCGTCACCATCAGGTACTTGGCCAGTTCGCCGATGCTCATGCCCGGCGCGGCCTGTTCACGCGACAGCGCGCCCAGCACGGCCCATTGCTGGGTGGTCAGGCCTTCGTCCTCCACGGCGCGGGTGCCCGTCTTGTGCAGCATGTTCGCGCATTGGTAGAGCCGAAAGAACAGCCGGTTGGCCAGTTCCATCTCCAATGGCGCGGCGGCGAGTTTGTCCGGAGATTCCATGTTCCTGTGCGGTTGACGGTGCGCCCGCGATTGTAGCGCGGCGGCTAGAGCGTGCCCTCGGCCAGTATCTCGCGCAACCTGAACTTCTGGATCTTGCCGGTCGGCGTGGCCGGCAGCGCGTCGCGCAGGATTAACCGTTCCGGGATGTATTGCAGCGCTACCTGCCGGGCTTTCAGGAAAGTCACCATCTCGTCGAAGCCGAGTGATTTCCCGCCCCTGGGTACCACCACCGCACATGCGCGTTCGCCGAGCCGGGCGTCGGGATAAGCGACGATGGCTACCTGCGCAACGGCCGGGTGCCGGTACAACAGCGCTTCGATCTCGAACACCGGAATATTCTCTCCGCCCCGGATGATGACGTCCTTGCTGCGGCCGCTGATGCGAATATAGCCGTCGATATCCAACGAAGCCAAATCGCCGCTGTCGAACCAGCCCTCGTCGTCAGTGGCGTTCAGGTGCGGACGCTTCAGGTAACCGCCGAAGTTCGACGACGACCGCACCAGCAGCCTGCCGACCTCGCCGGGCGCGGCAGCGTTGCCATCAGGCGCTGCAATCCGGACTTCAGCGCCCGGCAAGGGGCAGCCGTCAGTCGTGCAGGCGCGGTGGTCGTCGTCGTGCGGATGGATCAGCGTGACTGCGCCATTCTCGGTCATGCCCCAGGCCGAGACGATCTTGGCGCCCAGCACTTGGCGGGCCTGCTCGACGAGCGCGCCCGGGATCGGAGCCCCGGCGCAGAGAAAGGTTTTCAATGTAGGCACCGGCGCGGCGGTTTCCTGCACCTCTCGCGTGAGGTCGGTCAGGAACGGGGTCGACGCCATCGTGAATGTCACGCCCTCGGTGCGAATCACGTCGGCTGCGATGCGCGGGTCCCAGGTGTCCTGCAATATGGCGCTGGCGCGCAGCATGATTGGCATCATCAGGCCATACATAAAGCCGGTCTGGTGTGCCATTGGCGATGCCATCAACACTACGTCGTCTCGGCCCAGTTGCAAACGCTCCGCATAGGCAACGATGTTCGACATCAGCGTATTGGCTGAATGCATGACCCCCTTGGGCTCGCCAGTGGTGCCCGAGGTGAAGATGAGCTGCGTAATGTCGTCGGGACCTGGGCGATGGCGTGTGAGTATCTCGTGCGCGTCGTCGTCGGTTTCCCAGGCAGGTACGGTCAGCAGCGCATCGAAGTCGTTGGCGCCGTTGCCATCGACCACCACCACCTGCCGCAGTCCGGGTAAATCCGCCTGCAGCGATTGGGCCATGGTTTCATGATCGAAGCCGCGAAAGACTTTCGGTACGATAAGTACCTTGGCCTCACTGTGCGCCAGCATGAAGCGCAGTTCGCGCTCACGAAAGATATGCATCAGCGGGTTCAAGACCGCGCCGATACGCGAGCAGGCCAGGTACAGCGCGGTGAACTGCCAGCAGTTCGGTAACTGCATGGCCACCACGTCGTTGCGGCCCACGCCCAGCCGTGTCAGTCCCACCGCGATGCGGTCGGCCAGTGATACCAACTGGCGATAGGTAAAGCGCCGTGTCTGGCCCGACGCCACGCTGACCGCGGCCAGTGCCAGCTTGTCCGGGCACTGCGCCAGGCACGCATCGATCTCGTCATTGATCGTGCGGTCCAGCCAGTAACCGTTGGCAACGCTCCGGGCGCGTCGCGGCGCCAGCAATACTGCATCGAAATCCATGACGTGGTCTCCGTGGAACAGGGCTTAGATCGGCACCGCATCGCGGCCCGCACGGGCGCGTGCAATGATCGTCTTCATGATCTGCGCGGTGCCATCGCCAATCTGGAAGCCCAGCACATCGCGCAGCCGTTGCTCCATCGGTCCTCGGTCGTAGCCGCCGTGGCCGTGCATCAGCAGGCACTGGTGCACCACGTCATACGCCAGCTTGGGCGCCCACCACTTGCACATGGCCGCCTCGGCGCTGTGCGGTGCGCCCTGGTCCTTAAGCCACAACGCCTGGAGGCAAAGCAGCCGTGCTGCTTCAACCTGCGTGTCGAAATCGGCCAGCGGATGCGAGACCCCCTGGAATGCTGACAGCGGTTTGCCGAAGGCCTCGCGCTCAGCCACATAGGCCCAGGTTTCCTCCAATGACACGCGTGCCACGGCCAGGACCTGCAGGCCGATCAGCGCGCGCGAGAAATCGAAGCCCTGCATCACCTGAACAAAACCCTTGTTCTCTTCGCCGAGCCGATGGTCGATCGGTACGCGCACATTCTCGAAGAAGATCGAACCGCGCCCGATGGCGCGCTGGCCGTGGCAGTCGAAGCGGTTGGTGGTGACGCCGGGCAAGTCCATCGGCACCAGCAGCGCGGTCACGCCGTAGGCGGCCATTTCACGCGTGCCGGTGCGGCCGAAGACTACCGTGGCGTCGGCCTGATCGGCAGCAGAGATCGAGGTCTTCTCGCCGTTGATCACGTACTCGTCGCCAATCCGTTCGACGCGTAATTGCAGGTTGGCGGCGTCCGATCCGCCGCGCGGTTCAGTCAGGGCGATGGCCAGCAACGCTTCACCGCGCGTGAGTCGCGCGAGCCACGGGGCGACTACTTCGGGCTTGCCGTGATGCGCCAGGATTTGCCCGTTCAGCGACGCCAGCAGGTTGATATACGACAGGCTCAGATCGGCGCGTGCCACCTCTTCGTGAATTACGCCGGCCGCCAGGCACCCGAGCCCCTGGCCGCCATACTGCTCGGGCAATTCGGGCGCGATAAAGCCCATCTCGCCCATTTCGCGCATCAGCGCGCGGTCGAGCTCGCGGGTCTGGTCGCGTTGCTGGAAACCGGGTGCGATGCGGTCGGTGGCAAAGCGCCGGGCATGGTCGCCCAGCGTCACCAGGTCTTCATTGAGGTAGGGGTTCATGGTGTCTGTCTCCGGTATGACTCTGCGGCGCGCGCTGGCGAGGTGTTACTTCGCGTATTTGCGGAAGTCCGGCTTGCGCTTTTCCTTGAGCGCATTGACGCCCTCGCGCGATTCCTCGGTGTCGTAGTACAGCTTCAGCGCGTACATGCCCATGCCGGCAATGCCGCTCTGGTGCGCGGTATCCATATTGAAACTGCGCTTGGCGATGGCCAGTGCGGTGGGGCTGCGCTCGCACAGTTCCTCGCCCCATTTCTGGACTTCGGCGTCGAGCTCTTCATGGGGCACGCAGGCATTGGCCAGGCCCATTGCCACGGCTTCAGCGCCCGAATAGCGGCGGCACATGTACCAGATCTCACGGGCCTTCTTCTCGCCGACCACGCGTGCCAGGAATGCGGTGCCATAGCCTGGGTCGACCGAGCCCATCTTCGGCCCTACTTGGCCAAAGACAGCTTTCTCGGAGCAGATGGTCAGGTCGCATACGGTGCAGAGCACATTGCCGCCACCGATCGCAAAACCCTGCACGCGTGCAATCACCGGCTTCGGCACATTGCGGATGGTGTCGTGCAGTTCTTCCATGGGCAGGCCGATGGTGCCGCGTCCGTCGTAGTTGCCGTCGTGCGCGGACTGGTCGCCGCCGGTGCAGAAGGCGCGATCTCCCGCGCCCGCCAGCACGATGGCGCCTACTTCGCGGTCATAGCCGGCCCTGTTCAGCGCCTTGATCAGCTCGTCGCAGGTCTGGCCGCGGAATGCGTTCATCTTGTCCGGCCGGTTGATCGTGATCCAGGCCACGCCGTTGCGAACTTCGTACAGAATGTCTTCGAATGCCATGTCTCGCTCCTTGGAATGTTTGGGGTAGTGCTTAGCCGTTCATGGTCAGACCGCCCGACACGCTCAGGACCTGGCCCGTCACAAAGGCGGCGTCATCGCTCGCAAAGAACAGCACCGCGCCGGGCAGGTCTTCAGGCTTGCCGATGCGGCCCAGTGGAATGGCGCGCGTGAAGGCCTCCATCAACTTGTCCGGATTACCCGCGCCTTCCTTGTATTCGGCGAACAGCGCCGTATCGGTGGGACCAGGGCAGACCACATTGACCGTGATGCCGTGACGCGCATGCTCGCGCGCGATGGTCTTGGAAAACGACACCAGTCCGCCCTTGCACGCGGCATAGACCGCTTCGCCCGATGAACCGACGCGCGCCGCATCGGACGCGATATTGACGATGCGCCCGGCCTTGCGTGCCGCCATGCCCGGCAGCACTGCGTGGTGCATATGCAGTGCGCCGGTCAGGTTGATCGCGATGAGCTTGTCCCACTGCGCGGGCTCGGTCTTCGTGAATGGCTTGAACACATCCCAACCGGCGTTGTTGATCAGGATGTCGATCGGGCCGAGCTTCGCTTCAGCGGCAGCCACGGCTGCATCGACGGCCGCGCGATCAGTGATGTCGCAGGCAAATGCTTCGGCCGTGCCGTCTGCCGCGCAAATATCGGCAGCCACTTTCCGCGCGGCATCGAGGTTCATGTCGAACACGGCCACACGTGCGCCTTCGCTGGCAAAACGCCGGCAGGTGGCGCCGCCGATGCCACCGCCGCCCCCGGTGACGATGACTACCCGATCCTGGAACCGCTTCATGTCGCTCCTCCTAAATAGGTAAAGATGTTGACCTATATTAGGAGTGCGAAAGACGGACGGCAAGGAACAATCACGGTTGTGTCGTGATCGTTAACCCTAGATAAACTGGAAGGATGTGGAGTAAAGCAGAAGTGGGCTGCGATCACTTGCGGCCCATGAAGGAAAGATATTTACGTATATTGCGCTGTCGTCGGCGGGGGCGGCATTACCCAGCCGACCGTTTCAGTCGCATCGACACGGCAAAGCTGTCCGCCGGATGTACGGTCACGGAGACTTCGAAGGTGGCGCCGGTATCGTCCATATAGCGCCGCAAGATCTTGAGTACTGCGCTACCCGGCGCAAGTTGCAGGGCATCGGCAATCCGCGCATCGGCCAGTACGGACGCACGCACGTCCTGTTCGATCTCGGCAATCTGCTTGCCATGCCGGCTTTCGAGCAGCGAACTCACCAGCATGCGCGGTGACTTGCGCACCGCTTCGGCAATATCCGTGTAGACCGGATCTATATACACATCGGTCCAGGCCATTGGTGTGGCGCTGGTGGCATCGCTCATCCGCACGCTGGAGATCCGCAGCCACTTCGCTTGGTCGATGCAGCCGAGATCCTTCGCAAGATCGCCGGTTGCCGCCACGGTATCCACCGACTGCACCACGCGCCGGTGCTCCTCGCCGAACTGCATCAGGTCTTCCACCGACGCCAGCGTTGGCCGGAATACTGGCTTGGGGATCGCTGCCTCGACACGTGTGCCCACGTTCTTGCGACGCGACACCAGTCCAAGATCTTGCAGCTCCTGCAGCACAGCCCGGATCGTGTAGCGGCTGGCCTGGAACTGCTCGCACAACTCGAATTCGGTGGGCAGCAGCGCGCCGACCGGAAAGCGACCCGTGGTGATCCCATCCAGCAACTGGCGGGTGATTTCAGCGGAATTGGTTCGGCTCATACGGGCGAGACGCGCCACAACATTGCGGACGCGGATTATCCCTTACTTTTGCATATGTTCGAACATAGTAAGGGAGCGCGCGCCAACACTCAACATCGAGTTGGAAGGGCGGCCCAGATGATGCGATGCCCGGTGCCATCGAGGAACCTTTCGAGTTCGCCCGCCGGTAGAGACACCGTTGCGGTACTGTCCAATGGATGAAACAGGAAGGTTGGTTCCTTGGCCAGTTCGCTGTCCACGATCAGATTGATGGACAGCGCCTTGTCGTTGGCCAATGCCAAAGGGCTCAATGAACCGGGACGCACGCCTAGCAAGTCATGCATGCGCTCCGCCGAAGCAAACGACATGCGCTTGCTTCCCAAAGCCTTGGCGGTGCCCGCGAGGTCCAGCGACTTGTCTGCGGTCGTTACGATGAGGTAACACTGGCCTTGCTTGTCCTGTACGAGCAGGTTCTTGCAGCGTGCCCCGTGCAGCGTCAAGCGCAACGTGCCCGATTCCGCCATGTTAAGAACCCGCTCGTGTTCCTCGTAGCCGAACGTCAGCTTCTGCGCGGCCATCCAGTGCAGAAGTTCTTCCTTTCCAAGCATGTTTGTCGTCAAGTCTGATGGTTGCCGCCGCCAGTTTATCGTTGGCGGCGGCAACGCTGGGTCATTGGTTGAAGACCGGGTACGACGCCTTCTGGATGGCCTCAAGCGCCTGTTCTTTCGAAAGCAAGCCGGATTGTTCGAGGATGCTCAGCAGTGGACGTCCTTCGGCAACCGACTGTCGTGCGAGCTTGCTGACACGTGCGTACCCGATCGTGGGAACGAGTGCGGTGGCTACCGCCATCGAATCGAGCAAGTGACGTTCATTCTGGGCGACATCCGCCTGGATGCCCGCTACGCACTTCTCGGCAAAGCGCTGGATGCCGTTCTTCAGCAACGTAATGCTGTCAAACACGCGAGAGGCGACGACGGGCTCGAAATGGTTGATCTCCAGTTCGCCATACTGGACTGCCTGCGCCACGGCCACGTCGTTCCCAACCACGGCGAAGCTCAGCTGGATCATGGCCATCGGTAGCACGGGATTCACTTTGCCAGGCATGATCGAGGAGCCGGCTTGCGCCTCGGGCAGCCGGAGCTCGCCGAATCCACCAACGGGACCGGACGAAAGAACGGTAAGGTCTGCCGCAATCTTGGCAAGCGAGGTTGCACAAGTACGGAGTTCGGCCGAGACGCGTGAGAACACGTCCATATTCTGCATGGCATCGAACGAGTCAGCCGGTGCCAGATACTCCACGCCGGTAATGCGGCTCAGGTGCGGATATACGGAATCCCGGTATCCGGCCGGCGCGCCGAAGCCAGTGCCAATTGCGGTGCCGCCCAGCGGAAGCGTACGCAGCTTGTCGCGCACGGCGGCGAGTTCCTCGGCCAGCCGTCGGGTAACAGATGCGTAGCCGCCGAACACTTGCCCGAGCCGCATCGGCTGACCATCCTGCAGGCAGGTACGGCCCAGGTGCAGGACGTCTGCGAACTCCTCCGCTTTGCGGCCAAACAGCCTGGCAAGTTCTTCGACTTCAACAATCAGCGGGCCGAGCATCGCGTAAGTCGCAATCTTCATGGCGGCCGGGTAGACGTCATTGGTCGACTGCGAGATGTTCACGTGGTCGTTGGGGTGAATCAACTCGTAGTTGCCCGGCTCGCACCCGAGGTGCTGCTGGGCACGATTCGCAATGACCTCATTGAAGTTCATGTTGGTGGAGGTGCCACCAGAGCCCTCCATCAGGTCGACGATGAGGGAGTCCTTGAACTGACCGTCGACGATTTCCGCGCAGGCCTGCGCAATGGCATTGCTCTGCTCGGCAGTAATGACGCCGGTGTCGCGGTTGGCAAGTGCCGCTGCCCATTTGCACTGGGCAAACGCAGTGCTGAACTCAGGATAGTGTGCGACGGTCAACGGTGCGACGGTCAGGTTCTCGAAGCCACGGACGGAATTGACGCCGTAGAGCTTTTGCGCCGGGATGCTGACTTCGCCAACGTAGTCACGCTCGATGCGCACATCAGCATTGGACTTGCTGTTCATGGGGAATTCCTCTCGTGTAGGGTGATGAGCTTTTCGACACCATTGCTGAGGTCCCTTACGCGGGGAATGAATGATGTCTCAATAACGTCGCGTGCAATGCTGCACGCATCTTCAAAAAAGGCGCTGTATTCGTCGCGACGTGCGACAAGGTAAAGCGAGCGCTCCAGTCCCACTGGCTCCACGACGTGAATCGCTACCTGGTCGGCGTATGCCGCGGCTTGCAACAGGCACATTGGTGAAGTCAATGCCCAGCCAATGCCGGCGGCAACCATGGAGGTCAGTGCGTCTGCGTTGTCCAGCTCCAGTCGGTTCGGCATACGCAAGTCAATTCGTCTCAGGTACCGCTCGATCTGCATGCCGACCTGCGAGTTCCTGTTGAAGCGGACAATTGGCAGCGCATTCGCAAGGCGCCGCAGGTCTTCGAGCGTTTGCAGGGGCTTGTTGTTGTCGCGAGGCGTAATCACCAGGTATCGCTCGGAAAACAGCCGATACCTGACCACCTCATTGGCATCCATCAATGGGTCGCTGGTGACGATCAGGTCCAGATCTCGCCGGAGCAAGGCTTCACCTTGTTGGGGGCTCAGTCCGGTGCGAATCGACAACTGCGACGTCTTGCCGAGCAGACGCTTTGTCAGCAGAGAGCCGCAGGTTGCCGCGAATGAGTCGACCAGCCCGATACGAAGGTCGGGATTGATTCCTCGACCCGCCTCGACGACCTGAGCCTTAAGGTTTGCGATCTCCTCGGTGAGAATGGCACCGCGGTTCTTGAGCGCAATGCCATACGGGGTAAGTGCCAGGGGACGCCGGGTTCGATTCACCAGAACAACACCGAGATCATCTTCCAGCTGCCGCACAATCTGGGAGACACTCGACTGGGAAATGCCCAGTCGGGCCGCCGCCCCTGACATGGTTCCTTCTTCCACCACTGCTACAAACACCTGGACGGCATTCATGTCGATTGGCTTGGTAGAAGACATGCTTACTCCCGCAGCATTGAAGGGTTGAGGCTCAGCGCGCAACCGATGGACGAATCACCGAGGACGGTTGGCCCGCTACTGCATCGTTCTCTGGGGTGCCGCCAACATCCGCGAGATTGTCGCTGCCGGTTTCCGGCGCAAGGAAGTGACAGAAGACGCCGCCGAACACCAGAATCGCCACACACGCACCCAGGGCCGCATGCACCCCTACGTTTTGCACTGCCAGCGGTAACAGGAACGTGCTGAACGCAGAGCCAAAGCGGCTTGATGCCACGGCCAGTCCCACACCCGACGCACGCAGATGCGTTGGGAAGAGTTCTGGCGGATAAACGAACTCCAGATTGGCCGCCGCGGAGAGGATGCAAGCGAAAGCGCCGAACACCAGCATCGTGCCAATGGGGCCGAACTGTCCGAAGGTGAGGACCGCCAGCGCGATTGCACTCAAGTAGAACGTGGCAACCAGGAAGGTGCGACGTGACAACCTGTCGATAAGCAGCAGCCCGATAATGGCGCCAATGAAGAGCAGGACGTTGTAGACCGCACCGCCGACGAAGCTGTCTTTGACCTGTAGGGCTTGAAGGACCTTCGGCGCAAACGTACCCAGGGCGAAGTAGGGAATGACCTGGCAGGTGTAAAAGACGCAGGCAACAAGTGTGTTGCGACGCCAACGGGGCGAGAACAGTTGAGCCCACGCACCCTGGCGCTGCGTGGCAACCGACTCAGGCACGACAAGGTCAACTTCGGGCCCAAGTTTGCGGCGGACAATTGCCAGCGCCTCTTCGCGGCGGCCTCGCTTCATCAGCCACAGTGGGGACTCAGGTACACCCATCCGAAGCGGGAAGATCAGCAGTGCCGGAACGCCGCTGGCCATCAGCATGTATCGCCATGCATCCGGCCCCAGGTCGCGCATCTGAAAGCCGACAAGATAGGCGCCCACATAACCGGCGGCCCATGCCGCGGCCAGCACACTCAGCAGGCGGCCACGATATCGCCGCGGTGCGTACTCGGTGACCAGCGATTTGCTGACCACATAGTCCGCACCGAGGATCAGCCCGAGCAGAAGGCGAAGAACCAGCAGTTGTTCTGGCGACGTGACGAAGAACTGTGCCGCGGAAATCGCAGCGAACAGCAGCATGTCGTACGCGAAGATGGTGCGCCTGCCATGCTTGTCGGCGAAGGGGCCGGCAAAGATGCTGCCGATAAAGAGGCCGGCCAGTGACGCCGCCCCGAGCAGGCCCATCCACATTGCATTGAGTTGGAGGGGGCCGGCAGCCATGCTGACGGCAATACCGATGATGCCGAGGACAAAGCCATCACTAAACTGGCCGCCGGTGCCGCTGAACGCGACTTGTGCGTGAAACCTGCGCAATGGCAGGTCTTCCATGAGGATCCTGTTGGTCACTTCTGTCTCCTGACGTTTTTACAGCTTCGGGCCATGCAATGCGTGGTTGCATGCTTTGCGCCGAAGTGTAGTCAGCCGACTTCAAAGAAACAGCATGTGCAGCGTCACTATTACCAAACATGATAGTAGCGTGCGCCCCGCCTGAACATGCGGCGGAGTTCCAACAGGATGCGCCCCGGATTGATGGCTGGATCGAACTGGCCACGCCGCTCAGCTTGCGTCCATTTCAGCAAACAGCAGCTTGGCAACGCGCGTAGCTTCGCTACCGGCCGGAATGCCGCAGTACATCGCTGCCTGCAGGAACACTTCGCCGATTTCGGCACGCGTGACGCCGTTGTTCAGCGCGGCACGGATATGCGTCTTCAGTTCACCGGTGCGGCCTTGGGCGGTCAGGATCGACAGCACGCCGATGCTGCGGGCGCGGCGGTCCAGGCCAGGTCGGTTCCAGATGTCGCCCCACAGGTTCTTGATGGCGAACTCGCGCATCGGCTCGCTGAAGGCGTCGGTGCCTTTGGTCGACGCTACAACGTATTCATCGCCCAGTACTTCGCGGCGAATCTGCTCACCCTTGTCAAACAGTTCCTGGCTCATGCGTGCTCCCTTTGCATTGGATGTTCCGGTGGCGGATGCCAGCCGATGCGGCAAAGTCTGGAGCGCGGTGCGATAGAAGAAAAGATGCCTGCACAGTTCTCATGTTCACAAAAAGTGATTGCCGGATCGGGGTCGTCTGGTGAGAACAAGAAGTGAACATGAGAACAGAATTTGCATCTTCTGCAGCACCCGGTTCCGCTCATAGACTTGCTTCACATCGGCGGGCCGGACAGACCGGCTGCCCCTCTCGGAAGGTCATGAGCATGGAAAACACTTCGTCGGCATTCAATTCGCTGGTGCTGTCCCTGATTGGTGCCGAAGCGATTGGTTCCTACATTGCTGGCGAGATGGTGCCCGGTGATGGTGCAACGCTGACGCTGGTGGACCCGGCCAGTGAGCAGACCCTGCTTCAGTTCGCAGATACCAATGCAGAGACTGTGGGCGCGGCCGTCCGTAGCTGCCAGAGCGGACAGAAGCAATGGGCGGCATGCTCTGCGCAACGCCGTGGCGAAATCCTGGCACAGCTTGGCAAACTGATTCAACGCGATGCTGAACCGCTGGCCCGCCTGGAAGCGATTACCAGCGGCAAGGCCATCAAGGCGGCGCGTGCGCAGGTAGCCGCGGTGGCGGAGATCTTCCGGTACTACTCGGGATGGACCGACAAATTCCTGGGCAACGTCATTCCCGTTCCCGGCGGCCAATTGAACTACACGCTGCGTGAACCACTGGGTGTGGTGCTGGCCATTACGCCGTGGAATTCGCCCATCTATCTCGCCGCATGGAACGTGGCGCCCGCACTGGCAATGGGCAACAGCGTATTGCTGAAGCCTTCAGAACTCACGCCGCTGACGGCGTTGGCGATGGCCAGGCTCGCTCGCGAGGCCGGCATGCCGGCCGGGACGCTGAACGTCGTCAATGGCCTCGGCAAGACGATTGGTGATGCGGCCATCTCGAACCCCATTGTGAAGAAAGTGGTCTTCGTCGGTTCGACGCAGACGGGACGAGCGGTCAACGCGGCTGCCGCCCAACGTCCGATTTCCTGCTTGCTCGAACTTGGCGGCAAGTCGGCCAACATCGTGTTTGACGATGCGGACCTCGTGCAGGCTGCCCGTGCAGCAGTTATCGCAGCATGCGCCAACACAGGTCAGAACTGTGCTGCCGGGTCGCGCTTGCTGGTGCAGCGCGGCGTCTACGACGAGTTTGTCGAAGCGGTGGGCAAGGCAATTGCCGACTATCGCATCGGCCATCCGCTCGATGAGTCGGTAGAGGGCGGCCCGATCAACAATCGCGCCCAGTTCGACCGCATCAATCGCATGGTTGAAATGGGACTTTCCGAAGGCGCGGAGTTGGTGACCGGCGGCGTGAGCGAAGCCACGGGCCAGGGCTTCTACGTGAGGCCAACCGTGTTCAAGCATGTGACCAACGCCATGCGGATAGCGCGTGAAGAGGTGTTCGGACCCGTGGTAGTCGCGATTCCCTTCGATACCGAAGCCGAGGCTGTCGCCATTGCCAATGACAGCGAGTTCGCGCTGGCCGGTGCAGTCTGGACGCGCGATGTGGCACGCGCGCATCGCGTGGTGTCGAAGGTCAATGCGGGCCTGCTGTGGGTGAATATGTACCGGGACATGCACGTGGCCACGCCCTTCGGTGGCAATGACAGCAGCGGTTATGGCCGGTCCAGCGGCGCCGAATGCCTTTATGAATACACCAAGACCAAGAGCGTCTGGGTGCCGATTGCCGAAGGCAGCTGAAAGCCAGCCCTTCCTGTTTATTGATTCATCTATCAGGCTTCAGAAAAGGTTTCGAAATGGAAAACTTCAAGACGGTTGGTGTGATTGGCCTGGGCAATATGGGCCGTGGCATGGCGCTCACGCTGCAACGTTCGGGCTACGCAGTGCTTGGGCTGGACAAGTCCGAGCAGGTCTCCACGGTCGCACGCGAAGCCGGTATTCCGCTGGCGGCGAGTCTGCCGGAACTGGCCAAGGCTTGTTCGGCAATCGTGCTGTCGTTGCCTACCTCGGCAATCGTCCGCGCCGTACTGGAAGGCGAGCAAGGTTTGCTGGCAAGCGCTGCCCCGGGCACGCTGCTGATCGATACGACTACCGCTGACCCGCAAATCACGCGTGAGCTGGCCGGCGTGCTGAAGGAGAAGAATCTCCGCTTCGTTGATGCGCCGGTAAGCGGTGGCCCGACTGGCGCCATGAAGGGTGAGCTCACCATGTTCATTGGTGGTTCGGATGAAGACGTTGCTTATGCGAATCCGATTCTCTCGGCACTGGGCACCAAGCGCTTCCATATTGGTGGTGTCAGCGCCGGTCACGTGGCGAAGCTGATCAACAACCTGCTGACGGCATCGCACCTGGTGACCGCCAGCGAGGCATTCCGTCTGGCCAATGCCGCCGGTATCTCCACTGATCAGCTGATCGAGGCCGTCAATGCAGGCTCGGGTCGCAGCGGTGTGACGCTTTTCAACTACCCGAACCGCATCCTGAACAACACGTATAGCTCGGGCTTCACGATGCAACTGATGCGCAAGGACGTGAACCTGGCCGTTTCGCTCGGCGACGCACTAGGCCTGAGCCTGCCGGCGGTGTCGGTCATCGGTGACATCTGGAAGTCGAGCGCTGCGGCCCTTGCCGATGGCGAAGACTTCAACCGCATCGTCAATTTCGAACTCGACAAGTCACCGGCCAAGGCCTGATTGTCGACGGGGCGCGCCGGAAGAATGGTGCGCCCCAAACTTGCTTTTACTTTTGTTTTTGGCTTTTTGCTTTAGCGACGTATCCATATAGAGGTGGAAACCACCCGAGGGTACGGCGCCGATTCCCAGCGTCTCTTCCGTCAACCACGGCCTGGCCTACGCCAGCCGGATAACCCTGAAGCTCGTATGCAAGCATCATCCCACTGATATTTGGAGTGAAAGATGTCGTTCCCGCGGATTCTCATTTCCTGTGTTGGCCTCACCATCGCGATGCTGTCGAGCGGCGCTGCTCTGGCAGAGTTCCCGGACCGTCCCATCCGTCTGGTAGTGCCGTTTCCTCCGGGCGGCAGTGTCGATTCCGTCGCGCGCATGGTGTCGGTGCAGCTGGGCGAACGCCTCAAGCAGCAGGTGGTCATCGACTACAAGCCAGGTGCAGCCACGATTGTTGGCGCGGAGACCGTGGCGCGTTCGGCTCCGGATGGCTACACCTTGCTGCTGGGTACCTCCACCACCTTTGTGGTGAATCCCATCATTTATCCGAAGCTGAACTACAACCCGGATACCAGTTTCGACCCGATCGGCGTGCTGGGAAGCAATTCGTTGGTACTACTGGCCAATAGCGGTGTGGCGGCGCAGACCCTGCCCCAGCTCCTGGCTGACATCAAGGCCAAGCCGTCGACCTACTCGTACGGTTCGCACGGCACGGGATCGACCGTAAATTTCGCTGGCGAGATGCTGTGGAAAGCCGCAGGGGTGAAGGTGCTTCACGTTCCCTACAAAGGCAGTGCGCCGGCCATGACGGACATCATGGGGGGACAGATTCCGCTAAGTTTCGACGCGGTGCCGGCCTCGGTTGCGGCATTGAAGAGCGGCAAGATTCGTGCGCTGGCTGTGACCGGGCCGAAGCGAAATCCGATGTTGCCCAATGTGCCGACGGTTGCGGAAAGCGGATTCCCAGGTTTCCGGATGGATTCGTGGTTTGCGATCGTCGCGCCCAAGGGGGTGCCCGCTGCAGCCCGGCAAAAGCTGGTGACGGAACTGGCCAAGACCATGGCGGACCCTGCCTTGCAGGAGAAGCTGGTGAACCTGGGCTTCGAACCGGAGTACGGTGCGCCTGCCAAGTACACCGAGGCAGTCAAGGCTGATACGGCGACGCTTACGCCCGTGGCAAAGGCCAACAACATGATGCAGGAATGACTGGCAGGTTGCCGCCACCGTCCTGCCCCGGACGGCTATCCCTTACATCCAAGCGAGTTCGATATGTCCCGTTCAGCCGCTCTTGAATCCGCGGTCAATCATCTGGAATCTGGTCAGCTGTTTGCGGACCTCTCACGGCGCGTTTCCATTCGCTCGGAAAGCGATATGGGCGCGGACCCCGCCACGCTGGGTAACTATTTCGATGTCGAAATGGTGCCGTGGCTCCAGCGGCTTGAATTTGAAGTAGTGGTGTCCCCCAACCCCGATGCCAAGGGTGGTCCATTCCTGGTTGCCCGTCGTATCGAAGACCCTGCATCACTGACCGTGCTGACGTATGGCCATGGCGACGTGGTCAACGGCCAGGAAGGGAGCTGGCGCAAAGGGGCCGGACCGTGGACGCTGGCGGTTGACGGAGACCGCTGGTATGGCCGCGGCACAGCAGACAACAAGGGGCAGCACAGCATCAACCTCGCGGGCCTGGAGTACGCGCTGGCGGCGCGCGGCGGCAAGCTCGGCTACAACGTGATTGTGCTCATGGAGATGGGCGAGGAAGCTGGCTCACCGGGTCTGCGCGAGTTCTGCGAAGCCAATGCCGAGCAGTTGAGTGCGGATCTCTTCATCGGCTGTGATGGTCCGCGTGTCAGGGCGGACCGACCCACGCTGTTTCTCGGCTCGCGCGGCATGGTTAATTTCAGCCTGTCCGTTCAGGCGCGCGAACGTGCCTATCATTCGGGCAACTGGGGCGGTGTGATTTCCAATCCGGCCACCATGCTGGCCAACGCTCTGTCGACCATCGTCGACGCGAACGGGCAGATGCTGGTCCCCGAACTGTTTCCGCCTGCGATTCCTGCCGCAGTCAAAGCCGCATTGGCCGATATCGAACTGGGTGGTGGCAAGGATGACCCGGCATTCACCCCGGGATGGGGCGAACCGGGACTGTCACCGGCAGAGCGCCTGGTAGCGTGGAACACCATCGAGGTGCTGGCGTTGGGAGCCGGTTCCGCCCAGCGACCCGTCAACGCCATTCCGTCCGCGGCAGTCGCGCACTGTCAGTTGCGCTTCGTGGTCGGCACGCCGTGGCAGGACCTCGAAACGATTCTGCGTAGCCATCTCGATGCCCACGGCTTCTCGGAGGTCGCCATCAAAGTGACCATGAGTGGGGCTGCAACACGGCTGGACGTCGACCATCCGTGGGTAAAGTGGGTGGCTGGCTCGATTGAATCAAGCACCGGTGCTGTGCCCGCAATCCTTCCGAACCTGGCCGGCACGCTACCGAATGATGTCTTTGCCGACGTGCTCGGTCTGCCGACCATCTGGGTTCCGCACTCCTACCCGGCGTGCGCACAGCATGGGCCCGATGAACATATGCTGACGAGCGTGACGCGCGAGGGGCTGCAGATGATGGCGGGACTTTATTGGGACCTCGGCGAGCGTGTGGGCCTACCCGCCCGATAAGTTGTAGCGGGCTACCGGTCCATGGGATTGACAGGGGGATAGCGGAAAGTGTTCACTAGTCGCAATCGAACACGCTGAGATATCTCCCATCATGACGCTGGACCAGCTTCGCGCTTTCGTCGCCGTGGTCGAACACGGCAGTATCCGCGCGGCAGCGAGGTCGCTGGACCTCGCGCAGAGCGGCCTGACGCAGCAAATCAAACGCCTGGAAGCTTCGCTGGGCGCAAACCTGTTTGCGCGAGGCAACCGGGGCATTGTCTTGACCGGGCCTGGCGAGACGTTGCTGGCCCGCTCACGCATCATCCTTGGTGAATGCGAGCGCACGGAGCAGGAATTCCAAAGCTTCCAGGGCAACCCGGTCGGCTCGATGAACGTCGGCGTTTCATCCGAAGCTTTCGCGCGCGTGGTTCCCCCGGTTCTGCGAGCGTTCCGACAGAGATTCCCAAACTTCTCGGTCCATCTGGCCAGCGGTCCATCGAGTTCGCTGCTATCCGGCATTCGCGAAGGCCGACTCGATTTTGCGCTGACGCTCGTCTCGCGCAAAACCGATATGACGGACCTCACCAGCACCAGGCTGACCAGATCAGACCCCGTCATCGTCTGCCGGCTTGGACATCCCAAAGAGAAGGCACGCAGTATCAAGTCACTGGTGGATTGCGAGTGGGTCAATACCAGGCCACCGGGTCAGGCAGGGCTGCCGTCCAATCGGCTGGTCGACCTGTTCAACAACGCAGGCCTTGAAACGCCAAACATCGTCGTGACAGTGGAGTCGCTCTATGACACGCTGAATCTGGTGTCGCGGACCGACCTGTTGTTTCTCGCCCCTAGAATCGCTCTCGAACAGGAGGGATTCATGGACGCCCTGAGAGAGGTTCGGATTGGCGAGGCGATACCGTCTGCCGATGTTTGCCTGGTGCAACGGACTGCGGTGCCGCTTCCTCCCATTACCGGGGAGTTTGCGAAGATGCTGGTTTCGTATAGTCGGATGCTGCGGAAGGGGGCGGGTTAGAACGCTGCTGGCAACGTTGGTAGACATGGCACGTGTCACAGAAGGCGTGCATTGTTCCAGCGAACTCCTTGATTCGCATCCTTGGAAATTGTCTGACCGCGTACTAGGATACCGCCGGGGTATTGTAAGGATTACACCCTCCCTTTGAGGGGGCCCGACAAACCTCCACGTCTGTACGGTCGCCGATTGACCATTTCCACCCAATTCATCATGAAGATTTGCCAATTCCTTGCGGTTGCGGCAATAGTCGGCATCGCCTTGCCCGCGATGGCCCAAAGCCCTTCCTGCGTGCTTCCCGCGGCGATACCACAGGCGCATGAGCAGACGGCGTCAGAACCTGCGACTAGTTCGCGAACTGACTATCTAGCGTTGGCGTTGTCGTGGTCGCCGCAATTTTGCGCGGAAAAGGGTGGGGCGCACGCCCCGGACTTTCAGTGCAAGCTGAATCAGTTTTCGTTCGTTGTCCACGGTCTGTGGCCTCAGAACGCCAATGCAAAGGGGGCGGCAGGGCATCCCCGCTGGTGCGGTGGAGGAACTGTCGACGCCGAGACCGCCAGGAAGACGCTATGCACGGTGCCAGGTGTTTCGCTGATGCAGGGCGAATGGCAAAAGCATGGGAGCTGCTACTTTGATTCCCCGGCTACTTACTTCAACAAGGTCCGCGAAATCAATGACAAGCTCGTGAAGCCTGACGCGCGACAGCTCTCGGCCATGCTTGGAGACAAGCTGACTGCGGGAGACCTGGTGGCGGCCTTCGTTGACGCAAACAAGACGGCGGGACTCAAGCCTTCCAGCGTGGCTGTCCAGGTGACCAAGCGCGCAGCGCTGCGGGAAGTGCTGGTCTGCTACGACCTCAGCTACCGCTTCACCGACTGCAGGACAGGTCGCGCTCCCGATTCTTTGCGTATCCGCATTGCACAGTAAAGGCGCTTTTCGCACAGCTTCACTTTTCGAGAGAGCAGACCATGACCGTCGAACTGAGAGGGTACTTGTCGCCGACGTTGGTTTTGTTGGCCCTGAACTGGGAGCAGGGGAAGGACCGGAAAGATTTCCTGGGGTTCGCGATAAAGCGTGAGCCAGGATTCAGGTCACCGGATGGCAAGTCTCAAAAGCCCTTCAGTTGGTTGCCAAACCGCGTTACCTTCGACGGCCCGGTACCAGATGGCAAGCCTGACGTAGATTCAAACACGGCACCCATTCAGAAGTTCATGTGGTGGGATGCGCGTATTGATGAGCCGGACCGCGGAGCGACATTCATCTATACCGCATACCCGGTTGTCGGGACGAAAGACAGCTCGAAGCCTCTCGATAACGAAGCTGGTGTTTTCAGCGCTACGCTCCCATCGCACACAACCGACGGCATCGGCACGTGGTTCAATCGGGCCGTTCTCAGCTCTCAGGCATTCGACCGGAAGCTTCACGCGATGGGGCTAAGCCGAGGCAGTGTTCCCTCCGCTGAGCAAGCCCGTGCATTGCGCACCTGGCTTGCCAATGACCTTGAGAAGACCTTCGGTGTTGCACTGGCCGGCTCCAGTCGAGCGGCAGGCGCGGTGTACCACCTTACCGACAAGCTATGGGTCATCCCCGAACTGGTGGCCTTCGCGAAGGCGCGTGGCGAACATTCTCTGGCTATGGTTTATGACTCGCACATTATTCCTGCGGTCAAGGCCAGGCCGGCGAAAGACGGCAAGCCGGCCCGCAAGGCCGTTCCGGCCAAGCCATCGCCAAACCAGGATGTCGTTGACAGGCAAGGCAGCCTCATTACCTTCTATCCCAGAGACAAGACCAACATCATGCATCACAAGTTTCTTGTGACTGATGGTCCGACGGCGGCCGAGGTCCCGACGCGCGTGATGATGGGGTCAGCGAACTTTACGACGGAAGGAATAACCCAGCAGGCGAACCTGCTTCACGTGTTTGACTCTCCAGAGATGGCGGCCATGTACGAGGCACGTGCTTTGGCGTTGGCTTCGAATCCAACCAAGGGCGCGACATCGAAGCTGGTCAACGGTTGGTCAAAACAAATCAGCGTGGGAACAGCTCGAATACGCTTGGCGCTTTCGCCCGAACCAGAAGGGAAGACCACGCAGATCGACACCATCGTGGCCGCAATAAAGAAGGCAAGGCACTCCGTCATGTTCTGCATCTTCACGCCAACGGATAAGCGCCTTCGTGACGCATGTTTCGATGCAGCAGACCGAGGCCTGATGATGTTCGGCCTCGTGAACAACCTAAGCAAAAAGAGCGCAGCTGAAACCCAGGTGGCATTGGAAACCGGCAAGCAAGTCAACGGGACCGCGCTTGCAAACATGGAGCTATATCACCGCAGCAGGGATAAGAAGGACGTGATCGAAGGGATGTATTTTTCCGCCGCGACAGTTCCTGAAGGGTTCGAGCCGGAACTGCTCACGTTCCCAGGCGAAGACGTTCCAGGTTACGCGCCTGTCGTTATCCATCACAAATTCATCGTCATTGATGGTGAGGGCGAAAATCCCATCGTCTACACCGGGTCAGCGAACATGAGCAAGAACTCGGAGAACAACAACGATGAGAACTTGCTGGAAATCCAGGACCGGCATCTGGCTGGCATCTACCTCGCGGAGTTCATGCGCTTGTACGAGCACTACCGGGCCCGAGCGATCGCCAACGACGAGCAGCGGCACCCGAATCGCAAGCGCCGACTGATACTTACGCCGGACAGCAAATGGGCAGGCAAGTACTATAAGCCTGGCAGTCCGGAGGACCGGGCACGCAGGGCGATGGTCTACAAGCTGGGCACTTGAGCACAGTGAGGGCCACCTCACGACTGGGAGCGCCGCTGCGGAAGCGACTCCTTCGTCCCAAAATTACAGCACTGCCGTGCAATGTCAGCAATGGCGTAGCCAAGCGCGGCTTGATGCTGTTTCAGGAAGGCGGCAACGTACGTAATGCTCGGTGCAGGTGGGTCCGTATGCACGACCTGCAGCCGCTTCTGGTCGATTTCCTTCCGGAACAAGTGCAATGGCACACAGCTGACCCCAGCGCCGGCCTCCACGAGGCCCGCCAGTGCGACCAGGCTGTTGCTCCCGGAAACGCGATGTGGCTCGACGCCTGCTTGCGCATACAGGGTCTCGCACAAAGCCGTGAGCCCTGACCCGGCATCCTGCTCCACCAGCGGTAGCGTTGCCAGGTCCTGAAACGACACGGTTGCACCGGGTTCAAATCTACCGACCGGACAGATCCAGGCGAACTCTACGGATTCGAGTCGAACGGTGGCCATGGAGGAGGTGGCATAGCCTTCAGGTATCACCGCGAAATCCAGTCGTCCATCGGCGACCTTGTCGCCAAGAGCGCCAGACAGGTCTACGTCGGGTTGGAGCGCTACGTTTGGATAGATGCCATTCAGCTTTCGGACGAAAGTCGGAAACCAGGTCAGGGCTACCAGCTCGGTGATGCCGATATGCAAAATGCGCGCGACGTTTTTTGTCGAGGCCTTTACTTCCTCAAGCCTGCTTACCGCAAGCAGGAATCCTTCGCTGAGCTCCAGCAGTTCCTGACCTTTGGGTGTCAGTGCAGCCTTCCTGCCTGAGCTTTCGAAGAGCGGCGCAGCCGCAATACGTTCGAGCTCCTGGATCCGCTTGGTGGCGGCGGATTGGGTCACGTGAAGCTTGTTTGCAGCACGCTGTACGGTCCCCAGTTTCGCGGCCCAGTAGAACGCTTCGACCTGCTTGATGGTAATCACTCGGTGACTCCAGAATCCATGAACCCTCCTTCGAGTGGATAGGCATGCTCGAAGTCGCAGGCTTGCTTCGCGAGTTCGACAACGCTACGCAAGAATGGCATGGCGAGGTCGGAGCGAATCATCGTGGCGTAGCGAATGGTTGGCAGCCTGGGTGTCACGTTAAGTGCAACCAGATGTCCGGAGCTCAAAAGGCTCCGTACAGCCGCGCGCGGCAAATAGGCGACCCCGAGACCTGACGCGGCGATGCCGACGAGTGCCACGATGCTATTGCTGGGGATGGTGTTCCTCGGGACGACCCCATGTTTGCGCAGCCATTCACCAATCAGGATGCCTGAGCCGGAAAGATTGCCCTGAGTCAACAAGGTGTATTCGCCCAACTTGGCAACGGGGATTCGCGCTTTGCCCGGCATCAATCCCGGGGCGCATACCCAGTCATTGCGGACTTCGGCGAGAACGTCTTTCACGTATCCGGTAGCAGGGAATGCATCAGGAAGGATTGCCAGGTCCAGTTGGCCCGCGTGCAGACGCTCACGCAGATTCACACTCAGGTCCACTTCCGGTTCGATGGCTACGCGAGGATATGCGGCTTGAATCTGCCGAAGCAGCTTGGGCAGCCATGTCATCGCAGTCAGCTCGGTAACACCCAGCCGCAGCTTTCTGCTCAGCACCTCCTTGCTTGCTATCCGTTCCAGCAACAGGTCTCGCTGGGCAAGCACAGCTTTCGCCCGACCCAGGACTTCCACGCCTTCGATCGTGAGCCGGACTGACCGTCCACTTCGGTCCAACAACGGATAGCCAAAGCCATCCTCGAAATCCTTGATCTGTCGCGACACGGCAGAGTGCACCACGCCAAGCTTGCGGGCCGCCCCTTCGAGAGAGCCGGTTTCGGCGATAGCGGTCAGGACTTCGAGTTGTTTGAGGGTCGTCATGACCTTGTGGGTAACCCCGTTCGTTCGTCTCGTTTCTGAATGGAAGCGCCGATCGAATGGTCGCTTTTGCTCATTGTAGAGCTCCCGACGCGTTAGGGGTAACCCCCTCATATCGTCTGTTTTTGGAATGTTTTGACGGCTAAAAATGTCGCTTTAATTAATCATATCGTTCTGCAAGAATTTACTCACACACCGGGCGACAAGATGCATGTGCACCGGTAGGAGACACCAAACGTGCCGCGACGGCACA
Source organism: uncultured Cupriavidus sp. (assembly GCA_963543405.1). GTDB lineage: Bacteria > Pseudomonadota > Gammaproteobacteria > Burkholderiales > Burkholderiaceae > Cupriavidus. The sequence goes on from CAUUBQ010000031.1 coordinate 45,843, forward strand.
CACTGGCCTGGAGAGATGATGAAAGCAACTTGCAACCTGACCTTCGCAGTTCTGACTTGTGCACTGGCGTTTGCCGCCCCCGCCGCGAAGGCGGACCAACTCGCCGACCTCAAGGCGCGCGGTACGCTGGTCTGTGGCGTACTCAGCAATCTGGAACCGTTCGGCTTCCAGGACCAGAACACCCGGGAACTGGTTGGCTACGACGTGGACTTCTGCAAGGGCGTGGCCAAGGCGCTGGGGGTGAAGCCGGAACTGAAGGTGGTTTCGCTGGAGGCTCGCATTCCTGAACTCAGTCAGGGCCGGGTCGACATTCTGGCTGCGGTACTCGGCTACACACCGGCGCGTGCCGAGCAGATTACCTTCTCCGACGCCTACTTCGTAAGCGAGCAAAAGCTGGCAGTAAAGGGCAACACGTCGTTCAAGCAGCGCGATGACCTGGCCGGCAAGCGCATCAGCACCATCAAGGGTTCCAGCACACAGAACTTCCTGCAGAAGACTTTGCCGACCGCGCAACTGGTGAGCTACGACGACGCACCTTCGGCATTCATGGCGCTGGTCCAGAACAAGGTTGATGGCTTTGGCCTGTCCGAAACCATGCTGCGCCGCTTCATCGCGAAGGCCGGTCCCTCGGGCAACATCCAGGTTATTACTCCGGCCTTGGGGCAGGAAGCCTGGGGCCTGGGCATCAAGAAGGGCGAACCCGCCCTTGAGAAGGCTGTCAATGCCGCGCTGGAGAACATGGAAAAGTCAGGTGAAGCCCAGCAGATTTTTGACAAGTGGCTGGGTAGCAAGACGATGTATCAAATGAAGCGGGAATTCCGAGTGCAGCCTATCAACAAGGGCTAACACGAACGTTGGGGCCCAACGGCCCCAACTCCAGGAGTGCATCATGCTTTCCCATTTCAATCTTGGCCCCCTCTTCGCAGCACCCTACGGTGAACAGTTGCTCAAAGGCCTGGAGTTCACAACTTGGCTTACCGTCTGTAGCTGGATCCTGGCGCTGGTACTTGGCACGGCGCTGGTAACGATCCGCGTATCTGGAAGCCGCATCGCCGAGCGCTTCGTTGCCGGGTATGTTGCGTATCACCAGAATGTTCCGATGCTGGTCCACATCCTCCTGTGGTACTTCGGCATCCCGACCTTGCTGCCGGAAAGCATCCAGACCTGGGCTAACGCCAACAACGGCGAGCTCATCTTTGCCGGCATCGCAATTGGCATGTGCATGGCCGCTTATTTCTCGGAAGACATCCGAAGCGGGCTGCGTTCAATCCCGGTAGGTCAGCACGAGGCTTCGCGTTCGTTGGGTCTCAGTTACCTCGGTTCGATGCGGTACGTCATCCTGCCTCAGGCTTTCCGCATTGCGTTGCCGCCCTTTATCAACCACACGGTGCTGCTGTTCAAGAACACCAGTCTGGCGATGGCAGTGGGCGCAGCCGAAATGACCTATGCAGTCCGTGAAGTCGAGAACCACACGTTCCGCACCTTCGAAGCTTACCTCCTGGCAACGGCCTTCTACCTGGCGATTTCGCTGGCCCTGATGGCAATCGGTGCGCTGGTAGCACAAAGAACCCGAATTCCCGCGAGGTAAGTCATGTTCGATATTCTCCGCGATAACTGGCAACTCCTGCTGCTGGGGCAATACCCCCAAGGGCCGTTGGGCGGGCTGGCGCTGACGCTGATTCTCTCGGTGTTGGGGTTGGTCATCTCCTTCCCCATCAGCATCCTGCTCGCAGTCGCACGTGTTTCTCCGTGGAAGGTGTTCCGAGTACCCGCAACGATTGTCGTGTACATCGTGCGCGGCGTGCCGCTCGTGATGCTGATCTTCTGGAGCTACTTTCTGGTCCCGGTGCTGGTGGGCCATAGCGTCACCGGTTTTACGACATTGCTCTGCACGCTGGTCATCTACGAAGCGGCATATCTCTCCGAAGTGATCCGTGCCGGTATCGAAGCGCTCCCTACTGGCCAGACCGAAGCTGCGCGAGCGCTAGGACTGAGCTACATGCAGACGTTGCGGCAAATCATCCTGCCGCAAGCCATCTACAACATGGTGCCGAGCATCGTTAGCCAGTTTGTTTCCACCATCAAAGAGACATCGCTGGGCTATGTCATCAGTGTGCAAGAGCTGACGTTCTCGGCCAACCAGATCAATACCAACCTGCTGACGCGACCATTCGAAGTCTTCCTGATTCTCGCGTTGACCTACTTTGCCGTTTGCTTCTGTCTGACACAGTTCGCCCACTCGCTTGAACGTCGTGTTACCCGCAGGAGAAGTGGTGTGGCTGCATCCAACCGGAGCTATGAAAATGATTCAGTTCTCCAAAGTCAATAAGTGGTACGGCGACTATCACGCACTCGTGGACGTGACTGCGGAAGTCAAGCGCGGCCAGGTCGTGGTGGTGTGCGGACCTTCCGGCTCCGGTAAGTCGACGCTTATTCGCACAGTGAACCGTCTGGAGGAAATCCAGAAAGGAAGCATCGTCCTCGACAACCAGGATATCCATGCACCTTCACTGAACCTGAACAAGTTTCGCAGTCACGTTGGCTTCGTGTTCCAGCAGTTCAACCTGTTTCCGCATCTTTCCGTCGTCGATAACGTGTGCCTCGCACCGTTGAAGGTTGCGGCAAAGAGCAAGAGCGAGGCGAAGAGCAAGGCCATGTCGCTACTCGAACGCGTGGGCCTGGCGCACAAGGCAGAGGCGTACCCGCAACAGCTTTCGGGCGGTCAGCAGCAGCGCGTTGCCATCGCGCGTGCTTTGGCAATGGACCCGCCCGTCATGTTGTTCGATGAGCCGACCAGTGCCCTGGACCCCGAAATGGTCGGCGAAGTGCTCAACGTGATGAAGGGCTTGGCGAAGGACGGTATGACGATGGTCTGCGTCACGCATGAAATGAACTTCGCACGTGAAGTCGCCGATCGGGTGTGGTTCATGGACAAGGGCACGCTCCTGGAGGAGGCCGCGCCAAACGACTTCTTCGCATCGCCGCAGCATCCACGTGCCCAAGCTTTCCTGTCTGACCTTCGCTCGCACTGACCTTCGCTCGCACCGTAGACCATCATGGACCGCCCACGCAACCCCGAATCCGCCATTGTTGTCGGTGCCGGCATCATCGGACTCTCCATCGCACTGAGGCTGCGGATGGAGGGTTTCAAGGTTACCGTTATCGACAAACAAGCGCCGATGCACGGGGTTTCATTTGGCAACGCCGGGTATCTGTCGGAGGCGAACATCTTCCCTCCTGCTACGCCTGACCTGGTACGCCAGTTGCCCAAGCTGATGCTGGACAAGGACGGGCCGCTGGTTATTCAACCCACCTACGCATGCCGGCTGGTACCTTGGGCGGTCCGAGCCATGGCAACGCTAAAGCCCGAGCCATATCAGCGCGTCCTGGCGAGCATGGCATCGTTGACGAACGCCGCCATTGCCGAGCTCGACGCGCTGACAAGGGAAGCCTCGGCAGCGCATCTTGTCACTCGCCAAGGTGGTTTGGTCGTGTTCAAGACCGAAGCCGCCCTCGAAGCGAAATCCCGCACGCTGCCGGTATGGAACAGCTTTGGCCTCGCGGCCGAGCGCGTCTCCGCGGCCTGTGTGCGTGAGTTGGAACCAGCGCTTAGTCAGGACGTAGTCGGGGGCATCTATTTTCCCAACGCGGGACGCTGCAGCAACCCTCGTGGGCTGGGTGAGCACTATGCAAAGCGGCTCATCGATTCCGGATCTCGGATTCTTCGGGAAGAGGTGCGAACCGTCAACCTTTGCGCGTCGGGCAAGGCAGAGGTTGTCACGGCCGAATCGGCGTACCAGGCCGATAGAGTGGTCGTGGCCGCAGGCTACCTTTCCAAAGACCTGCTCACGCCGTTTGGGCTCAACGTGCCGTTGGCTGCCGAGCGTGGATACCACCTGATGCTGCCGAGTTCCCAAATTGCGCTGCGGCGGCCGGTCGTGTTTGGCGAGCCGTTCTTCGCTGCCACGCCCATGGATGAAGGGTTGCGCCTGGCCGGCACGGCGGAGTTCGCTTTCGCCGATTCGAAGCCAAACATGAAGCGGGCAAGCATGCTCCTGGGGTTGGCAAGACCTTATCTGCCTGGCATCAGCGGGACGGATGCGAAGCCGTGGATGGGTGTTCGCCCGACTTTTCCTGATGGGATGCCGGCGATTGGCAAAGTCCCAGGCACCGAGAGCGTCTTCTATGCCTTCGGCCACTCACACAGCGGACTGACGACTTCGGCCATTACTGCCAAATGCGTGGCGGCGATGGTGCGGGGTGCCGGCCCCCCCATCGACGTTAGCGCCTTTAGTCTCGCGCGCTTCCACTAACTAACCCGACTGCCTTCTTTCGCACCCCTCCGTGGAGAGGGATAGGCCTTCTATTCTCTGGAGTTTGCCATGACGGACATTAATCAATCGCAGCTCGACACGCTCAAGCGTCTCGGCGCTGCCACCATCCATGAAGCGCAGGGCCAGAGAGGCGCCGTTGACCCGCGGATTGCGGCGCTTGACCCCGCGATGCGCGTAGTCGGACCTGCGCTGACTGTGGACATCCGACCCAGCGACAACCTGATGATTCACTACGCGCTGACCAAGGCGAAACCCGGTGATGTTCTGGTTATCGATGCAAAAGGATTTGTCGATGCGGGTCCCTGGGGCGACATCCTGACGCTGGCCGCCAAGAAGCTTGGCCTGGCCGGCCTGGTCATCGACGGCGCGGTTCGTGACGCGAGCGCGATTGTCGAAATGAGCTTCCCCGTCTTTTGTCGCGGCCTCTGCATCAAAGGTACGAACAAACAGCAGCCAGGCAAGGTGAATGTCCCAGTGACCGTAGGTGGCGTTGTGGTACGTCCCGGCGACATCGTCATGGGCGACCGTGATGGCCTGGTGGTCGTTGCAAGGGAAGAGGTCGCTCAGGTCATCGAGGCCAGCGAGGAGCGGGAGCGCAAGGAAGAGATCATGCGCCGCCGCCTGGAAGAAGGCGCAACGATGGTGGAGCTCCTGGGGCTGCAGGAAACCCTGAACCGCCATGGTCTCGTTTGACCGCAGCGCCGATCCAAACCATTCCCAATAGAGGTAGACAAATGAGCAACAGCATCGTCAGCAGCCGCATGGGCCTGATCAAGCCATCCCCCAGCATTGCTGCCAAAGCCCTGGTAGATGACCTGCGAGCCAACGGTCACAACATCCTCGACTTCACCATTGGTGAGCCGGACCTGGCCACCCCTGCTCATATCTGCCAGGCGGCCAACGACGCCATCGCGCGAGGCGAGACGAAGTACACAAGTACGCTCGGCACCCCGGCGCTGCGGCGAGCCATTGCCAACAAGCTTCAGCGAAGCCTTGGCGTGGAATACGGCAGCGATGAGATCGTGGTGGGCTGTGGCGCCAAGCAGATCATCTTCAGCGCGCTGACGGCATCGCTCGAAGAAGGCGATGAGGTCATCATCAGCGCGCCTTACTGGGTCTCGTACCCCGACATGGTCACCATGAACGGCGGGAAGCCAGTCATCGTGACATGCGGCGCAGACGTTGGCTTCAAGCTCACCGCACAGGCCTTGGAAGCTGCCATCACGCCAAAGACGCGCTGGATCATTCTGAACAGCCCCAATAATCCGACTGGCGCGGTCTACACGGCGGAGGAACTCGACGAAATCTGTGCGGTGCTTGAACGCCATCCCGACGTTTGGGTCCTGAGCGACGAAATCTACGAGCCATATGTCTATGACGGTGGCATCGCAGTATCGCCTCTCCAACTGATGCCATCGCTAAAGCAACGCTCGTTGCTTATCAACGGCATGTCGAAGGCATACGCCATGACTGGCTGGCGCGTGGGGTACGGCGCGGGTCCGCGGGAACTGGTGAAGGCAATCGGTACCATCCTCTCGCAGAGCTCGACCTGCACAAGCTCTGTATCGCAAGCCGCGGCAGTAGTGGCGTTGGACGGTGACCAATCCTGCGTGCAAGAGATGGTCGGGATCTTCGAGAAGCGCCGCGACCGCATGGCTGCACTGCTCAACGACATTCCCGGCATCGAATGCACGCCGTCCGCAGGGGCATTCTATATCTATGCCTCAGTCAAGGGGTTGCTCGGCAAGCAGACCGATACCGGAACGATGCTCGAATCGGACCTCGATGTGGTGATGTTCTTCCTGAACAAGGCCGGAGTCGCGGTGCTGGACGGCACGGCATACGGGCTGTCTCCGTATCTCCGGTTCTCGTTCGCCACATCGCTGGAAGTCATCGAGGAAGGCTGCGCGCGATTGAAACAGGCGGTGGAATCGCTGCGTTGAGGGAAAGTACCCAGGAAGGGCTGGCAAGTTGTGCCGTCAGCTACTTCGCTGGGTGTTCTGCTTTACGCAAAATGTGGAGCACTACCTGACAATGTCCGGATTCAAAAGAACACATTTTACGTTTTATGAAAAGGTTTAAACACACTTTTTATAGATATGTAACTGGCTCATAGTTCTCCTGCACCCGCATGAAATTGCGAACCAAAGGAGACTGTCCGTGCCAATCATCAAATCTATCGAAGTCTGTGCAGCCCGCGTTCCGCTGGATAACGTAACTTCCCTTTCGAGCCGTACCGTGTATGACCGCCACTATGGACTGGTCAAGGTACGTACTGCCGATGGTCTTGAAGGCATCGGCTTCTGCTATGTGGGAAGTGCGGCGGGCGAAATCTTCCGCGTCGCTGTGGAACAACTTCTCGCGCCAGTGCTACTTGGGCGCGAGTCGCTCGCAGTTGAAGGTCTGTGGAAGGACATGTACCAGGAGGCTCTCTTGCAGGGCCGCATGGGTACCGTAATGCGGGCCATCAGCGCATTGGACATCGCGTTGTGGGACTTGAACGCCAAGAGTGTCGGACTGCCGCTCCACAAGTTCCTTGGTGCAGTCGAGACCGATACGGTTGCAGCCTACGCTAGCGGCGGATACTACGTCGAGGGCAAAACGGCCGAGATGGTTGGTGAAGAAATGGCCAGCTACGTTGCCAAGGGTTTCAAGGCCGTCAAGATGAAGACTGGTCGCTGGTCGCCGCAAGGAGAGGAATCCCGCGTACGGGCCGCGCGGGAAGCCATTGGTCCCGACGTGGAATTGATGCTGGATTGCAACAATGGCTGGACAGATACCGTCCAGGCGATGCAGTACCTTCGCCGCATTGAACAGTACGACCCGTACTTCATCGAAGAGCCCTTTAGCCCCGACGACATCGAAAGCCATGCTCGACTGGCCAAGCTGACCCGTATTCCGGTCGCCACGGCAGAGATTGGCTACGGCCGTTGGTACCACAAGCAACTGCTGGATATGGGTGGCGCCGCCATCCTGCAGACGGATGCTGCCGTGTGCGGTGGCATCACGGAGTGGAAGCGAATCGCCGCAATGGCGGCGGGCTATGGCATTCAAGTGTGCCCGCACTGGTTCCACGACGTCCATGCACCGCTGGTCGCTGCTACGCCGAATGCACGGTATGTCGAGTTCTTCTGGGATGACCAGGTGCTGAACTTCCGTCGCCTGGTCGACCGCCAGCTGGACCACAAGAAAGGACGCGTCGTTCTTCATCAGACACCGGGCCTGGGCTTCGGCTTCGATGAGAAGGAAGTCGCAAAGTACGGCAAGTGGTCCACTGTGTCGTAATTCGTAGCGCCCAGAACTACTTGCTGCGACGCATTCTCTTTCGTCCTTCGTCCAGGTGAGTTTCGGCCATCTGGACGAAAGCCTCGGCCAATTGCGCTCGAACGGACGCGCGCAACCAGCACATGCCGACGCGGCGGGAAGGGCATGGAGAGGGAAGGCGCCAACGATGTAGTGCCGGGTCAGGACTGCCTATCACTGGCCAGTCGGGTAGCACCGAAACTCCGAACCCTTCGGCGACGAGCTTGGCAATGTGTTCAATACCGTCCAACTCGAAATGGACTTTCGGTCGTACGCCATGCGCGCGCAAATAATCGTCCGCCATTCTGCCAGCAACCACATTCCGGTCATACCGAATGAACGGCTCGCGCGCCGCCGTGGCAAGCGGGTCTGTAACCTCCATGCCGCTGGGCGTCAAGAGAATCAACGGTTCTTCGCGCAATTGCCGCCATGCGCAGGTCTTTGGCAGTTCGAACGTCGGATGTACGAGGATTGCTGCGTCCAGGTCCCCCGATAGCACGCGGTCAAGTAGTCGAGCCGAGGTGCCTGGCTCGATGAACACCGGGATATTCGGATGCGCGTTCATCCATTGCCGCAACAACGGCGGCAGCAACCCCATCAATGCCGTAGGCGTAGCACCTAGTCGAAGCGGTCCCGCGGGTAACCCTGTGTCCGATGCCGCAGAAAGCAGGTCGCGAACATCGCGCAGCAAGTCTCTAGCGCGTTCAAGAATTCGTGTCCCGACGACTGTGGGCTTGACGGTACGGCCCGAGCGCGTGAGCAACTGAGCCCCGATATCCGTTTCTAGCGCACGAATCTGCTGAGCGACGGTGGTCGGCGCGAGGTCAAGCCTTCGCGCAGCCTCGGCAATGGAGCCCATGTCGACGACCGTCACGAACGTCTGAAGAAATCGCGTATCCATAACGACAGATTTTACGTGTTCTGACGACGGTTATAGCCGCTTTTTTTGAAGTCCGGTTGGAGGCACAGTGTCTCAAAGGCATTCAAGCTCATTCAAGCCACCGCACTACAAAAACCAGGAGACAAGACTTTATGGAACGCCGCCGCTTTCTCTCCATCCTTGCCGCTTCGTCCGCAGGATGCGCCTTACCAGCTTTGGCCAATAGCGGCCCTCTGCCAACGGGACCAGTACGCGTTATCGTTGGCTTCCCCGCAGGCGGTGGTACAGACGTCCTGGCACGTATCGTCGCCAACAAACTGAGTGCCCTGTGGGGAGTCTCCGTTCTAGTGGACAACAAGGTCGGTGCCGCTGGTCGAATTGCCGCAACTGAAGTAGCGAAGGCCGCGCCGGATGGCAACACCTTGCTCATGGGGCATATCAACGCACTCGGCATTGCGCCGGGCTTGTACCCCAAGCTGCCGTTCAACGCGGAGCATGACTTTGCTGCCATCGCCCTTGTTGGGCAGACTCCTCAAGTCCTGGTTTCGAATGACGCGCAGATGTCGAAGACGCTGGCAGCGGTTGTCGAGAAGTGCAAAAGGAATCCCGGGAAAATCTCGTTCGGTTCCTCCGGAGCGGGCTCGGCCCAGCATCTGGCGCTGGCACTGTTCGAAAAGACCGCGGGCATCTCGGCACTGCACGTGCCTTACAAGGGCGCCGCACCCGTGATGAATGACTTGATTGGCGCCCAGGTCGAATATGCATTCGAAGGCATGACCACTACTGCGCCGTTCATCAAGAGCGGAAAGCTGAAGGCCATCGCACAAACGGGGTTGAAGCGAGCCAAGTCGTTTCCCGACGTGCCGACGGTCGCCGAATCGGGGTATCCCGGCTTCAACGCAAGTATCTGGTTCGGCCTTGTTGGACCGGCAAAAATGCCTGCGGCGATGGTCAACAGAATGAACAGCGACGTGAACAAGGTCCTTGCGATGCCTGAAGTTATTGCGCGCCTTGACGAATTCGGCGCGGAGGACGGCGGAGGAACGCCGGAGCGGTTCGCGGCGTTCTTGCGCTCAGAGCGGACCAAATGGGCGCAACTCATCAAGGAAAAGAGTATTACGCCTGAGGCGTAGTCCATCTCGCGCTGACCTCTGCGAGATGGACTTGCTCTCTTAGTACAACACCGCAAGGGCGTTCCGGTCGAACCCGACCAGTTCTTCGTAACGCTGCTGCATTATCTTGCTTGCCCATTCGGGGTCCGAAATCAACGCGCGGCCCACCGCAACCAGGTCAAACTCGCCGCGTTCCAGGCGCTCCAACAGGTCGTCGAGCGCCGCAACGCCGGCGCTCTCACCTTTGAACGCACCGAAAAAATCACCAGACAATCCCACTGACCCGACTGTGATGGTTGGCTTCCCCGTGAGCTTCTTGGCCCAGCCTGCGAAGTTCAGGCTCGAGCCTTCAAATTCGGGTTCCCAGAAACGGCGCTGAGAGCAGTGAAAGACGTCGGCGCCGGCGTCGGCAAGCGGCGTGAGCCACTCTTCCATGCCAATGGGGTCGTTAGCGATCCGGCTGCGATAGTCCTGCTGTTTCCATTGGCTCAGACGGATGATGAGCGGCCGGTCGGGGCCGATGGCACGCCGGACCTCGCGCACGATTTCAGCGGCAAAGCGTGTGCGCTGCGCTATCGCATTTCCGCCCCAGCCATCTTGCCGCGCATTGGTACCGTCCCAGAAGAATTGGTCGATGAGATATCCATGCGCCCCATGCAATTCCACGGCGTCGAAGCCAAGCTGTCCGGCTGAGGCCGCGGCGCGACCGAAGGCGGCAATCGTATCGGCTATCGCCTCTTCAGACATCGGTGAGTAGCGCAGCTCCCCAGGTCTGGCGAGTCCGGAAGGTGAATCGACGAGTGCCGGGTCTACCTGCTCCTTCGGGTGCCGCGCCGCGCCGACATGCCAGAGTTGCGGAGCGATCGCTGCCCCGCGACTATGGACTGCTTCCACCACGCCTTTCCAGGCGGGCAATGCTGGCCCAAAGAAGTTGGGCACGTTGGGATCATTCTTGGCAGTGTCGCGCTCAACGACTGTGCCTTCAGTGATGATGAGCCCAACATCGGCTGCAGCTCGGCGCTCGTAGTATTCAGCAACAGCAGGCGTAGGGATGCCATCTGGTGAGAATGACCTCGTCATTGGCGCCATGACGATGCGATTTTTCAGCTCCAGCGAACGGAGCTTGAGGGGTTCGAAGAGTTTTGCGTGGCTCATGCTATTCCTTGATCAAGACCAGCTATGAAAGCTGGGAAACGACTTGCGGTTGCTGGAGAAACTCAATCAACAACCGCGATGTCTCGTCGGGTTTTTCCTGCTGTACCCAGTGACCTGCGTCGGGAATCAACGTCTTCTTCCACAGCTTCGGCACGTTGATTTCCAGGGTTTCGTATTCCATCTTCGCCATGCGGATGACCCCATCCAACTCGCCTGCGGCAAACAGTGTTGGTTGCTCGATCCGCGCGCCGTCGAGGAACGCCGTCAGCGACCAGTTTCTGTCGATGTTCCGGTACCAGTTGATTGGGCCAGCGAAGCCGCCGCGCGTGAACTGGTCGACAAAAACATCGAGATCCTCGGCGCTGAGCCATGTCGGGAGGGTTTCGGGAAGTGCGAGGTTGTCAACGAAGCGAGTCGACTTCTCGAAGGTAATGAATCCTTTGCGACGGTGTTCCGGATGCTGCCGGGATGCGGCACTGCCGGTGTAGAGAATGCCCAGAAGAGCGTGCCGCATATCGGCTTCGACTTCTGCTTCGACACGCCCGATTACCTGGAAATAGTCCTGGTAGAAGTGCCGTTCCTGCGTGAGTGTGTGGAATTGCGCCGCAGGTCGGATTCTCCGGCGGGGCATGTAAGGAACGCTCAGCAGTGCCAAGGCTCGAAACATGTCGGGTCGCAGAAGGCTCGCTGTCGCTGCGAGCATCGAACCCCAGTCGTGCCCAACAAGGATGGCGTGCTCTTCCCCGAGTGCATTGACCAGGCCAACCAGGTCGGCAGTCAGGGTGAGGATGTCATAAGCCTCGATCTCCAACGGCTTCTCGGTGTCTCCATAGCCTCGGAGGTCTGGTGCGACAACGCGGAACCCAGCGCTCGCCAGCGCGGGGATTTGGTGCCGCCAGGAATACCAGGACTCCGGCCATCCATGGCAAAGCAAGACAAGGGGACCTTCCCCTTGCTCAACGTAATGCATCCGAATGCCGTTGGTGAATGTGTAGCTGTGCGTCCACTCCCCAGCCATCGTGTCGTCTCCCTATCCTCATATTGACTAGACTATATGGTCTAGTGATGGCGGCTGCAAACAGGCATGCCATCAGCGGATACCCTCGAATATGAAAGCTTTTCATGGATGGTATTACCCAGGAGTTGAGAGCGAACATCCATTCGATCGATCGACTGCGAACCGCTAGACGTAACGGTCTAGTATGGCTAAGCTTGACCTCCTTATTGCTTAGAGAACTGGGAGACGAAATGCTGGGTGTCGTTGCACAAATCACCGTGAAGCCGGGAAGCGAAGCGCAGTTCGAAGAACTCGCGAATCAGATGGTCCAGGCGTCGCGCCAGGAAGAGGGATGCCTTGAGTACGGCCTCTGGCGCACAGAGACCGCAGGGCAGTACGCCTTTGTGGAACGTTATAAAGACGCGGCTGCCGTGGAGGCGCACCGGAAGTCTGACCACTTTCGTCAGATTGGTCGCGCGATGGGTGCTTTCATGGAAGTTGCGCCGACGGTCCTGCGCCTGACGGCAGTCTGAGGACTATTTTTGTGAGGCCCGCTTCGTGCGGGTTTCAGTCGCAGCCGGCCGAAGCAGCGCTGACATTACGGCCGAGATACTGTGCATCGCCTGCACGCGCCGATGCGTGAGGTCCAGGATTAGGGCACCCTGGATTGTGGCGAGGAGTGTGTCGGCAAGTTGGCTGGCCGGGAGATCGTCGCGAACAGTGCCGGCATGCTGCCCGCGTTCGATAATCTGCTCAACCGAGGTATGCCAATTGCCAAGCATGGTGCTTAGCAGTGAGCCGAATGCTTCGGAAGTGTTTGCGAGCTCAAGTGAGAGCTTGCCAATCAGGCATCCACGCTTGGCTCCAGTCCGCGTGAAGTCGCTGACCAGCTCGTCCAGGTATCCGGTCAGCATTTCATACTCATCCAGGTCCGGTGCACCGAACCACTTCTTGCGTCGCTGCTGTTGCTTCTCGGAATAGAGCTGCAGCACGGACAAGGCAAACGCTTCTTTCGAGCCGAAGTGGTGGTAGAACGAACCCTTTGGTACCCCCGCTTCGACGAGGACTGTTTCCAGGCTCGTACCGGCGAAACCATGCGCGTAGAACTGCTTGAACCCCTGTTTTAGAAGGCGCTCTTTATGGGTGGGTGCGCGCGGAGCTGGACGGTTTGACATGGCGCTCAAGGATGCGGATTCTGGCGAGGGCAGTCTAGCACAGGGGTGTCGCCAGGCGGGCTATCCGCTCGCGGAGATGGCACAGCCTGCATGCCGATCTACGCTCCTGTGTCAGATTTTTCCTTATCTGTGGGCACCTGCTCTGCGACGTAGCAACGTTCGCTATATTCGGAATCAGTCGAGTTGTATATCGAAGGATAATCCGATGCCAAAGGCATGCGACCAGGAAAGCAGGGTCTTCTCGCTGACCAGGACTGGGACCGGAAGGTACGCCGGGGAAGTTGCGGACGAAGGCAATGGGACTGCGCCATGTGCCATGGCGGCCGCCATGCTGTCGGCTGCGCTCGACCTCAGTGGACCGAACGTCTCGCCAGTATCGATAACCACGTACTTGATGGCTGACCTGTGTTCGGGTCCTTGCGAGGTAATCGTCAAATGGGTTCGTGGTAATGGGAGTCTCCAGTGCTGGCGGGCAGAGCTTCGGCAGGAGTTCGCCGTGGCATCAAGCCAGATCTTGTTGACGGGTGACTTGCCGTCGTCCTCTTACCTACCGTTTGCTTCCGACGGCGGGAACGCGGGGAGATGCGATACACAGGTGGCCGTAAGCTCGCCATACTCAGGTGTGGCGAGAGCCCTCGCCGTTTCATCTCGTGACTTGATGGGAGAAGACTGCGAGTCTTGTTCGGTGGCGATTCGCTTTCACGAAGACAGCGGGGACATCGAGAAGATATCCTCACTCGCGGTCGAATACGATGTGCCGCGTTCATGCGGTGAGGTTATGAGCTGCGATGTTCGCCTGGTCGGTCCGTCAGGACTCGCAGCGGCTGCGACCTATGCCTTCCTCCGGAGCCAGCGATGAGCAGCCTGATGGAAGGCTGCTCCGTCTGTGGGCACAACTAGTCAATCAGTCTGTGGCGCAGGGCATACTGCACCAGCTCCGCGTTTGTCGCCACGCCGATTTTCTTGAGGATCCGGGAGCGATACGTGCTGACCGTTTTGACGCTGAGGAAGAACTGCTTGCCGATCTCAGTAAGACGGACCCCTTGCACGATCAGGCGCATGATCTCGTACTCGCGGGAAGAAAGGTCCCGGTGCGGTAACTGTCCGTTCACACGGTCCAGGTTATCCATGACCCGTTCGGCCACCTGCGGCGAAAAGTAGCGCTTGCCCTGTACCACTTTTCGGATGGACGCCACGAGCTCGACAGCGTCCATGTCCTTCGTGACATAGCCGCTCGCACCCGCCTCGAAGGCCCGGACGGCATACTGTTCGGCAGGGTACATGCTCAGCACCACGATGGGCAGCAGGGGCTTCTCGCTGCGAATGGAAGGGATGAGGTCCAGCCCGCTGCGGCCGGGCATGCTGATGTCAAGCACCAGAACGTCGAATTCATGCGTACGAATTGCGGTTAGCGCATCCGGACCATTGCACGCTTCCGCGACCACTGAGAAATCGCCTTCGTCCAGGAGGAGTCGCTTGAGGCCCTCGCGAAAAATGGTGTGGTCATCGACCAGGACAATCCGAATCATGGCATCTCCGCCGGGGTGTTGTCTTCGATGGTCGGGATGCGAACGGAAACGCATACGCCACCGGCGCGGCCAGGGCCAATCTCCGCCGTACCGCGAAGGTCGCGGGCCCTCTCTCTCATTCCAAGTAGCCCAAGATGGGCGCCCTTGGCCGGGACCGATGCAATCCCGACGCCGTTGTCCACCACGTTTAGGGCGATGAAGCTGGCGTCCCACGTCAGCGTCACGTCCACGGCGGAAGCATTGGCATGGCGGGCGATGTTCGTCATGGCTTCCTGGAAGATTCGATACAGTCCGAGCTCGCGGGACTCGCTCAAGGGCAGTGGTGCGCGGTTGCAGTCAAACGTGCATGCGATGCCATAGCGGGCTTCGAACTGTTGCAAGTCCTGAGCCAACGCGTCCTGTAGCCCCAGATGGTCCAGGGCGCCGGGCCGCAGCCCTTCGGCGATGCGCCGTACCGCTTCAATGGAGTCCTGGACCAGCTCCAACAGCTGCTGTGTCGTCTCTTTCGCAGTACCCGCGCCAGTGGACAGTGGCCTCTCACCGTTCTCTTGCCGCTCCAGGCGTCGGCCAAGACGTGAGATGTCGAACTTGATCGTGGTGAGCATCCCACCCACAACGTCATGGAGTTCCTGGGCGACGGTTGAACGTTCGTGCTCCCGCACCGAATTGAGCCTCATCATTAGCTCGCGCAGCTGGGTACGTGACCTGCTTAGCGCTTCCTGCTTCTGGATACGGTCGGTGACGTCCAGGCCCACACCAACGATGGCGGGCTTTCCCCGGTACTGGACGGTATTGCCGTGGATTTCCACATAGCCACGCGACCCATCGGGGCGCTTCGTGTGCAAGACAAATGGACCAGGTCGCTCACCGCGAATGCGCTTGTGATACTGCTTCATCAGCGCATCGACCTGATGCGGCGCAGCAAGGTTCGCCACCAGTTCGCCTGTCATGCGGCTGCGGGGAACGTTGCACATTGCGGCGAACGTTTCGTTCACGTACTGCAGTCTTCCATCCTGAAGGATGTAGATGCCAGCTACGGACTGCTCGACGATTCCCTTGAAAGGAATCTCGTAGTCGTTCAAGAACTCTTCGGCCTCATCCATCTCGCTTCACCTGCTGTCTCCTGTGCATCGCATCGGCACTTGCATGGATTACAGCAGAACGCTTGCCGGGACACAACGCCATATCGGAAAACGCTGACAAGCTGCGCGGGGATTTCTGACAAGCCCCGGTAGAGCCCGCGTGCCAGACTCCATTCACCCAATTCACACAAGCATTGATGGAGACGACATGAGTGGCAACTACGTTCCGCCGCTACGCGATATGCAGTTTGTGCTGCACGAGTTGCTCGACATGGAGGGCGCGCTCGCGGGCATTTGCGCCGACAAGGCTATCGATCGGGAAACGGCCGACCAGGTACTGGACGGTGCCGGCCGGTTTTGCGCGGACGTACTGGCGCCGCTCAATCCGGTAGGCGACCAGCATGGTTGCGAATACAGCGCCGGGGATGTCAAAACGGCGCCCGGCTTCCGCGAGGCATTCAGCCGCTACGCGTCCGACGGATGGAGCGGCTTGGTGTGTGACGTCGAGGACGGTGGCCAGGGACTGCCCCAGATCATGGGTACCGCCGTCAGCGAGATGCTGGCTTCGAGCAATTCCGCGTGGTCCCTGTATCCGAAGCTCTCGGAGGGCGCATACCGGTGCATCCGGGCGAATGGTTCCGACTGGCAGAAGGATACGTTCCTCCAGCCGTTGGCGACTGGGGAGTGGACTGGGACGATGTGTCTGACCGAGCCTCATTGCGGCACTGACCTTGGTCTGCTGCGGACCCGTGCGGTACCTAACGCCGATGGTTCGTTCGCGATTACCGGAACCAAGATTTTCATCTCGTCCGGCGAGCATGACTTGGCGCCGAACATCATTCATCTGGTCCTGGCTCGCTTGCCAGATGCACCTGCTGGAGTGCGAGGTATCTCCCTGTTCATCGTTCCCAAGTTTCTGCTCGATAAAGACCGTAAGCCTGCAGCGCGGAACGGTGTCCAGTGTGGTTCTCTGGAACGAAAGATGGGTATCCATGGGAACGCCACCTGCGTGATGAATTTCGAGGCGGCCACGGGATACCTGATCGGAGAGGCGGGCAAGGGCCTGCCGGCGATGTTCGTCATGATGAATGGCGCACGGCTGGGAACCGGCACGCAGGCGCTGGGCCTGTCGGAGACGGCCTACCAGCGCGCGCTCCGCTACTCGCAAGAACGCTTGCAAAGTCGGTCCCCTGCGAGCCCGGCAGGTTCATCCGGCCCAGACCCTATCCTGTCATTGCCCGATGTACGTCGCATGCTGTTGACGCAGCGCGCGCTCGTGGAGGGCGGCCGCGCATTCGCATACTGGCTGGCGCTGCAGATCGACATCCATCACCACAGCGCCGATGCACAAGCCTCGCAGGATGCAGAAAGCCTGCTTGCGCTCCTGACGCCCGTAGCCAAGGCGTTTCTCTCCGACAACGGGGTGGATGTCACCAGTCTGGGCATGCAAGTGCATGGCGGCGCGGGGTTCATCACGGAAACCGGTGCGGAACAATTGCTGCGCGATGCCCGCATCCTCCCAATCTACGAGGGGACCAACGGCGTACAGGCGAACGACCTGGTCGGCCGAAAGGTTCTGGCAGATAACGGGGCACAGATTCGCAAGCTCCTCACGCTTGTACGCGAGACCGCAAACGCGTGTCTTGCTCGGGAAGCTGATGCGGAGAGCAAGGTCGATGACATGGGGCGCGCTATTGCGGAGCTCTGTGATGACGTTGAGGCTGCCACGCAGTTCATTCTCGACTCGGCCCGCATTGACCCGTGCCAACCCGGGGCATCGTCCGCCGCCTACCTGCGCTTGATTGGTCACCTGATGTTCGCGCACTTCTGGGCCAGAGCCGCCATGGTGGCGTCGACCAAGACCGCGAATAGCTTCTATGCGGGCAAATTGGCCGCGGCGCAGTTCTACTTCGCGAGTCTTCTTCCGGAGTCGCGCGCATTGCTGCCGAGGATTCGACTGGAATCGTCGGCAGTCATGAATCCGCTGGCCTTCGCAGCATAGGCCCGGGGATTCTTGATCATGAAATTCATTCAAGCGAAGTATGAGGGCGGTGTCCTGACCCTGTCGATGACCAGGGCCGAGAAGAAAAATGCGCTTACGCAGCAGATGTACCTGACGTTGGCGCTGGCGCTGGAAGACGCTGGTCGCGACGACAACGTACGCGTGGTAGTCCTGCGGGGAACGCCGACGGTGTTCAGTAGCGGGAACGAT
The DNA here is from genome assembly GCA_963543405.1 of uncultured Cupriavidus sp. Lineage (GTDB taxonomy): Bacteria > Pseudomonadota > Gammaproteobacteria > Burkholderiales > Burkholderiaceae > Cupriavidus. The sequence goes on from CAUUBQ010000031.1 coordinate 63,622, forward strand.
ATTCAGGACTTCGCTGACGATGGCTCCGGACAAGAAAAGCTTGCCTCGATTCGGTTCATGAAGGCCGTCACGTCCCTGCAAAAGCCGCTGGTTGCCGCTGTCTGCGGCTATGCAGTTGGTATTGGTGCCACGGTCTTGCTCCATTGCGACTACGTGGTGGCGTCGGAGGACGCTCGTATCCGATTCCCGTTCGTCGACCTGGGACTTTGTCCCGAGTTTGGCTCGACGCTTCTGCTTCCGGCTCTGGTTGGGCAACAGAAGGCCAGCGAATGGATGCTCCTCGGCTCGTTTGTCCTCGCGGGGGAAGCACAGAAGGCGGGATTGGTGAATCGCGTGCTTCCGAACGACATGGTGTTTGAGGAAGCAGAGTCCATTGCGCGTGCGCTTGCCAAAAAGCCTCCGGCAGCCCTGGCAGCCACCCGTCAACTGCTGAAGTCCGCGTCGCGAGAACTCATCGAGGCAAGGATTCAGAAGGAACGCGACATCTTTCAGACGTTGCGGGCGACAGAAGACGCTCAAGCCATCTTCAACAGTTTTCTTTCCCGCTCGCGCTGAGCAACGCACCGTTTAGCCAGACGCTCGGTCATCCCATCTCCCCGGAGTATTTCGTCATGAGTACCGAATACCATGTCACCGACGGCGTTGCCGTCATCCTGCTCGCGAATCCGCCCGTCAATGGGCTCGGCTATTCAACCCGCGTTGGAATCGTCGATAGCCTCGACCGTGCTGTTAAAGATCCCGAGGTCAAGGGCATTGTCCTTTCGGGCTCGGGTAAGGCCTTCTCAGGCGGCGCTGATATGCGCGAGTTCAATAATCCGAAGGCGCGTCGTGACCCGGGACTGAACACCGTACTCGCCGCGATCGAGGATTGCCCGAAGCCCGTAGTGGCGGCTATCCATTCGGTCGCCATGGGCGGGGGCCTGGAACTGGCACTGGCCTGCCACTACCGCGTAGCGGTTCCCGGCGCACAGATTGCGCTGTCGGAAGTGCGTATGGGGCTGCTTCCGGGAGCGGGCGGCACGCAGCGCCTGCCGCGAATCATTGGGCTGGAACGCGCAACCAACATGATTGTCACCGGGGCTTCGGTAAAGTCGGAGGCGCTCAAGGACAGCGGACTGTTCGACCGGTTCTTCGATGGCGAACTCCTTGGCAACGCCGCGGACTTCGCGCGCGAAGTTGCAAAGCGGCCCGGTCCGTATCCCCGCGTTCGCGACCGACGCGTCGAACATCCGAACCCCGAGGCATTCCTCGAGTTTGTGCGCACCTCCATCGTGGCGAAGCAGCCGCAATACCCGGCGCCGCAGCACGCGCTCAAGGCAGTGCATGCGGCCGTGTTCCAGAAGTTCGACGATGGTCTGGCTCAGGAACGCCGGAGCTTTCTGGAGTTGATGGAAGGCAGCGTTTCCAGGTCGCTGCGTCATGCGTTCTTCGCAGAGCGCGCTGCGCAGAAAATCGACGACCTTCCGGAAGGCACGCCCCTGCGCACCATCGACAAGGTGGCTGTCCTGGGCGGCGGCACGATGGGCACCGGCATTGCCATGTGTTTCCTCAATGCGGGAATCCCGGTGAAGCTGTCGGAAACCAGTGATGAACTGGCTGCAAAAGCAGTGGGAACGATTCGCCGCACCTACGAGGCGACAGTCAGGAAGGGCAAGCTATCCCAGGATGCGGCCGATAAGCGTATGGCGTTGCTTCAGCCAGTCGTTGGCTTGAAGGAGATCGGTGATACGGACCTGGTGGTGGAGGCCGTCTTCGAAGACATGGACCTCAAGAAGTCGGTGTTCCGAGAGCTCGACGCCGTGATGAAGCAGGGCGCCATCCTGGCCAGCAACACCTCCACACTGGACCTGGATGCCATTGCCGAAGTCGTATCGCGGCCTGCAGACGTGGTCGGCTTGCATTTCTTCAGTCCGGCCAATGTGATGCGCCTGCTGGAAGTCGTTCGTGGCGCCAAGACAGCGCCGGACGTCCTTGCCACCTCAATGCAGATCGCCAAGCGCATCGGCAAGGTTGCAGTCGTATCCGGCGTGTGTGACGGCTTTATCGGCAACCGCATGATTGCGAAGTATGGCCAGCAGGCGCAACTGCTGGTGCAGCAAGGCGCCTATCCCGAAGACGTTGACCGTGCAGTCGAGTCGTTCGGGATGGCGATGGGTCCCTTCCGCATGAGCGACCTGGCCGGCAACGACATTGGCTGGGCAATTCGGAAGCGTCGCTACGCCGAGGACCCGTCCGCCCCTCGCTCCGAGGTAGCAGACCGCCTGTGTGAAGCCGGACGCTTTGGTCAGAAGACCGGCGCGGGCTGGTACGACTACCAGGCCGGTGCGCGCAAGCCCATTCCTGCCCAGGCGGTCAAGGAACTGCTGGACGCTTACTGGGCCGAGAAGGGCGTTACCCGTCGCAGGTATTCGCAGGATGAAATCGTCCAGCGACTCATCTTCGCGCTGGTGGACGAAGGCGCACGGATCCTGGATGAGGGAATTGCCGCCAGGGCGTCGGATATCGACCTGGTCTATCTCAATGGCTACGGCTTCCCCACCTGGCGTGGCGGTCCCATGTTCTACGCGGACACCGTTGGCCTCTACAGCGTGGCGCGCGCCATGGAGCAAGCAGGCCAAACGCCTGCCACGCTTATCCAGGATCTGGTAGCCGATGGCGGCAGCTTCAATTCCTGACATCCCATCAAAGCGAGTCTCATCATGAAAGAAGCAGTCATCGTTTCCGTGGCGCGTACTGGCCTGGCCAAGAGCTGGAAAGGCGCGTTCAACAGCACGCACGGAGCGTCCCTGGGTGCCCATTCCGTCAAGCATGCGGTAGAGCGCGCCGGGGTCGACCCTGACGCAGTGGAAGACGTGATCATGGGCAGCTCGTTGCTGGAAGGCACGACTGGCGGAAATATCGCGCGGCGCATTGCGCTGATGGCCGGCCTTCCTGTCCACGTGCCGGGGGTGTCCGTCAACCGCTTCTGTGCATCGGGTCTGCAGACCGTGGCAATGGCATCGCAGCGTGTCCTCACCGGCGAGGGCGATGTGATTGTGGCCGGCGGCGTGGAAAGCATCTCCTGCGTCCAACCGCATGTGAATCGGTTCATGGCCGAGGACCCCGCACTGATGGCTGTCAAGCCGGAGGCGTACTGGAACATGCTGCAAACCGCCGAACAGGTGGCCAAGCGCTACGGCATCTCACGCGACAGGCAGGACGAGTACGGCGTGCAGAGCCAGCTTCGTGCCGCAGCGGCACAACAGGCCGGCCGCTTCGATGCGGAAATCGTGCCCATGACCACTTCGATGTCGGTCCATGACCAGGCGCTGGGCGGCTTTGCAACGCGCGAGGTCACCATCGCGGCTGACGAGGGCATCCGGGCCGATACCACCATGGAAGGTGTCGCAAAGATTCGTTCGGCGCTGCCCGGTGGGGTGGTGACCGCTGGCAACGCCAGCCAGTTCTCGGATGGCTCTGCCGCAGTCGTGGTCATGGACGGACAGTACGCAGAGCGACACGGTCACACGCCGCTCGGCGCGTTCCGTGGCTTTGCTGTCGCCGGCTGTGAGCCCGATGAGATGGGCATTGGTCCCGTCTTCGCGGTACCGAAGCTGCTGAAGCGCGCAGGTCTGCGTCTCGACGATATCGGTCTGTGGGAACTGAACGAAGCCTTCGCCGTGCAGGTGCTCTATTGCGCCGAGAAGCTGGGCATTCCGCTCGACAAGCTCAACGTGGACGGCGGCGCAATTGCAGTTGGCCATCCCTATGGTGTGTCGGGTACCAGGCTGGTTGGCCACGCGCTGATCGAGGGCAAGCGCCGCGGTGTCAAGTATGTGGTCGTCACCATGTGCGTCGGCGGTGGCCAGGGCGCTGCCGGTCTGTTTGAAGTGTTGTGATGCACGGCGCAAAGCGCCGGGCAGCAATTCATTAGCGTCATCTAGGAGAAGAGACATGGGCAGCATCAAGAAAGCGTTGGACCTGACTGGCAAGACCGCACTCATTACTGGCGGCTCGAGTGGTCTTGGCCTGCAGGTTGCGGAAGCACTAGGCGAGCAAGGCGCCAAGATCCTGATTACGGGGCGCAAGGCAGATGCCCTCGAATCGGCTCAGGCTCACCTGCGTCAACTCGGCATCGAGGCTGACTGGGTGGCGGCCGACAATCAGAAGGAGTCGGACATCAACAAGCTGGTTGATGAAGCGCTGGCCCGTCTGGGCCGCGTCGATATTCTCGTCAACAACGCCGGCGCGACCTGGGGCGCCCCTGCGGCTGACCACCCCGTCGAAGCGTGGGACAAGCTCATGAATCTGAACGTGCGCAGTGTCTTTCTGCTGACCCAGCAGATTGGCAAGCGCTCGATGATTCCGAATCGCTACGGCCGAGTCATCAACCTGGCATCGATCGCAGGTCTGAAGGGGAATGGTCCGAACTCCCTTGGAACCATCGCGTACAACACCAGCAAGGGTGCGATTGTGAACTTCACCCGCGGCCTGGCCGGCGAATGGGGCCAGTTTGGCATCACCGTCAACGCGCTGGCTCCGGGCTTCTTCCCGTCGAAGATGACGCGCGGCACCATCGAGAAGCTTGGCGTCGAGAAGCTATCCGAACGCGCGCCGCTTCAACGTATCGGTGATGAGGACGACCTCAAGGGTGCGGCCCTGTTGTTCGCCAGCGATGCGGGCAAACACATTACGGGCCAGATCCTGGCCGTCGACGGCGGCCTGACCGCAGTCTGAGCTAGTACACACAAAATCTGGAGAACAGCATGAGCAACGAACAAGCGCAGGGCGATGTGAAGATGACCGTTGACGGCCATGTGGCCATCATCTCCGTCGACAACGTGGCGAAGAAGAACGCCATTACCCCGGAAATCATGGAGCAACTCTGGGACCATCTGACCGCGTTTGAAAATGACCCGAACCTGTGGGTCGCCGTGTTGGCGCCGGAAGGCGAACACACCACGGCAGGTCTGGATATGCCGAAGTTCTTTGGCCCGACGGCCACCGCTCGCCCGATTCCTAACGACAAGGTGGACCCGTTTGGTCTGCGCAAGCGCTCCACGAAGCCGATTATTTCCGTGGTGCAGGGCATCACCTACACCATCGGCATCGAGATGATGCTCGCCGGCGACATCGTGATTGCTGCAGACACGGCCCGTTTCTGCCAGATGGAGTCGCGTCGGGGTATTGCACCTCTGGGTGGCGCGCACTTCCGATACCTGACCCGTACGGGTTGGGGCAATGCGATGTACCACCTGTTCCTGTGCGACGAGTTCGACGCGAAGCGCGCCCTCGAAATCGGCTTCGTGCAGGAGGTGCATCCGTTTGGCAAGCATCGCGAGCGCGCCATCGAACTGGCGCATCTGATCTGCAAGAACGCCCCTATCGGCCTGCGGGCTGCCAAGGAAGCCGCCCTGACGTACACCGAGCAGGGCGAGAAGGCCGCAATCGAATGCATCCCACGCATTCGCGACACCGTCTTCGCGACGGAAGACTTCAAGGAAGGTCTGCGGTCGTTCGCGGAACGTCGTGCCGCGAACTTCCAGGGTCGTTGAGCGGAGTCGGTCATGAGGGAGATTGCGTCGCTTGACGCGCTGAAGGCTCTGGTCGGCCAGGATGTGGGCACCAGTGATTGGATCGACATCTCCCAGAGCGATGTCAACCAGTTCGCCCAGGCCACAGGTGATCATCAGTGGATTCACACCGACCCGGAGCGCGCCAGGAAGGAGTCTCCATTCGGTGGGCCTGTCGCACATGGCTTTCTCACCCTGTCGTTGCTCCCTGCGTTGATGGCAAAGACCATCAAGGTGAGTGGAGTGCGTATGGGTGTGAACTACGGCCTCAATCGCGTTCGCTTTACAGCGCCGGTGCCGGTGGGCGCTGCAGTTCGCCTGCATGCCAGGCTGGTTTCAGTCGATGCTCCCGATTCGTCGGTAGCGACACTGACGTGGACTGTCACGATGGAAGCCCGAGGCACTGTCAAACCTGTCTGCGTGGCGGAGACGCTAAGCCGACTGTATTTCTGACCAGGGCCGGGTGCTGCTCACCCGGTGAGATGTCTCCTGTAACCCGACCTGCGGGTAACAGTTTCTGCCCGTGCCGCGCCGCGGGCTTTTTTTTGTCCACCAACAACAAAGAGAGAAAGGAGGAGACCGGGATGGACCGATGCAGGCAGCTTACGGCAGATAAGCGCGTTCGGAGAACGTTGGAGTTGCTGGGCGAACGATGGACGCTACTTATCGTCGCAGAGGCATTGTCTGGGCATACACATTTTGATGAATTCGAAAGATCGCTTGGCGTCGCGCCCAGCACGCTTACGGTTCGATTGCGGCTGCTAGTCGAAATCGGGTTGCTTGAGCGACGCGGCGATCGTTGCAACCGGCTTACCTACCATTTGACCGAAGCCGGAGTGGCTCTGGCGCCGTGCTTTGATTTTCTAACCCAGTGGGCGAACGAGCGTTTGGATCTACCGTTGGCAGTCGAGCGCAACTGATTCCATGCGCAACGGGGTGGGCGCGCCGTGCCCACCCCGTTTCCACTTCCGTGGCGCTATCGTCGCGCTAATGGATGATTGTGATGTCGTACGGAATGGTCAATGCGCCGAGGGCCTGACGAATCGCATCCACCTCGGATTCGTGTGCAGGTGTATTCCGTAGCGATACTCGGCAACGGACGCCAGCGCTGCCTTGATCATAGGCTTCGACCTTTTCGAGCGATGCGATACCCAGCGACGCCACAATTCGGGAGTACTCCCGCTGCGTAGCGTCCACGCGTAGCGCAGCCTTGTTCACCTTGCCGAGCGGCGTCTTGGGAAGCTCGTCGACCAGGAAGTAGTGCTTTGGCACCGCCGCGCGCTCCGGGATGTTCGCTGCGCCGAACGCAAGCAACTCTGCGGCGCCAATCGTTGCGTCGGCCTTCACTACCACGTAAGCACCCGGCATTTCTCCTGCATAGGCATCGGGCACCCCGATGGCCGCTACTTCGACCACGTCGGGATGCTTGAAAAACGCTTCCTCGATCATGCGCGGGTCAATGTTGTGCCCGCCACGGATGATCAGGTCCTTGGCCCGGCCCGTGATCCACAGGTAGCCGTCTTCATCGATGTAGCCGAGGTCTCCGGTATCGAGCCACTTTCCGGACAGGAAGACCTTGCTGTTGGCGGCAGGGTCAAGGTATCCAGCAAACACTGCGGGCCCCGCGATGACGATATTTCCCGCCTCGTTTGGCGCGCACTCGCTGAAGGACCTCGTCAGGGTATCGATGCGTACGGCCTTGATCTGCTGGTATGGGAATGGAAGTCCGGCAGAGCCAGTTTTCTTGATACCAAAACGAGGGTTGGATGTCGTGACCGACGTGGATTCCGTCATGCCATAGGTTTCGAGGAGCGGGATGCCGACCTTCGTCTTGAAGCCTTCAGCCACATGTGCGGAAAGCGGGGCGGTGCCCGTGCTGGCCACGCGGAGGCTGCTGATGTCGGCGCTGCCAATCGGCAATCTCAGCAGCTGATTGATGATGGTCGGGACCAGTGCCGCGGCCGAAATGCGGAACGCTTGTACGGTGTTCCAGAAATTGGATACGGCCGTCGGATGGCGCCAGCCAATGGAAGTCATGAGCACCAGCGTGGCGCCTCTCACGAGCGTATGCAGGCAGCCGGCAAGCGCGCCACCAACGTGGAAGACCGGCAAGCCGGTACTGCGAACGTCCTCTGCCTTGGTACCGTAGACCATCCCGAAGGCCCAGGTGCTGAAGACTTCGGCGCCATGCGTTTGCGGCGCGAGCTTCGGTGTTCCAGTTGTGCCTCCTGTGTGGAAGAGCGCAGCAACATCTGTACTTAAGATCCTTCTGCCGCTTGCGAGGTGGTCATCGGGAAACTGCTCGATGACGGCCTCGTAGTCAACCACAGGTACACCGCAGAGCTCCTGAGCCTGCGGGCGTCGTCCACCAATACTGACTACAGCGCTGACGTTCGGTAGGGACGGAAGCATCTCGGTCACCTTTGGCCAAAGGTCGATATGCTCGTCCCCTCCATAGACAGCCAGCACGCGAGCACCGGCCGACCCGATCATATGGGCCAGGATGTTCGAGTCAAGCATCCAGTTGACGGGATTGATAATGCCCGCAGCCTGGCCGCCCCAGAGCAGGAACTGTGCTTCGGTTACAGCAGGCACCAGCAGAGAGACGACGTCAGTCTTGCCAATGCCGAGGGATGACAGCAGGTTGGCGGTCTGGTTAACCCGGCGCCAGAGCTGGCGATACGTTGTCGCTTTAGCGTTCTCCGGAGTATCGCAACCAGTGTGCATGTACCAGATAGCGACCTTGCCAGGATCGATCTGGCAGCCGTCGCCGAGCATCTCATATGTCGTTTCGGGTAAGCGGCGCTCGGCGAGCGGAACTTCTTCGAACGTTCGAATCTTCTCACGGGAAGAGAGGTCGGCTTCTGACCAGTAGGTGTTGGGTTGCAATTGCATGTTCGCCTCACATCTCAGGCTTGTAGCCAATGCGACTCACAAAGCTCGACCACTTCGCCTGGTCTTCCCGAACCCGCTTCGAGAACGATGCAATCTGGGTCGCGTCCGGTTCCGTGAGGCCAAACTCCTTCACCCTGCTGCGGTATTCGGGCGAATTGACTGCATGACGAGCCAACGTCTCGAGTCGTCGCGCCAGATCGGGAGGAACGCCTGCCGGAGCAAACAAGCCGAAGTTGCCGTTGAATTGCTCCATCTCGGGATAGCCGAGTTCACGGAATGTAGGAACGTCCGGCGCGAAGGGCGAACGCTCTGTGCCAGCAGTGGCGAGAGCCAGCAGCTTGCCTGACTTCACGTAGTTCATGGCCGGAAGCACGGCGTCGAACATCATCTGTACCTGGCCGCCGAGCAAATCCTGCATTGCCGGAGCCGAGCCCTTGTAGGCGACGTGCAGCATGTCGATACCAGCAAGCTGGTTCAGACGGACACCGGCGAAGTGGCCTTGCGTACCAGCGCTGAAGGAAGCAAAGGAAAGCTTTCCTGGGTTGGCCTTGGCCCACTTCACGAGCGACGCAAGGTCCTTGGCGGGAATCTTCGGGTTTGCATACATGACCTGAGGGGTTCGCGCCAGTTCCGAGATGGGCAGGAACGCATCAGGCTTGTAGGACACCTTGGTCGTATAAGGGACCAGGGATACGACACTGCCGATGGACACCATCAACGTGTAGCCGTCGGGCTTGGCGCGCGCAACGGCGTCGGCGCCAATCGCTCCCGATGCGCCTGGGCGATTCTCGACAACGAACGATTGGCCGGTAGCCGAAGAAAGGCGTTCCGCAAGCGTGCGCGCCATGCTATCAGTGGCTCCTCCGGCAGGAAGCGGCACAATCACGCGGACGGGCTTGCTGGGATAGCTCTCTGGCGCTTCAGCGTGCGCGCGAGAAGCGAGGAATGCGGTGAGGACAAGGGCGCCGCTCAGGAAGGCTGCGGCTAGTTTGATACGTCGTGACGTTAGCATGGTCTGCTGTCTCCAAAATTTGCTTCGGCGCATGCCTTTCAGCAGCGTGCGCTCGTTGGCAATGATGGAGTAGCTGGACCCGATAGCGAGGAGGCTGGGCCAAATATGGAAAATTCCTACAAGAGGTGCAGTTGCCGTGCACGAAGCGGTCGCGCGCAGCAGCGGGAGCTGTCTGCCAAGGGCAGACAGCTCCCTGGCCTTCAAGGGTCAAGCATTAGCGTGTGTGTCGGATTTCGTAGGGGATCGTTAGCGGGCGCAGTCGTTGGTCGATCTCTGCGTGGTCGGGCAGGCTTCCCGTTACGCTGATCTCAACCAGGAATCCTCTGGCGCCTCGGTCAACAGCCTTCACGGTTGCATTCGACGTCAACAGAGCATCGCCGAGCGCGGCGTCAAACATCCGCTCGATAGCATCGACCCGCAACAGATTCTTCTGAATCTTCCCCACTGCCGTCTTGGGCATCTGAGGCAGCAGGTAGCACTGCTTGGGTATAGCGGCCCGTTCAGGAACATGCGTCGCCGCATACTGCAACAACTCTTCCGTCGACGCTTGCGACCCAGGCTTCAGGACCACATAGGCGACAGGTACTTCTCCGGAATGAGCGTCCGGTGCACCAATCACAGCGGCATCCTGAATCGCGGGGTTGGCGAAGAGTATCTCTTCAACCATCTTGGGGTCGATGTTATGGCCACCTCTGATAATCAGGTCCTTTGCGCGTCCGGTTATCCAGAGCCAGTTGTCCTCGTCGAGATACCCCAGGTCGCCCGTGTCCAACCATTCGCCGTCAACCCAACTTGCAGACTGATCGGCGCCGAGGTAGCCCGGAAAGACAGCGGGGCCCTTGACGATGATGAGGCCTGCCTCTCCAGGTGCGCAATCGCGGGCCGTGCCTTTCTCCGAACCGGGCTGCACGACGCGCACGGACTGGTATGGCAGGCGAATCCCGGAGCTACCCACCTTGACCTTGTCCACCGGAGGCGTGATGCAAGTGACCGCAGCAGTCTCCGTAAGCCCGTAGCTTTCGCGGATGCGCAAGCCGGTCATGCGATAGAAGGCCTCTGCGACGTTGGTCGAAAGCGGCGCCGTCGATGACGCGACATAGTTGAGGCTGGAGATATCCGCAGCGGCGATCGGCAACGAAAGCACCTGATTGACCAACGTTGGAACAAGCGTGAGCATGCTGATGCGGAACGCTTCGACGATTTTCCAGATGTTGGGGAGTACTGATGGGTGGCGAAACCCTGCCGAGGTCATCAACACGATACTGGCGCCACGCGAGAGCGGCGCGAGGCAACTCACGATGGCACCGGCGGAGTGGAAGATGGGTACGCCAACAGCGCGAACTTCTTCGCTTCCGAACCCGGTCAGGCAACTGCTTGCCCAGACCCAGAAGACCTGATTCCGATGCAAGTGCTTCGCCAGTTTTGGCACGCCAGTTGTACCGCCAGTGTGGAACAGCGCAACGATGTCATCCGGGGAAAATATGCGGCCCGACACCAGCCGGTCGCCTGGTTGTGTTGCGCTGGCCGCAGCAAAGTCAATCACAGGCACCGAACCGATGGCGTTGCATTGCTCGCCGACGCCGCCAACACGAATCACTGCCGCCAAGGATGGCAGTTCTTTGGCGACGAGTTCGATCTTCGACCAGATGTCGGTGTTCTCATCGCCCGCATACGCGATCAGCACTCGCGTACCTGCGGCCTTGAACATGTGGATCAGGATGTCTGCCTCGAGCATCCAGTTCACTGGATTCGCAATGCCTGCAGCCTGGGCGCCCCAAAGTGCGTACAGACCTTCCGGAACCGCAGGCATGAGGACCGATGTCACATCGTCCTTTGCGATGCCGATAGCGTGGAGCAGGTTTGCGGTTTGCAGAATCCTTTGTTTCAGTTCTCCATAGGTGATGGAGGCCGATGTTTCTCCCGGTCGAGTTCCATCACTGAAGAATTGAATTGCTACTTTCGATGGCTCGATGGAACAGCCGTCCATCAGCATTTCGTGAGTGGACGCCGGAAGGCTGCGGGCTGACAAGGGAGTTTGCTCGAAACGTGTGACGTCTTCTTCCGAGCACAGAACTTCCGAGGTCCAGTAAGCGGGTTGGCGAGATGACATGTTGTAGTTCCTGTTCACGGTTCACTCGCGATCGATCTTGATTTCGCGTGCCAGACGTTCGAACCGGCCCGATTCGGCCAGGAAGTACTGGGCAGATTGATCCAGGTCCATCACGGCACCCGCCGAGTTGCCGCGCTCGCCGACCCAGTCGCGGTAGGCTGGCGTCGCCACAATTTTGTTCGCTGCCTTACCGATGATGTCGGCCGTCTCCTTCGGCACCTTCGACGAAACAAAGAGACCGGTCCACATCGAGTAGTGGAATCCTCGCAGGGCAGGTACCGTGTCGACGGAGGGAACATCAGGCATCCCGGTGTGCCGTTCGGTGGACATGATGCCAAGCACCTTGATCTTTCCCTCCTTGGCGGCCTGGATGTAGCTCGGGATGAGCGGAAGGAAAGTAAGGTCGACCTGGTCCGCCATCAGGTCCTGAATGGCGGGGGCGCCGCCTTTGTAGGGAACGTGGGTGGTACGGACGCCCACCCGCTTGGCGAAGTCGGCACCAGCAAGATGAAAAACAGAACCTACGCCGGTGCTGCCGTACGACAGGGGCTTCGCATCAGGTCGTTTTGCCTTGTCGATGAGTTCACTCAGACTGTTTGCCGGAAAATGCGGGCGCGCCATGACTGCCAACGCACCGATGGACAGTTGAGCCACCATCCTGAAATCCTCGGGCTTGTAGCGCACGCTCTGCAGCGTCACGGGTGGCAGCGACAACTCATTGGGTGAGCCGATCAGCATGGTCAACGTTGCGGGGTCTGCGTTCAGCAGACGCTGTGCTCCCAAGGAGCCGCTGGCGCCCCCGAAGTTTTCGACAATGATGGTTTTCGCCAGGCTCTTCCCAAGGTCGGGCTGGATGCGACGCGCGACGATGTCGAAGGAACTGCCCGCAGGGTAGGGCACGATGATTGTCGCAAGGTTGCGGCCAGGCAGTTGTGCCTGCGCATTGGCGCCTGAGTGTAGAAGAAGGGTCGACGTAATTACGCCGACGCACTTCAATAGTCGTAGTACGGTTTTCGAAGCCATGCTGTCTCCTCTCGTGATTGCACATAGTGGTTTGTGCATCGGCAGAGTGTGAGAGAGGACGACGGTGTCGAGATGTCAGAATTGCCTCTGAGATTTGTGAGGCTTTTCTGACTATGCGGCAGTGCTGTGGATGGAGAGAACCTCAGAATTGGTACCGAAGTCCGGCAACGAACTGCCGTCCCAGTCCCGGAATCACAGCAAGGTTGCCCCAGGAAGCCGGGTAGTAGTTCTTGTTGAAGAGGTTATGAATGTCGAAGAATACGCGTGTGCGGCGGTCAATCTGCCAGTAGGTAACAAGCTTGACCGTGGCGTACGCGGGCAGCGAGTAGGTGTCCGTGGCGTTCCCCGAGCGGGAACCGACATAGACGATACCTGTGCCTACGCCGTACCGGCCGCCAATCCACGGCATGGCGTCCTCTCGAATTGCCAGGAGACTCGCGCTAATTTTTGGGATATTGGTAATCCGGGTGCCAGGCGCGATGGTGTTGTCTTCGGTTACCTTGGCGTTCATCAGCGTAAAGCTGCCGCTGACGCGCCAATTCTGGTCGAGCTGGCCAAACGCGTCCATTTCTACACCTCGACTGGATACCTCACCGGCCGCGATGCTGAAGTTCGGGTTGGTCGGGCTCCTGGTCAGCACATTGCTCTTCGCGATATCGAAGACGGACATCGTGGCGCCCAGTCGCGCGTCGGTCGACTGCCATTTCACCCCTGCTTCGAGCGCCCGGCCATGCTGGGGATCAAACGCGTTGCCGGACTCGTCCACACCGCTGTTGGGGCGGAAGGATTTGCCATAGGACACATACAGAGACGTTTGTGCGCTGGGCAACCAGGTGAGGCCAACGCGAGGCGACACCGCCGATTGGCTCTGGCTGGTTGTCCTGGCCGTCATCAGGTTGTCGACGGACTGGTGGTAGTTGTCGAAACGCACGCCGCCGAGCAACTTCCACTGCTCGCTCAATGACACCTCGTCCTGGAGATAGACGCCGAGGTTCCGCTGGTTTTCGCGGGTCGACGTGCTCAGGGAAACTGGCGGCTTTGCCTGGCCATAGACTGGGTTATAGATGTCGATGGCGTATGTATTGGTGGCCAAGTTCGAATAGGCAATGTCCATACCCATGTACAGGCGTGACGCATCTAAACCGACCAGCATTCGGTGACCCAGACCCCAAGTCTGGAAGTTCCCCTCCACTTCACCCTGGATGGAAGTGTCCCGCGACGGCAGCGTGCGCCAGCTGTTACGGCGGGTCAGCGTCCGGCCGTCGGCAAGCACACTCCCGAACTCTGCGGCGTAGCCCTCGAAACTCGATTCCTTGTAGCTGACACCCAGGCGCGTCCGCCAGCCCGCTGTGAGCTCGCGGTCCAACGTCAGTTGATGGGTGTCGCTTGAAATGTGCAGGTTGGGGTCGTTGGGCTCCTGGAGATATCGGTCGCGCGGCAGGTCAATCTTGCCGTTGACGTTCACGATGCCCCGGTCGAGCGGCGTCTGGATGCGCATGAACTCGCCTTCATAGGTAAGCAGCGTCTGGTCGTCAATGGCCCAGGTCAGGGCAGGCGCAACAAGGTACTTGTGGTTGTCAATCAGTGAGCTACGACTGGCGCCATCCTCTGCCATGACGTTCAGCCGGTAGGCAAACTTGTCATTGAGAGGGCCCGTTGTGTCCACAGCCGCTCTGGCAAAACCTAGCGTTCCACCGCTCACCTCGGCGGTGGTTGAGCGGGTGAATCGGGGCTTCTTGGTGACGATGTTGATCGTGCCGCCGGGTTCGCTACTCCCATAAAGCGCTGCTGCCGTTCCCTTCAGGAACTCGAAGCGCTCGACCGTGGCCGTGTCTCGCATCGGGTTGTAGCCGCGAGATCCAGGAAATCCGTTCACGAGGTACCCGACGTCTGAGCTATTGAATCCTCGGATTGCATAGTTATCCCACGTCCCGCCAAAGTCGTTGAGGCGAGCGACACCACTGACGTAATCCACGGTGTCCGCCAATCGTGTGGCACCCAAATCGTTGATGAGCTCCGATGTCACGACGCGTACGGCCTGCGGAATCTCACGCAAAGGTGTCTCGGTGCGCGTTGCACCAGCTACCTCTTTGGCGACATATCCAGCAGACGACGTGGCCGACACCTTGACCTCGGGAAGATCGGCAGCAGCAGCGGTGGGTGTTTCGGCGTGAGACAGGTGGGTTGCCAGGGGAAGGAGCGCAAGGCTGGCGCGGAAAGCGTAGACCGAGAAATGTCTGGTTGCCTTGGGAAGGAAGGATTGCAAAACGTAGGACTGCATAACGGCGACTGCACTGTATGAAAAACGGCGCAGTGTGTCGGTATCCAGACATGCAGTCCATCCGGCAGATGTCCTCGCTGCCTGTCTGAGCCATGTCTGAAGGTCCGGACATATGTCCTGCCTTGGGAACTCCAGAAGCGTATTTCTTGATGAATCAAGGCTTTGAGCGGGGTGCGCGACTCGGAACGAAATATCTCGATCGAGTGCTTTGGGCGGGTTAACCCTCATTTCGCAAATATGTTCGAACATATTTAATGGTGAATATGTTCGAACATATCAAGACTCTTGTCTGATCGCCTGAGGTAGCCACATGACCCGAAACCACATCCCCGCCGCCAGCACCGTTGTCGATTCCGCGCTGTTTCGTGATGCCTTTGGCACGCAGAAGATGCGCCAGATCTTTTCCGATGGGGCGCTGGTTCAGCGTTACATCGATGTCGAAGTAGCCCTGGCGCGCGCCGAAGCCAAGGTCGGTGTGATCCCGGCCGATGCGGCCGAAGTCATTGCGCGTGAGTCGACCATCGAGCGGATCGACTTCGACCACATGCGCGAGGAAACCGATATCGTCGGCTATCCGATCCTGCCGCTGGTGCACCAGCTGGTGAAGATGTGCGGGGAGGCTGGTCGCTACGTGCATTGGGGCGCCACCACGCAGGACATCATGGATACCGCCGTGGCGCTGCAGGTGCGCGATGCGCTGGACAGCATCGATGCCGACATCCGCGAGCTGCGCGGCATCCTGGTCGACCTGAGCGACAAGCACCGCGATACGCCGATGGCTGGTCGTACCCACTTGCAACAAGCACTGCCGGTGACGTTCGGCTACAAGACCGCCATCTGGCTGGCGATGTTCGATCGCCATCAGCAGCGCATCGCTGAACTGCGGCCGCGCGTGGCCGTGGTCGAGTTTGCCGGTGCTGCCGGCACGCTGGCATCGCTCGATGACAAGGGTTTTGAAGTTCAGCGTGCGCTGGCCGAAGAACTGGGGCTGGGCGTACCGGCCACCACGTGGCACGTGGCGCGCGACGGGTTTGCCGAGGCCGTGAACCTGCTGGCACTTGTGACCGGTTCGCTTGGCAAGATCGCACTCGACATCATGATCATGGCGTCGACTGAGTTTGCCGAAGTCTACGAGCCGTTCGTAAAGGGCCGCGGCGCGAGCAGCACGATGCCGCAGAAGCGCAATCCGATTTCGAGCGAGTTGATGCTGGCTGCCTCGAAAGCCGTGCGCCAGCACGCCGGGCTGATGGTCGATGCGATGGTGCAGGACTTTGAACGTGCTACCGGCCCATGGCATGCCGAGTGGATTGCCATTCCTGAAAGTTTCATCCTGACCTCCGGAGCGTTGCACCAGGCCAAGTTCGCACTGGGCGGGCTGATCGTCGACACCGATCGCATGAAGCACAACCTCGGTATCTCGAGGGGCCTGATCGTGGCCGAGGCCGTGATGATGCGCATGGCGCCGCATATCGGCCGTCAGCAGGCTCATGACGTGGTGTACGACGCGTGCCGCACGGTCAATGAAACGGGGGGCACGCTGGCCGATGCGCTGAATGCACTGCCCGAAGTCACGCGGCACTTTGACCGTGCCGCCATCGACCATATGGTCGATCCGGCCAACTACCTGGGCCTTGCGCCACAGATGGTTGACCGTGCCATCGCACTGTCGAAGGAAGTAGCCTGAGGCCGCAGGCCCGGGTGGAGGAAGACACCATGCAGCAAACAACCACACAGATTCCCGCCGCGCCGCCGGCACCGAAGCACCTGCCCTGGTATCGCAAGCTTGGCATGCAGGTACTGGTCGCGCTGATTCTTGGCATTGCGGTCGGGTTTGCGTTCCCGCAGTTCGCCGCCAAGCTGAAATTGCTCGGCGACATGTTCCTGTCACTGATCAAGGCCGGCGTGGCGCCGCTGGTCTTCCTGACCATCGTGCATGGCATTGCCTCGGCTGGCGATGTCAAGAGCGCCGGACGCGTGGGCTGGCGTTCGATCGTCTACTTCGAGGTGATCTCGACCATTGCCTTGGTCGTGGGCATGTTCGCTGGGAACCTGCTCCAGATTGGCAAGGGCATGAGCCATGTCACGGCCAGTACCGCCGCGCCGGTGGTCAAGGCTGCGGCGCCGCAGGGCTTCCTTGAATTCATGATGCATATCGTGCCGGACAACTTCGTCGGCGCGTTTGCCAAGGGCGAGTTGCTACAGGTGGTGGTGCTGGCCGTGATGGTGGGCATCGGCATCCTGGCCATTCCGGAAACGCGGCGCGAGAAGGTGAATGCCGGCCTCGACATGATCTCCGAGGTCCTGTTCTCGTTTATCAACCTTGTCATGAAACTGGCGCCGATCGGTACGTTCGGTGCGGTGGCCTACTCGGTGGGCAGCAATGGCTCGGCGGTGCTGATCGCTTTGGCGCAACTGGTGCTGAGCTTCTATGCGGTGGTGATCCTGTTCATTGCCGTGGTGCTGGGCCTTATCGCGAGGCTGTCGGGCTTCAGCTTGTGGCGCTTCCTGCGGTACATCAAGGACGAAATCCTGATCGTGCTGGGTACTGCGTCGTCGGAAAGCGCATTGCCGCGCCTGCTGGTCAAGCTGCAACGACTGGGCTGCGCCAAGCAGACCGTCGGCCTGGTACTGCCGACCGGCTACGCCTTCAATCTCGACGGTACGTCGATCTTCATGGCGATGGGCGTGATGTTCATCTCCCATGCCTACGGGGTACCGCTGTCGCTGGATCATCAACTGGGCATCCTGGTTCTGATGTTGCTGACATCGAAGGGTGCGGCGACCGTGTCTGGTGGTTCGTTCGTGGTGTTTGCCGCCACGGTGACCTCCACCGGCATGCTGCCGGTGGAAGGGCTGGCGGTCATCTTCGGTGTGTACCGCTTCCTGTCGATGGCGATCTCCACCTGCAACACCATTGGCAATAGCGTGGCCACCGTGGTGGTGGCGAAATGGTCGGGCACCTTCGATGCGGAAACGGCTCGCCGGCATCTTTATCCGGAGTTGTACCCCGGCGTGGCACTGGACGACGAGCGGGCTGATAACCCTGCGGTGCAGGCATCGGGCGACATGAAGGTGTCGGCAATTTGAGGCGCTGGCCCTCACCCCCGGCCCCTCTCCCGCTCGCGGGAGAGGGGAGCAAGACATAAAAAGATCTGAACGGAGACAACATGAAACCCATCATCGCCGCGGCATTGACCGCACTGCTGGCCACTACCGCCAATGCGCAGACCTGGCCCGCCAAACCGATCACCTGGATCGTCCCGTTCGCAGCCGGCGGCCCCACCGATGCGTTGGCGCGCCACATTGCCGAGCGTGTTTCGCGCGAGGTCGGTCAATCGATCATCATTGACAACTCGCCCGGTGCGGGCGGGACGGTAGGTGCAACCAAGGCGGCGCGCGCGCCGGCAGACGGCTACACGATGCTGGTGGGCCATATGGGTTACATGGGCGCGGCGCCGGCGCTATACAAGAAGCTGTCCTACGACCCGGTGAAAGACTTCGCACCTGTGTTTCGGTTTCCCGATACGCCGATGGTGCTGATGGTGCGCAAGGATCATCCGGCCAAGGATGTGCGCGAGTTTGTCGACTACGGTCGCAAGAATCCTGGCAAGCTGTTTATCAGCAATGCAGGCATGGGCTCTACCTCGCATCTGGTGGCGGCGTTGTTCGCATCGTCGGCGGGCATGAAGGTGTCGCTGGTGCCGTACAAGGGTGCGGGTCCGGCGCTGATCGACGTGATCGGCGGACAGGTTGATGGAATGTTCGACCAGACCAATACGGCGCTGCCGCAGATCACGGAATCGAAGGTGCGGCCGCTGGCCGTGACGTCGTCGGCGCGGGTCGCGCAACTCAAGGACGTTCCGACGCTTGCGGAAACCGTGCTGCCCGGATTCGAGGCCGCAACCTGGTACGGCATCTACGCGCCCAAAGGTACGCCGCAACCTGTTATCGACAAGATGCAACAGGCCTATCTGAAGGTGATGACCGACCAGGCATTTACATCGCGGCTGTCGGCGCAAGCCGTCCAGATGCTGCCACCTGAGCAGTACACCGCCAGTGCGCTGGGCAAGCACACGGCGTCGGAGGTGGCGCGCTGGAAGGTGGTGGCGGCCAAGGCCAATATCTCGCTGGACTGAATGTCATGAGTGAAACCCGCGTGGAGCATGATGCGTTCGGTCCGGTCGAGATCCCGGCCGATCGCTACTGGGGCGCGCAGACGCAGCGCGCGCTGGCGGTGTTTGATGTTGGCGACGAGCGCTTTCCGGAAGCATTGATCCACGCGTTCGGGCTGCACAAGATGGCGGCGGCGCAGGCCAATCTGCGTTGCGGTGTGCTGGCACCGGCATTGGCCGAGGCAATCGTGGCTGCCGCTGCCGAGGTGCGCAGCGGCGCCTACGATCGGCATTTTCCGCTGACGATCTGGCAGACCGGATCAGGCACGCAGACCAACATGAATGCCAACGAGGTCATTGCGAACCGTGCCAATGAGCGGCTGGGCCAGCCATTGGGAGGCAAGCGGCCCGTGCATCCAAACGATCACGTCAACGCGTCGCAATCGTCGAACGACAGCTTCCCGTCGGTGATGCATATCACGGCCGTGCTGGAGCTCGAAGACCGGTTGTTGCCCGCGTTGGCGCAACTGCGTGACAGCCTGCATGAGCGAGCCACCGCCTTTGCCGACACTCTGAAGCTTGCGCGCACGCACCTGATGGATGCGGTGCCAATGCGCCTGGGCATGGCGTTCGACGGTTTCACGATGCAGCTCGATAATGCCATGGCACGTGTGCAGGCGGTGATGCCGCGCCTGCTGGTGTTGCCACAGGGCGGCACGGCGGCTGGAACCGGACTGAACGCACCGGCCGGCTTTGCCGAAGCGTTCTGCGAGGAAGTGAGCCGACTGAGCGGTGTCGCGTTTCGACCAAGTCCGTGCAAGGTTGAAGGCATGGCCGCGCACGATGCGCTGCTCGAACTGTCGGGCGTGCTGAACGTGATCGCGGTGTCGTTTATCAAGATCGCCAACGACCTGCGCTGGATGAGTTCCGGCCCGAACTGCGGCATTGGTGAACTGACCATGCCCGAAGATGGATTGACGTCGTCG
This sequence comes from uncultured Cupriavidus sp., assembly GCA_963543405.1. Lineage (GTDB taxonomy): Bacteria > Pseudomonadota > Gammaproteobacteria > Burkholderiales > Burkholderiaceae > Cupriavidus. The sequence goes on from CAUUBQ010000031.1 coordinate 83,593, forward strand.
ATCATGCCCGGCAAGCGCAATCCGACCATTGCCGAAGTCATGGTGCAGGCTGGCATGCAGGTAGCCGGCAACCATGTGACCGTAACCATGGCCGGCGCATCGGGCAACTTCGAACTGAACGTGGCCAAGCCGGTGCTGATCCAGAATGTGTTGCAGTCGATCCGCCTGCTGGCGGACAGCGCGCGTGTGGTGGCGCAGCGCGTAGTGCCCGGACTCGAACCCGATCGCGAGCGGCTGGCGCGCAATCTGGAGAGTCCGCTGCTGGCGGCAACCGCGCTGAATCCGGTGCTTGGTTACGACAAGGCGGCGGCCATCACCCGGCATGCACGGGAGCAAGGCCTTTCGCCGCGCGCGGCGGCTGTGGAATTGGGCCTGCTGAGCGAACCGGAGTACGACCGTCTGGTCGACCTTGAGCGCATGGCGCGTGGCGGCCTCGGTGGATAGCCTAGCGTTTGCGCATCACCAGGTACAGACCTGCGGCCGCAATGGCCATGCCCGGCCACGCCAGTAGCGGAATAGATTCGCCAAGCACCATGAATGCGATGACCGCGGTGGCCGGCGGCACGAGGAAGAATAGCGCCGACACGCGCGAGGCTTCGCCGTGGCGGATCATCGCCAGCAGCAATGAGATCGCCACCAGCGAATTGCCGATCACCAGGTAGGCCAGCGACCCGAACAGCCCCGGCGTCCATTGCACGTGCATCGGTTCCAGCAGGAAGGCCAGCGGTGCGGTGACCAGTAGCGCCACCGCGTACTGCACGGTGTTGGCCAGTACCGGATGGACCGGCGTTCCGAAGCGCTTCTCGTACAACGTGCCGCTGGTCATCGCCAGTAATGCGAGCACCGCAAAGGCCAGCGCCAGCCATGAGCCGACTTCGATAGACGACTTCGCGGTGATCACGATCACTGCGCCGGCCACGCCGAGCGCCAGACCCAGCCAACGGATGGGGTCGACACGTTCCCCCGCAATTGCCGGTGCCAGCAGGCCGATCAGGATTGGTTGCTGCGACGTGACCAGCGCCACTGCGCCAGCGGACATGCCGAGCTTCAAGCTCAGGTATGTGAACGAAAAATAGCCGGCCTGAATCAGCAGACCGATCATTGCCAGATGCAACCATGGCGCAATGCCGTGCGGCAATGGTGGCCGCAGCCACAGGCATGGTCCGATCAGCAACAGCACCACGCAGGCATAGCGCAAGGCCAGGAAGGTCAGCGGGTCGGCGTACTGCAGGCCGAGCTTGAGAAACACAAAGCCGCACGACCACAACAGCAGGAATAGCGCAGGCGCGATGCGTAGCCAGAGTGGTGTGGCCGAAGGCTGCAGCGTGCTTTCAGACATGGGTTGAGGCCGGGATGCCGGCCATGCCGGGAACAGCCGAACGATAACACCTGTGTGCTAGATTAGCCTCGGCATGGACTGGACCATATGAGGTGACGGGCGTGATGCGATTGCGATGGATTCACTGATCACTGCCGCGGCGCAGCGGCTCGCGGCGGGCGACCCGCTCGGCGCGCTGAACCGGATCGCTTTGCGCGACGATGCGCCCGCGCTGGCATTGCGTGGGATTGCCATGGCACAGCTTGGCGATTTCACGCGTGCGCGGGCGCTGGTGCGCAGTGCGGCGCGGGCGTTTGGTCCGAAGGAAAGCATTGCGCGCGCCCGATGCGCCGTGGCAGAGGCCGAGATCGCGCTGGTTTCACGTGACCTCGGGTGGCCCGCCAAGGCGCTCGATGCAGCGCGGCGCGTGCTCGACGCCCATGGCGACCCGGTCAATGCTGCCCATGCGCGATATCTTGCGGCGCGCCATCATCTGCTGCTTGGCCAGCTCGACGCTGCCGAGCAGGCCATTGCCGGTCTCGATCCAGTGCAGTTGCCACCTGCATTGTGCGCCGCACACGAGTTGGTAGTGGCCGGCATCGCCATACGCCGCGTGCGGAGCGCGGCTGCGCATGCCGCATTGACGCGTGCTGAGCGCGCGGCGCGTGAGGCCGGTATCGCAGCGCTGATCGCCGAGGTCCAGCAGGCGATGGGCGTGCTGACGTCACCGGTGGCGCGTCTGGTGGTACGTGGTGACGAGCGGCCGGTGCAGCTCGATGAAGTGGAAGCGCTGTTTGCGTCGAATGCGTTGATCGTCGACGCGTGCCGCATGGCGATACGCAGGCGAGATGATATGGTGATGCTGGCTCGCCGCCCGGTGCTGTTCACGCTGGTGCGTGCCTTGGCGCAAGCATGGCCGGGCGATGTCTCGCGCGAGGTCCTGATTGCCAGCGCCTTCCGCACCAGGCACCCTGACGAATCCCACCGCGCACGCCTGCGCGTGGAGATCGGGCGCTTGCGCGCAGCGCTTGGCGAGCTCGCTGCCATCCACGCCACACCGCAAGGCTTCGCCATGACACCGCGCGAGGCCACCGACATTCTGGTCATCACGCACCCGGTGGAGCAGGCGCACGCGGCAGTGCTGGCCTGCCTGGCCGACGGGGAGTCGTGGTCGAGTTCGGCGCTGGCCCTCGCGCTTGGGGCCAGCCAGCGTACCGTGCAGCGTGCACTCGACGCCCTGGCCGCGGCGGGCAAGGTCCAGCCGGTGGGCCAGGGGCGCGCACGGCGCTGGATGACTCCGCCCATGACCGGTTTCGCGACGCCCTTGTTACTCCCGGCCACGCTACCCAGCGCGTAGCATGGTTTCCACATCCACCGTATCGAGAGGAAACCATCATGAAGCGATCCGCTGCAAACATTGTTCAGGAATACGGCCCGTTCCCGGGCGTCGACCATGTGCATGGACTGACCTGGGATGGACACCAGGTATGGTTCGCGGTCGGTGACAAGCTGCTTGCGCTGGACCCGGCCAGTGGCAAGACCTCGCGTGAGATCAGCGTGTCGGCGCATGCGGGTACGGCCTTCGATGGCCGGTATCTGTTCCAGATTGCCGAGCGCCAGATCCAGAAGATCGATCCACAGACCGGTGCGGTAGTTGCCACCATTCCCGCGCCGGGCGACGGCAACGACTCGGGCATGGCATGGGCCGAGGGCTCGCTATGGGTCGGCCAGTATCGCGATCGCAAGATCCATGAGATCGACCCAGAGACCGGTGCAATCCGGCGCACCATCGAATCCAACCGCTTCGTTACCGGCGTGACCTGGGTGGACGGCCAGTTGTGGCACGGCACATGGGAAGCTGACCAGAGTGAACTGCGGCATATCGATGCCGACACCGGCAAGGTGCTCGAATCGATCGAGATGCCGGCGGGCGTGGGCGTTTCGGGCCTGGAATCGGATGGTGCCGATCGGTTCTACTGCGGTGGCGGCGATAGTGGCAAGGTCAGGGCGGTCAAGCGTCCGGCATAGGGCGCAAAGGACATAGCGTCCCGGCAGACATGCGGTCAGGGGCTTTCGTGAAGAGACTGGACGACGGGTTATCATCGACGCCAGTTCCAGTCTTTTCGCCCAGTACGATGTTCCAGCTTTCCGACGATCTTTCCCAAGCCACCAAGCCCGATCAATACGCCGCCCTGGTGGAAATGGCGCGCGGCCTGCTAGCCGACGAGCGCGACCTGACGGCCAATGCCGCAAATTTCTCGGCACTTGTCTATCACTCGTTGACCGACCTGAACTGGGCCGGTTTCTATTTCTTCGATGGCACGGAGCTGGTGGTTGGCCCGTTCCAGGGCAAGCCGGCGTGCGTGCGTATCGCCATTGGCCGTGGCGTCTGCGGCACTGCGGCGCAGACGCGTGCCACGCAGCTGGTGCGTGATGTCCACGCCTTCCCTGGGCATATCGCCTGCGATGCCGCCTCGCGCTCAGAGATCGTGGTGCCGCTGGTGGCGTCCGACGGCACACTGATCGGCGTGTGGGATGTCGACAGCCCGCGCGAAGCACGCTTCGACATGGACGATCAGGCCGGCATGGAGGCGCTGTGCGCAGTGTTTGTCGAACTGGCGTGGGGCCGTCGTCTGCGGTGATCCGGACTAGGTCTGGATGAAATCGCGCGGCATTGGCGCGGCACTCAGCGGCGCTTCGCCGATCATTTCCAGCACGGTGGATTCGATCATGTACGACATAGTCGTCAGCGCGAGATCGTTGGGTTCCTCGCCGAACGGTTCCTCGATCTCGGCGCTCAGCGCTTCCAGCGCGAAGAATGTGTAGGCGATAAAGCAGACGATGACCGGTGTCATCAAGCCGATGGAATCGAGCAGACCAAACGGCAGCAACGCACAGTACATATAGATGCATCGGTGAATGATCACCGAATACGTGAACGGGATCGGCGTGCCGGCCAGCCGCTCGCAGCCACCCAGCGCGGTACTGAGCTGGCTCAGCGAGGTTTCCATCGGCAATGCCAGCGATGGTGGCAGCGTGCCTTGCCTGAGCCGGTCACCGACCCACTCGCCAGCCATCAGCAGGGCCATGGCGGGTTTGAACCTGGCGGCCTTCAGGCGTGCCGCATCGGCATCGTCGAGGAACGGGGCCACGTCGGGCCAAGCATCGGTGCCACGCAACTGATGGCGCAGCGCGTGCACGAATGCACAAAGCCGATAGGCCAACTGGCGCGCATCGCGCGGGTCAGTCACCAGCGTCAGCGCCTGGCGCGTTAGCGAGCGGGTTTCGTTGAGTACGCTGCCCCACAATGTGCGGCCTTCCCAAAACCGGGCATAACTGGTGCTGTTGCGAAAACCGAGGAAGATGGCCAGCGTAAGGCCGATCAGCGAGAACGGCACGAAGTTCAGCGACACCTTCCATTCGCCAATCCGACCGTGAAAGAACGTGATCAGCGCGGCAAACAGCGTGATCGTGACCAACTGCGGGGCGATCCTGGGCAGGACCGATCCGCGCAGCACAAACAGCATCCGGAACCAGTGAAGTTGCGGGCGGGTAATCATCGGCGGGCTGACATCTGGCGCAAAGACGCCATGTTCGCACGCCGTTGGTCCGGCGTCAGCGGTCGTTTCGAATCGGGCCGTACTCGGCCGGTATCCACGAGTAGCCAACCTGGTCGCGTCGCACATGGCCCAGGCCCGGGAATGGCAGGTGCGCCCCGCCTACCCACAGCTTGCCTTTGGCTGCATCGTCCAGCACGCGCTTGCGGGTAATGACGGCCTGATGGCTGTCCACGTCGAACTCGATGGCGATGTTCGGACGACGGAACTGCGTGGCGTGGCTATGGACGATATCACCCCATAGCAGCAGGTTTTCCTTGCCCGACGCAAACAGGTAGCCAGTGTGTCCCGGGGTATGGCCACGCGTTGGCACGGCGCGTACGCCGGGAATCGGTTCAGCGCCGGCGGCAGCATTGAAGGTACGGAAGCGGTTGGCTGCCTGGTACGGCGCCACGGCATCGCGCGCCATCGCAAACAGGGCCTTGGCGGCCTCGGGCGCAGCGGCTGCGGCCGATTCGCTGAGCCAGTAGTCGGCGTCGGCCTTGTCAGCGTAGACCGTGGCGTTCGGGAATACCGGCTTGCCGTCGGCGGTCAGGCCACAGGCGTGGTCGCCGTGCAAGTGGGTCAGCAATACCGTATCGACTTGTTCGGGCGTGTAGCCGGACGCGCGCAGATTGCCAAGGATGCCGCCGAGCGTGGGCCCGAAGCATGCTGCCGCGCCAGTGTCCACCAGCACGAGGTGGGTGCCGGTGTTGACCAGATAAGCGTTGACTGCGGTCTGCATGCCAGGTGTGGAGGCCACGAACATGCGCGCCAGCAGGCTTTGCACTTCGCGTGCGCTGGTGTACTTGAGAATCTTCGGATCGAGATCGATGTAGCCGTCGTACAACGCGGTGACTTCCAGCTGCCCCACCATCATGCGGTAGAAGCCCGGCACCTGGGTCTTCTGCTGGGCCGGCGGGGCGGCATGAGCGGTGCTGGCCGCAAACGGCAGCGCGGCGGCCAGCACTGCCGCCAGGAGCGTGGCGGACAGGCGGCTGCGGGTTGGACGGCGCAATTCCATCTTGATTCTCCCTGTGATCGATAGCGACAGATGTTCGCGATACGGCACACTACGCGTATCGACGTGGTGAGGCAAGTCACGCATTAGTAGTAGTTGCTCCCCTCTCCCGCGCGCGGGAGAGGGGAGCAAACCACGGGGAGAACGACATTCTCTCTACACGCGACGATTGTAAAAAGCACTCACTTGGCGAAAGCTCACCACGGATTTACTAGGGCTGCAGCAGTGGCATCGATTTTGCCTGCAGGGGTAAAGTCCGCTCCTGCACGCCGTGTGGAAGCGGGACCATTCGAACGATGACGAAGGAGTCCCCATGTCTGACAAGCAACCGTTCCTGACGGACATCAAGACGCTGCGTGAGCGTGCCCGCAAGCACATCGACGACGGCGCTGTGACGGCCGGCTACGACGCCGAGCGCGGTACCGTGATCAAGCTGCTGAACGATGCGCTGGCCACGGAGATCGTCTGCGTCTTGCGCTATCGCCGCCACTACTTCATGGCCAAGGGTCCGAACTCCAAGGGTGTGGCCGAGGAGTTTCTCGCACACTCGAACGAGGAACAGGGACACGCCGACCAGATCGCCGAGCGTATCGTGCAGCTTGGTGGTGAACCGGACCTGTCTCCCAATAGCCTGACCACGCGCAGCCATGCCGAGTATGTGGAAGGCAGTTCGCTGAGCGACATGATCAAGGAGAACCTGGTGGCGGAGCGCATTGCCATCGATACGTATCGCGAGATCGTGCAATATATCGGCGCCAAGGATCCCACCTCGCGCCGCTTGTTGGAAGGCATTTTGGCCGTGGAAGAAGAGCACGCCGACGAGATGCTTGACCTGCTGTCCGCGAATGCGGGCGACAAGGAAAAGCGGCACTGAGGCGCCACTGATTCGGGGGAGTAAAAAAAGCGAGGCAGATGTCTGCCTCGCTGCTGCTCAGTTCACGGGCTGTGGTTCCGGGAACTTGTACTTGCCGCTGAGTACATCACGCTGCGGCTGGTACATCCGCACCGTGTAGTTCCAGCCGTCGACAATCGGCAGGCAATTGGGCACGCCCGCATCGCAGCCACCGAACTGCATGGTGATGCTGCCGTCGGCATCCTTCTTCGCAGTCAGGTTGTTCAGCGTATAGGCAGCGGCGGCATTCTTCTCGAAGTAACCCTTGGCGTTGTAGACGCTGACGGACCAGAAGCCATTGACCGGTACCTTGCCGACGTGGAGCCGATAGACGGTCTTGCCGTCGTTCTTCTCGGGTGTCACGTTCAGGTACATCGCATCCTTGTCAGGATTACCTCCCCATCCGGCGGCGGTGCCAACCAGATGGCGGATCGGATCGACCTCACCCTTCTTGCCGAAGGCGCCCTTGAAGTCGGGCATGGTGGATGCCAGCACCAGGATGGCATCGCGGACCTTCTTCTGGCTGGCCGGATCCCAGTTCGGCAATGCCAGGGTACCCGGGGCCTTCTGGCTGACCTGAACGGCGTCCTGTAGCGCGTGGACCTGTTTGATGTCGTCAGCACTGGCCGGATCGACGAGCGTGCGGATTCCCACCACCACATAGCGTGTGCCAACGTTCTCGCGCGACAGCACATGCTTGCCGGCGCCGTAATACACCGCCGGCACGTAGTGGTCTTCATTGATGACCTGCATCGACATGAAGCGCTTGCCGGGATTCGGCATGGTGATGGTCACGGGCCCGGCATCGAGGTCGAACACGCCGGACGAATATAGCGTATCCCGATTCAGACGGATCACTGTCTGATTGTCGATCGAAGCTGGTTCGCGCCGATGCGACAGCTTGCCCACGCCGCCCTGTTTCGCCAAACCGGCGATGTACATGTCCGATTCCGCGCGCACGAAGTTGTCGAGCGTGACTGGAACGGTGGCGCCTTCGGCGGCCGGCTTCTCCTGGGCCTGCGCCACACCGCTGCCGGCGAGGGTCAGGCCAACGATGGCATTGACGATCAGTTGCTTGTTCACTGGCTCACCTTTTCCTGAATATTGGAAATGATCTTGGCAATGGGCAAAGTATTGCCCGGCGAGTATGACGCAAGCTGGTGCGTTCGGGCGCATCGAACGAAAGCACTAAGATCGCAAATCGAACTTGTTTAATCCACGTCAGATTCGCCCGGCCGCCGCGCTGCGCAGGGTGTCCAGCAACGCGGCGATGACGCGGTCTTCGGTCTCGTCCACGCGCGCCACGAATGAAATCTGGCGCGAGGGCGGTGTATCGCCGAGGGTCATCACTCGTACCGGGAACGCGTCGAGCAGGTAGGCATCAGGCTGCGGCAACACGGAAACGCCGAGGCCGCGCGACACCATGGCCACGATGGCCGGGATCGACAGTAGCTCCATGCGCGAACGCACTTCGGGTGCCACGCGTTTCACGAAGTCCGCAGCCGCCGCACCGGCAATGGTCGACATGTCGAACCGCACCCACTCATAGGTTTTGAACAATGACTTGATACCGCGGTTGCCCGGTTCACGCGGGGCGATCAGCACGCACGGCTCGCGAAACAGTGGCGTCCAGCGGACGCGCGTAGTTGCGCCGGTCTCTGGCTGCGCCACCACGGCGGCGTCGATGGTGCCGGAGCGTAGCGCGTCGATCAGTGCCGTCGAGCGGCCCCGTTCGAGTCGCACGTCAAGATTCGGATATCGCTCGCGTACCAGCGCCATGAACGGTGGCAGCAGCGTGACCTGCATGGGTTCGATGATGCCCAGCCGGACCTTGCCTTCGACCACGGGTGCCGAGCGCCGGCGCAGTGCTTCGAGTGTGCGGATCGTGTCATCGAGCGTGGCGCTGACGTCGTGTGCGAACGCGGTCGGCCTGACCTGCAGCGCCGAGCGGTCGAACAGCGGCTGGCCGAAATAGATCTCCAACTGCTTCATCTGCAGGCTGACCGCACTGGGCGACAGATTCATCTCCGCCGCCGCGCCGGCAAAGCTGCCGCTGCGCATGACCGCCGCCAGGGTCTGGAAGAACTCGATCTTCATGAGTTTTCCTCACCGATAGATTTAAAAACGTCACTTTATCTCAATCGATGGCGCGACTACGATGTTTATCAGACGGCACCAACCCATAGGTGCCGCATTGCACAACATCTGGAGACAACGACGTGACGCTGCATCGTTCTTGCCTGCGCACCCTCGCCGCAGGCCTTTCCACGCTTTCGGCGGTAGCCGTGACCCTGGTCGGCGCCACGCCTGCCGTCCACGCCGCGGAAGTGGCAGTTCCCAAGACCATCCGCATGGTGGTGCCGTTTCCGCCGAGTGGCAGCAATGATGTGTTTGCGCGCCTGGTCAGCGAGAAGCTGTCGAAGAAACTCAATGTCACCGCCATCGTCGACAACAAGCCTGGTGCTGGCGGGGCGATTGGCGCAGAGTTCGTGGCGCGTTCGGCGCCGGACGGTGCCACGCTGCTGGTGACATCGTCCACGCTGACCGCCAATGCCGCGGTGCAGCCGAAGACCAGCTACGACGTCAACAAGAGCTTCGCGCCGGTGGCGATGCTGGCCAGCGGCCCGATGGTGCTGGCGGTATCGGACAAGTCGCCGTACAAGACCGTTGGCGACCTGGTGGCCGCCGCGAAGAAAGAGAAGGGCGCCATCAACTACGGATCGGCCGGCATTGGCTCGATCAACCAGATGGCCAGCGAACTGCTGGCCGGCGATAGCGGCATCGAGTTCACGCATGTGCCATACAAGGGCATCTCCAACGCACTGACCGACCTGATCGCGGGACAGGTGCAGTTCGTGATTGCCAGCTTTCCGTCGGTGGCCGGACAGGTGAAGGGCGGCAAGGTGCGCGCGCTGGGCGTGACCTCGCCCGCGCGCTCGCGTTTCGCGCCGCAATGGCCGTCGGTAGCGGAAACGGTGCCGAACTTTTCGGCCGAGCTCTGGTGGGGCGTGTTCGCGCCGGCGGGTACTCCGCAGGCACTGGTCGACAAGCTCAACACAGAGATTCGCGACATTATCGCCAGCCCTGAAATGCGCGAGATCTTCGCGCGTGAAGGTGCCGAACCCTCATCGATGACCGCCGCCCAGTTTGCCGAGCATATCCGACGCGACAGCGCGCGCTGGAAGCAGGTGGCCAAAGCCCGCAACATTACTGCCGAGTAAGCCTTCCCATGTTCAAGCAGCAAGCCCTGGCGCCCGACGCCACCGGACCGCTCGACGGCATCCGCATTCTCGACCTGTCACGCCTGGTGGCGGGCAATACGTTGACGATGGCCCTGGCCGACCTGGGTGCCGACGTGCTCAAGGTGGAGCCAGCCAGCGGCGACACCCTGCGCGACTGGAAGGTCAAGGACATCTCTACGGCCTGGAAGGCGTACTGCCGCAACAAGCGCAGCCTGTGCCTGAACTTCCGCGCCGAGGGTGCGATCGACGTGATCCTCGATCTGGTGACCCACGCCGACGTTTTTGTCGAAAGCTTCAAGCCAGGCACGCTCGAGGCCATGGGCCTGGGCCCCGAGGTGTTGCAGGCGCGCAATCCGAAGCTCGTGATCGTGCGCGTGTCGGGCTGGGGCCAGGATGGTCCCTATTCACATCGGCCCGGCTTTGGCACGCTCGTGGAAGGCATGTCGGGCTTTGCATCGATGAACGGCTTTGCCGATCGTGAACCGGTGCTGCCGCCGATCTACCTGGGCGACATGACAGCGGGGCTCTATGGCGCCATTGGCGTACTGAGCGCGGTGCGCAATGTGGAAGTCCGTGGCGGTGTCGGCCAGGTCATCGACCTGCCATTGCTCGATCCGATCTTTGCCATTCTTGGCGCGCAGGCGGCCAACTACCGGCTCACCGGCAAGGTGAAGCCGCGCACCGGCAGCCGCTCGACCAATAGCGCGCCGCGCAACGCCTACCAGACTTCCGACGGCAAATGGGTCTGCCTGTCAGCTTCGACGCAGGCAATGACCGAGCGCCTGTTCCGCGCCATCGGCCGGCCCGAACTGATTGCCGATGCACGCTTTGCGACCAATGCCGAACGCGTGAAGCACGCGACGTTGCTCGACGGCATCATCGGCGAGTTTCTTGGCACGATGACGCAGCCTGACTGCGTGGCCTTCTTCGACAAGGCCGGGGTCACCATCGGGCCGATCTATGACATTGCCGATATCGAGCAGGATCCACACTTCCAGGCGCGCGATATCGTGGTGGAGCTTCCCGACGCCGAGATGGGACAGATCCCGGTCCACAATATTTCGCCACGGCTCGGCGGCACCCCCGGCTCGTTCCGGCGCGCGGCGCCAACGCTGGGCGAGCATTCGGCCGAAGCGCTGCGCGATGCGGGCTTCAGTGACGCGCGCATTGCCGAACTGAAGGCTGCCGGCGTGGTCATCGATGCCGATGTGGACGGAGTTGCATGATGGCCGCGAATCCGCGCTGGACCCAACGTCCCGCTGGCGCCAACTGGGGTGACTTTGGCCCCGATGACCAGCTTGGCCGGCTCAACCTGATCGGCCCCACGCAGGTACTGGCCGCGGTACGCGAAGTGCGCGCAGGGCTGACGTTCTCGCTCAGCCTGCCGCTGGATGTGCCACGTGCCGGGGTGCTGAACCCGCGCCGGCGTCCGCCTGTGCTGCATCCGTCCGAGAAGGATGGCCAGCGCGTGTTCAATCGCCCGATGGGCGGCGACATACCGGGTGCCACCGATGTGATCAGCGACGACCACGTCATGCTGTCACCGCAATACTCGACGCAATGGGATGCGCTGGGCCACGTGAACTGCCTGTTCGATGCCAATGGCGACGGCACTGCGGAGACGGTGGGCTATAACGGCTTCTCGGTAGGGTCTGGCAGCGCACCCGACGGCACCTTCATTGGCGCCGATGCGCTGTCGATTGCGCCAATGGCCGCACGCGGCATCCAGGGGCGCGGCACGCTGGTCGACCTGCAACATCACTTCGGCACCGCGCGCCATGCGGTGGGCTATGACGATCTGATGCGCGTGATCGAATCCGACCATGTGGACGTGCAGCGCGGCGATATCCTCTGCGTGCACACTGGCCTGGCCGATATGGCGCTACAGATGTCCGCCACCGACGACCACAGTGTGCTGCGCAACGCGTGTGCCGTGCTCGACGGTACCGATGCACGGCTGCTGCAATGGATCGACGACGCAGGTATCGCGGCGATTGCCGCCGACAACCATGCGGTGGAAGAGCGTCGCCATGGCCTGCCGCCGGGCACCACGGGACCGCTGCTGCCGCTGCACGAGCTCTGCCTGGTCAAGCTGGGCATTCCACTTGGCGAGATGTGGCACCTGACGCCGCTGGCCGCGTGGTTGCGTCAGGCGGGTCGCGCATCGTTCCTGCTGACCGCGCCACCGATGCATCTGCCACGCGCGGTGGGTTCGCCGACCAACCCGATCGCCACCGTCTGACCATCGAATTCAAATAGAAACTGGAGACCTGTTCATGCTTTCGACCTGCCGCAACCTGTTGGTTGCCGTGGCCGCCTGTGCGCCGCTGCTGGCCACCGCCGGATACCCTGATCGCCCGATCCGCATGATCGTGCCGTATTCCGCCGGTGGCGGCGCCGACAACACCGCACGCGTGATTGCGCAGCGCATGAGCGCATCGATGGGCCAACAGGTCGTGATCGACAACCGTCCCGGTGCTGCCGGCGTGATAGGCGAGGAAGCGGTTGCCAAGGCCACGCCCGATGGCTACACGGTGCTCTACGATGCATCGGCTTTTGCGGTGAATCCGAGCCTGCGCAAGATGTCGTTCGACCCGCTCAAGGATCTGGTGCCAATCTCGCTGGTGGCTACCGCCGCCAATATCCTGGTGGTGCCGCCCAACGCGCCGTACAAGAACATCAAGGATTTCATTGCCTATGCCAAGGCCAATCCGGGCAAGCTCACGTTTGCGTCGGCCGGCGCGGGTAGCGGCTCGCATCTGGCCGGTGAACTGCTCAATGCCAAGGCCGGTATCGACCTGCTGCACGTGCCGTACAAGGGCGGTGCGCCGGCACTGACCGATGTCATGGGTAACCAGGTGTCGGCCTACTTCGGCAACGTGGCGTCCACGTTGAACTATGCCAAGGGCGGCAAGCTCAAGGCGCTGGCCGTGACATCGCTCAAGCGCAACCCGGGTTTGCCGGACGTACCGACGTTGGCGGAGAGCGGCCTGCCCGATTTCGAAGTGCTCGAATGGAATGGGGTCTGGGTGCCGCGCGGCACGCCACCCGATGTCGTGGCGCGCTTGGCCAAGGAAGTGCAGGGTGCCGTGGCTGACCCGCACGTACAGGACAAATTGCGCCAGATGGGACTCGAACCGGTCGGCAACTCGCCGCAGCAGTTCGGCAAGTTCGTGCAGTCCGAGGCATCGCGCTGGGGTGCGCTGGTCAAGGCGCGCAACATCCGCGCCGAGTAAATATGAGGGCGATCATGCGTAGCAAACTGTTCGTGCCGGGATCGCGCCCGGAGCTGTTCGACAAGGCGCTGGCCAGTGCGGCCGATGCACTGTCGTTCGACCTCGAAGACGCCGTGGCGGAGCCGCGCAAGGCCGAAGCGCGTGCCGCGCTGCAAGCCTTGCTGGAATCGGGCCGAACCGCGGCATCGGGCAAGACCATTATCGTGCGCGTGAACGCACCCGATACCGTGCACTTCGAAGCCGATATTGCCGCTGTGGTGCGCGCGGGCTTGCACCTGATCAATGTGCCGAAGGTGGAAGCGGTGGAGCAGGTGCACGCTGCCGCGCAAGCGGTGGCGCGCGCCGAAGCCGCCAATGGGATGGATGGCGTGACCGGGCAGGTAAAGCTGCTGCTTAATATCGAATCGCCGCGCGGACTGCGCAAGGCCTACGAAGTGGCTGCCGCCGATGCGCGCGTGGCGGGCCTGCAACTCGGCTATGCGGACCTGTTCGAGCCGGCCGGGATTCATCGGCGCGAGACGCTGGCCGTGGCACAGACCATGTACCAGATGCGCATGGCCGCCGCCGAAGCCGGCGTGTTTGCCTACGATGCCGCGTTTGCCGATGTCAAGGATGCCGACGGCTATCGTGCCGAAGCCGAACTGGCGCGTCGCCTGGGCTATCTTGGCAAGAGCTGTATCCATCCAAGCCAGATTGCGCTGGCCAATGAGGTATTCCGTCCTTCCGAGGCCGAGATCGCGGCGGCGCAACGCATTGTCGCGGCCGCCGACCAGGCCGATGCGGCAGGGGTTGGCGCTTACCTGGTGGACGGCAAGATGGTGGACCGCCCGTTCGTGGAACGCGCCCGCGCGGTGCTGGCGCAGGCGCGGGCGATGGGCCTGGCAGACTGACGCAGCCTAGCGCGCCGCGGTGCCGGGCTTGCAGTCCTTGATATACCCGGTGACGCGGCCCTGGCTCAGCATCGGCCGCCACTCTCCGGCACTGCGGATCTCGACGTCGGTACCCTGGCGCGCTGCGCGCAGATTGACCAGGTACGAGTAGCCGGCATCGGCGCGGTGGCCGAACCCGACTCGTACGTCGACCTTGCCGGGCTCCGGGTAGGCCTGCACATTGGCATCGTCGCCGAGCTTTTGTTTCAGGCACAGTACAAGGTCGCCCACGCTGGCGTCCGAATGGAATTGCTTCCCGTCCTGCGACTCGAGGTATTCCATGTTCGAGCCGCTGGCACATGCTGCCAGCAATGGCATGGCGATGGCGGCGATCAGTACTGGACGAATCCCGATCATTCAAGCTCCTGATGGTGGTGCGGTGATTTTGACCTGCGATGCTGCCACGAGCCAGCACGCAGGTCAAAATTCATCGCGGCCATCATCGCGGCCACCATCGTCGCCCCTTCAGCCAAACGTAAAGGCATAGGCCAGCGCGCCCGGGTCCAGGAAGCGGATCTCGAACGTGTGGTCGCCCACCTCGCCCGCCTGCCGCACCAACTGGTAGAGCCGCGTCTGGGTAATGGCGCCGTTGCCGTTCGCGTCGATGTCCGCGCCGTGGCTGGCACCGGGCGCCTTGCCGTCGATCTTCACCAGAAAACGTACGGCACGGCCGTCGGCGGCGGGGCCGAGCACCAGATGCAGGTCGCGCGCATGGAAGCGATAGGTCACGCTGCCGTCGGCGCGGTCGAGCGTGGCCCGTTCGGGGCCGACCGTCCACTGGCCGGACAGTCCCCACTGGTTCAGGCGCAGATTGCCGCCCACGGTATAGCCGTGCGAGACATCCTGCCGGACGCCGCCCGGCGAAGCAAAGTTCGACGCCTGCTCATAGCCGACATAGGTTTCGCCCGAGCGCACGTCCTTGAGATCGGGTGCCGCTTGCGCGCCCGGCGCGTCGGGAATCACCAGCTCGCGCGAAGCCGATGGCTTGCCGGCTTCGGCCAGCAGGGACTGGATTACGCGCTCCGAGTTGGCATAGTCGCCTTCGCCAAACTGGTGATGACGGATATTGCCGCGTGCATCGACAAAGTAAGCCGCTGGCCAGTAGTTGTTGTTGAAGGCGCGCCAGATACGGTAGTCGCTATCCACGGCCACCGGGAAGCCGATCTTGAAATCGGCAATGGCACGGCGCACGTTCTCCGGATTCTTCTCGAATGCAAACTCGGGCGTATGCACGCCGATCACCGTCAGGCCCTGATCCTTGTACTTGTCGGCCCACGCGCGCAGGTACGGCAATGAGCGGATGCAGTTGATGCATGAGTAGGTCCAGAAATAGACCAGCGTGACCTTGCCCTGCAACTGGTCGCGCGACAACGGCGCGTTGTTGCCTGTGTTGAACCATTTCACCGCGCCATCGAGTGGGGGCATCTGGCCTTCCACGGGCAGGCGGATACCCAGGCCGGCACTGGTGTCGTTGGCGGCCAGCAATACGCCGGCACCCGGGGCGGGCATATCGTTGACGGCCTGGCGGGTGGCAGCATTGGGGTGGAACCGCTCGAGCAACCCCTGTTCCAGCCGCGCCGGCGCGCCAATCGACCAGCGTGCCAGCAGTCCGGTATCGGCGCCGATGGCAATTGCCGCCACGCCACCCAGTACGCCCACGCCCAGACCCCGGCGCAGCCATTCGCCGGTACCCATCGATCGCTTCATGGCTGCGAACAGGCGTCCGCCGATGCCCAACGCCGCGGCCAGCGAGGTGGCCGCGCCGGCCGCATAGGCCAGCAACAGCAACGAGCTCTGCACGCTGGCGCCTTGCAGCGCAGCCGTGGTCAGCACGATGCCAAGGATCGGACCGGCGCAGGGCGCCCAGAGCATGCCCGTGGCTACCCCAAGCAGCAGCGAGGCCCAAGGCGACGATGCCTTGGACGAATCGCCGCCGGCCAGCCGGTTGCCCAGAGCCACCACCGGCCGCGCCAGGGCTGCGGCCAGCCTGGGGACCAGCAGCGATACGCCGAAGACCGCCAGCAGGGCCAGCGCTGCATAGCGACCGTATTCATTCGCCCGCACGGCCCAGGCGCCGCCTACCGACGCCAGCGTGGCCACCGCGGCAAAGGTCAGCGCCATGCCGGCCAGCATTGGCAGCCGGCCGCGCATGAACGGCTGGCCGCTGCCGCTCAGCACAAACGGCAACACCGGCAGGATGCACGGGCTCAGGATGGTCAGGGCACCGCCCAGGTAGGCAAGGATCAGCAGGGTCATGATCGGGGCTCTTTCAGGAAAGCTTCGGGCCAGCAATCTGGCATGCCCCAATCAGACACCCGTGATCTACCGTTAATGTGTCGCCAACGGCCGAAGTTGTACCGCTTTGTGGGGCCGGCGGTGCCAGATACATTGCGATACACGCGAAGTTGGCGACGCCCATACAATCTCGCCAACAGGACGAATCGTCCACATTCTTACAATGCCAATTTGCCAGGGTGACTCTGATGGAATCGCACGTCGACCATGTACTGATTGTTGATGACGACCGGGAAATCCGCGAACTGGTCTCGACCTACCTGACCAAGAACGGCCTGCGCGTGACCATGGCGCCCGATGGCCGGCATATGCGGCAGTTCCTGGAAGCCAACACGGTGGACCTGATCGTGCTGGACATCATGATGCCCGGCGACGACGGACTGGTGCTGTGCCGCGAACTGCGTGCCAGCAAGCACAAGGCCACGCCGATCCTGATGCTGACCGCGCGCGACGACGAGACCGACCGCATCGTCGGCCTGGAAATGGGTGCCGACGATTACCTGACCAAGCCGTTTGCCGCGCGCGAACTGCTGGCCCGCATCAAGGCCGTGCTGCGCCGCACCCGGATGTTGCCACCCAACCTGCAGATCTCCGAGGCGGGCCAGATGCTGGCGTTCGGCGAATGGCAACTCGATACCACGGCGCGCCATCTGATCGACCGTGACGGCACCATCGTGGCGCTGAGCGGGGCCGAATATCGGTTGCTGCGCGTGTTTGTCGACCACCCGCAGCGCGTGCTCAATCGTGACCAGCTATTGAACCTGACGCAGGGACGCGAGGCAGACATGTTCGAACGTTCGGTCGATCTGCTGGTGAGCCGGTTGCGCCAACGGCTCAACGACGACGCGCGCGAACCGGGCTATATCAAGACCGTGCGCAGCGAAGGCTATGTGTTCGCGATGCCGGTCGAGATCAAGGAGGCGCGTCAGTGAACACTCACCGCTGGCGCTGGCCGCGCACTCTGGGGTCGCGCCTGTTCCTGATCCTGCTGGCGGGCCTGATCATCGCGCATCTCACGTCATTTGCGGTGCTGTTCTCCGAGCGCTATCTGTCGGCGCGGCAGGTGATGCTGGGCACGCTGGAAACCGACGTGGCCACGTCGGTGGCGATCCTGGACCGCATTCCTGCGGCGGAGCGCCCGCAATGGTTGCCACGGGTGAACCGCGGCAACTATCAGTACATCCTCGGGCCGGGTTTGCCCGGCGTGCCCGAAATGACCCAACGCGGCAAGGACATCGCGGAACGCATCATGGAAGCCACCGGGACCCACTACCCGGTCACGGTGGTGTCGATTCCCGGCGATGGCAAGCAGTTGCAGGCGCACCTGACGCTCAGTGACGGCAACCCGCTGACCATCGACGTGCATCCGCGCATGACGCCGATTGCCGACTGGTTGCCGTATGTGCTGGTACTGCAACTGGCGTTGTTGCTCTTCTGCTGCTGGTTTGCAGTGCGCCTGGCGATCCGTCCGCTGGTGGCGCTGGCCAAGGCCGCCGATTCGCTCAATCCCAACGCGAAATCGCCGCCACTCGACGAAGACGGCCCTACCGAGCTGGCACGCGCGGCGCGGGCCTTCAATGCCATGGGCGACCGGATCGCGCATTTCGTTGAGGAGCGCGTGCAGATCCTGGCTGCGATCTCGCACGACCTGCAGACGCCGATCACGCGCATGAAGCTGCGCGCCGAGATGGCCGAGGACTCCGAAGAAAAGCGCAAGATGGTGAACGACCTTGCAGAGATCCAGACGCTGGTGCAGGAAGGACTGGCCTACGCGCGCACCACCAGTGGCGAAGGCGAGAAGGCTTCGCGCATCGACCTTGGATCGTTCGTGGAAAGCCTGGTGTATGACTACCAGGACACCGGCAAGGCCGTGACAATCCTGCAGAACGCGGGCGGTGCCATCGTGACCCGTCCGCACGCGCTGCGACGCATCCTGACCAATCTGGTCGACAACGCCATCAAGTTTGGCGGGGCCGCCGAACTCATCGTGCGCCGCGAGCACGACACCGTGACGATCGAAGTGCTCGATCGTGGTACCGGTATCCCGGAAGACAAGCTCGAAGCGGTCTTGCAGCCTTTTGTGAGGCTGGAAGGCTCACGTAGCCGCGAGACCGGCGGCAGCGGCCTGGGCCTTGCCATCGCCCACCAGCTGGCGCTGGCAATCGGCGGCTCGCTGAAGCTGCGCAACCGCGAAGGCGGCGGCCTGGCCGCGGAAATCCGCCTGGGCTAACTGCACTGTAGGTTGTCTCCCCTCGCCCGCAACGCGGGAGAGGGGTGTATGGACCGGGGACATAGGTGACAGGTGTGCGAGGACATGGTTGACACTTCC
>CAUUBQ010000032.1:0-101437 GCA_963543405.1 uncultured Cupriavidus sp.
TCGATCGTGATTTTCCACCTATCGACCTGTCTGAGGAAATTAGACCACCACAGAGTACTACGTAAGCTTCAATACCCCACCGTAAACCGCTCACGCGTGTGCTTCGGCTGCTCGATTTCGTCGAGCATTGCAATCGCATAGTCCTCCATCGAAATCCAGCTCTTGCCGTCCGCGGCGGTAAGTAGCTCGTCGAGTCCGAGTCGGAACTTGCCCGTGCGCTCGCCGGGTGTGAAGAGTGCCGATGGCGACAGGAAAGTCCAGTCGAGTTGGGCTTCACCGCGCAGTGCGTTCAGGAAATCGCGGCCTGCGGAGGCTTCGGCCTTGTAGGCCTCAGGAAAACTCGGCGTATCGACCAGTTGCACTCCCGGTGCCACGTACAGGCTGCCCGCGCCACCCACCACGAGCAGACGCTTGACGCCGGCGGCCTTGACCGCGCCCACGATCTGCGCGGCGCTGGTCTGCAGGAAACGCACCGTGCTGATGACGATGTCGCTGCCGCGCAGTGCCTGGGCCAGTGCTTCGGTGTTCGCGGCGTCGACATCGTGCGGGGTCACGCCGTCGCGTGCCGGGAGCTTGGAAGCCTGGCGGGCAAGGGCGGTCACTGAATGGCCGCGACGCAGGGCTTCATCGGTCAGGCGGGTGCCTACGTTGCCGGTGGCACCAATGATGGCGATCTTCATGGTTGATTCCTTTGCATAAGTTCGAATATGAAACCACCGTGGTTACATATCGGGATAAAAAAATCAGCGCTTGCGGCGCCGTGCTGCGTGTTCGACCTCGTTGAGCATGCTGGCAATCGTGATTTCCGCGAGCGAAGCATCCATGGCCGCCTGGGCGCGATCGGCTACCGTCTGCAGTGCGCCGGTGATCTCGCGGCCCACCATGCACGCCGGATTCGGTGCGCTTTGGTGCAGCGTGATCAGCGCCGTGGTCTCGGTGGCGCGGAACACGTCGAGCAGCGTGATGTTGGCGGCCGGCTGCGCCAGCATTGCGCCGCCAGTGCTGCCCATCGTGGTGGTCACGAATCCAGCCTCGGTCAGCGCGCCAATCATGCGGCGAATCAATGCGGGATTGGTGCCCACGCTGCCTGCGATCAGTGATGACGGCACCGGTCCCTCGGCCTGCGCGAGCAGGGTAAGGATGTGAACGGCGACGGCAAACCGGCTACTGGTGCTCATGCGGAAATCTCAATATGAAACTATCATAGTTACAGATCACCGAAACGTCAACCCGCCTCAACCGGCATCAACCTGCGCGCATGCTGCGAACTGAATGGCGATGCTGATGTATTTTTTGCGATCGGCGTTGCGAAGATGGCGAGATAATGCCGGAATCGGCACTGAAACTGATACACTCATTCACGGCCATTCGTGGTTTCAGGCAGTAGAAAGAATGAACAAGGCAGAGGGGAACGAGATTTGAAGGATTTAGCGACACAAAACAAAAAACCCGCAACTTGCGTTGCGGGTTTCTCGCTAAATCTTGGTGCCCAGGAGAGGACTCGAACCTCCACAGTGTTGCCACCGCTAGGACCTGAA
The DNA here is from genome assembly GCA_963543405.1 of uncultured Cupriavidus sp. Classification (GTDB taxonomy): domain Bacteria; phylum Pseudomonadota; class Gammaproteobacteria; order Burkholderiales; family Burkholderiaceae; genus Cupriavidus. The sequence goes on from CAUUBQ010000032.1 coordinate 1,539, forward strand.
CCTAGTGCGTCTACCAATTCCGCCACCTGGGCAGGTGTCGAAACAACCGAAGCGGCCATTATAGCGACCGTAAAACGATTGTCAAACAGTTTCGAGAAAAATTGAATCAGAACAACTATCCGATCCCTAGCCGGGAAGAAATCCTCGGCGTACTGAGAACTTCGGGGTCGCCCCTGTCGGCCGGCGATATCGCCAAGGCCCTGGCCGTCACGCGCAAGGAGCATGACGGTTTTCAGAAACGGCTTGCCGCGATGGAACGCGACGGCCAGATCGAACTCAACCGCAAGGGCCGCTACGAGCTGGCCCATCAACCGAATTTCGTGACCGGCCGTGTGCAGGGTCACCGCGATGGTTTTGGCTTCCTGATTCGCGACGACGGCGAGGATGACATCTTCCTGCCCGAGCGCGAACTGCAGAAGGCCATGCACAACGACCGCGCCCAGGTGCGCGTGATGGGCTACGACCGCCGCGGCCGACCGGAAGGGCAGATCGTCGAGATCGTCGAGCGTGCCAACCGCTTTGTGATTGGCCGCCTGCTGTCCGAGAACGGCGTGCTGGTGGTGGCGCCGGAAGACAAGCGCATTGGTCAGGACATCCTGATCCCGCCCAAGGCGCAAGGCAAGGCACGCGTGGGGCAGGTGGTCAGCGTCGAGTTGATCGAATGGCCCGACCGCTATGTGCAGCCCGTGGGCCGCGTGGTGGAAGTGCTGGGCGACATCGATGATCCGGGCATGGAAATCGAGATCGCCGTGCGCAAGTACGGCGTGCCGCACGAGTTTTCGCCCGCCGCGGCCAAGGAAGCCCAGGCGCTGCCCGACGAAGTGCGCCAGGCCGACCTCGATCATCGTATCGACCTGCGCGATGTGCCGCTGGTCACGATCGATGGCGAAGACGCGCGCGACTTCGACGATGCGGTTTACTGCGAGCCGGTCAAGATCGGCCGTGCCAAGGGCTGGCGCCTGATCGTGGCAATTGCCGACGTGTCGCATTACGTGCGCCCCGGCACACCGCTCGATGGCGATGCGCTCGATCGCGCGACCTCGGTCTATTTTCCGCGCCGCGTGATTCCGATGCTGCCGGAAAAACTGTCGAACGGGTTGTGTTCGCTCAATCCGCATGTCGACCGCCTGTGCATGGTCTGCGATGCGGTGATCACCGCCAAGGGCGAGCTCAAGGGCTACCAGTTCTATCCGGCCGTGATGCACTCGAAGGCGCGCCTGACCTACAACGAGGTCTGGGCCGTGCTGTCGAACACCAAGGGTCCCGAGGCGCATAAGCGTGCGGATCTGGTGCCGCATCTGCAGAACCTGTACGAGCTGTTCCAGGTCCTGCTCAAGGCGCGCCGCGAGCGTGGTGCGATCGATTTCGATACCACCGAGACCTATATCGTCTGCAACGCGCAGGGCAAGATCGAACAGATCCTGCCGCGCACGCGTAACGACGCGCACCGCCTGATCGAGGAATGCATGCTGACGGCCAACGTCTGCGCAGCCGATTTCCTCGAACGCTTCAAGCATCCGGCGCTGTATCGAATCCATGCGGGCCCGAGCGAGGAAAAGCTCAAGAACCTGCGCGAGTTCCTCAAGACTTCCGGGCTGTCCCTGGGCGGTGGCGACAAGCCGCAGGCGTCGGACTATGCCGAGGTGATGGACAAGATCAAGTCGCGTCCCGATGCCCCGATGCTGCAGACCATGTTGCTGCGTTCGATGCAGCAGGCGGTCTACAGCCCGGACAATATCGGCCACTTTGGTCTGGCCTACGAGGCCTACGCGCATTTCACCAGCCCGATTCGCCGCTATCCGGACTTGCTCGTGCATCGTTCGATCAAGGCGATCCTGGCCCATACCAAGTACCAGCCGGCCTTTATCCCGGGCACCCAGCTCAATACGCAGATCTCGCCGAAGGCGCGCCGCATGCAGGCCGCCGATGCCGAGAAGCGCGCGGTAAGCGCCGCGGCGCGTGCCAAGCGCAACGAGGGCGTCTGGGATGAACTGGGCCTGCATTGCTCGGCCAACGAACGCCGCGCAGACGAGGCCTCGCGCGATGTGGAAGCATGGCTCAAGTGCTACTTCATGCGCGACAAGCTCGGCAGCGATTTCGCCGGCACGGTCAGCGCGGTCACGTCGTTCGGCATCTTCGTGCAGCTTGACGAGCTCTATGTCGAAGGGCTGGTCCACGTGACCGAACTCGGCAGCGATTACTTCCAGTACGACGAGGCGCGCAACGAACTGCGCGGCGAGCGTACCGGTATTCGCTACCGGTTGACCGACCGCGTGCGGGTGCAGGTATCGCGCGTCGATCTCGATGCACGCAAGATCGACTTCCGCCTGGTGCAGGAACCTTCGGCCAAGACGCTGCGCGCGCGTGCCGGGGTACCTGAACAGCCGCGCGTGCCGGCTGCCCATGCGGTGCCTGCGCGCAAGAAGGGGCGTCAACTGGCGGCGCTGCTCGGCGGTACCTCGAAGCCCGAGGAGTCGTTCGACGAAACGCTCGACCGCGTGATCGAGGAGCAGCCGGTGTTCGAGGCGGTGATTACGCCGCTCAAGCCGCGCGATGCGCATGTGGGTCATGCGCCGCATCCGGGGCGCAAGGCACCTGCCGGCAAGTCCGCCAAGCGGGCTGCCAAGCCGAAGCCGTCGCATCTGAAAGCGGCCAAGAAGCCTGCTCCCAAGCGGGCGGCGAAGCCCGCCGGCAAGAGCAGCCGCCCGGCGCGCAAGCGCTAGGCGCGCGCGGCCGCAAAAGCCGCGTTTGAGTGAGGCCATGGCGGGTACAATGCGCGCCATGGCCAAACACAAACTCCTGATCGGCTTTCACGCCGTCAACGCACGCCTGCGCCAGAACGCGCAGAGCGTGTCCGATATCTACATCGAAGCGAACCGCAAGGATCGGCGCATGCAGGACTTTATCCGCCTGGCGGAGAGTCTTGGTGTGACGCTGCATCCGGTCGATGCCGACCGCCTGCGCGGCATGGCAGGTACCGATCGCCACCAGGGTGTGGTGGCGCGCGCCGACGATGTCTCGCTCGCCCTCAATCTCGACGAACTGCTCGACGGTATCGAAGGCACGCCGTTGTTGCTCGTGCTCGATGGTGTTACCGATCCGCATAACCTCGGCGCATGCCTGCGTGTGGCAGACGGTGCCGGCGCGCATGCCGTGATCGCGCCGAAGGACCGCAGCGTCGGCCTGAACACGACCGTGGCCAAGGTGGCCAGCGGCGCAGCCGAAACCGTGCCCTATATCACCGTGACGAACCTCGCGCGCACGCTGCGCGAATTGCAGGAGCGTGGCGTGTGGGTCATCGGCACCGCCGATGGTACCGACAAGGCGTTGTATGACGTGGACCTGAAGGGCCCGACCGCGATCGTGATGGGTGCGGAAGGCGAGGGCATGCGCCGCCTGACGCGCGAAACCTGCGATGACCTGGTATCGATTCCGATGGCCGGTGGCGTGGAAAGCCTGAACGTTTCGGTGGCCAGCGGCGTGTGCCTGTATGAAGCGGTGCGCCAGCGCCGCGCGCCACGCTGACCATGGTCGTCGACGCGTCGGATCTGGAGCAGGCACGTGCCTGGATCGCAGGCGCGCAGAATCTCTTTGTCCTGACCGGCGCGGGGATTTCCGCGGAATCGGGGGTTCCCACGTTCCGCGATGCGCTGACCGGGCTCTGGGCGCGCTTCGATCCCGAGGAGCTGGCTACCGAGGAAGCCTACCGACGCCAGCCGGCGCTGGTGTGGCAGTGGTACCAGCACCGCCGCGCGCTGGTGTCCGCCGCGCAGCCGAATCCGGCGCACTACGCGCTGGCGGCGCTGGCGCGGCAGAAGACGATGACGCTGATCACGCAGAACATTGACGGCCTGCACCAGCAGGCCGGCAGTGCGCACGTGGTGGAACTGCACGGCAATCTGTTCGCCAACAAATGGCTCGACGGATGCGGACGCTGCGATACGGTGCCGGCGATACCGGGAGAACCGCCGCATTGCGCGTTATGCGGCGCGATGATGCGTCCTGGCGTGGTGTGGTTTGGCGAAGACCTGCCGCGCGTGGCGCGCTTTCGCGCCGATCATGCCGCGCAACATTGCGATCTGTGCCTGGTGGTGGGAACGTCGGGGCTGGTGTATCCGGCCGCGGCACTCCCCGGTCTGGCCAAGGAGCACGGCGCACGCGTGATCGTCGTCAATCCGCAGCCATCGGTGCTCGATGACACAGCGGATCTGATACTGCCCGCACCAGCCGGCGAGTGCCTGCCGATGCTGTGGCCGCAGGATGTAGATTGACATATGGTTTTCTCCCCTCTCCCGCGAGCGGGAGAGGGGCGGGGGAGAGGGCATTGAGGTTCAAATTGCGACTTGTCTCAGCGTGAGCCGCTAGCCCTCTCCCCCGGCCCCTCTCCCATTGCATGGGAAGAGGGGAGCGACTACCACTTATTACCCCGCCAGTTCTCCCACCAGCTTTTCCAGCTTCACTGCATCGGCCGCGAACAGGCGGATGCCTTCCGACAGTTTCTCGGTGGCCATCGCATCCTCATTGAGTTGCCAGCGGAACGCCGCCTCATCGGCAGCGATGCGTGCGATATTGCCGGCCTGGGCCTGCTCCACCGACAGCTTGCGTTCCACCGTAGCCTCGCTGGCCGCCAGTTGCTCGAGCAGGTCGGGGCTGATCGTCAGCAGGTCGCAGCCCGCCAGAGACAGGATCTGGCCCGTGCCACGGAAGCTGGCGCCCATGACCTCGGTCGCGTGGCCAAACTTCTTGTAGTAATCGTAGATCTGGCGCACCGAGCGTACGCCGGGATCGTTGTCGCCGGCATTGGCGTCGTTGTCCCATTTGTCGCCGGCCTGCTTCTTGTACCAGTCCAGGATCCGGCCCACGAACGGCGAGATCAGCTGGGCACCGGCCTCGGCGCAGGCCACGGCCTGTACCAGCGAGAACAGCAGCGTCATGTTGCAGCGGATATTCTCGCGTTGCAGGATCTCCGCCGCCTTGATGCCTTCCCACGTCGACGCAATCTTGATCAGCACGCGTTCGCGCGCCACGCCGCGTTGTTCATAGAGACCGATCAGGTGGCGTGCCTTGTCGACGGTCGCCTGGGTATCGAACGACAGGCGAGCATCCACTTCCGTCGAGACGCGACCCGGCACGATGGCCAGGATTTCGCAGCCGAACGCAATCAGCAGTTGGTCCATGACGGCATCCATGCCGGCATTGCCGTGATGGTCGCGTGTGGCCTGTTCCAGCAGTGGCCGGTACTCGGGCTTCTGCACGGCCTTGAGGATCAGCGACGGGTTGGTGGTCGCGTCCTGCGGGGTGTACTGCTTCATCAGCTGGAAGTCGCCGGTATCGGCAACCACCGTGGTGAACTGTTTCAGTTGTTCGAGCGCATTCATGATCAGGATCCGTCAGGAGTGAACAGGCGGAGCGTACGCCGGGAATGGACCATTGTAGCGGCGTGGCGAGATGCGGCAACCGTTGCGGCAAGATTCATCGGCGGCTGGGCGCGATCCGCTACACTACGCGTTTTCCCCAACGCTTTCCGTCTGCTGTCATGACTCAGGATGAACTCAAGGCGCTGGTGGCGCAAGCCGCCGCTGACTATGTGAAGCAGGAAGTGCCCGAAGGGGCGGTTCTTGGCGTCGGCACTGGCTCCACCGCCAATCTCTTTATCGATGCCGTCGCGGCATTCAAGGAGCGCTTTTCCGGCGCCGTGTCGAGCTCCGAAGCCTCCACGCGTCGGCTGCAACAGCATGGCTTCACGGTGCTCGATCTCAACGAGGTCGACAATATTCCCGTCTATGTCGATGGCGCCGATGAAATCGATGCCTCGGGCGCGATGATCAAGGGCGGTGGCGGCGCGCTGACGCGCGAGAAGATCGTGGCTTCGGTGGCACAGACCTTTGTCTGCATCGCCGACGGCAGCAAGCTGGTGCCGGTCATGGGTGCGTTTCCGCTGCCGGTCGAGGTGATCCCGATGGCACGCGCGGCCGTGGCGCGCCAACTGGCCGCACTCGGTGGCCAGCCGCGCCTGCGCATGACCAAGGAAGGCGGCATCTTCAAGACCGACAACGGCAATGTGATTCTTGACGTGGTCGGCCTGAAGATCGAAGATCCGAAGGCATTCGAGCAGCGCATCAACCAGTTGCCCGGCGTGGTGACGGTGGGCCTGTTCGCACTGCGTGGCGCGAATGTGCTGCTGCTCGGTACCGAGAACGGCGTCCAGCGTACTGACTACTAAGTATTAAGCTGTCTACGCGGTCAGTCCATGCTCGACCGCATAGACGGCTACCTGTACGCGGCTGGCGAGGCTGAGTTTCTTCAGGATGTTCTGAACGTGGATCTTGACCGTGCTTTCCGCCACGCCCAGCTCGCGCGCGATCTCCTTGTTGCTTTCCCCCCGTACCAGCCCTTGAACGATCTCGCGTTCGCGCGCGGTGAGCGGGGTGGGCCCCGCAGTCGCCCCATTCCGTGGTGCGCCTACCGGTGACGGCGCGCGGAATTGCTGCACGAGCTTGGCCGTCATGCTTTCCGAGATCACCGGTTCGCCAGCCGCGGCGCGGCGGATGGCGCTGGTCAATGCCTCGGTCTCGATATTCTTGAGCAGATAGCCCCGCGCGCCGTTGCGTAGCGCGGTGGCCAGTTCCTCAGCTTCCTCCGACACGGTCAGCACAATGACTGCGCTGTCTGGCAGGTCTTCCACCAGCAACTGCAATGCCTCGAGTCCGGACAGTCCGGGCATGTTCAGGTCGAGCAAAATCACGTCGGGCCGATGCTGTTTGGCACGCTTGATACCTTCCACGCCATCGGCAGCTTCGTCGACGATCTCGAAATCGGATTGCCGTTGCAGTAATGCGCGAATCCCCGAGCGGAACAGTGTGTGGTCGTCGACCAGCAGGATACGGATGGTCATGAAGCCAGCTCCTCAAGCTGTTGCGGCTGCGCGGACGAAATGTCCGGCGTCGATGTGTCGTTGCCGCGCGGCAGGGTCAGTTCGATGCGTACGCCAAGGCCGGGGCGGGTGTCGATAGCAAGCTCGGCGCCCAGGCGTGCCGCGCGCTCGCGCATGATGTGCAGGCCCACATGACTGGTGTCGGGAATCTCGAGCCGGTCGGCGTCGAAGCCATCGCCGTCGTCCTGGACCACGAGGCGGAAGACGCGGCCGTGCTGCAGCGTGATGGACACGTGTTCGGCCATGGCATGTTTGCGCACGTTCGACAGCGCCTCCTGCAGGATGAACAGCACCTGCAACTGGTGCTCGGGCTGCAGCGGCAGGCCCGGATCGTCCATCGCCAGCGTGGCCTCGGTGCGGCACTGGCGCCGGAAGCGTGCCACCGTTTCTTCCACGGCAGGGCGCAGGTCGCCGGTAGTCAACCGTGAACGGAAGTTGTGCAGCAGTTCGCGCACGTCCTGATAACTTTCTTCCACGCCGTGCCGCAGCAGCGGAATGATCTCGCTGACCTCCGCATGCGCGTCGCGTGCCACGGCATCGTCCAGCAACTGGACCTGCAGATTCAGGAAGTTCAGGCCCTGCGCAATGCTGTCATGCAGGCCCTGGGCCACGAGGTTGCGTTCCTCCACGACCGCCAGTTGGCGTGCGCTGGCCGACAGGCGCCCATGTTCGAGCGCGGTGGCCAGCAACTGCGCCAGGGCCTCCAGCAACTGCCGATCTGACGCTGGCAACTCGCGTGGCGCACGGAAATGCATTGTGAAGCTGCCTACCTGCCCGCGCTGTGTATCGAGCCGGAAGGCGGCCATCGACAGGAAACCTTCGCGCCGGCACGGCGATTCGGAATGGTTGGGTAGCGGGCCGCGCGCGGCACGGCGCAGGTCGGCAATCGCCACGACGCCGGCATGGGTGGCATGGCCGCAGTGGCAGGCGTCGATATCGGCGCAGTGGTTGTGATCGGCCAGCGTGTTCGACAGTCCCACCGAAGCCAGGCGATGAAGCTTGCGCTGCCGCGCATCGAACATGCGCACCGTGCCGCCGTCGGCACCGAACCGCTGCATCACACGTTCCAGGAAGCCGCGCGCCAGCGCATCGGCATCGCCGGTGTGGTTCAGGAATGCGGCCATTTCATAGAGCGCCTCCAGGTCGCGGTTCTGGCGCGCCAGTTCGGCGGTCTTGCTGTTCACGCGCGCCGCGAGGTCGTGATAGAGATCCTGCAATTCGGCCGCCATGCGATTGAACCCGGCGTTGAGCGTGCCGAACTCGTCGCGGGTTTCCACTGGCAGCCGCAATGAGAACTCACGCGCGGCCATGCGCCGCAGGCCATCCTGAAGGTGTAGCACCGGCAGGATGATCCAGAGATAGAGCAGGTAGATCACGGCCACGGTACCCACGCAAGCCATCACGGCAAGGCCTACCTGGGACAGGCGCAGTACATCGGTCTTGCGCGCACTATTGTGTTCGATCTGCCCGACCAGCCGGTCGGCCTGGTCGACAAAGCCCGGCAAGGCTTCGATATAGCGGTCGGGATTCCCGGACAGTGCCATCGGCTTGAGCCGTTGCGTCCAGTCGATGAGCACGGCATCGAGCTGCGCGGAAATGGCCGGTTCATCGGGCAGGAACAGCGGCCGTGCCGGGTTGCCGCGGCGCAACTGCGCCAGCGTGTCATCGAGCGCCTCCACCTGTGCGGCCAGCGCATTGGGCTTGCCCGATGCCGCCAGCGACAGTTCGAGCGCGACCCGGCTCGCGCGCATGCGCAGGCTGCCGGCGTCGTTGATGGCGGCGCCGGCGCCTTCGAGTTTCCAGGACAGGTAAAGCGTGCCGGTGATCATGGCCAGCACGGCCATCAACGATGCCAGCGACAGCAGGATGATGCGCGTGGAAAGCCGATGGCGCGGCGGCGTCAGGCGCACCGTTTCGGGAACGTGGCCGGTGTCCGGCAGCGGGTGTTGCGTGCCAGAGGTGGTATGGGTCTCGGAGTGGGCAGGGTCTGACATTGGAACAGGCTGGCGCGAGGGGCGGGCTTAACCGGGGGGCGGGCTCAACCTCGTCGGAATTTTCCGCCTCCGATCGGTGGCGGATCCTGCTCCAGATCAAACAATATGAAATCTACGACATGATTTCCGTTTCGGCATGCGCCTATGCGCCTATGCCGCTGCGCCGGACGGCAACGTCGGTTCCGCGGGCAATTCTGCGGGTTTCTCCCCGGTAAGCAGGTAATGCATCAGGTCGGCTACCGGCCGGATCGCCTCGCCGAACGGCAGCTTGCCCTTGCCCCGGAAGAACAGGCCGCGCTCCACGTCGCCGCGCACGGCCTGTGCGAGCTTGAGGTCGATGCAGAATTGTCCGATCTTGGCGATCCCGTCGCGCAAGCCGCAGGACTGCAGGCAATCGAAGCCCTCCAGGCAGTCGCGCGCCTTGGCACGTCGCTGCAGGCGACTTTCGCCTGACAGGTAGCGCGCCAGCCACGGCGTAAGCACCGCGCGTGCCGGCAGGCCGGCCACGCTCGTGAATTCGCGCAGCGTTTCTGGCGTGGCGGTTGCCAGCACCTGCTTGAACGCGGGGTGGGCATCGCATTCCTCGGTCACGGCAAACGCGGTACCGAGTTGCACGCCCGAGGCACCGCGGTCAATCCAGTGCCGTACCTTGTCGTGCGAGTTGATGCCGCCGGCCAGGATCAGCGGAATGCTTTCCCAGGCGAGGCCCAGCGAATGGAACAGTTCGCGGCACTCATCGAGCACGCGCGAGAACGAAAAGCGGTCCGCGCCGAGATCCTCGATCGTCGCGGCCCCCAGGTGGCCGCCGGCATGGGCGGGATGTTCGATCACGATGGCGTCGGGCAAACGGCCCTTTTTCATCCAGCGGCGCAGCACCAGTCCGATGCCACGCGTCTCCGACAGGATGGGTATCAACGCCACCTTCGGATGTTCGGCCGCCAGGTCGGGCAGGTCCAGCGGCAGGCCGGCGCCCATCACGATCGCGTCCGCGCCGCTCTCGCAGGCCTGCCGGACCAACTGGGCATGCGAGCCCACGGCCTTCATCACGTTGACCGCAACCATGCCGCGACCTGCCGACAGCTTGCGGGCCGCCTGGACTTCGCGGTCGAGCGCCACGCGGTTGGCAGCCTCGATGTGTGCCTTGTCGCGTGACCCGCGCGTACTTGCCATGAGGTCGGCGTGATGATGACGCAAGTCGATGCTGGCGATCGTGCCCATGCCGTTGTGGGCAGCAACGGTACCGGCCAGCCGATGGGCCGAGATACCGATGCCCATGCCGCCCTGGACGATCGGCAACAACTGCCTTCCGGCAATTTTCAGCGAGGCCAGTGGCGATAGAGGGGAGGGAAGTGGGTTCATTGTGGAAGGGGACATACCAGTGGCAGGAAGCTGTCGGCGCGCTCCGAGTAAGCGAGCAGCGCGCCTGCGGCGAGATCGAAATACCAGCCGTGCAGGGTGAGTGCACCGCGCTCGCATGCATCGCGCACGAACGGGAACGACTCGAGGTTGCGCAGCGAGACCAGGATGGCGGCCTGTTCGCAGGCATGCTGGCGCTGTTCCGGGCTGGCATCGGGCAGCGTCTGTTCGACCATGCGTCGGGCCGGCGCGGCGATGCGTACCCAGGGGCCAATGAAATCCCGCCCCGGTGCCGCGGCCATCCCGTCGGGCTCGGGCCGTGCCAGCAATGCGCGAATGCCGCCACAACCGCTGTGTCCCATCACGATGATGCGAGCCACCTGCAGTTGCTCCACGGCAAACTGGATCGCCGCGGACACACCATGGAGCCGCCCGCTTTCCGTCTCGTTGCACGGTGGCACCAGGTTGGCTACGTTGCGCACCGTGAACAGGTCTCCGGGATCGCTGCCGAGCAACAGGCCCGGATCCACGCGCGAGTCGCTGCATCCGATCAGCAGCGTCTGGGGATGTTGCCCGGCGCGCAACGCGTCGAAGAGCGCCGGAGCTGCCTCGAAGTAGTGCTGCTGGAAGCGTTCGAAGCCTTGCAGCAGGCGCTCGATCTCATGCATGCTCGACTACCTAGCGGCTACGCACCAGTTGCCAGGCGCGGCCCAGGTAGCCCACCGACGCAAATCCGCTCCACACATGTACCAGTCGCGTGAACGGGAAGATCGCGAACAGCGAGATCCCCATGAACAGGTGCGCCTTGAACACCAGCGGGGCGTCGGCGATGTAGCTGGCCGCGTCGCCACGCAGCGTGACGATATGCTGGGCCCATGTCATCAGTTGCAGCATCATGTGCCCGTCCATATGGCTGGCCGATGCAAGGATCGTGGACAGGCCCAGCAGCAGCGTGACCAGCAACCACAGCAGCAGCACCTTGTCACCGGTGCGCGTGACCGCGGATACGCGTGCATTGGTGAGGCGCCGATGCAGCAGGATCAGCAGTCCGGCCAGGCACATGGAGCCCATCACGCCGCCGGCGGTCATGGCCACGGCTTGCTTGAAGCTGTGGGATACACCCAGCGCATCCCACACCGCCACCGGTGTCAGCAGTCCGGCCAGATGGCCAAAAAACAGACCGATGATGCCGACGTGGAAAAGGATGTTGCCCATGCGCAGGTTGCCGCGGTACAGCACCTGGGAACTGTCTGACTTCCACGTGTACTGTTCGCGCTCGAAGCGCGCCAGGCTGCCAAACAGGAAGATCGCCGCGGCGATGTAGGGATAGATCCCGAACAGGAATTGATGGACCAGGTTCATGACGATGCTCTGATTGGATTCACGCTGACACGTTGCCGACAAGCGCCGGTTGTCGCCCCTCTCCCGCGTGCGGGAGAGGGGCGGGGGAGAGGGCTGGCGTCGGCTTTGCCACAAACTGGACCGTGGCGATGCGCGCACCCGCACCGGTGTTGCCGCAGTTCAGCGCGGCAAACGGGACGGCTCCCGGCAGCGGTTCCACGCCGTCCACGCCGGGACCAAACGTTTCCAGTGCCTCGTCCATGGTGCGCACGGGCGGATCGTCCTGTGGCTGCGGCTGCGTGTCGGTCAACGTCAGCAGTACGGTGAAGGCGGTGGCATAGGGACTGCCGTTGCGCGCCAGCCGTGTGCCAAGTGCGGCCAGGACATGGATGGCGTCGCCCAGCAACTGGCTGGCCCGCTCATCCTGGCCGTCCACCACCAGGCTGCCCAGGTACTCAAGGAACAGCGGCACGTAGTCCGGCAATTCACTGCTGACCAGCTCGAAACCGTCGCGCCGGTACTCCTGCAGCAGGTCGACCATGGCCTGGCCGCGATCGCGGCTTTCGCCGTGTACATGCTCGAACAGATGCAGCGAGTGGGCCGGATTGCGATCGAACGTAGCGACGTAGTTTTCCTGCAGCGTGATCAGCGGCTGAACCCGCATCACGTCAAGCAGCGGTGCAAGCATGTCGCGGGCCTGTGGCCATTCGGCAAGCGCCCAGTCGATGTCTGCAAGGCTGTCCAGCAGCGGTTGCTCGGGATAGCTGAGCAGGGCGCTCAGCACGCGGTGTATGGTCATGATGTTCTCCGTTTGGCTCATGTGGCCAGGACCTTGCGGCGCGAACGCGGCAGGTCGGCATAGGCAATCTCGGGCTGCGGTTTCTTCTTGCCGAACAACGTACCGTCCGATGCGCCACCGGAGCAGCCGTTGCCGAAGCTGAAGCCACAGCTGCCTTTCTCGTCGAAGCTGTCCTCGGTCATTTCCTTGTGCGCGGACGGCACGACAAAGCGGTCTTCGTAGTTGGCGATGGCCATGGTCTGGTACATGGCCTCGACCTGGGCCGGCGTCAGGCCAACCTGTTCGAGCACGGCCAGATCCTCGATGCCATCCACTGACTGGCCGCGCTTGTAGGCACGCATGGCCAGCATCCGTTCGAGTGCCGACAGCACCGGTCCGACGTCGCCTGCGGTCAGCAGGTTGGCAAGGTATTTCACGGGGATGCGCAGGCTCTTGACGTCGGGAATCACGCCGTTCATGCCCATGAAGCCGGACTCTGCAGCGGACTGGATTGGCGAGAGCGGCGGGATATACCAGACCATCGGCAGCGTGCGGTACTCCGGATGCAGCGGGAACGCTACCTTCCACTCGCAGGCCATCTTGTAGACCGGCGACTTGCACGCGGCATCGAGCCAGCTCTGCGTAATACCCTGGCGCAGCGCTTCGGCCTGCACGGCCGGGTCATTTGGATCGAGGAAGAGGTCGAGCTGCGACTGGTACAGGTCGCGTTCGTCGGCCACCGAAGCGGCCTGCTCGATGCGGTCCGCGTCATAGAGCATCACGCCGAGATAGCGGATGCGGCCGACACAGGTTTCCGAGCAGACCGTCGGTTGGCCCGCTTCGATCCGCGGATAGCAGAACACGCACTTCTCGGCCTTGCCGCTTTGCCAGTTGAAGTAGATCTTCTTGTATGGGCATCCCGAGATGCACATGCGCCAGCCGCGGCATTTGTCCTGGTCCACCAGCACGATGCCATCTTCCTCGCGCTTGTAGACCGAGCCCGACGGGCACGAGGCCACGCAGGTGGGATTCAGGCAGTGCTCGCACAGGCGCGGCAGATACATCATGAAGGTGTTCTCGAATGTCGAGTACATGTCCTTCTGGATCTCGTCGAACAGCTTGTCGCGGCCGCGCGAAGCAAAATCACCGCCGAGATCGTCTTCCCAGTTCGGACCCCATTCAATCTTCTCCATCTTCTTGCCCGTGATGGCGGAAACCGGACGCGCGGTCGGTGGTGTCTCCACCAGCGGGGCCTTCTGCAGATGTTCGTAGTCGTACGTGAACGGTTCGTAGTACTCGTCGATCTGTGGCAGGTTCGGGTTGACGAACATGTTCGCCAGGATCTTGCCCTTGCCGCCCTGGCGTGGGGTCAGGCTGCCGTCGGCATGACGCTTCCAGCCGCCATTCCACTTGTCCTGGTTTTCCCATTCCTTCGGGAAGCCCACGCCGGGCTTGGTCTCGACGTTGTTGAACCACGCATACTCGACACCTTCGCGGCTGGTCCAGACGTTCTTGCAGGTAATGGAGCAGGTATGGCAGCCGATGCATTTGTCGAGGTTCAGCACCATGGCCACCTGGGCGCGGATCTTCATTGCCATGCTCCTTCAGTCTTCACTGTCTTGTTGGTGGGGGAGGGGTCTTCCTTGCGCGGCCCTTCGAGCCACTCGACCTTGTTCATCTTGCGCAGGATCACGAACTCATCGCGGTTGCTGCCCACCGTGCCGTAGTAGTTGAAGCCGTAGGCCAGTTGCGCATAGCCGCCGATCATGTGCGTGGGCTTGGTCACGGCGCGCGTGACCGAGTTGTGGATGCCGCCGCGCATGCCACTGGTCTCGGCGCCCGGTACATTGACGATCTTTTCCTGGGCGTGGTACATCAGGCACATGCCTTGCGGCACACGCTGCGACACCACCACACGCGCGGTCAGCGTGCCGTTGACGTTGAACACCTCGACCCAGTCGTTGTCGCGGATGCCATTGGCATTGGCTTCGGCCTCCGAGATCCAGACATGCGGGCCACCGCGCGACAGCGTGAGCATGCGCAGATTGTCCGAGTAGGTCGAATGGATGCCCCACTTCTGGTGCGGCGTGATCCAGTTCAGTACCAGTTCCGGATTGCCGTTGGGCTTGCGGCCCAGCATCGGGCTCACGGTCTTGGTATCGATGGCCGGCTTGTAGACGCACGCGCCTTCGCCGAAGTCGAGCATCCAGCGATGATCCTGGTAGAACTGCTGGCGGCCCGTCAGCGTGCGCCATGGGATCAGTTCGTGGATGTTGGTGTAGCCGGCGTTGTAGCTGACCTCTTCCGATTCCAGTCCTGACCAGGTCGGTGCCGAGATGATCTTGCGCGGCTGTGCCTGTACGTCGCGAAAGCGGATCTTGTCGTGCTCGCGGCCGGTGGCAAGGTGCGTGTGATCGCGCCCGGTGATCTTCGACAATGCGTCCCATGCCTTGACGGCGACATGGCCGTTGGTCTCGGGCGCGAAGGTCAGGATCATCTCGGCGGCATCGATCGCCGTTTCCAGGCGTGGCCGGCCGTAGCTGACACCGGGCTCGGCCACAGTCTTGCTCAGGTGACCAATCTCATGCACCTCGTGCTCGGTGTTCCAGTTGATGCCCTTGCCGCCATTGCCGAGCTTGTCGAGCAAAGGGCCGATCGACGTGAACTTCTTGTAGATGTCGGCGTAGTTGCGTTCCACCACGGTCATCGACGGCGCGGTCTTGCCGGGGATCAGGTCGCACTCGCCGTGCTTCCAGTCCTTCGGTTCGAACGGCTGGCCCAGTTCACCCGGGGTGTCGTGCAGCAGCGGGGTGCATACGAGGTCTTCACGCGTGCCCAGGTAAGGGCCGGCGATCTCGGTGAACTTCTTCGCAATGGCCTTGTAGATTTCCCAGTCGGTCTTGCTTTCCCACAGCGGTTGCACCGCCTCCGACAGCGGATGGATAAACGGATGCATGTCCGACGTGTTGAGGTCGTCCTTCTCGTACCACGTGGCGGTCGGCAGCACGATATCGCCGTACAGGCAGGTGGTGCTCATGCGGAAATCGAGCACGGTCAGCAGGTCGAGCTTGCCTTCGGCGGCCGGACGCACGGTCACCTCGCTGGGCTTGATCGCATCGTTCTCGTCGCCGAACACGGCATTCTGGGTACCGAGCAGGTATTTGAGGAAATACTCGTGACCCTTGCCCGAGCTGCCCAGGATGTTGGAACGCCACACAAACATGTTGCGCGGGAAGTTGGCCGGATTGTCGGGGTCGTCGCAGGCAAACTGCAGCGTGCCGGACTTCAACTGTTCGACGGTATGCGCTACGGGGTCCTTGCCTGCCGCGCGCGCTTCGGCCACCACGTCGAGCGGATTCCTGCCAAGCTGCGGGGCCGACGGCAGCCAGCCCATGCGTTCGGATTTGGCGTTGAGGTCGAGCAGCGACAGTTTGTCGTAGCGCTGGTGGTCGGCCGTGGGCGACAGGATTTCGTCCACGCCGAGCTTTTCATGACGCCACTGGCTCGTGTGGCTGTAGAAGAACGAGGTGCCATTCATCTGGCGCGGTGGACGCGACCAGTCGGAGCCGAAGGCCAGCGGCACCCAGCCAAATTGCGGGCGCAGCTTTTCCTGGCCGACATAGTGGGCCCAGCCACCGCCGCTCTTGCCCACGCAGCCGCACATCATCAGCAGGTTGATGATGCCGCGATAGATCATGTCGTTGTGATACCAGTGGTTCAGCGCCGCACCGACGATCACCATGCTCTTGCCCTGGGTGCGATCGGCGTTGTCGGCGAATTCGCGCGCCACCTGGATCACGAGCTTGCGTGGCACCGAAGTATGCTTCTCCTGCCAGGCCGGGGTGTACGGTACGTCGTCGTCGAACGAACTGGCGACGTTCGGGCCGCCCAGGCCCTGGTCGACACCATAGTTGGCCATCTGCAGGTCGTAGACCGTGGCCACGCGCGCGACGCTGCCGTCGGCCAGTGTCAACAGGCGTACCGGCACGCGACGGCGCAACAGCGCATCGTGTTCGCCACCGAAGTACGGGAAGCCCACCTCGACAACCGCATCGGCATGGGCGACGAGCGACAGGCGCGGATCGATCGCGCGGCCGCTGCCGCCGTCCTTCATTTCAAGGTTCCAGCGACCGACCTTCGCGCCGTCGTCGTGCGCGGCTTCGCCCCAGCGGAAGCCGATCGAACCGTTCGGCGCGACGATCTCGCCGGTGGCGTCATCGATCTGGAGCGTCTTCCATTCGGGATGGTTGGCCTGGTCGAGATTGTCGTCCAGGTGCGAGGCGCGCAGAAAATGATCGGGCACCAGCGTGCCGTCCTGCTGCTCGCGCAGCAGCACCAGCATCGGCATGTCGGTGTACTGCTTGACGTAGTCGCGGAAATAGGCCGACCTGGCCGTTGCATGGAACTCCTTTAGCACCACGTGGCCCATGGCCATGGCCAGTGCGGCGTCGGTGCCTTGCTTCGGCGCGAGCCAGATGTCGCCGAACTTGACCATCTCGCCGAAGTCCGACGACACGGCCACGGTCTTGGTGCCCTTGTAGCGGACTTCGGTATAGAAGTGCGCATCGGGTGTGCGGGTCTGCGGCACATTCGAGCCCCAGACCATCAGGTAGGTGCTGTTGTACCAGTCGGCGGATTCAGGCACGTCGGTCTGCTCGCCCCAGATCTGCGGGCTGGCCGGTGGCAGGTCGCAGTACCAGTCATAGAACGACAGGCAGGCGCCGCCGATCAGGCTCAGGTAGCGTGCGCCCGCCGCGTACGAGACCATCGACATGGCCGGGATTGGTGAGAAGCCGATCACGCGGTCCGGGCCATACTGCTTGATCGTGTAGGCATTGGCGGCCGCGATGATTTCGGTGGCCGTGTTCCAGTCCGCGCGCACAAAGCCGCCCTGGCCGCGCACGCTCTTGTAGCGCGCGGCCTTTTCAGGGTCCTGGCTGATCGAGGCCCATGCGGCAACCGGGTCCATGGTCTTGCGGGCTTCGCGCCACATCTCCATCAGTCGGCCACGGATCATCGGATACTTCACGCGCTGCGCCGAATAGACGTACCAGCTATAGGAGGCACCACGCGGGCAGCCACGTGGCTCGTGGTTGGGCAGGTCGGGGCGCGTGCGCGGGTAGTCGGTCTGCTGGGTTTCCCATGTAATCAGGCCATTCTTGACATAGACCTTCCACGAGCACGAACCGGTGCAGTTCACACCATGCGTGGAGCGCACGATCTTGTCGTGCTGCCAACGGCTGCGATAGCCGTCTTCCCATTTGCGGTCTTCGTTCACTACCGCGCCATGCCCATCCGCATACGTGGACTTCACGCGCGACAGGAACTTCAGTCGATCCAGAAAATGAGACATTTCTTATGTTCTCCGCTTGTTTTGTGGGGCCGCTACCGTCAGCAAGATCGGCAGGGTCAGCAGGGCATGGGCGCGTTGCGGCGGGCGTAGTACCACCAGGTCACCAGCACGCAGCTCAGGTAGAAGCCGACGAAGCAATAGAGCGCGGCATCGGGTGAGCCAGTCATTTCCAGCGACGTGCCAAAGCTCTTTGGAATGAAGAAGCCGCCGTAGGCGCCAATCGCACCGGAGAATCCGAGTACGGCGGCCGATTCCTTGCCGGCGTCCTGCAGCGCCTGCTTCTGCGCGGCGGCATCCTTGCCGGCGGCGTCGCGTTGGCGTTCGGTGAGGAAGATCACCGGGATCATGCGGAAGGTCGAACCATTGCCGATGCCGGTCAGCGCGAACAGCACGATGAACGCCGCCAGGAACATCTGGAAGTTGCCGGCGTGTCCATCCTGCGGCAATGCGGCCAGCACGCCGAAGACCGCGGCGATCATGCCCACGAAGGTCCACAGCGTGACGCGTGCGCCGCCAAGCTTGTCCGAAATCCAGCCGCCCACGGGGCGCGTCAGCGCGCCAACCAGCGGCCCGAGGAAGGCGTAGGCGGTGGGGTTGATGCCAGGGAACTGCGACTTGGTCAGCAGCGCCAGGCCGGCCGAGAAGCCGATGAACGAACCGAACGTGCCGATATAGAGCCAGCACATCAGCCAGTTATGCTTGCGCTGGAAGATCACGGCCTGCTCGGCGAACGACGCGCGGGCATCGGCAATGTCGTTCATGCCGAACCAGGCGGCCAGCGACGAGATCACGATAAACGGCACCCAGACAAAGCCGGCGTTCTGCAGCCACAGGGTCTGCGTGGCCCCGTTGGCCTGATAGCTCTGCGGCTCGCCGCCGAGCGCGCCGAATACGGCCAACGATACGACCAGCGGCGTGACAAACTGCACCACGGATACCCCAAGGTTGCCGATGCCAGCGTTAAGGCCGGTGGCCAGGCCCTTCTTTGCCTTCGGAAAGAAGAAGCTGATATTGGCCATCGACGAACTGAAGTTGGCGCCGCCGAAGCCGCATAGCAGGGCAAGCACCAGCAGCGTCGGATACGTGGTCGACGGGTCGCGCAACGCGAAGCCCATGCCCAGCGCCGGAATCAGCAGCAGCGCGGTGGAGATCGCGGTGAAGCGGCGGCCGCCGAATACCGGCACCAGGAACGAGTAGAAGATGCGCAGCGTGGCGCCGGACAGCGCAGGCAGCGCGGTGAGCCAGACCAACTGGTTCTTGGTGAACTGGAAGCCGGCACGATCAAGGTTGACCGCCACCACGCTCCACAGCATCCAGACCACGAATGCCAGCATCAGTGCCGGAATCGAGATCCACAGGTTGCGATACGCGATACGTTCGCCTTGCGTGCGCCAGAACGTTGCGTTCTCGGGTTCCCAGCGAGTCAGTACGGAACTGGTCATGATGTGAGGAAGGTTGGGTTGATGGAGGGCAACGGCATTACGCGGCTTGCGCTTGCAGCTGTCCGTGCCGTTGCGCGGCGCGGCCGCTGTAGTGCATCCAGACCAGGCTCACGCAGACCGTGCCGTACATCAGCATGAAACAGCTGCTGCGAATGCCGGTCAGGTCGGCCAGCGCGCCGAACATGATCGGCAGGATGAAGCCGCCCAGGCCGCCGGCCAGGCCCACCACGCCAGACACGGCGCCGATGTTGTGCGTGAAATCGTTCGAGATGAACTTGAAGACCGAGGCCTTGCCGATCGCGAACGCGATGCCCACCACGAACATCAGGATCGTGAACAGCGTGGGCGATAGCGCGATATGGAAGCTCTGCGGGCCGGTGGCGGTGTAGATCGTGAAATCGGTCTTCGGATAGCTGAGCAGGAAGAACGCGACCCAACTGACCCACATCACCCACCACGTCGTGCGTTGCGCACCGTGGCGGTCGGAAATCCAGCCACCGATCGCGCGCAGCAAGCCGCCGGGCAGCGAGAAGCAGGCCGCCAGGAATGCGGCCGTCTTGATATCGAAGCCGTATTCGCCGATGTAGTAGCGGGTCATCCAGAGCGCCAGCGCCACATAGCCGCCGAACACCACCGAGTAGTACTGTGAATAGCGCCACACGCGCGGGTCGCGCAGCATCTGCATCTGTGCGCGCCAGCTCGTGGCCGAGGTCGAGCGATGGGCCGGATTGCTGCGCGAGAACAGCCAGAACAGCACGGCCGTGACCAGCATCGCCACGGAATACACCTTCGGCACGATTTCCCAGGAGCCGGCGGCCAGGATCAGCACCGGCGCCACGAACTTGGTCAGTGCGGCGCCCGAGTTGCCGGCGCCAAAGATGCCCATGGCCAGCCCCTGGCGCGAGCGCGGAAACCAGCGTGCCACGTAGGGCGTACCCACCGAGAACGAACCGCCAGCCAGGCCCACGAACAACCCCAGCACCAGCAATTGCCAGAACGTGTGCACGTACGAGATCAGCCAGATCGGGATCACCGTGGCCAGCATCAGGATGAAGAACACGATGCGGCCGCCGAAGCGGTCGGTCCAGATGCCCAGCGGCACACGGATCAGCGAACCGCTGAGCACCGGTGTGGCAGCCAGCAGCCCGAACTCGGTGTCATTGAGGCCCAGTTCCTGCTTCAGCGGAATGCCGAGCACGGCGAACATCATCCAGACTGCGAAACAGATGGTGAAGGCGAACGTGCTGGACCAGAGCGTGGTCCAGGCTCCTGATGGAGCAGATTCCAGGGGTTGGGCGGGGAGGGTTGCGGTGGCCATGGCCAGATTCCGGAGTCACTTTGGAGAGTGATGCCAGAGTAGGCCTGCCGCGCGCTGGCGACTATTCGTCGGGAGAGGAGGTAAGGCTATGCGGATCGAACTAGTTCGACCGGCATATGCCGGGGTTTCTCCCCTCTCCCGCGAGCGGGAGAGGGGAGCTGGCTACTTGCCGCGGCGTATGCGGGCGCCCTTGCGTGCCGGCCTGCGCAGTACGCCGGCACTGGCCGCTACATCGAGGGGTTTGCCGAACGGAATCGGATCTTTCATATAGGCGTTGAGCTTGTCGCGCACAAAGGACGTATCGTCGCCCACGGTCGAGATGATGCCGGTCGTGGCGCCGCCACCGAGCAATACCGTGAAGATGCCGCGATACGGGAAGTCGATGTAGGCTGGCGCGGAGACGTTGAACGGTTCCGAACGCTTGAACATGTCTTCGGCGGTCCGCCCCATGGCCCAGTGGAATGCGGTCGGGAATGGCAGCGCAACGATCTTCGGGTTGATATTGCGATAGTCCGAGCCGATGGCGGGATCGCCGAAGATGTAGGTGCCGCCGGTTCCCCAGTTCTGGGTGTCAAAGTTGTCGTTGACCGGGTCCGAGACCAGCGGAGCATGGCTGGCCGGAATCTGCCACGGCATGATCGGGAAACGGAGATCACGGCTCAGTTCCGCGCAGAAGTCGTAGAAGCGCTGCCACTCGTGCGTCCAGTAACAGTACCCGTTGGCGTAGCTGCGGATCGTGAAGTCGTCTGCCTCGTAACGGTCCACCGCCAGGAAATCCGGCACCGCCGGACCTTCATGGACCTTCATCGCACGTATGAACGCAGCGGTCGACCGGGCGTTGCTGGTGGGCGTGTCATCGGACGCGTAGATCCATTCGGAGGCCCCCACGCCCCACAGGTTGACCTGCCAGCCAAACGTGACCGCCGGAGCGACCGTGCGGATCATCCAGTTCACGGCGGCAATGTAGCCACGGATGTTTTCCTCGATGTGCTGCGGGATGGTGGCCTGCACGTTCCAGTGGTCGAGCGCCATCCTTAGCGGCTCGCGCACAGGCATCGGGTACTCAGGGCCGAATCCCCCCTGCTGGCATGCGCCCAGGAAATCGGGATTGATGACGTAGCCGGCCGGTACGGGATGGCCGGCGTCAAGGTGCTGGTTCGCAAGATTCAGCGACAGGATCAGATTGGCGAAGCTGTGCGCCAGTCCCAGCTTGTTGGCCAGTTGCGTCGGCGTGTCGCCGAGCGACAGGTTGCAGGTGTACGACACGATGACCGGAAGCACCTGATGGCCGCCGCCGATCTGCTTCTCGACATCGCGCGCCAGCAGGATCGTAGCGGTGGTCTGATTGTCCGAGGTCAGGTAGACATTGGCATCGCCGGCGCCATCGAAGCCCGCGTACTTGAATACCGACGATGCGCGTGCCGCGACGAAATCCGCGGCGTTGCCCGGTGTCAGGTCGGCGCAACCGCCAAAGCTCAGGAAGTCAGGGAAGCCGCGCACCTTGAGGTTGGCGCCGGTGGTGACCTCGATGCGCAATTGCGTTGCGCCATTCGGCACCACGGTGAGCTGGTCGACCGTTTGCACGTTGTGGACCACGCCATCGACGATGAAGTCCGGCGCCTCGATCGCATAGGTTTGGGGTTGCACGGGCACTGCCAAAGGGTATGTGTGCGTACCTGCGGCAAGCGGAATGGCTTGCCGGTAGGTCATGCCCGATGCCACCAGTCGCAGATCGAGCGTGGTGTCGAGGCTGACGTCCGACGTGACGACGATCGGCAGCGTGACGAAACACGTGGTGCTGACCGCGGTGGTCTGCATGTCGCTGGCGGTGAACGTCACGGTCTCGGCCGATGTGGACAGGTCGCGGACCTTGGTCGGAAACGAGTACCGGACATTGTTGAGCGCCAGCGTCGCCACGCTGATATCCACCACGCCGACCGGTGGCAAACCTCCCAGCGGCATCACCGATCCAGGTGGCATCCAGAAGTCGAGCAGCGTTTCGCCGGTGTTGCGCACCACGATGCTGACATCCAGTTCCTCGTCGGCCAGCACGGGGATCTGCCCGAGCACCACATCGAGCCTGGCGTAGCGCTGTGCGGCCGAGTAGTTCACGACAGCCGCGGCGGTGCTGCCAGGTGTGATGGTGATGGTGGTCGGATGCACATGCGCCTCGGCCACGACCGTGTAGGCATCGTTGGCCAGTTCGTCGACCGTCACGCTGTAGGTGCCGGCAGGCAACGTCAGTGGCGTGGTAGTGCCTGGCGATACTTCATCGACATGGGACTTGTCGCCCTGTGTGAACCGGATGGTTTGCGCGACCGAATAGAGTGCCGGGTCGGGTGCCGACGCCGCCTGCACGCGCACCGTGCCATTGGTGTTGGGCAGCGCGTCGGCGGCCAGCGCGAATGAAGACAGGTAGGTCGCGGCGCCGGTCCCGGTCAGGTCGCCATTGATGCCGATGTTGATGCGGTCCTGCGATGCAAAAGTATGGGGCGTCTCGAAGTTGATCTTGGCCTCGACGTCCCAGCTCTGGCTATCGATCTGGTCGTTCTCGGTCGCGGTCGTGGACGGTACCCAGTTCTGGTACTGCACGTTGAAGTCGGTCGGCTGGACCGCTGCCGGCGAGCGGAACTTCATGCCGAGGAAATGGTTGACCTTGACGGGAGCGCCGTCGGCATGACGGATGTTGGTGATCGAGATGACCCCGTACCACTGCGATGCCCCGCTTTCCACCTTGATATCGAAAAGAATTGCCATGTTCCTGCCTCCGCATGGATGTGAACGCGGCGCGCAGTGCGCCGGCGTCAGCGCAGGTTAGGAGGCAAGGCGGGGGGCTGGGAATGGATTGCCGGAGGCGGCGGGAGATATGGTGCCCTGTCCCGCATGACGGATGGGACAGCGGGAGAGGGCACGCAGGCGGGAGCGGGAAGCGCTCAGGCCGACGGCGGGGGCACGTAGCCCATGGCCTGGTCGGCGCCTTCGCCGAAGAAATACTTCTCGGTCTGCTTGAGCAGGTACTGGCGCGCGCGGGCGTCGGCCATGTTCAGGCGGTTTTCGTTGATCAGCATGGTCTGGTGCTTGAGCCAGCCGGCCCAGGCTTCCTTCGACACGCTTTGCCAGATCTTCTTGCCGAGTTCGCCGGGCAGCGGCGGGAGGTCGAGACCTTCGGCTTCCTTGTTCAGTTTGACGCAATGGACCATGCGGGCCATGAGGGACTCCTTGTTCGTGTGGCCGCTATTGTAGCCAAGCTGGCCAGGCAGGGCAGCGTCGGCCGCCCATGCCCCTGGCGCATGTTGTTTTCTACATCTACAGCTTCTTACAGCTTCTTCATCAGCACCATCGACTTGCGCTGCCAGTTGTAGAGCTTGCGCTTGTCTTCGGGCAGATCGTCCACCGTGGCATGCACGAAACCGCGCTTCAGGAACCAGTGTTCGGTACGCGTGGTGAGCACGAACAGGCGGTCCAGGCCCAGCGTGCGGGCGCGGCGCTCGATGCGCTTGAGCAGCCGCTCGCCATCGCCGGTGCCCTGCGCTTCCGAGGAAACGGTCAGGCAGGCCATTTCGCCCATGCTCTCGCGCGGGAATTCGTAAAGCGCGGCGCAGCCAAACAGCACGTTGTCATGCTCGATCACCGAGAATTTGTCGATGTCGCGTTCGATCAGGTGACGGCCACGTGGCACCAGCGTGCCATCGGCCTCCAGCGGCGCAATCAGTTGGAGGATGCCGCCCACATCGTCGAGCGTGGCTTCGCGCAGGCTTTCGAGGTCGGTGTCCGAGACCATCGTGCCCACGCCGTCGTGCAGGAACAGTTCCAGCAGCACCGAGCCGTCGAGGCCGAACGGAATCAGGTGCGCGCGCGGCACACCGCCCTTGAGTGCCTTGACCAGATGTTGCAGGTAATAGGCCACGTCGGATGGCAGATGGTTGTTCTGCAACCTCTCCTGCGCGGTGCGCAACGACATTTCCTTCATCAGCTTGCCGACCTGGTCCGGCACGCCCGGGACCTCGGTGATGAAGATCAGCTTGTCCGCCTTGAGTGCGCTGGCCGCGGCGCTGGCCACATCTTCCATTGACAGGTTGAATGCCTGGCCCGTCGGCGAAAAGCCCAGAGGCGACAGCAGCACAACCTTGCCATGGGAGAGCGACATGCGCATCGAATCGTTGTCGATCTTGCGTACCAGGCCGGTGTGCTGGTAATCCACGCCGTTGACGATGCCCACCGGGCGCGCAGTAATGAAGTTGCCCGAGATCACCGACAGCTGGGCGCCGGCCATCGGCGTATTGGGCAGGCCCTGGCTGAACGCCGCCTCGATATCGAGGCGCAGCTCGCCGGCGGCTTCCTTGGCGCATTCGAGCGCCGCGTTATCCGTGATGCGCACGCCGTCGGCGTACTGCGACTGCACATTGCGCAGCGCCAGTTGTTCCTCGACCTGCGGTCGCGAGCCAAACACCAGCACCACATGCATGCCCATCGCGTGCAGCAGCGCCACGTCGTTGACCAGCGCGTTGAGCACGCCGGCCTTGACCAGTTCGCCGCTGAACGCGATCACGAAGGTCTTGCCGCGGAACGTGTGGATGTATGGGGCGACAGCGCGCAGCCAGTCAACAAATTGCTGCTGGTCCGGGCCGCCGGTCTCGGCCAGCTCACTGGCGGCCGTGGCGGACGGAATCGGGGTGGCGGGCGCAGCCGTATCGGGCAGCGGGGCAGGGATGGCGGCAGGCTCGGGGTCCTGCTGCGGGGCGTCGGTTCTGGCGTTCATGCGGCGGATTATAATCCCGCCCAATGTCAGCACAACGCCCCGTCAAACCTGCCCCGGCCAAGTCCGCCGAGGTGCAATCCTCCCCGGCCCGTTCGCATTCCGCTCCGCGCGAGGCGGATGACGGCACTCGCCCACCGCGTCCGCCCCGCCCGCCGCGCCAACCCGGTCCGGCGGGCAGCCCGCGTCCGCCACGGCCGCAGGGCGAGCCGCGCCGGCCGGGCCAGCAGGATGCCCAGCGCCCGCCGCGTGCGGAGCGCCCGCCGCGCCCGCCACAGCCGGTGCGCCTGGCCAACCCGCTGCCCGAGATCACATTCCCTGAAGCGCTGCCGGTATCGGCACGGCGCGACGAGATTGCGAAGGCGCTGCAGGCCAGCCAGGTGGTGATCGTCTCGGGCGAGACCGGCTCGGGCAAGACCACCCAGTTGCCCAAGATCGCGCTGTCGATCGGACGCGGGCCCGCGCGCGAAGGCAAGCCGGGCGGTGGCCTGATTGGCCACACCCAGCCGCGCCGGATCGCCGCCACGTCTACCGCCAAGCGGATTGCACAGGAACTGGGCACGCCGATCGGCGAGCACGTGGGCTATCAGGTGCGGTTCAACGACACCATGTCGGCTGGCGCGTCGGTCAAGCTGATGACCGACGGTATCCTGCTGGCGGAAACGCAGAATGATCCGCTGCTGCGCGCGTACGACACGATCATCATCGACGAGGCGCACGAACGCAGCCTCAATATCGATTTCCTGATCGGCTACCTGCGGCAGATCCTGCCGAAGCGGCCCGACCTGAAAGTCATCATCACGTCGGCGACGATCGACGCCAAGCGCTTTGCCGAGCATTTCGCGCGCGATGGCAAGCCGGCGCCGGTGATCGAGGTCAGCGGGCGCCTGTATCCGGTGGAAATCCGCTACCGGCCAATCCAGGACGACCAGCCGGCCGACGCCGCGCCGCGCAGCGCGAAGGCCCGGGAGCGTGACCTCTACGACGGTATCGTCGATGCCGTCGACGAACTGTGCCGCCTGGGCTCGGGCGATGTGCTGGTGTTCCTGCCCGGCGAACGCGAGATCCGCGAAGCCGCCGAGGCCCTGCGCAAGCATCACCCGCCACACACCGAGATCCTGCCGCTGTTCGCG
The DNA here is from genome assembly GCA_963543405.1 of uncultured Cupriavidus sp. Lineage (GTDB taxonomy): Bacteria > Pseudomonadota > Gammaproteobacteria > Burkholderiales > Burkholderiaceae > Cupriavidus. Next base: position 27,944 of record CAUUBQ010000032.1, read on the forward strand.
CGGCTTTCGGTGCAGGAGCAGGAGCGCGTGTTCAAGCCGTCGAATGCGCGCCGCATCGTGCTGGCTACCAATGTGGCGGAGACCTCGCTGACGGTGCCCGGTATCCGCTACGTGGTCGATACCGGCCTGGCGCGCGTGAAACGCTACTCGTACCGCAACAAGGTGGAACAGCTGCAGATCGAATCGATCTCGCAGGCCGCCGCCAACCAGCGTGCCGGTCGTTGCGGCCGGGTGGCAGACGGCGTTTGCATCCGGCTGTACGAGGAAAGCGATTTCGTGGGGCGGGCGCGTTTCACCGATCCGGAAATCCTGCGCTCGTCGCTGGCCGCGGTGATCCTGCGCATGAAGGCGCTGCGGCTGACCGATATCGAGGCCTTCCCGTTTATCGAGCCCCCGCTGGGCCGCGCGGTGGCCGATGGCTACCAGCTCCTGCAGGAACTCGGGGCGCTCGACGAGGCCAACCAGTTGACCGGCACCGGCCGGCAACTGGCCAAGCTGCCGCTCGACCCGCGCGTAGCACGCATGATCCTGGCCGCCAAGGACCAGCATTGCCTGCGCGAGGTGCTGATCATTGCCAGCGCCTTGTCGGTGCAGGACCCGCGCGACCGCCCGCCTGACGCGCAGGAGGCCGCCGACCAGGCGCATCGCAAGTTCATGGATGAACGTTCGGAGTTCCTGGGCTGGGTCAAGCTCTGGAAATGGTTCGAGGACGCCGTCGCCCACAAGAAGACCAACCGCCAGTTGCAGGAGCAGTGCCGCAGCAATTTCCTGTCGCATGTGCGCCTGCGCGAGTGGCGTGACGTGCATTCGCAGTTGCACACCACGGTCAGCGAACAGGGCTGGCGCCTCAATGAAACCGAGCCGACGTTCGAGCAGGTACACAAGGCGCTGCTGACCGGCCTGCTCGGCAATGTGGGCCTGAAACTGGACGAAGCCGATGGCAAGGGTCGCGAGTACCTGGGCGCGCGCGGCATCAAGTTCCACCTGTGGCCGGGGTCGTTGATCGCGCGCAAGGTAGGCCGCTGGATCATTGCCGCCGAACTGGTCGAGACCAGTCGCCTGTTTGCGCGCACGCTGGCAAAGGTCGAGCCGGAATGGATCGAGCAGGTGGGGCGCCATCTGCTCAATGTGAGCTGGAGCGAGCCGCATTGGGAAAAGAAGGCGGGCCAGGTAGTGGCAATGGAGCGCGGCACGCTGTACGGCTTGCCGGTCTACCAACACCGGCGGGTCCATTTCGGGCCGATGAATCCGTCCGAGGCCCGCGAGATCTTTATCCGTAGCGCGCTGGTGGAAGGCGAGTTCGACACCCGCCTGCCGTTCTTCGCGCATAACCAGCGGTTGGTGCGCGAGATCGAGAATCTTGAGCACAAGTCGCGCCGCCAGGACGTGCTGGTTGACGATGTGCTGATCTACGCGTTCTACGAACGCGCGATCCCGGCCGAGATCCATAACCAGGTAGCGTTCGAGACGTGGTACCAGGCTGAATCCGCCAAGGATCGCAAGCTGCTGTACCTGAATCGTGACGAGCTGATGCGGCACGAGGCGGCGGGCATCACCACCGACCTGTTCCCGAAGCTGCTGCCGGTTGCCGGCATCGACATGGGTTTGTCCTACCACTTCGAACCGGGCAGCCATCGTGATGGCGTGACGCTGACCGTGCCGCTGTATGCGCTGAACCAGATCCGTCCCGAGCGCGCCGAATGGCTGGTGCCGGGCATGATCAAGGAGAAAGTGCATCTGCTGCTGAAGTCATTGCCGCAGAAGCTGCGTCGCCACTGCGTGCCGCTGCCCGACTATGCGGCCGGGTTTGTCGAGCGCCAGCCGTTTGGCGAGGGCGATCTGGTGGATGTGCTGATCGCCGATATCCGCGAGCAGACCGGCACCATGATCCGCCGCGCCGACTTCAAGCTGGAAACGCTGCCGGCGCACCATTCGATGAACTTCAAGGTGATCGACGAGCACGGTCGCCAGCTCGACATGGGCCGTAACCTGGCCCAGTTGCGCGCGGAGTTTGGCGGGCAGGCGCAGCAGTCGTTCCAGAACATTGCCGCGCGCGATGTGCCGGCAGCCGAGGCTGGCCAGTACGAAAACCTGACCTCGTGGTCGTTTGGTGAGTTGCCCGAGTTGCTGGAAATCCGCAAGGGCAACCAGACGCTGTTTGGCTATCCGGCGCTGGTCGACCATGGCGACCATTGCGACGTCGAGGTATTCGACGATCCGCAGGAAGCCGCTCGCATTCACCATGCGGGCCTGCTGCGGCTGTTTGCGCTGCAGTTGCGCGAGCAGGTCAAATTCATCGAGAAGAATATTCCGAACTTGCAGCAGATGGCGATGCAGTACATGGCGTTGGGCACGCAGGAGGAACTGCGCAGCCAGATCGTGCTGATGGCGCTCGAACGCGCCTGCCTGCAAGCACCGCTGCCACGCAACGAGGCTGAGTTCAACGTACGCAAGGACGAGGGCAGGGCACGTCTGTCATTGTTGGCGCAGGAGATTGCGCGGCTGGTCGGCACCATCCTCGCGGAATTCGCCTCATTGCCGCGCAAATTGCTGCAAGCCAAGCCATTCGGATCGGCTTACCAGGACCTGGAAGCGCAGTTGGGCCGGCTCATGAGCAAGTCGTTCGTGGCCGATACCCCCTATGCGCAGCTGGTGCATTTTCCGCGCTACCTCAAAGGCATGGCGATGCGCGTGGACAAGCTCAAGGGCGATCCGGGCCGCGACAGCCAGCGCATCCAGGAAATGTCGCCGCTGGTGCAGCAGTGGCAACGCGCCGAGAAGCAGTTGCGCGCGCAAGGCCGTGGCGCTGCTGACGCGCGCCTCGACGAATTCCGTTGGATGCTTGAGGAATTGCGTGTGGCTTTGTTTGCGCAAGAGCTGCGTACGCCACAGCCGATCTCGGTCAAGCGGCTGCAGAAGGTCTGGGAATCGATGCAGCGGTAGGCATTGAGGGCGTCGCTCGGATGGAAAGCGTCATTCACATGTATCCAAATGTAAGGGTCGCTTAAGAATCTGGGTGCGCCGTCATCGCATCGGCGCGGCAAAACGTTAGAATGCGCGATTCGTCTTGAAATAACGGTCTTATGCTCGCATTGCGTCGTGTTGTGGCTGGGGTGGTATCGGTCGGCGCCCTGGCATTGGCAATGGTCGCCGCGCCCGCCCGCGCGGAAGTGGTGGTGATCCTGAATTCTGGTGATGCAAGCGTCACTCTCATCGACAAGGACACCCAGAAGGTCATTGAGACCTTTCCTATCGGCAAGGAACCGCACCATCTGATTGCGACGCCCGACGAAAAGTCGTTGATCGTAGCCAATGCGGTCGGCAACGACGTGGTCTTCCTGGATCCGGTGACGGGCAAGGTGCAGCAGCGCGTGCCCAATATCGACGATCCATACCAGGTGGGCTTCTCGCCGGACCAGAAGTGGTTCGTGGCCACCGGCAACCGGCTCGATCGCGTGGACGTGTACCGCTGGGACGGACATCAGCTCAAGATCGCCAAGCAGTTCCCGTTGCCCAAGACGCCAAGCCATATCGCGTTCACGGCCGACAGCAAGATTGCGTTCATCACGCTGCAGGATTCCAACCAGATCGCCGCCATTGACCTGACCACGCTCAACGTGCTGTGGGTCATGGAGGCGGGCTCGGCACCGGCCGGCATCTGGGTGACGCCGGACCAGAAGTACCTGCTGGTGGGCATGACCGGCGCCGACTACGTGGCGGTGATCGACTGGCGCACGCGTACGGTGGTCAAGCAGATCCAGACCGGCAAGGGCGCGCACAACTTCCGTGCCGTGGGCGACAAGCGCCACCTGTTCCTGACCAATCGTGTCTCGGGTTCGATCAGCATCATCGACCAGCAAACGCTGTCCAAGGTAGGGGATATCACCGGCCTGCTGCCCGGGCCGGATGACATGGAGCTGACTGCCGACGGCAAGACGCTGTGGGTGACGTTCCGCTGGGCGCGCTCGGTGGGCCTGATCGACGTGGCCAGCCGCAAGCTGATAAAGACGATCCGCGTGGGCAAGTCGCCGCACGGCATCTATTTCAAGACCCGCGCACCGCTGTATTGAGGCCATCATGCGCCGCACGATTTCGCGTATTGCCGCGGTTACTGTTGTGACTGCTGCCTCCGTTGGCGGTTCGCTGGCGGCGGCAGCCGAAGCCAGCCCCGGCGCCTGCCGGGCCGGTACGCTCTACCTGACGTTCGACACTGGCAGCATGAGCCAGGCCGAGCTGATTGCCCGCACGCTGCGCAAGCACCATATCCGCGCCACGTTCTTCCTGGCCAATGAACCGACCGTCAACAAGGACAGTTCGCTGGACCCGGCGTGGGCGCCGTTCTGGAAATCGCTCGCGGCCGACGGCCACGCGTTTGGCACGCACACGTTCGATCACGTCTACCTGCGCAGTGTGAAGGGCGACAAGGTCACCATGCGCCCGCAGTTCGGTGCGCAGGGCGGCAAGGACGTGACCATGACCGAGGCCACCTTCTGTACGGAATTGCGCCGCAGCGCGCAGGCGTTGCAGTCGATGACCGGCCAGCCGATGGTGCCGCTGTGGCGCGCGCCCGGCGGCCGGACCGCACCGCAGACCCTGGCATGGGCCGAGCAATGCGGCTTCAAGCACGTTGGCTGGGCCCCGGCCGGGTTCCTCGGCGATGAACTGTCGTCAGAGAAATTCCCGAACCAGGCCTTGCTCGACAAGGCGCTGCGCGACCTGCGCGACGGCGACATCACGATGGCCCACCTGGGCATCTGGTCGCGCAAGGATCCCTGGGCCCCGGCCGTGCTGGAACCGCTGATCAGCGGGCTGGAACAGAAGGGCTTCTGTTTTGCCACGTTGCGCGAGCATCCGCAGTACAAGAACTGGATTGCCCAGCGCGGCCTGGTGCAAACCGGCGCACAATCACAATCATCAACCCAATCCAGCGCGACGTCGGGGTCGAAACGGTAAATGTGGGACGCGTTCAGTAACTGGGTCAACCTGTGGGTCGGCCAGATCGAGGCCACGGTCTTCCAGGACGTGATCTTGCCCGTGGTCTACAACCTCGGGTTTGGCGGCTATGCCGAGGACGCCTTTACCGGCACCGAGTGGTTGCTGGTGGGCGTGGTGCAGATTGCGGTGATGATCCTGATCCTGGGCCCGCTGGAGAAATTGCGCCCGGTGGAGCCGGTGACCGATCGCAAGGCCATCCGCACCGACATGTTCTACACGGTGTTCCACCGCCTCGGTGTGTTCCGGCTGGCCATGTTTTTCCTGCTGGCACCGCTGATGGACGGCATCGAAGGCCATCTGCGCCTGCTGGGCTGGCAGCGCATCAATGTGGAAGACTGGTGGCCCGCGGTGACGTCGATCCCGCTGGTCAGCTTCTTTGTCTACCTGCTGCTGTTCGATCTGCTCGACTACTGGTATCACCGCTTCTCGCATACCTACCGCTGGTGGTGGAGCCTGCACGCGGTACATCACAGCCAGCAGCAGATGACGCTGTGGAGCGACAACCGCAATCACCTGCTCGACGATATCCTGCGCGACTTCGTGTTTGCCACGGTCGCGCTGGCGGTGGGTGTCGAGCCGTCGCAGTACGTACTGCTGGTGGCGCTGTCGCAGCTGCTGCAGAGCCTGCAGCATGCCAACCTGAAGCTCCACTTCGGCTGGCTGGGCGAGCGCCTGCTGGTCTCCCCAAGGTTTCATCGCACGCACCATGCGGTGGGCCTGGGCCATGAGCGGCAAGGCGGGCAGGGCAAGCCGGTGCGCCTGGGTGGCTGCAACTATGGCGTGATTTTCCCGTGGTGGGACATGCTGTTCCGTACGGCCGTATTTACCGACGTCTACTATCCGACCGGTATCCGCGACCAGATGCCGCCTCCGGCAGGCCGTGGCCGCAACTACGGCGCCGGCTTCCTGTCCCAGCAATGGCTGGGCATCAAACGTCTGTTGCGTCTGGGGTGATGGAGACGCCGCTGGCCTGTGCTAGGCTTTGCAGGCTTACCTGATCTCTTGACCGCATGAACGATATCTTCCGCGCCTTCGGGCGCGCCCTGGTTGGCCAGTTGCATCCGCGCATGCTGATGCTGACCGTGATTCCTTTTGTCCTGGCCACCGTGCTCTGGGGCGGACTGATCTGGTGGGGCTGGGAACCGATCATGGGTGGCGCGCGCACGCTGCTCGAAGGTTCGGTATTCACGAGCTGGATCTATTCGATGCTCGACTGGCTGAGCCTGCAATCGTTGCGCTCGGTGGTGGCGCCGCTGTTCGTGCTCACACTGGCGATTCCGCTGGTGATCGCATCGATGCTGGTGTTTATCAGCCTGTTCTCGGTGCCGGCGGTGGTGAAGCATCTGGAACGCAGTTATCCCGATCTGCAGAAGGCGCATGGTGGCAGCGTCGTGGGCAGCGTGTTCCAGGCGCTCGGCAACACGCTGGTGTTCCTGTTGCTGGTGCTGGTGACGTTGCCGCTGTGGCTGATTCCGCCATTCTTCGCGCTGATTCCGCCAGTCTTGTGGGGCTGGCTGACCTACCGCGTGATGACGTACGACGCGCTGTCCGAACACGCCACGGCCGAGGAGCGCAAGACGCTGATGAAGCGGCACCGCGTGTCCTTGCTGACGATGGGTGTGGTAGTGGGTTTGCTGGGTTCCGCGCCGACCTTGCTGTGGGTCTGGTCGGCTGTCATCATCTTCCTGTTTCCGGTCGTGCTGGCCGGCACGCTGTGGCTCTACGTGCTGATCTTCATCTTCTCGGCGCTTTGGTTCGGCCATTTCTGCCTGCGCGCGCTGGCCGACCTGCGTGCCGAGCGTGCGGCGGCCGCACCGCCGCCGCCCGCACCTGACGTGATCGACCTGGCGCCTTCCGATGTGCGCCGCATCGAGCAATCCTGAATACAGAAAAAGAGGGCATCATGGGTTTCGGTTTGATTGTCGTTGGTGACGAGATCCTCTCCGGCCGGCGCGAAGACAAGCACATGCGCAAGGCCATCGAACTGCTCGGTGCGCGCGGCCTTGCGCTGGACTGGGCCGAGTATGTCGGCGACGAGCGTGAGCGCATCACCGCCACGCTGCGGCGCACGCTGGCCGGGCCAGACGTGGTCTTCTGCACGGGCGGCATTGGTGCGACGCCGGACGATCACACGCGCCAATGCGCGGCGGCCGCCCTGGGGGTGGAGTTGGTGTTGCATCCCGATGCGCGCGAGCAGATTGCGCTGCGCATCGCGGAGTCCGCCGAAGGCGATCCGGTCAAGGCCGACCTGAACCGGCCCGAAAACCAGCACCGTTTCAAGATGGGCGAGTTCCCGGCCGGCGCGCGCATCATTCCAAACAGCTACAACCGGATTCCGGGCTTCTCGGTGGCCAACCATCATTTCATGCCGGGTTTCCCGGTCATGGCGTGGCCGATGATGGAATGGGTGCTCGACCACTACTACACCGACCTGTTTCATCGCGATGCGGAGCAGTCACGGGCGTTCTACGTGTTCGAGGCCCCGGAGTCGACGCTGACACCACTGATGGAGCAGGTGCAGTCGGTATTCCCGGGAATCCGCGTATTCAGCCTGCCATCGGTGGGAGATGTCAGCCGCGGCGACCGTTTCGCGCGCCGTCACATCGACCTCGGTGTGAAAGGCCCGGCCGATCAGTTGCCGGCGGCCTACGCCATGCTGCTCGACGGCGTGCGCGCCATGGGCTTCGAAATCATCGAGCAGTAGCATGGGGTTCTCCCCTCTCCCGCCGTGCGGGAGAGGGGAGCAACAACACTCAGCAATCAATCACGCCCCATGCCATGGCATGCCGCGGAAGCACCAGCCTTCCACGGTCTTGCGATGGTGATGTTCGTCGCGGGCGCCTTCGAAACCTTCCAGTACATCCATCGCGAACTGATAGCCGGCCTCGGTGGCCACGCGCGCGGCATGCTTCGAGCGGGCTGCGCTGCGGCACAGGAACAGTACCGGGGCATCGGCCGGGATGCGCGCCTTGAGTTCGGCCACGAAATTCGGGTTCTGCGTGCCGCCCGGATAGGTCGACCATTCCACGTGCGCAAACTGTTCGTCGGGTACCGCCACGCCACCCACCCAATCCAGCTCGGCCTGCGTGCGCACATCGACCAGCACGGCGCGCGGGTCGGCCTGCAGTAGTGCATACGTCTCTTCCGGGGTAAGGGCGCCGTAGTAGGCGAGCTGTCCCTGTTGCTGACGGGCGTGGGCGGTCTGGAGAAGGGTGTCTCGGGTAGTCATTCTGTGTGACGGTGTCAATAAGAGGAGGGGCCAACGGGCGGCAGGCGGCGTACGGGCAACATGCGGGCAACAGCAGCGACATGGGGCTGGGAACCGGCCGCATTCGGCGCTATTCTAGCGCGCGGCCGTTGGTGGTGCGTTGATGATGTGCGTTGGTGGTGAACTGACCGGCCCGAAAAAATCGCTGCATTCAAGGAAAGCCGAAAATGCATCATGACGGTGCATTTACAGGTCTCAAGCACTGATACGGTGCGTTACCTTGAATCATGCACCGGTATGGTGTTTCATGGGGCAGGGCTCCGGAGCGGAACGGCGTCGCGTGCGGCGGCGTAAGGCAGGTGCGCAAGGTTGTATGCAATCCTCGTCCCCCGTCCCGGTGCGGCCCTGGCCGGCGGGTGCACGTTTTTCGGGAAGTCAGGGCGATTACCGGTACGAAGGGCTGGAGGGTGGCATGCTTTCTGCTAACATTCCTCGTCCCTTTTGGGGCGGTCTGGATTGGATGACCGATCGACCGCACCAACAATGGCTTTCTCAGACACAGCCTCGAATTTCCAGGAGATAGGCATGGCGCAGAGCGTTGCAGATGTGATGAAGCTCGTGAAGGAAAACGACGTCAAGTTCGTCGATTTCCGTTTCACGGATACCAAGGGCAAGGAACAGCACGTGTCGGTTCCGACGTCGCACTTCGATGAAGACAAATTCGAAAGCGGCCACGCCTTTGACGGTTCGTCCATCGCTGGCTGGAAGGGTATCGAAGCATCGGACATGCTGCTGATGCCGGATTCGGGTACCGCCTACATCGACCCGTTCTATGAAGAACCGACCCTGGTGCTGACCTGCGACGTGATCGAACCGTCGGACGGCAAGGGCTATGACCGTGACCCGCGCTCGATCGCCAAGCGCGCCGAAGCCTACCTGAAGAGCACCGGCCTGGGCGACACCGCCTTCTTCGGTCCGGAACCCGAGTTCTTCATCTTCGACGGCGTGACGTGGAACATCGACATGCAGGGTTGCTCGGTCAAGATCAACTCGGAAGAAGCACCGTGGTCGTCGGCCAAGGAATTCGAGCACGGCAACAGCGGTCACCGTCCGGGCAAGAAGGGCGGCTACTTCCCGGTTGCCCCGATCGACACGTTCCAGGACATGCGTTCGGAAATGTGCCTGATTCTGGAATCGCTGGGCATTCCGGTTGAAGTGCACCACCACGAAGTGGCTGGCCAGGGCCAGAACGAAATCGGCACGCGCTTCAGCACGCTGGTGCAGCGCGCCGACTGGACCCAACTGCAGAAGTACGTGATCCAGAACGTCGCGCACACCTATGGCAAGACGGCCACGTTCATGCCGAAGCCGATCGTGGGCGACAACGGTTCGGGCATGCACGTTCACCAGTCCGTGTGGAAGGACGGCCAGAACCTGTTCGCAGGCAACGGCTACGCCGGCCTGTCGGAATTCGCGCTGTACTACATCGGCGGCATCATCAAGCACGCGCGCGCGCTGAACGCCATCACCAACCCGGGTACGAACTCGTACAAGCGTCTGGTGCCGGGCTTCGAAGCTCCGGTGAAGCTGGCCTACTCGGCCCGCAATCGTTCGGCATCGATCCGTATTCCGTACGTTGCCAACCCGAAGGGTCGCCGTATCGAAACGCGCTTCCCGGATCCGCTGATGAACCCGTACCTGGGCTTCTCGGCACTGCTGATGGCCGGTCTGGACGGCGTGATGAACAAGATCCACCCGGGCGAAGCTGCCGACAAGAACCTGTACGACCTGCCGCCGGAAGAAGACGCAAAGATCCCGACCGTCTGCTCGAGCCTCGACCAGTCGCTGGAGTACCTGGACAACGACCGTGAGTTCCTGACGCGCGGTGGTGTGTTCTCGAACTCGATGCTCGATGCGTACATCGAACTGAAGATGGAAGAAGTCACGCGTTTCCGCATGACCACTCACCCGATCGAGTTCGACATGTACTACTCGCTGTAAGCGGGTTGTGCGTTGCCAGGTTGTCACCGGGCAACAGTGGCACCAGGAAGGGGCGGCTTCGGCTGTCCCTTTTTGTTTTGTAGCCACGTTTGATCGCTAGAATGGGGCTCTTTCCCTAACCTTCATGTCGATGTTCATGGAAGCGATTTCGAGCAGGGTTTACAACAGGGCTGGTGGTGCGTGGTCGCACCAAATGCGTGTGGGTTTCCCCATTCTGGTGACAGTCGCGGCCCTGGCGCTGGCTGTCTGGAGCGGTCCGGCGCCGGCGCAGTCGTCCGACGTGTACATGTGCAAGGGCGCCAACGGCGTGCCCGAGTATCGCAACGGCAATCCCGGCAACAGCAAGGACTGCAAGAAGCTCAACCTGCCCGACGTGGTGACCGTGCCGGGTGGCCGCACCAGTGGCGCGGCTTCGTCTGGCGGCAAGGCGGGCGGTGTGGCCGCTTCGCCAACCGCGTTCCCGCGCGTGGACAGTGCCACGCAGAAGAACCGCGACAGCGAGCGCCGCGCCGTGCTGGAGCAGGAACTGCAGAGCGAGGAGGCCAAGCTGGCCGGGCTGCGCTCGGAATTCAACAATGGCGAGCCGGAACGCCAGGGTAACGAGCGTAACTATCAAAAGTATCTGGATCGCGTGGCGCGCCTGCGCGATGACGTTTCCCGCAGTGAAGCCAATGTGGCATCGCTTCGGCGGGAGCTATCGAATTTGAAGGACTGAAGCCTATGCGTCGCCTGATTCGCGGAGTCTCGCGCAAAGTCACCGGTGCGGACCGCAAGCCCGATCCCGCCGACATCGACCCGCGTGAAGCCGATGTCGTGCCGCTGGGCGATGTGGTGTTGCATCCGGGCCTGGACAACGTGGCCAACCCGGTACTGCTGGTGCGCCAGCCGGGATTGCGCGTGGTCTATGCGAATCCCGCAGCCGAGGCCAGCTTCGCGGTGTCGCGCAAGGCCATGGTGGAGCTGTCGCTGCCAGACCTGTTTGGCGCATCGGAAGAGCTCGACACGATGATCGAGACGGTGATTGCGCGACAGGTCGACGTGCGGCGGCAGGACCTGGTCCTGCGGCCCCCGCTGCAGGAACCGATGCATGCGCATGTGGTGGTAGGCGGCATCGAAGGGCGCTCCAGCACCGTGCTGGTCGAGATCCTGCTGAACGAACAGAAGGTGCGCAGCGACCGCGAGGAGCGCATTCTCGACCTGACATCGGCCAACAAGGAGCTGATCCGCAATCTGGCGCACGAGATCAAGAACCCGCTGGGCGGGATTCGTGGGGCGGCGCAACTGCTGGAGTTCGAGCTGCCCGAGCGTGCGTTGCGCGAGTACACCCAGGTCATCATCAAGGAGTCCGACCGGCTGCAGACACTGGTGGACCGCCTGCTGGAGCCCCATCGCCATCCGCATATCGTGTCGGACCTCAATATCCACGAGGTGCTGGAGCGGGTGCGGTCCGTGGTCCTGGCGGAGTTCCCGAACGGGCTCGATATCGTGCGCGACTACGACGCCAGCCTGCCGGACCTGCGCGGCGACATGGAACAGCTGATCCAGGCCGTGCTGAACATCGTCCACAACGCCGCCCAGGCACTCAACGAGCGGATTGCGCATGGCGATGCACAGATCGTCCTGCGTACCCGCGTGGCCCGCCAGGTCACGATTGCCAAGCGTTTGTACAAGCTGGCATTGGATTTGCATGTGACAGATAACGGCCCGGGCATCCCCGAGGACATTCGCGAACGCATCTTCTATCCGTTGGTATCGGGAAGGGATGGCGGTAGCGGTCTCGGTCTCACACTCGCTCAAACCTTCGTGCAGCAGCACGAGGGCTTGATCGAATGCGAGAGCCGGCCCGGCTGTACCGACTTCCGTATCCTGCTGCCGCTGCATTGACCGTCGATCGACGTATCCGGTGCGAGCGACTCCGGCGGGGCACACGGGAGACCACATGACACCGAGCAGACAAGCGACGCACATGAAGCCGATCTGGATAGTCGACGACGATCAATCAATCCGCTGGGTCCTGGAAAAGGCCCTTGCACGTGAAAGCCTGCTCTCTCGCAGTTTTACCAATGTCCGCGACGTACTCGCGGCATTGGAAGAAGACGAGCCGCAGGTCCTGATTTCAGATATCCGCATGCCTGGCGGCTCGGGCCTGGACCTGTTGCAGGCCCTCAAGGCACGGCACCCGGGCCTGCCGGTCATCGTAATGACCGCCTACTCGGATCTGGATAGCGCCGTGGCGGCGTTCCAGGGCGGCGCATTCGAATATCTGGCCAAGCCGTTCGATGTCGACAAGGCCGTGGAACTGATTCGCCGGGCGCTGGAAGAAAGCCTGCGCGAAGAGGAGATGGAAGACCGCCTGGTCGATGCGCCCGAGATCCTGGGCCAGGCCCCGGCGATGCAGGACGTGTTCCGCGCCATCGGCCGCCTGTCGCAATCGAATGTGACCGTGATGATTACCGGCGAGTCCGGTACGGGCAAGGAACTGGTGGCGCGTGCCTTGCACAAGCACAGCCCGCGCGCCAATGGTCCGTTTATCGCGCTGAATACCGCGGCGATCCCGAAGGACCTGCTGGAATCGGAACTGTTTGGCCATGAGCGCGGCGCGTTCACGGGCGCGCAGACCATGCGGCGTGGTCGCTTCGAGCAGGCCGAGGGCGGCACGCTGTTCCTCGATGAAATCGGCGATATGCCGTTCGACCTGCAGACGCGCCTGCTGCGCGTGCTTTCCGATGGCAACTTCTATCGCGTCGGTGGCCACAATCCGCTGCGTGCGAATGTGCGCGTCATTGCCGCGACGCACCAGAACCTGGAAACGCGTGTCAAGGAAGGGCTGTTCCGCGAGGACTTGTTCCACCGCCTGAACGTGATCCGCCTGCGCCTGCCGCCGTTGCGCGAGCGGCCCGAGGACATCACGCTGCTGGCGCGCCATTTCCTGCAGAAGAGTGCCAAGGAACTCGGTGTCGAGCCCAAGCGCATGTCCGACGATGCGTTGTCCTATGTCAGCACGCTGCCGTTCCCGGGCAACGTGCGGCAACTGGAAAACCTCTGCAACTGGCTGACCGTGATGGCGCCGGCGCAGACCATCGAGGTCAAGGACCTGCCGCGCGAGATGATCGACGTGGGGCATGGCGAAAGCCAGTCGGCGCCGCGTCCGCTGGCCGGTGACATGCGTCCCGCCGGCGACTACGATGCGATCGAAACCTCGGACTACGGCATGGGCGCGCCCGGTGGCGATGGCGATACGCTGGTAGCCACGCGCCCGCCGATGGCGGCCTCGTCAGCGGCGATGGCGCCTGCCTATGCGGCGGTGTCGCAAAGCTGGGAGAGCCTGCTGGCCGGCGAGGCGAAGACGATGCTGGAATCGGGACAGTCCGAGGTCATGGATGCGCTCACACGCCGTTTCGAAAAGGCGGTGCTCGAAGCGGCGCTGGGCGTGACGCGCGGTCGTCGGGTAGAAGCGGCGACCCGACTTGGTATCGGCCGCAATACCATTACCCGGAAGCTGCAGGAACTGGGTTTCGATTAAGCGGATCGTTTGCGCTGCTCAAATCTGTTGTCTGTTGGAAAGGCTCCGCCAATGCGGAGCCTTTTTTGTTTCCGGGCTTCCCGGGTAGGGCGGCATGTTCACCCATGATTTCGCTAATTTGCGATGTCCCGTTCGGGCACCGTTTTCTAGTCTGGGTGTAGATATCCAGACCTAGAGGATGGCCCCCATGAACAAGAATCTCTTCCGCCGTGTATTCAACCGGCACCTTGGCATGCTCGTTGCCGTAGCCGAAAACGTGAAAGGCCAGGGCAAGCGCACCGGCGAAACCCGCGCGCCCGACCTGACGGGCGAACGTGGCGTGATTTCCACGCTGACCGCCATCGCACTGGCATTGCTGGCGTTCGACGCCATGGATGCGCGGGCGCAGGCCCTGCCCACCGGCGGCCAGGTGGTGGCCGGCCAGGCAACCATCGCGCAACCGAACGCCAGTACGATGCATGTGGACCAGTCCAGCCAGCGCGCCGTGATCGACTGGAACACATTCAGTATCGGCCAGGACCAAACGGTGCAGTTCAACCAGCCCAATGGCCAGGCGCAGATGCTCAACCGGGTGACCGGCGCGGACGCGTCGAACATCCAGGGCAGCTTGCTGGCCAACGGGCAAGTGCTGATCCAGAACGCCAATGGCGTGCTGTTCGGCAAGGGCGCAGTCGTCAATGTGGGCTCGCTGCTGGCCACAAACAAGTTGATCGATGCCAAGGCCTTCATGCATGGGGACCCGCTGCGCCTGACATCCACGGGTACCCAGGCCGGCGTGATCAACGAAGGCGATATCCAGGCCCAGGGCTTTGTGACACTGATGGGCGATCAGGTGCGCAACGACGGCAGGATTCGCACATCGCAGGGTGGCCAGGTCGTGCTGGCGGCGGGCGACAGCGCTACGGTGTCGCTGCCGAATGGCCTGGGCATCTCGCTGGTGCTCGACCAGGCCACGGCCAATGCGCTGGTGGAGAACACCGGCCACATCGTCGCGCATGACGGTACGGTCCTGGTTACCGCGCGCGGCAAGGACACGCTGCTCAATACGGTGATCAACCTCGATGGCGTTACGCGTGCCGGCACCATCGTCGCCGACGCCGGTACCACTGGTGACACGGTGGTGACGGGCCAGATCGATGCGTCGAACATGGCGGCCGGTGGGCAGGGTGGCACGGTGGTGCTTGCCGGCGACCGCGTGGGCATCTTCGGTGACGCCACCGTGGATGTGAGCGGCGATGCCGCAGGTGGCGTAGCGATCCTGGGCGGCGACACGCTGCATCAGTTGGACGGCACGCAGGCCCTGGGTCTGTTGCAGGACGGCATGGCGTTCGCGAGTCACACCCAGGTGGACAGCGGCGCCCGCGTTCGCGCCAACGCCGCCCATGGTGACGGAGGCTTCGTGGAGACATCTGGAAGCAACCTCGATGTGCAGGGTCTGGTGACGGCCGCCGGGCAAGGCGGCAAGGCTGGCCACTGGCTGATCGACCCAACCGACATCACGATTTCGACGGGACCGGATGCTGGCTACACAGGGGGCGTCACGGGCGGGTTCGCCGCAGCCGCCACCAAGGCAACGGTCACGAATACCACGATCAGCAACGCGCTGAACGCCGGTACGGACGTGACCATCACCACTGCCAGCGCCAGCAAGGCAGCCGGCAGCATCATGCAGCTTGCCGGGGCCGATATTACAAAGACCTCCGGTGGAGACGCAACGCTGAACCTGATTGCCGACAGCAACATCACGCTCAAGGGCAATATCACATCGACATCAGCCGGGCTGAACCTCAACGCGCAGGCGGCCAGGAGTGGGGCTGGCATTGTCAATCAGTTAACGACCTCGAACATCGATCTCAACGGCGGCCAGTTGCACATGTTCGGCAAGACCAGTGCGGGTACCGCCGTCTCTACCGGCGGCCTGAAAAATATTGGCGGCGGCCTCATTTCCGGGACCTCTGCCAAGGCGAACGCCGTGGTGATCAACCGGGGACTGACGCTGGTGGGTAATGGCACATTGGACATTCACGGCAAGGTCACCAACACCAATGGCGCCAACCTTCAGGGCGTGCTGCTGAGAGGCAATACGATACTGACTGGCAACTCGACGCTCAATATCAACGCCCAGGCGGTGTCAGGCCCTGGCCTACAAATGAGTGGCATGGTCTATGTCAGGGAGGATGCGACGTTCAATGCGATGGGCAAGGGCGCTTCCGGTAGTGGCATCTGGTCGTCGGGGAACAAGCTGGTCGTCAGTGAGCGCGGTAGCGCCAGTCTGACAGGCGTAACGAATACCTCCGCCGGCGTGGTCGTGGGCATGATCCTTAGCGACGATGCGAAAGTCCGGGTGGAGGGCGCGTCGAGGACGGATGATGGAGCGGTGGTGGCCGCGAAGATGACGGGAAATGCCGCAGCTGAAATCTGGGGCACAAGCGATACGTACACTGGGCTCGTTCAGAACACGGGCGGATTCGATCTCGATGACAACGCGACACTGACGCTGACAGGCACCTCGCGCACTGGTGCTGGCGTGGTATTGAACAACGACCTGCTGGTCTCCGGCCAAGGTCAGGTCGACGTGGACGGCACCTCCACGAACGGCGTTGGTGTCGGCATCTGGGTCAAGAAAGAACGTAGTGTGGCAGATGAAGGCAGCCTGAACATCGCAGGGAAATCGGAATCTGGCATTGGTGTCCGGATGGACAACGGCATGGGCCTGAGTGTCGGAGATTCAGGTGCGGTGTCGGTGTCCGGCGAATCTGTTGCCGGCAGCGGTGTAAGGCTGAGCGGAGCGGTCTCCATGACGGGCACTGGTAGCGTCGCCATCGCCGGTGAATCGGTCAGCGGGACAGGTTTCGAACAAGGTGCCAACAGCGCGATCCAGATTGGCGACCTGGGGTCCCTCGACCTTAGCGGCCGCTCTGTCGACGGCGATGGCATCTACCAGGGTGGCAAGATCGCTTTCACCGATGGCGGCAGCGGCTACGTCGACGGCACGTCGACCAACGGCACGGGTATGCGGCAGACCGAGGGTAGCAGCATCGAAGCGGAACGAGGCACCAGGGTGGGTGTCCTTGGCCAATGGCTTGGCGGCGCGGAGCCGGCAAGCAGCGGTGATGTTAGCGCGGTTGGCGTGGAGGTTGCGGATGGCAATCAGGTTTGGGGCCCTCCGTCACACATCGGCAATGACGATGTTGGCGCGGGCGCCGACGCGCAAGACAAGCGGGTTCGTATCGGCGCGTATTATTTTGATAGCCTGACGGGCCCGGCGTGGCACCTCAAGGCGCCGCCGCCAATGGATGCGGAGTCTGAAGATGCTACCTGGGCCGAGGCATTGGTCGAGAGCGTATCCGTCGATCCGGACGTCGACGCCGACGAGTCCGGCAACGGGATCCAGGCGGGCGGGGTGTCCCCCGAGATCGACCGGCACTCCGGGAACAGTTGAGCGCACGGAAATTCGTCGCGGGCAAACCGGTACCAACAGGTGCCGGTTTTTTTACGTCTGTGGCACCAGCCCCTTTCCCTTGATGTCGAGCAGCCGTTCGGCCATCTCGGCAAAACCCTCGCCACCGGCCGCCTCGGTGATGTATGCAGGCTTCTGCGGCAGCGTTTCAAGAATCTCCCGCACATTGGCCACCCCCACCGACAACGGAAAGTGCCCAAACATTGCCACGTCATTGGCTGAGTCGCCGATAAACAGCCATTCGTCGCGTTTCGCGTCGATATCGTCCCCGAGCAATTCCTCTACACAGAGCCGGCTCATCGACAATTTGTCGTGACGGCCAAACCAGCCGTTCACATGAATCGAGCTGACGGTGGCTGTCATGCCGGCGCTGCGCATCATCGTGGCGATGCGTTCCACGGCTGCCTGGGGCAATGGCGAAACGTCCTCGGCATGGTCGATCGCCAGGTCGGCGGCGTGCCAGGCCTGGTCCGAGGCCAGCGCGCAGCCGGGGACTTCGCGCAGGATCTCCTGCCCCAGCGCGTGGATGCGGTACAGGTTGGCATCGCGCGTGGCCGCGTCGTCGAGATAGCGCGTTACCAGTTTGCCATGGCGCAGATGCGAGTAAAACGCGCCGTTTTCGCCGATGATCGCATCCACGGGCCAGAGGCGCGTCAGGATTTCCGCCCAGGCGATGCAGCGTCCGGTGACCGGAATCACATGCAGGCCGGCGCGCGCCAGTCGGTCCAGCGCCAGGTAAGTCGCGGCGGGCAGGCGTCCGTCGGTGGTCAGCGTGCCATCGATGTCGGTCAGGATGCCACGCACGCGGCGCAGCGCGGCATCGGGCAGGAAGGCAAACGGAATTGGTGCAGTCATGGCGGCGCATTGTAGCCCTGCTGAACAGGGCATGCATGTAGCGGTTGTCTGTCGTCAATATGCTGCAACATTCGCTTATGCAACGCGGGTTTGCCCGGTGTTCGATGACAGAAGAGCGGCGTAACATCCATGTCACAAAAAATGCATACAGTCGGTCGCTTTTTCAAAAAAATCGTTGGACCGAACAGCCTCAGGAGAAACGCCCATGTCCTTTCCGCGCCTTGCTTTGAAATTTGCCGCAGTAGCCAGCCTGGCCCTGGCCGGCACGGCTCACGCAGCTGTCGAGATCCAGTGGTGGCACGCCATGGCGGGCGCGCTGAACGACAAGGTCAACGAGATTGCCAACAAGTTCAACGCCAGCCAGTCCGAATACAAGATCGTGCCGGTGAACAAGGGCAATTACGACGAGACCATGGCCGCCGGCATCGCCGCGTTCCGCGCGGGCGGGGCGCCGGCCATCCTGCAGGTGTTTGAAGTGGGCACGGCCACGATGATGAGCGCCAAGGGTGCCATCAAGCCGGTGTCGGTCGTGATGAAGGAAGCCGGCGAGAAGTTCGACCAGAAGGCCTACATTCCTGCTGTGGCGGGCTACTACACCTCGTCCAAGGGCGAGATGCTGTCGTTCCCGTTCAACAGTTCGACCACGGTCATGTACTACAACAAGGATGCCTTCAAGAAGGCCGGCCTGTCGGCGCCGCCCAAGACGTGGCCCGAGGTGATGCAATACTCGGCCAAGCTCAAGGCATCGGGCATGAACTGCGCCTACACCACCGACTGGCAAAGCTGGGTGCACCTGGAAAGCTTCTCGGCCTGGCACAACACGCTGTTCGCGAGCAAGAACAACGGGTTTGGCGGCACCGACGCGCGCCTGGTCTTCAACAGCCCGCTGCACGTGAAGCACATCACGAACCTGCAGGACATGGTCAAGAAGGGCTATTTCAGCTACGGCGGACGCAAGGCGGAATCGCAAGCCAAGTTCTATAACGGCGAATGCGCGATGTTCACGGGCTCGTCGGCGTCGTTGGCCAATGTCCGCAAGAACGCCAAGTTCCAGTTCGGGGTGTCGCAACTGCCTTACTACCCGGACGTGCAGGGCGCGCCGCAGAATACGATCATCGGCGGTGCATCGCTGTGGGTGATGAGCGGCAAGAAGCCGGAAGAGTACAAGGGCGTGGCCAAGTTCTTCACGTTCCTGTCGCAGCCTGAGATCCAGTCGGACTGGCACCAGGCCACCGGCTACCTGCCGGTCACCATGGCTGCTTATGAACTGACCAAGAAGTCGGGCTACTACGACAAGAATCCCGGTGCCGAGGTGTCGGTCGAGCAGATGGTCGTGAAAACCACCGACAAGTCGCGCGGCGTGCGCCTGGGCAACCTGGTGCAGATCCGCACGATCATCGACGAGGAACTGGAAGCCGTGTGGGCCGGCAAGAAGGAGCCGAAGGTAGCGCTCGATGCGGCAATTGCGCGCGGCAACGAACAGCTGGAACGCTTCCAGAAGACCGCGAAGGAATAACGAAGGAACGAGTTTCCTGCAACGCAGGACGCGGCGGGCGGCGGCACAACCGTCGCCCGCTTGCGTTTGTCCGGATTCGCTCGGGTTCGCCGGGGTTCGTCTGGTATCTAGTGATGGAGCGGTATCCCGACCATGGAAAAACGCGTCGTATTCCGGTCACCGTGGTTGCCATATCTGCTGGTGCTGCCGCAGATTGTCATTACGCTGATCTTTTTCTTCCTGCCCGCCGGGCAGGCGCTGTGGCAGTCGATGCTGCAGCAGGATGCCTTCGGCATCAACCTCGATTTCGTCGGCCTCGACAATTTCGTGGCGCTCTGGAAGGACGCGAACTATATCGAGTCGTTCCAGGTCACCGCGATCTTTGCCATCGGCGTGACCGTGGTGGGCTTGTCGGTGGCGCTGCTGCTCGCGTACTTTGCCGATCGCGTGGTGCGTGCCGCCACCGGGTACAAGACGCTGCTGATCTGGCCGTACGCGGTGGCCCCGGCCGTGGCCGGCGTGTTGTGGATGTTCATGTTCAACCCGACGCTGGGCGTGGTGTCGTATGCACTGCGCAAGATGGGTGTGGACTGGAACTTCCTGCTCAACAGCAACCAGGCGCTGACGCTGGTGATCCTGGCCGCGGCGTGGAAGCAGGTCAGCTACAACTTCCTGTTCTTCCTGGCCGGGCTGCAAAGCATTCCGAAATCGCTGATCGAGGCCGCGGCCATCGACGGCGCCGGACCGTGGAAGCGGTTCTGGTCGATCGTGTTCCCGCTGCTCTCGCCGACCACGTTTTTCCTGCTGGTGATCAACGTGGTGTACGCGTTCTTTGATACCTTCGCGATTATCGATGCCGTGACGCACGGCGGCCCGTTCAATTCGACCAACACGCTCGTCTACAAGGTGTTCCACGACGGTTTCCGTGGCATGGACATCGGCGGCTCGGCGGCACAGTCGGTGGTGCTGATGGTGATCGTGATCGGCCTGACCGTGGTGCAGTTCCGGTTCGTGGAACGCAAGGTCCAATACTAAGAGGAGACAGCAATGGTAGAACGTCGTCCCGTATTGGACTTCATTACACATCTGGTGCTGATTCTCGGCATCGCGATCGTGGCATTCCCGGTGTACCTGACCTTCGTGGCGTCGACGCTCACGGCCGAGCAGGTACTCGATTCACCGATGACGCTGATCCCGGGCAGCCACCTGATCGAGAACTATCGCACCGTGCTGTTCCACGGCGTGGGCGAGGCCGCGTCGCCGGTCTCCACCATGATGAAGAACAGCCTGATCATGGCGCTGGGCATCGCGCTGGGCAAGATCGCGATCTCGATCATCTCGGCCTTTGCGATCGTCTATTTTCGCTTTCCGCTGCGCAAGTTCTTCTTCTGGATGATCTTCATCACGTTGATGCTGCCGGTGGAAGTGCGCATCCTGCCGACCTACAAGGTGGTGTCGGACCTGGGGCTGCTGGATAGCTACTTCGGGCTGACGATTCCGATCATCGCCTCGGCCACCGCCACGTTCCTGTTTCGGCAGTTCTTCCTGACGATTCCGGACGAGCTGGCCGAAGCGGCGCGTATCGATGGCGCCGGGCCGCTGCGCTTCTTCTGGGATGTCGTGCTGCCGCTGTCGCGCACCAGCATCGCCGCGCTGTTCGTGATCCAGTTCATCTACGGCTGGAACCAGTACCTGTGGCCGCTGCTGATCACCACGCAGAAGTCGATGACGCCAGTGGTGGTGGGCGTGACGCAGATGATTTCGCGTTCCGGTGATGCCGCGACCGACTGGAACCTGGTGATGGCCACCGTGATGCTGGCGATGATTCCGCCGGCCGTGGTGGTAGTGCTGATGCAACGCTGGTTCGTCAAGGGCCTGGTGGAAACGGAAAAATAAGGTCA
Organism: uncultured Cupriavidus sp.; assembly: GCA_963543405.1. Lineage (GTDB taxonomy): Bacteria > Pseudomonadota > Gammaproteobacteria > Burkholderiales > Burkholderiaceae > Cupriavidus. The sequence goes on from CAUUBQ010000032.1 coordinate 49,382, forward strand.
GACCATGGCAAAGCTGTCTCTTCGCAACGTTCAGAAAACCTACGCCGGCGGCACGCAGGTCGTGCATGGCATCGACATGGAAATCGCCGACGGCGAGTTCATCGTGATCGTGGGGCCGTCAGGTTGCGGCAAGTCCACGCTGCTACGCATGGTGGCCGGACTCGAAACCATCACCGGTGGCGAGGTGCATATTGGCGACAAGGTCGTCAATGACCTGGAACCCGCCGAGCGCGATATCGCGATGGTGTTCCAGAACTACGCGCTGTATCCGCATATGAGCGTGTACGACAACATGGCCTACGGGCTCAAGATCCGCGGCATGTCGAAGGGCGAGATCGAGCAGCGCGTCAAGCATGCGGCAGGCATCCTCGAGCTGGCGCCCCTGCTGGAACGCAAGCCGCGCGCGTTGTCGGGCGGCCAGCGCCAGCGCGTGGCCATGGGTCGTGCCATCGTGCGCGAACCGGCCGTGTTCCTGTTCGACGAACCGCTGTCGAATCTCGATGCCAAGCTGCGCGTGCAGATGCGGCTGGAGCTGAAGGACCTGCATCGCCGCTTGAAAACCACCAGCCTCTACGTGACCCATGACCAGGTGGAAGCCATGACGCTGGCGGACCGCATGATGGTGCTCAATGGCGGTCGCGTGGAACAGATCGGTACGCCGCTCGAAGTCTACGCGCGCCCGGCCAGTACTTTCGTGGCGAGCTTTATCGGATCGCCGCCCATGAACCTGGTGCCGGTGGCGCGCAGCGGCAATGGCAATGGCAGCGGTGAGCAGGGTGGCGCGCAGATGCGCGTGGTGCCCAAGGACGGGCAGGGCGATGGCCAGGCCACGCTGGGTCACTTGCCGATGGGCCTGCACCTGCCCGGGCAGGCGCTGATGGGCCTGCGTCCCGAGCACGTGGAGCCATGCGCCGCGCATGAGGCCATCGCCAATGTCGATGTGCGCGTGGTGGAGGCGCTGGGCGCGGACTCGTATGCCTATGGCACGCTCGGCGGCCAGCCGATCGTGGTGCGGCTGGACAGCCAGATGCATGTGCGTGCCGGCGACAAGCTGCCGATCACGGCATCGGCCGAGCACCTGCATTTCTTCGATGTGCAGAGCGGCAAGCGTATCGAGGCCATGGCATGAGCGGGCGCGACTGGCCGTATCCGCGCCATGTCGCCCATCGTGGTGCGGGCAAGCTGGCGCCCGAGAACACGCTGGCGGCGTTCCGGCACGGTGCGTCGTTCGGCTACCGGATGTTCGAGTTCGACGTGAAGCTGTCGGGCGATGGCAAGTCGGTGCTGATGCACGACGCCACCCTGGATCGCACGACCTCAGGCCACGGCCGGGTCGATGCGCTGACGCTGGGCGAGTTGGCCGGCCTCGATGCCGGCAGCTGGCACGGACCGGCCTTCGCCGGCGAGCCAATTCCCACGCTGGCGGCCATTGCCCGTTACACGCGGGCCAACGGCTTCCTGGTCAATATCGAGATCAAGCCGGTGCCGGGCGCGGAAGACCGGACCGGTGCCGTCGTGGCCCTCGATGCACTTTCGCTATGGAAGGGCGCTGCGGTGCCACCGTTGCTATCGTCGTTCTCGGAGGATGCCCTGGCGGCCGCGCGCCGTGCCGCGCCCGACCTGCCGCGCGCATTGCTGCTCGACAAGCTCCCCGGCGACTGGCTCGACCGCCTGCACCGACTCGATTGCGTGGCGCTGGACGCCAATCATCGCGAGCTCGATGCCGGCGTCATTGCCGCTGCCCACGCCGCTGGCTTCAAGGTGCTGTGCTACACGGTCAACGATCCGGGCAGGGCGCGGGACCTGTTGTCGTGGGGGCTCGATGGGCTGATTACCGATGCGGTCGACCAGATTGCACCGGACGCAGCGGGCGCCTGAGCGGAGCCCGGGCAGGTCCATGAACAAACTGTCTCGATTTTGCATCACGAAAAGTCCCCACTGTTTATAAGCAAACGTGCTATGCTTTTGCGAGTGAAGACTTAGGTCCTTCCCCGCACAACTGACCCTTCCGGGTCCGGCGGTGAGGCCGAAGATCAACGGCACCCATGTGGTGCCGTTCGTCCAAGGTGGCACTGCCAGGATCCTCAAGAGTTGTTTGCAATCCGCTAACCGGTCAAGCCGTGTCGCGGAAGGTTGATGAACCCGCTTAACTCCGGCATACCCGGAGAATAGTGAGCGCCCCATGATGCAACAGTATCAGAGCAATTCGTACCTCTTCGGCGGCAACGCCCCCTATGTGGAAGAGCTGTACGAGGCCTATCTCCAGAATCCCAGCTCGGTTCCCGACAACTGGCGCGCGTATTTCGACGCGATGCAGAATGTCCCGGCTGTGGATGGTTCCAACGCCCGCGATATCCCCCACGCACCGATCGTCGCCTCGTTCGCCGAGCGCGCCAAGCAGGGCCCCATCAAGACCATTGTTGCCTCGGCCGATTCCGATATGGGCCGCAAGCGCGTCGCTGCCACGCAGCTGATCGCCGCCTACCGCAACATTGGCACGCACTGGGCCGACCTCGATCCGCTGAAGCGCCAGGAGCGTCCGCCCCTGCCTGACCTGGATCCGGCGTTCTACGGTTTCTCCGAGGCCGACCTCGACATCGTCTTCAATGCCAGCAACACGTATTTCGGCAAGGAGTCGATGAGCCTGCGCGAGCTGCTCAACAACCTCCGCGAGACATACTGCGGCACCATCGGCGCCGAGTTCATGTACGTGAGCGACCAGGCGCAGAAGCGCTGGTGGCAGGAGCGCCTGGAAACCACGCGTTCCAAGCCCGTGTTCACGCTCGAAAAGAAGAAGCACATCCTTGACCGCCTGACCGCGGCCGAAGGCCTGGAGCGCTTCCTCCATACGAAGTACGTCGGCCAGAAGCGCTTCTCGCTGGAAGGCGGCGAAAGCTTCATCGCCGCGATGGACGAACTGATCCAGCACGGCGGCGCCAAGGGCGTGCAGGAAATCGTGATCGGCATGGCCCACCGTGGCCGTCTGAACGTGCTGGTCAACACGCTGGGCAAGATGCCGGCTGACCTGTTCGCCGAATTCGAAGGCAAGCACGTCGACGACCTGCCGGCCGGTGACGTGAAGTACCACAAGGGCTTCTCGAGCGATGTCTCGACCGAAGGTGGCCCGGTTCACCTGTCGCTCGCGTTCAACCCGTCGCACCTGGAAATCGTCAACCCGGTCGTGGAAGGCTCGTCGAAGGCGCGCCAGGAACGCCGTGGCGACGCAGGCCACAAGGAAGTGCTGCCGGTGCAGGTGCACGGCGACGCGGCCTTTGCCGGCCAGGGCGTGGTGATGGAAACGCTGAATCTGGCACAGACCCGCGGCTACGGCACGGGCGGCACGATGCACATCGTGATCAACAACCAGATCGGCTTCACCACTTCCGACCCGCGCGATGCCCGTTCGACGCTGTATTGCACGGACGTGGTCAAGATGATCGAGGCGCCGGTGCTGCACGTGAACGGCGACGATCCCGAAGCCGTGGTGTACGCGATGCAGCTGGCCGTTGATTTCCGCATGGAATTCAACAAGGACGTCGTGGTCGACATCATCTGCTTCCGCAAGCTGGGTCACAACGAGCAGGACACCCCGGCTGTGACGCAGCCGCTGATGTACAAGAAGATTTCCCAGCATCCGGGTACGCGCAAGCTGTACGCCGACAAGCTGGCGGCGCAGAACCTCGTGGGCGCGGAATTCGGTGACGAGAAGGTCAAGGAATACCGTGCCGCGATGGATGCAGGCAAGCACACGGCCGACCCGGTCCTGTCGAACTTCAAGAACAAGTTCGCGGTGGACTGGATGCCGTTCCTGAACCGCAAGTGGACCGACGCCGCCGACACCGCCGTGCCGGTGACCGAACTCAAGCGCCTGGCCGAGCGGATCACCACGATCCCCGAACAGCTCAAGCTGCACCCGCTGGTCGAGAAGGTCATCAAGGACCGCGCCAACATGGGCCGTGGCGAGCAGATGCTGGACTGGGGCATGGGTGAACACCTGGCCTTCGCATCGCTGGTCGCTTCGGGCTACCCGGTGCGTATCACTGGCCAGGATGCTGGCCGCGGTACGTTCACGCACCGCCATTCGGTACTGCATGACCAGGCGCGCGAGCGTTGGGATGCCGGTTCGTACGTGCCGCTGCAGAACGTGTCGGACAACCAGGCTCCGTTCACGGTGATCGACTCGGTGCTGTCCGAAGAAGCCGTGCTCGGCTTCGAATACGGCTACTCGACCGCCGAACCGAATGCGCTGGTGATCTGGGAAGCCCAGTTCGGCGACTTCGTCAACGGCGCCCAGGTCGTGATCGACCAGTTCATCTCGTCGGGTGAAGTGAAGTGGGGCCGCGCCTCGGGCCTGACGATGATGCTGCCGCACGGCTACGAAGGCCAGGGTCCGGAACACAGCTCGGCCCGTATCGAGCGTTTCCTGCAGCTCTGCGCCGACCACAACATCCAGGTGGTGCAGCCGACCACGCCGGCCCAGATCTTCCACCTGCTGCGTCGCCAGATGATCCGTCTGTTCCGCAAGCCGCTGGTGATCATGACGCCGAAGTCGCTGCTGCGTAACAAGGAAGCCGTGTCGCCGCTGTCCGATCTGGCCAAGGGTCATTTCGAGACCGTGATCCCCGATCACGAGGAATTGAACGCCAGCAAGGTCAAGCGTCTGATCATGTGCTCGGGCAAGGTCTACTATGACCTGGTCAACACCCGCAAGGAGCGTGGTGCGACCGACACAGCGATCATCCGCATGGAACAGCTGTACCCGTTCCCGCACAAGGCCGTGGCCGCGGAACTCAAGAAGTACCCTGGCGTGACCGAAATCGTGTGGTGCCAGGACGAACCGCAGAACCAGGGTGCCTGGTTCTTCGTGCAGCACTACATCATGGAAAACATGACGGAAGGCCAGAAGCTCGGTTATGCCGGTCGTCCTGCCTCGGCATCGCCCGCGGTGGGCTACTACGCAAAGCACAACGAGCAACAGAAGGCGCTGCTGGATGCTGCTTTCTCCAAGCTCAAGGGCTTTGTTCTGACCAAGTAATTCGTTGGTACCCCGCGCTGGCGCAAACGAATGGAATGCGCCACGTGGGGCTACCTCCCTGAAACGAAACACACGCATACATCGAGGAATTACCAAACCATGGCTATTGTTGACGTCAAGGTTCCGCAGCTGTCTGAATCGGTCGCTGAAGCGACCATGCTGAACTGGAAGAAGAAGCCGGGCGAAGCCGTCGCTCAGGACGAAATCCTGATCGAGATCGAAACGGACAAGGTTGTGCTGGAAGTGCCGGCCCCGTCGGCTGGCGTGCTGTCGCAAGTGATCAAGAACGACGGCGACACCGTCGTGGCCGATGAAATCATCGCCAAGATCGATACCGAAGCCACTGCTGGCGCCGCCGCTCCGGCTGCTGCCGCCCCGGCTCCGGCCGCCGCTGCCCCGGCACCTGCCGCTGCCGCACCGGCCGCCGCTGGCGCCGTTGCCATGCCGTCGGCTGCCAAGCTGATGGCCGAAGGTGGCCTGTCGGCTTCGCAAGTGGCTGGCACCGGCAAGGACGGCCGCATCACCAAGGGTGACGTGCTGGCCGCCGGTTCGGCTCCCGCCCCGGCCGCCAAGGCTGCCCCGGCTCCGGCCGCCGCCAAACCGGCCCTGGCACAAGTGTCGGCCCAGGTTGACTTTGCCGCGCTGGGCGATCGCCCGGAAGAGCGCGTGCCGATGAGCCGCCTGCGCGCCCGTATCGCCGAGCGCCTGATCCAGTCGCAATCGACCAACGCCATCCTGACCACGTTCAATGAAGTGAACATGAAGCCGGTGATGGACCTGCGCAACAAGTACAAGGACCGCTTCGAGAAGGAACACGGTGTGAAGCTGGGCTTCATGTCGTTCTTCGTGAAGGCCGCCGTGCACGCGCTGAAGAAGTACCCGGTCATCAACGCTTCGGTCGACGGCAACGACATCCTGTACCACGGCTACTTCGACATCGGTATCGCTGTCGGTTCGCCGCGTGGCCTGGTGGTGCCGATCCTGCGCAACGCCGACCAGATGAGCCTGGCCGATATCGAGAAGAAGATTGCCGAGTTCGGCGCCAAGGCCCGTGACGGCAAGCTGTCGCTGGAAGAGCTGACCGGTGGTACGTTCTCGATCTCGAACGGCGGTACGTTCGGCTCGATGCTGTCGACCCCGATCATCAACCCGCCGCAGTCGGCCATCCTGGGCGTGCACGCCACCAAGGACCGCGCCGTGGTGGAAGACGGCCAGATCGTGATCCGCCCGATGAACTACCTGGCCATGTCCTATGACCACCGTATCATCGACGGCCGCGAAGCCGTTCTGGGCCTGGTGGCCATGAAGGAAGCGCTGGAAGATCCGGCCCGCCTGCTGCTGGACCTGTAATCGGTCCGCATCCCAGACAGACATTACGTCTACCGTTTGTCGTCGCCCCCGCACCCGGTGCGGGGACCCGGCGAGCGCATCGTGCAAGCGATGCCGCCGGATGCCCGCCGCCGTGCGGCGGGCATGACGTGCCAAAGAGATATTTCCCATGAGCAAACAATTCGACGTGCTGGTGATCGGCGCCGGCCCCGGCGGCTACATCGCCGCCATTCGTGCTGCCCAGCTGGGCCTGAACGTGGCTTGCCTCGAAGGCAATGCCTATGACGATCCGAAGGGCGAAGCGCGCCTGGGCGGCACCTGCCTGAACGTGGGCTGCATCCCGTCCAAGGCACTGCTGGCATCCTCGGAAGAATTCGAGAACGCCTCGCACCACCTGGCTGACCACGGCATCACCGTGGGCGACGTCAAGGTCGACGTGGCCAAGATGCTCAAGCGCAAGGACGATATCGTCGGCAAGATGACGAAGGGCATCGAGTTCCTGTTCCGCAAGAACAAGGTGACCCTGTTCAAGGGCTATGGCAAGTTCGCCGGCAAGGCTGCCGAAGGCTTCCAGGTCGAAGTCAACGGCGAAACGCTGACCGCCAAGCAGGTCATCATCGCCACCGGTTCGAAGGCACGCCATCTGCCGGGCATCGCCGTCGACAACAAGCTGATCAGCGACAACGAAGGCGCGCTGAAGTACGACTCGGTGCCGAAGAAGCTTGGCGTGATCGGCGCTGGCGTGATCGGCCTGGAACTGGGTTCGGTGTGGCGCCGCCTGGGTGCCGACGTGACCGTGCTGGAAGCGCTGCCCGCATTCCTGGGCGCCGCTGACGATGGCGTGGCCAAGGAAGCGCAGAAGCTGCTGACCAAGCAGGGCCTGAAGTTCAACCTGGGCGTCAAGGTCAACGAAGTCAAGACCGGCAAGGACAACGTGACCGTTGCCTATACCGACAAGGACGGCAAGGACCAGACGCTCGAAGTCGATCGCCTGATCGTGTCGGTGGGCCGCGTGCCGAATACCGACAACCTGGGCCTGGAAGCAGTTGGCCTGGGCGTGGACCAGCGCGGTTTCATCGAGGTGGACGACCACTGCCAGACCAAGGTGCCGGGCATCTGGGCAATTGGCGACGTGGTGCGTGGCCCGATGCTGGCGCACAAGGCCGAAGACGAAGGCGTGGCCGTGGCCGAGCGTATCGTTGGCCAGAAGCCGCACATCGATTTCAACACGGTGCCGTGGGTCATCTACACGTTCCCGGAAATCGCATGGGTCGGCAAGACCGAGCAACAGCTCAAGGCCGAAGGCCGCGAGTACAAGTCGGGCCAGTTCCCGTTCATGGCCAATGGCCGTGCACTGGGCATGGGCGCTTCGGACGGCTTCGTGAAGATGCTGGCCGACGCCAAGACCGATGAAATCCTGGGCGTGCACATCGTGGCGGCCAATGCTTCGGACCTGATCGCCGAAGCCGTGGTGGCCATGGAGTTCAAGGCGGCAAGCGAAGACATCGGTCGCGTCTGCCACCCGCACCCGTCGATGTCGGAAGTCATGCGCGAAGCCGCGCTGGCCGTCGACAAGCGTCAGCTCAATATGTAAGGCATCTGTTCACCATCTGGTGAGCACCGGCGCGCCGCCATCTTGCGGCGCGCCGTTTTCACTTGCAGCACCCCGGTTGAACCCGACATGAACGTCACCGAGTTTTACAAGCACGAACTCACGCAGCGCGGCTACCAGTCCGACGAGGCGCAACTGCGCGCCGTGGCGCGGCTGCAGCAGTGCTATGACGAGTGGGTGGCCTACAAGAGCCGCCGCAGCAACGCGCTGAAGAAGTTCCTGGTGCACCCCGATGTGCCCAAGGGCGTCTACATGTGGGGTGGAGTAGGGCGCGGCAAGTCGTTCCTGATGGACAGCTTCTATTCCTGCGTGCCCGTGGTACGCAAGACGCGGCTCCATTTCCATGAATTCATGCGCGAGGTGCATCGCGAGCTCGAGGAACTGCGTGGTCGCCCGGACCCGCTCGACGAGTTGGCCAAACGCATCGCGCGCCGTTTCCGCCTGATCTGCTTCGACGAGTTCCATGTCAGCGACGTGGCGGACGCAATGATCCTGCACCGGCTGCTACAGCAGTTGTTCGACAACGGCGTGCAGTTCGTGATGACCTCGAACTATCGCCCGGACCTGCTCTATCCGGACGGCCTGCACCGCGATCGCGTGCTGCCGGCCATCGGGCTGCTGCAGACCAAGCTCGACGTGCTCAACGTCGATGCCGGGATCGACTATCGCAAGCGCGCGCTGGAGCAGGTGCAGGCTTATCACACGCCGCTGAACCGCGAGGCCAGCGCCGCCCTGCGCGACGCATTCGTGTCGATTGCCGGAACCGCCGACGAGTCGCCGATCCTGCATATCGAGCACCGCGAGATCAAGGCGTTGCGCAAGGCCAATGGCGTGGTCTGGTTCGACTTTGCCACGCTGTGCGGTGGGCCACGCTCGCAGAACGACTACCTGGAAATTGCCTCGCAGTTCCACACGGTGATCCTGTCGGACGTGCCGAAGATGACGCCGCGCATGTCTTCCGAAGCGCGCCGCTTTACGTGGCTGATCGACGTGTTCTATGACCACAAGGTCAAGCTGCTGATCTCCGCCGAAGTGCCTGCCGACGAGCTCTATACCGAAGGCCAGATGGCCAACGAGTTCCATCGAACCGTATCGCGGATCATCGAGATGCAGTCGCGCGAGTATCTGGAGTCCGAGCGCCGGGTGATGGACACCTCGCTGACCTGAGCGAAACCTGCCGGGAACGATTCTGACTCGGTTCCTGTAATCTTGATTTGCATCAAGGCGGAGCGCGCGCGAGTTACCTAGTATCCACTGGGTAATAAAAGCGCGCCATGCCGTCCCTAACTACTGCCCCCCTCGCGCCATCGCTGGCCCCCGCGGCTTCTGCCGCCCAGGCCATCCAGGTTGCCCCGTCCACCGGACCGGGGGCCGTATCGACGTCTTCCCCGTTTTCCTGTTTCCATTGCGGCCTGTCGATAAAAGATGCCGCACCGATCGTCGCCCAGGTTGATGGCCAGCCACGCACGTTCTGCTGCGGCGGTTGCCAGACCCTGGCCCAGACGCTGCACGCTGCGGGTTTCGGGCACCTCTACGGCGATGTCACGCGTTTTGCGCGTCCGATCGATGCCGAGTCGCGGCGCGAAGCCGAGCCGGTCTGGGCCGCCTATGACACGCCGGAACTGCGCAGCCAGTTTGTGCGGCCGCTTGGTGAAGGCCGTTCCGAAATCACGCTGGCGCCCGAGAATATCCGTTGCGCGGCCTGCGCGTGGCTGATCGAACAGCGCCTGGCGCAACTCGACGGCGTGGAGTCGGTGGTGGCCAACGTGGCTACGCGCCGCGTGGTGGTGCGGTGGCGAGATGCGGCGCAAGGCGTTGCGGCGCTGCTGTCGAGCCTGGCCGATATCGGCTACACGGCATGGCCTTTCGAAGTCTCGCGCTCCGACCATCAGGACCGCCGTGAGCGGCGCAGCCTGCTGATGCGCATGGCGGTGGCCATGCTCGGCATGATGCAGGTGATGATGTACGCGTGGCCGCTGTACACCCACGAAGCCACGATCGATCCCGGCCAGTTGCAACTGATGCGCTGGGCCAGCTTCGCGCTGACGATCCCGGTGGTTCTCTATTCCGCATGGCCGATCTTTGCCGGCGCATGGCGGTCCTTGCGACAGCGCCATATGGGCATGGACGTGCCTGTGGCGATCGGCGTCGCGGCGGGCTTTGTGGCCAGCGCCATTGCCACGGCGCGTGGCGTGGGCGAGGTCTATTTCGATTCCGTGACGATGTTCGTCGCATTCCTGCTGCTGGCGCGCTATCTGGAACTGCGCGTACGCCAGGCATCGCGCAGCGGTGCGGAGATGCTGGCGCGGCAACTGCCAGCCACGTGCGAACGCCTGGCACAGGCCGGCGGGGTGGGCGAGCGCATCCCCGTGGCCCGGTTGCAGCCCGGCGACCTGATTCGTGTCAAGGCTGGCGAGATCGTGCCAGCCGATGGCGTGGTGGTGGGCGGAGCGAGCGAGATCGATGAATCGATGCTGACAGGCGAGGCACGGCCCGTACAACGCATCATGGGCGATACCGTGCTGGCCGGCTGCTTCAATGCGGCCAGCCCGCTGGAAGTGCGCATCGACCGCATCGGCGCGCAGACACGGCTGGCTGAAATCGTGGCCGTGCTCGATCGCGCGCTGGCCGACAAGCCCAGGCTTGCACAACTGGCCGATCGCGTGGCGGGGTGGTTCGTGGGCACCCTGCTGGCCATGGCGGCCGTTACCGGACTGGTCTGGGCGCTGTGGATCGATCCGTCGCGCGCCATGCTGGTGACGGTGGCAGTGCTGGTGGTGAGTTGCCCTTGCGCATTGTCGTTGGCCACGCCGGCCGCGCTGGCAGCGGCCGGCGCGGCCTTGTCGCGGCGCGGTGTGCTGCTGACGCGCGCCCATGCACTGGAGACGCTGTCCCGCGTGACGGACGTGGTGCTCGACAAGACTGGCACGCTGACCGAAGGCCGCTTCGCACTGGTGTCGACGCAGACGCTTGGTGCGCTCGATGCGCAGGCGTGCCGGCAGATCGCGGCCGCCATGGAACGAGGCGGCGAACACCCGATCGCGCGGGCCTTCAATGAATTCCCCGAATCCCCTGAATCCTCTGAATCCTCTGAATCCTCTGAATCTTCCGACGCCACTGCGGAATCCGCACCACGCGTTGCCGATCTGCGCAATGTACCGGGGCAGGGACTTGAGGCCACTGTCGATGGCTGTCGGTTCCGCCTGGGCCGCCGCGAGTTCGTGGCTGGCCTGTCATCGTTCCCCTCATCCTTGATCGATCGGCGCGATCAGCGCGACCAGGGCGGTACGGAGCATCCGGGCGCCACGCAGGTCTGGCTTGGCGATGCCAGCGGATTGCTCGCCTGTTTTCAACTGGCCGATGTCGAGCGCGCGCAGACGCCCGCGCTGCTGCGCGAGCTCGCCGCGCTCGGTGTGCGATGCCATCTGGTATCTGGTGATGCCGCCGCGGCCGTGCAGTGGTGTGCCGCGCGCTTCGGCATGGAGACCGCACGCGGGGCAGTGACCCCCGAGGGCAAGCGCGCGTATGTGAGTACGTTGCAACGGCGCGGCGCGATTGTGCTTGCGGTTGGCGACGGTATCAACGATGCGCCGGTGCTGGCGCAGGCGCAAGTCTCGATTGCGATTGGCAGTGGCGCACCTCTCGCGCAGGCGGGCGCCGATGCGGTGCTGACGCACGGTGGCGTGGCCGAGGTGGCCACTGCAATAGCCGCGGCGCGGCGCGCGCGCCGGGTCGTACGGCAGAACCTTGGGTGGGCCTTTGCCTACAACGTGGTGGCCATTCCATTGGCGGCCACGGGGCACGTGACGGCATGGATGGCCGGTATCGGCATGTCTGTGTCATCGCTGCTGGTGGTGGCCAATGCCTGGCGGCTGTTGCGTGTCAAGCCGCCTGCCCGGATCGGGGATTCGTAAATGGAAACGCTGTATTTGCTGGTGCCGATGAGCCTGATGCTGGTGGCGCTGATCGCCGGCGCATTGTGGTGGGCCTTGCATGCCGGGCAGTACGACGACCTGGACCGCCCGGGCGAGGCGATCCTGCTCGACAACGACAAGCCGCAGGGCCCGGATACAGCGCGCTGACATCGACAGGATGCGCTTGGCAACCGCGAAATTTCTGCTGAATCGACTTTAAATCGGTGCACTGACAACACCAGGCACAAACAGTTCGTCTGCGATGCATCGACATTGATTGAGGTCAACGCGACAAGTGCGCGGTTTTTCTAAAGTCACACTGTCAATAGGTTTATTCTTACTTAGCTTGGGGGTCTGAATGGCTGTCACCACCGCGTCTCCACGCGTCGACACCTTCAATTACGGCGTGGTGCGGCAGTTTGCCGTCATGACCGTAGTGTGGGGGATCGTCGGCATGGCCGTAGGCGTTCTGCTTGCGGCGCAACTGATCTGGCCAGATCTGAATTTCAATACACCGTGGCTGTCGTTCGGCCGGCTGCGACCGCTGCATACCAATGCGGTGATCTTCGCATTCGGCGGCAGCGCGCTGTTTGCCACGTCCTACTATGTGGTGCAGCGTACCTGCCAGGCGCGCCTGTTCTGCGGCCCGCTCGCGGCCTTCACGTTCTGGGGTTGGCAGCTCGTCATCGTGGCCGCCGCGATCACGCTGCCGATGGGCATTACGAGTTCCAAGGAATATGCCGAGCTCGAATGGCCCATCGACATACTGATCACGCTGGTCTGGGTGGCCTACGCCGTAGTGTTCTTCGGCACGATCATCAAGCGCAAGACGCGGCACATCTACGTTGCCAACTGGTTCTTTGGTGCCTACATCCTGACGATTGCGATCCTGCACATCGTCAACAACATCGAGATGCCGGCGTCGATGTGGAAGTCGTACTCCGCCTATGCAGGCGTGCAGGATGCCATGATCCAGTGGTGGTACGGCCATAACGCGGTCGGTTTCTTCCTGACCACGAGCTTCCTCGGGATGATGTACTACTTCATCCCCAAGCAGGCCGAGCGCCCGATCTACTCGTACCGCCTGTCGATCGTCCACTTCTGGGCGCTCAACTTCACCTACATGTGGGCAGGTCCGCACCATCTGCAATACACCGCGCTGCCAGACTGGGCGCAGTCGCTGGGCATGGTGTTCTCGCTGATCCTGCTTGCGCCGTCGTGGGGCGGCATGATCAACGGCATCATGACCATGTCGGGCGCCTGGCACAAGCTGCGCACCGACCCGATCCTCAAGTTCCTGGTTGTCGCACTGTCGTTCTACGGCATGGCCACGTTTGAAGGATCGATGATGTCGATCAAGACCGTGAATGCGTTGTCGCACTACACGGACTGGACCATCGGCCACGTCCATTCGGGCGCACTGGGCTGGGTCGCGATGATCTCCATCGGTTCGCTCTACTACCTGATTCCGCGCCTGTTCGGCGAGAAGCAGATGTACAGCACGCGGCTGATCGAACTGCACTTCTGGGTCGCAACGATTGGCGTGGTGCTCTATATCGCCTCGATGTGGATTGCCGGCGTGATGGAAGGCCTGATGTGGCGCGCCACGCAGCCCGACGGCACGCTTACCTACGCGTTCGTGGAAGCGGTGAAGGCCAAGTATCCGTTCTACCTGATCCGTTTGCTGGGTGGCCTGTGCTTCCTGGGCGGCATGTTCATCATGGCCTACAACGTGTTCCGCACCATCGCGGGCAAGCCCGCCGTGGATGCGCCGATCCCGGCCAGCCTGCCGGCCTCTGCCCACTGATCGCCGAGGATTGCAACGATGTCTCAAAATCAAGGTTTCTTCAGGCACGAGACGCTGGAGAAGAATGTCGGCTGGCTGATCATCGCCACCATCATCGTGGTGAGCATTGCCGGCCTGGTGCAGATCGTGCCGCTGTTCTTCCAGCATTCGACCACCGAGCCCGACCCGGGCATCACGCCGTATTCGGCACTACGCCTGATGGGGCGCGACATCTATATCCGCGAAGGCTGCGTGGGATGCCACTCGCAACAGGTGCGCACACTGCAGGCCGAGACCGAGCGCTATGGCCATTTCTCCACGGCCGGTGAATCGGTGTTCGATCATCCGTTCCTGTGGGGTTCCAAGCGTACCGGTCCGGACCTGGCACGCGTCGGTGGCCGTTACTCCGATGACTGGCAACGGATTCACCTGCGCAATCCGCGTGACGTGGTGCCCGAGTCGGTGATGCCGTCGTATCCGTGGCTCGAAAAGACGCCGCTGCCGACCGATGCGGTACAGGCCCGCATGCGTGCCTTGCAACGCCTGGGCGTGCCATATACCAACGACGAAATTGCGCGCGCACCGGAAGAACTGGTGGGCAAGACCGAAGAGGACGCAATGGTGGCCTACCTGCAAGGCCTGGGCCTGAACCGTCGCAACGTCCGGCTCGACAGCGGTAGCGCCGCCACGGCTGCACCCGCCGCGCAAGCGTCGGCGCCAGCGAAGGAGTAATGCCATGGTGATCGTGACCGCTGTCGCCACTGTCCTGTCGATGCTGACCTTCCTGGCCATCTGCTGGTGGGCCTGGTCGGGTGGTCGTCGGGCCGCCAACGAGGAATCGGCGATGTTGCCGTTTGCCTTGCCGGACGAAACCAATCATCCAAGCCGGAATTCGTAACCATGAGCGATTTTATTTCCGATTTCTGGGGCTACTACATCACGGCCATTGCGCTGATCGGCATCGCGTGGTGCGTGTGGCTGCTGTTTTCCCAACGCAAGATGCCAAAGGGCGTCAGCACCACCGACGACACCGGCCATGTCTGGGACGACGACCTGCGCGAACTGAACAATCCGTTGCCGCGCTGGTGGATGTGGATGTTCCTGCTGGCCTGCGTGTTCAGCGTCGGTTACCTGGTGCTGTATCCGGGCCTGGGCTCGTACGCGGGCGTTCTGAAGACGTCCACGCAGGGCGAACTGGCCGCGCATCGGCAGGCCGCCGAGAAGATGCAGCACGAGGTCTATGCCAAGTACCTGAAGATGGACGTCAAGCAGGTGGCGGCAGACCCCGATGCGCGCGAGATTGGTCAGCGCCTGTTCCTGAACTACTGCGCGCAATGCCATGGTTCCGATGCACGCGGCAGCCGCGGCTTCCCGAACCTGACGGACAACGACTGGCTCTACGGCGGCGACCCCGAGACGATCCAGCAGACCATCGCCAAGGGCCGCAACGGCATGATGCCGCCGTTCGCAGGCACCATCGACGGCAAGCTGGCCGGGGACACGGCGCAGTACGTGCGCTCGCTGTCGGGACTGACCTACGACCCGATCCGTGCGTCGCGCGGCGAGGGTACGTTCAAGTCGACCTGTGCCGCATGCCATGGTGCGAACGGCAAGGGGAACCAGGCGCTCGGTGCTCCCAATCTGTCCGACAAGGTGTGGCTGTATGGCAGCTCCGAAGGATCGATCACCGATGCAATCCTGAAGGGTCATAACGGCCATATGCCGGCACATGAGGAAATCCTGACGCCGGAACGCATCCGCATGCTGACGGCTTATATCTGGGGCCTGTCGAACACGGCGCCTGCAGGGCAATGACAAACCGCTCCGACGCTGGGCGGCGTACCGCCCGCGCCGGAGCATGAGGGCTAAACAATGAACGCGCCCCTGGAATCTCCCCCCGCAACGCGGGACCGGACCGAGGCCCCCGGCTGGCGGCCAGCGCCGCCCGCAGGCAGCGCCGCGGAGGCTAGCGAAGAGGCGTTGTACGAGGTACGACGCAAGATTTATCCGCGCTCGGTGACCGGCGCCTTTTCAAGCTGGCGTGTCTGGCTGGTGATCCTGACCCAGCTCGTCTACTACGGCACGCCGTGGCTGCAATGGAACGACCGCCAGGCAGTGCTGTTCGATCTCGGTGCACGCAAGTTCTATATCTTCGGACTGGTGTTGTGGCCGCAGGACGTGATCTACCTGGCAGTGCTGCTGGTGATCTCGGCGCTGTCACTGTTCCTGTTCACGGCTATTGCGGGGCGGCTGTTCTGCGGCTATGCCTGTCCGCAGACGGTCTACACCGAGATATTCATGTGGATCGAGCGGCGTGTCGAAGGTGACCGCATCGCCCGTATCCGCCTGGACGGCGACCCGTGGAGCCTGCGCAAGCTCCGGCTCAAGGCGACCAAGCACACGCTGTGGGTGGCCATCGCGTTGTGGACGGGGTTCACCTTCATTGGCTACTTCGCGCCGATCCGTGAGCTGGGCAGCGAGATCCTGCAATTCTCGCTGGGCCCGTGGCAAACCTTCTGGATGCTGTTCTACGCGTTTGCGACGTGGGGCAATGCGGGCTTCATGCGCGAGCAGGTCTGCAAGTACATGTGTCCGTACGCGCGTTTCCAGAGCGTGATGGTCGATCGCGATACCTTTGTCGTGACCTATGACGTGGGGCGTGGCGAACCGCGTGGCAGCCGTTCGCGCAAGGCAGACCATCATGCGGCAGGCCTGGGCGATTGCGTGAACTGCAGCATCTGCGTGCAGGTGTGTCCGACCGGGATCGATATCCGCGATGGCCTGCAGTACGAGTGTATTGGTTGCGGGGCATGTATCGACGCCTGCAATCAGGTCATGGACAAGATGGAGTATCCGCGCGGGCTGATCCGGTACACATCGGAAAATGCGATGCGCAAGAGCCTGTCCGTGACCGATGCACGCAAACGGCTGATGCGCCCGCGCACAATCGTCTACACCATGATCTGGTTATTGCTGGCCGTAGGATTTGTCGCATCGCTGGCCATGCGCACCCCGCTCAAGGTCGACATCATCCGCGATCGCGGCGCACTTGGCCGCGAGGTGGAAGGGCGCTGGATCGAGAACGTGTACCGACTCCAGTTGATCAACACAACGGAAGCGCCGATGAAGGTGCGCGTGCAGGCCGGCAGTGATGAGTTGAAGGGGATGGTCGTCGAATACGATCACACCGCGGAAGCGTTGTCGCCCACATCGAACCGCTTGTTGCCAATCCGGATCCGCGTGCCGATCGACGATGCCAGGCAGGGGACGTACAAGATCAGCGTGACGGTGACCGCCGAAGCGGAACCCGCGCGTGCGGTGCAGATCCGGCAAAGCACGAGTTTTATCGTACCCCGCAATCTGTGATGCTTTATCTGTGAAGCTGGACGATACCAAGAGGAGAGCGCAATGACCCCACATCCCGCCAAGCCCTGGTACAAGGAGCCATGGCCGTGGATCCTGATGAGCGGACCGCTGCTGGCCATGATTGGTTGCGGCATCACGATCTGGCTGGCAAGCACGCATGCCGATATGCCGGTCGGGGATGCCACCCGTCATGGCCTGGTCGTGGAGAAGGTCGATGTTGACCATGCCCGGACACCAGCGAGGCAACCATGAGATTGCGCTGGCTGATGTGGGTGTTATGGCCGGCATTCCTGATGGGAGGCGCGGCAACGGCCGTGGTGTTCTCGGTGGTGGATCCTGGTGATCTCAGTTTTTTCGGGCATCCGGTCGAGGCATCGCGGCAGGCGGTCTATACGGTGGGATTCCTGGTGGCGTGGCTGTTCTGCGCGTTGTCCAGCGGGCTGACGCTGTACACGATGCCGGTGAAGCTCAGCGATACCGATGAACTCGAATAGGTCCGGTATGCATGAAGTGCCTGGGAACCCTGGAAAACGGAAAGGCCGCACCGGATGCGCTCCGGTGCGGCCTTTTGCATGTTGCTCGCGAAGGCGCCGTTCAGCAGGATCGGCTGTAGACCTGCTTGATACCCTCCATATCGACCAGCTTCACATGGCGCTGACGAATCTGGATCAGCCCCGCTTCCGCAAAGCGCGAGAACAGTCGGCTGACGGTTTCGAGCTTCAGGCCCAGGTAGCTGCCGATTTCCTCGCGGCTCATGCGCAGTACGAACTCTGTCGAGGAGTATCCGCGCGCCGACAGTCGTTCAGACATGTTGATCAGGAACGCCGCGAGACGCTCCTCGGCACGCATCGAGCCGAGCGTGATCAGCATCACCTGGTCCTGGGAGATTTCCTTGCTCATCAGGCGCAGGAACTGGCCTTGCAGCGACGGAAGCTGGCCCGACAATACCTGCAGGTCATCGAACCGCACGACGCAGACTTCGGTGTCTTCGAGTGCCGTGGCATCCGATGCGTGCTGCATCTCGCTGAGCCCGTCGAGACCGATCACTTCGCCGGGCAGGTGAAAGCCCGTGATCTGCGTGCGCCCGTCTTCCATCGTGACGTGCGTCTTCAGTGTGCCGAAGCGAATCGCATAGACCGCGGTGAGGGGCTCTCCCATGCGGTACAGCGTTTCACCCTTGTGAACACGAACGCGTTCCTGCACGAGCGTGTCCATTTTCACGAGGTCTTGCTGCGACATGCCCACGGGCAGGCAAAGCTGACCCATGGCACACGTGGAACAGCGGGGCGACATCTCGGTGACGGGAATGGAAGTCAACAATTGAAGTGCTCGTTTTGAATGCGCTTGAAGCGAGGGCGCGATGCAGGCATTTTACAGCGTCGAGTGACGCGGAAGCGAGGAACAGTTGCCATTTGGTGTACTTTTAAGCGTTTTTCTGGTGGCCCTGCTTGGCGGCGTGCATTGCGCCGCAATGTGCGGTGGCATTGCGATTGCCGCGGAGCAGAACGGCACGCGCCGGGTGGCCGCGATCGTGCATCGCTCGCCGCGTAGCTGGTGGGCCGAACTGTGCGTGATGCACGCCGGACGCCTGACCACCTACATGCTGCTTGGCGCATTGATGGGCGCGGTCGGCGCAACCGTGTGGAAGCAGGAGTATCTGCCACTGCAGCGCTGGCTCTATGCGGCCGGCAGTGTGATGCTGGTTCTTACCGGGCTGTGGTTGCTACGCGGGCGAACCAGTCTTGTCAGCTGGATCGAGCGGCTGGCATCGCGTGCCGCATCGCACGTCGTGCGCCTGGCGGGATCGGTGGCGGGATACGTGCCGGCAGCGGTGCGACGCGAGCAGCGCACCCCGCCGATGTTGCGCCGCTATGGCATGGGGCTGGCATGGGGTCTGGTACCCTGCGGCATGGTTTATGGGGCACTCGCCATGGCGCTGCTCGCTGGCAATGCGCCATCGGGTGCGCTCGTGATGGGTGCGTTCGGATTGGGCACGCTACCTAACCTGCTGGTGATCTCGGGGTTGTCTGGCTATCTGCGGCAGTTGTCACGCAAGCCGGTGATTCGGACCGCGTCGGCGCTGGTGGTGATCGGGTTTGGCGCGCTCGGCGTGGCGCGGGCGATCTGGCTTCCTGATACGCTCGCGCAACACGGTTTTTGCGTGGTGTTTTGAATCGACCACAGCGGCGGGTTGCGGGCGGGGGGCGGAATGCCATACAATCGCGAGAACCACGGTATCGCGCCGCGTCATGCTCGTGGCGTCGCCGGGGCGACATTCCTGATCTGGGGTGTCGGTCCAGGGTTTCGGGGCTGCTTAGGCATGCCGGAACCATTCCCACAGTCCATCCGGTTCAAAAGATCTGGTTAAAAGGCCGACGGCGGTGTGGAAGGTGGCGCCGGGTCAAGGCGATTGTTGTCTGGGTTGCCTGAGCCGATATCCGTATTTTCTTGCCGTCTTGGCCATTCGGTGGCCCTGGCGATTGTCCGCCCCGAAGGGAGAAGGCGCGACGCAAGAGGTCCGTCGACTGGCGAAGCCTGCCAGGCCCGGACGATCTCCTGCCGGACAGACCGGCAACTCGATGCAAGGAAAGATGTGCACGGCTGCGCTGCCAGAAGGCATGCGCGCTGGCTGCGCGATGAGATGGCGGAAAGCTTCGGCGCCGCTGTATCTGCAATCTCCAGTGCCCCGGGATGGATCCGGGGGCAGGTGCAAAGACAGGCTGCACGCAATCACATGAATACCCAAGAGGCGAAGATCGTCCTCGAGACCGCGTTGATCTGTGCGCAGGAGCCACTGCGCGTTGGCGATCTGCGGCGGTTGTTTGCCGACGACGTCGGTGCCGACACCATCCGGGTGTTGCTGGAAGAATTGCGCCAGGACTGGCAGCAGCGCGGGGTCGAACTCGTTGCCCTGGCCAGTGGCTGGCGGTTCCAGAGCCGCCCGGAGATGCGCGAATTCCTGGATCGCCTGAATCCGGAAAAGCCGCCAAAGTACTCGCGCGCGGTGATGGAGACATTGGCCATCATTGCGTATCGCCAGCCTGTCACACGGGGCGATATCGAGGAAATCCGCGGCGTGACGGTCAGCACGGACGTAGTCAAGAAACTCGAGGATCGTGGCTGGATCGAGGTCATCGGCCATCGCGATGTGCCCGGTCGCCCAGCGCTGTATGCAACGACCAAGGCGTTCCTGGACGACTTGGGGCTGCGTTCGCTGGACGAGTTGCCACCGCTGGAAGATGCGCAGGCACAGGCGCAGGCCGCGCTGCTCGATCAGCAGGCGATCGACTTCGAGGAAATCGCCACGGCCAACCCGCCGGTGGGTGACGAGGAAGCGTTTGCCGAAACCGGCGACGCGGCTGGCGCTACGGAGATATCCGCCGTAGTGCCGGAGACTCCGCCCGCCGAGGCGCCGGAGCATATGGATGCGGCCGGCACCGAACCTGATTCCGGGGGCGAAGCCGGGCAGGATGAACAAGAAACCAGCGTCGCGCATTTGCCCGTGAAGGATGATGGGCAGGACGACGATGCGCCGGTGGCTCACGCCAACGGTTTCCACGTGGGCACCGAGGCTCCCGAAGCGGCGGCCGACGAAGGTCCGGATCGGACTGGCGAACTGCCATTGCCGACCGAGGACGACGACGAGCGCGTGTCCAACTGAATAACTTGCAACATCGATAGTGAATACTTTGTCTGATTCCGCTGAGCAAGACGTCCGCCAGCCGGACGTGCCGGGCGACACCGGCGCAGCCCCCGATTCGGGTAACGACGCCGACGGCGCACCGCGCCGCAAGGGGCTTCGGCGCGGCCTGCGCAACCTGGTGGCCACGCGCCGCCAGGCGGCACAGGACCGGGATGGCCGCGGCGAGGGCGACCCCGCCGTGGCGGCTGAAGGTGGCGAGGGTGCCCAGCCCGCGGCGCCGCGTAGTCGTGGCCGTCGCAAGCCGGCGCCCGCTGCGGACGCTGGCGCGCAGGTAGCGCCGCAGCCTGAGTCCGGTGATGCGCAGCCTGCCCAGGCGCCAGCCGGCCAGGGCCAGCGCAAGCGCCGGCAGCAGCCGCAGCGCAAGGCCGCCCTGGTCGATGGCGAAAACAAGCCAGTGGCCGAGCAGCCTGCCAGGCGTGACCGGAGCGATCGGACTGGCGACCGGAATGCCGAGCGCGGCGGTGACCGGAGTGACCGGAATGGTCAGCGCAAGGGCAAGCCCGGTGCCGGCAAGCAAGGCGGCAGGGGCGAGCAGCGTCAGGGCGACAGGCCCGGCAAGCAGGGCGGCAAGCCCGCCGGCGGCGCGCAGAAGACGGCCGCTGGTGGCGAGGACCTGTTCCGCTTCGTGATCTCCGAGCAGTTCGACCAGGAAGACATGGTCGTGCCGCGTACCAAGGCCAAGCCGGTGCGCGAGCTGACGTCGGATGACGATGCGCCGAAGCTGCACAAGGTGCTGGCCGAGGGCGGCCTGGGCTCCCGTCGCGAGATGGAAGAACTGATCCTCCAGGGCCGTGTGTCGGTCAATGGACTGCCGGCCCACATCGGTCAGCGCATTCTGCCGGCCGACCAGGTTCGCGTGAATGGCAAGCTGATCCACCGCAGGGTGTCGTCCAAGCCGCCGCGCGTGCTGCTGTACCACAAGCCGGCAGGGGAAATCGTCAGCCAGTCGGATCCGGAAGGCCGTCCGACCGTGTTCGACAGCTTGCCGCGGATCAAGAGCGGCAAGTGGGTGGCCGTCGGCCGCCTGGACTTCAATACTGAAGGCCTGCTGATTTTCACGACGTCGGGTGACATCGCCAACCGTTTCATGCATCCGCGCTATGGCGTGGAGCGCGAGTACGCGGTGCGTACGCTGGGCGAACTGGCTGAAGCCGATCGCCAGCGCCTGCTACACGGTATCCAGCTCGATGACGGCGAGGCCAATTTCCTGCGCATCGCCGATGGTGGTGGTGAAGGCGTGAACCAGTGGTATCACGTGGCGCTGACCGAAGGCCGCAACCGTGAAGTGCGCCGCATGTTCGAAGCCGTGGGGCTCACGGTATCGCGCCTGATTCGTACGCGTTATGGTCAGTTCCTGCTGCCGCGCGGCCTCAAGCGTGGTCGCTGGCAGGAACTCGAAGGCACCGAAGTGCTTAACCTGATGTCGGCAGTCGGCCTGAAGGCGCCATCCAAGGGTGAGCAGGGTGGCAAGGGCATGACCAAGGTCGGTGGCCGCAAGCAGCGTACGGAAGCTGCCATTGCCGGCATGCCGATGCACACCGGCATGGATGGTCTGCCGCGCTTCGAGAAGAGCGGCGGCAATCGTGGCGGCGGCAGCGCCGGCCGCGGTGGTCAGCCTGATCCGATGCAGACATCGATGGGTTACATCCCTTCGGGACCGGCACCGCTGACGTCGCATACAACGAAGTTTGGCGGCGGCATGGGTGGTGGCGGCATGCGTGGCGCGGGCGGCGCGGGCGGCGCGGGCGGCCCGGGTGGTCCTCGTGGCGGTGGCCGCGGCGGTCGGAGTGGAAACGCCGGCAGTGCCGGAAATGTTGGCAATGCCGGCGGCAATCGCCAGCGCCGCGGTGGCGGCGGAGGCGATGTCAACGGCAATGTGATGCCCAAGGCCAACAAGGGTGGCGGCGGCAATCGTCGGCCACGCGGTGGTGGTAGCGGTGGCGGCGGCGGACGCGGCGGTCATCGTTGATGCGGGTCGGGGTGCCTGCCGGCAAGTACCGGCAGGCGCCTCATCCCGGCGCGGACCAATCGGCTTTTGCCTTTTGGACATAATCCGCGTATAATCAAAGTCTATTCAAAAGTATCATCCTCAGCGAGGATGGGCGAATGATGGGCATTGCGCCCATTTTTTTTTGGTTCGCCCATTTGTGCTTGCGGCCGGTTTGCGTCACATGGCGCATGGCTGCCGGGGGTGATGTGGCAGGCAGGGCTTACAGGTCGTTTCGGAACCTCGATTTCAGAACGTTGTGTTGTCCAGTGTCTGCCAAGGTATTGAAAGCCACTACTCGGGATTACAGTGCATCTGGCAGATTTGATCGAAACCACCCTTATCGGCATGGGCTACGAGTTGGTTGAGCTTGAGCGTGCCCCGGCCGGACTTCTGCGTGTCTATATCGATCAGCCTGAAACTGGCATCGTCATTGAGGATTGCGAGAAGGTAAGCCGTCAGCTTACGCACGTGCTCACCGTTGAAAACGTTGACTACGAGCGCCTCGAAGTGTCGTCGCCAGGCCTGGACCGTCCGCTCAAGAAGTTTGCCGACTTCGTCCGCTTTGCCGGTGCTGAAGCCAGGGTCACGCTGCGCCTGCCGGTCAACGGCCAGAAGAATTTCGTCGGCATCCTGCGCGAAGTCGCGGGAGAGGCTGGTGCCGAGAAGGTCGGCATGGAATTCGAGGGCCAGGACGGCCCGGCGCTGCTGGAATTCGCCATATCCGATGTCGACAAGGCACGTCTTGTGCCGGTGATCGACTTCAAGGGAAATCAAAGAAAAGGGAACAAGCAATGAGCCGCGAAGTTCTGTTGCTCGTCGATGCGCTAGCGCGCGAGAAGAACGTCGACAAGGATGTGGTTTTCGGCGCGCTGGAGGCAGCTCTGGCCTCGGCCACCAAGAAGCGTTTCGAGGAAGACGTG
Source organism: uncultured Cupriavidus sp. (assembly GCA_963543405.1). GTDB lineage: Bacteria > Pseudomonadota > Gammaproteobacteria > Burkholderiales > Burkholderiaceae > Cupriavidus. The sequence goes on from CAUUBQ010000032.1 coordinate 73,037, forward strand.
GATATCCGCGTCCATATCGACCGTGAATCCGGTGAGCACGAGACGTTCCGCCGCTGGCTTGTCGTGCCCGATGAGCAAGGCCTGCAGGAACCGGACAAGCAGATCCTGTTGTTCGAGGCCCGTGAGCAGAACGCCGACATGCAGCTCGACGATTTCATCGAAGAGCAGATCGAGTCGGTGGAGTTCGGCCGGATCGGCGCGCAGGCTGCCAAGCAGGTGATCCTGCAGCGCATTCGCGATGCCGAACGCGAGCAGATCCTGAACGATTACCTGGACCGCGGCGAGAAGATCATGACCGGCACGGTCAAGCGCGCCGACAAGAAGGGCCTGATCGTGGAGTCGGGTCGCGTGGAAGCGCTGCTGGCACGTGACCAGATCATTCCGAAGGAAAACCTGCGTACCGGCGACCGTGTGCGTGCGTACATCCTGAATGTGGATCGCGCCGCGCGTGGCCCGCAGATCGAGCTGTCGCGTACCGCGCCCGAGTTCCTGATCAAGCTCTTCGAGAACGAAGTGCCCGAGATGGAAGAGGGTCTGCTGGAAATCAAGGCGGCTGCCCGCGACCCGGGCGTGCGCGCCAAGATCGCCGTGGTGGCCCATGACAAGCGTATCGATCCGATCGGCACCTGCGTGGGCGTGCGTGGCACGCGTGTCACGGCGGTGCGCAACGAGATCGGCGGCGAAGCCGTGGACATCGTTCTGTGGTCGGAAGATCCGGCGCAGTTCGTGATCGGTGCGCTGGCGCCGGCACAGGTGCAGTCGATCGTGGTCGACGAAGAGAAGCACTGCATGGATGTGGTGGTCGATGAGGAAAACCTCGCGATCGCCATTGGCCGCAGCGGTCAGAACGTACGCCTGGCGTCGGAGCTGACCGGATGGCAGATCAACATCATGACGCAGGAAGAATCGGCGCAGAAGCAGGCCGAGGAAAGCGAAGTGGTGCGCAAGCTGTTCATGGCCAAGCTGGACGTGGACGAAGAAGTGGCGGACATCCTCATCGAGGAAGGCTTCTCCACGCTGGAAGAAGTAGCCTACGTGCCCATCAGTGAAATGATGGAAATCGAGGCCTTCGATGAAGACACCGTCAACGAGCTGCGCAACCGCGCACGCGATGCGCTGCTGACGATGGAACTGGCCCGGGAAGAAAAGGTGGAAGAGGTATCGCAGGACCTGCGATCGCTCGACGGCCTGACCCCCGAGCTGATCGGCAAACTGGCCGAAGGCAATATCCACACGCGTGACGACCTGGCCGAACTGGCCGTGGACGAGCTGGTCGAGATGGCCAGCGTCAGCGACGATGAAGCCAAGGCGCTGATCATGAAAGCACGGGAACATTGGTTTAACTGAGGGACACGTCCGGGCCTGGCCCGGACGCGCTTTCCGCATACGAATTGTCCCGACGTAGAAACCGAGCATTGAAAGGGTTTGAATGGCAAGCACAACAGTTGCCCAACTGGCCGCAGAACTGAGCCGCAGCGCAGCTGCCCTGCTGGAACAATTGCAGGCAGCTGGGGTGGGCAAGGCGACGCCTGAAGACATCATCACCGAATCGGACAAGACCCGACTGCTGGATTACCTCAAGCGGTCGCACGGTCAGTCCGACGACGCGCGCAAGAAGATCACGCTGACCAAGCGCGAGACTTCCGAGATCCGTCAATCCGATTCCACCGGCAAGACCCGTACCGTGCAGGTCGAGGTGCGCAAGAAGCGCGTCCTGATCAAGCGCGACGAGGCCGAATCGCACGGTGACGGCGCCGACGCCCAGGAAGCGGCCGAGGCCGCCGCCGAGCAGGCCCGCCACGACGAGGAGCAGCGCCGCCAGGAAGCCGAAGCACTGGCCCGCCAGGAAGCCGAAGCCCAGGCCGCTCGCGAAGCCGCCGAGCGTGAGGAAGCCGAGCGCCGCGCCAAGCAGGAAGCACTGGAGGCCGAGCAACGCCGCCAGGCCGAGCTGCTGGCCCAGAAGGCCGAGGAAGAGGCTGCCGCCGCGCGCGCCGCGACCGATGCCGCGGAGGAAACCGCTCGCAAGAAGGCCGAGGACGACAAGACTCGCCTGTCTGCCGAGCGCGCCCAGGCGCAGAAGAATGCCGATGACGCGAAGGCTGCCGCCGACAAGGCGCGTGCCGAGCAGGACAGCGCGAAGGCTGCTGCCGACAAGGCACGTGCCGAGCAGGATGCTGCCGCGCGCCGTCGCCGTGAAGCTGCCGAGGCCGAGGCCCGCGCCATCCAGCAGATGCTGAATGCGCCGCCGCGCGTGCTGAAGGCACCGTCCGAACGCAAGGCCGAGGAAAAGAAGGCCGAGCAGACCGGTACGCTGCACAAGCCGGTGAAGCCGGCCGGCGCCACGACGGAAGCCAAGAAAGACGACAAGAAACCCGCCACTACCACGGCCGCCACGACCACGACGGCTACGGCCGACAAGAAGGGCGCCAAGGGTGCCAAGACCGGCTGGCAGGATGACAACCGTGGTGGCAAGAAGGGCGGCGGTCTGAAGACGCGCGGCGATTCGTCGGGCGGCACGGGTGGCTGGCGCAGTGGCCCGCGTGGCCGTGGCGGCAGGCAGCATGCCGACGACCGCAGCAACTTCCAGGCGCCGACCGAACCGGTGGTGCGTGAAGTACATGTGCCCGAAACCGTCTCGGTGGCCGATCTGGCCCACAAGATGGCCGTGAAGGCATCCGAGGTCATCAAGCAGATGATGAAGCTCGGCCAGATGGTGACGATCAACCAGGTGCTGGACCAGGAAACCGCCATGATTGTGGTGGAAGAAATGGGCCACAAGGCGTATGCCGCCAAGCTGGACGATCCGGAAGCGCTGCTGGTGGTGGGAGGCGAGGAACATACTGACGCCGAACTGCTGCCGCGTCCGCCGGTGGTGACCGTGATGGGTCACGTCGACCATGGCAAGACCTCGCTGCTGGATTACATCCGTCGCACCAAGGTGGCGGCGGGCGAAGCCGGTGGCATTACGCAGCACATCGGTGCGTACCATGTGGAAACCGACCGTGGCGTGATCACGTTCCTGGATACCCCGGGTCACGAGGCCTTTACGGCCATGCGTGCCCGTGGTGCCAAGGCAACCGACATCGTCATCCTGGTGGTGGCTGCAGACGACGGCGTGATGCCGCAGACCAAGGAAGCGATTGCGCACGCCAAGGCTGCCGGTGTGCCGATCGTGGTGGCGATCAACAAGATCGACAAGCCCGAAGGCAATCCGGACCGCGTCAAGCAGGAACTGGTGGCCGAGCAGGTGCTGCCGGAAGAGTACGGTGGCGATTCGCCGTTCGTGCCCGTTTCGGCCAAGACCGGTTTTGGTATCGACGATCTGCTCGAGCAAGTCTCGCTGCAGGCCGAAGTGCTGGAACTGAAGGCTCCGGTCGATGCACCGGCCAAGGGTCTGGTGGTGGAAGCCCAGCTCGACAAGGGCAAGGGCCCGATCGCCACGATCCTGGTGAGCAGCGGTACGCTCAAGCGCGGCGATGTCGTGCTGGCCGGTAGTGCCTATGGCCGCGTGCGCGCCATGCTGGACGAGAACGGCAAGCCGACGAAGGAAGCTGGTCCGTCGATCCCGGTGGAAATCCAGGGTCTGTCGGAAGTGCCGGCGGCGGGCGAGGAAGTGCTGGTGTTGCCGGACGAGCGCAAGGCGCGTGAAATCGCCTTGTTCCGCCAGGGCAAGTTCCGCGACGTGAAGCTGGCGAAGCAGCAGGCTGCCAAGCTGGAAACGATGCTCGAGCAGATGGCCGAAGGCGAAGTCCAGACGCTGCCGCTGATCGTGAAGGCCGACGTGCAGGGTTCGCAGGAAGCACTGGTGCAGTCGCTGCAGAAGCTGTCGACCGCCGAAGTGCGCGTGCAGATCGTGCATGGTGGCGTGGGTGGCATCTCGGAATCGGACGTCAACCTGGCCACGGCTTCGAAGGCCGTGATCATCGGCTTCAACGTGCGTGCCGACTCCGGTGCGCGCAAGCTGGCCGAGCACAATGGCATCGACATCCGCTACTACAACATCATTTACGATGCGGTAGACGAGATCAAGGCAGCCATGTCGGGCATGCTGGCGCCGGAAAAGCGCGAGACCACGATTGGCCAGGTGGAAGTCCGCCAGGTCTTCCGTGTGCCGAAGGTGGGTGCGGTGGCCGGTTGTATGGTTACCGACGGCCTCGTCAAGCGCTCGTCGATGGTGCGCGTGCTGCGCAACAACGTGGTGATCCACGACGGCGAACTGGACTCGCTCAAGCGATTCAAGGACGACGTCAAGGAAGTCAAGCAGGGCTTCGAGTGCGGTTTGTCGATCAAGAACTTCAACGACGTTCAGGAAGGCGACCAACTCGAGGTGTACGAAATCACCGAGGTGGCGCGTACGCTGTAAGGCGATACGCAGAAACGGCAGGCTCCGGCCTGCCGTTTTCACATCGGTCTACGATAGTTTTGAATGGCCAAGAAAGGCAATATCTCATCCCGCAATCTGCGCCTGTCCGACCAGATCCAGAAGGAACTGGCCGAGATGATCCAGCGTGAGATTCGCGAACCGCGCCTGGGGCTGGTGACGCTGCAGTCGGTGGCGCTTACGCCTGACTACGCGCACGCCAAGGTGTACTTCACCGTGCTGGGTGCCGAGCCCGAGGTGGCAGCCGCCATCCTCCGGGAGAAGGCTGGCTACCTGCATTCGCTGCTGTTCAAGCGCCTGCACATCCATACCGTGCCGACGCTGCATTTCCATCACGATACCTCGGTGGAACATGCGATCGAGATGTCGAAGCTGATCAACGAAGCGAATTCGACGCGCGCCAGGGACGACGAGTAAGTCTCCCGGCGTTTCTGCGCGCCGGCCTGATGCCGGCGCCGCATTTCTGACCCCCCGCAATGACCGATTCCCAAGCCAACCGTCCGCCCCGGCTGCCGCGCCGCGACGTGCATGGCGTGCTGCTGCTCGACAAGCCGCTGGGCCTGTCGTCCAACGATGCGCTCGTGCGCGCCAAGCGCCTGCTGCGCGCCAACAAGGCGGGCCATACCGGTACGCTGGATCCGCTGGCCACCGGCTTGCTGCCGCTGTGTTTTGGCGAGGCCACCAAGTTTTCGCAGGATCTGCTCGAGGCCGACAAGACCTACGAGGCCGTGGTGCGCCTGGGTGCCACCACTACCACTGGCGATGCGGAAGGCGAGGTGGTCGTCGAGCGCGCGGTGACTTGTGACCGCGCGGCGCTCGATGCCGCGCTCGTGCGGTTCACGGGCGAGATCGAGCAGGTGCCGCCGATGTATTCGGCACTGAAGAAAGACGGCAAGCCGCTATACGAGTATGCGCGTGCGGGGCAGACCGTGGAGCGCAAGGCGCGTCAGGTGACGATTCGTGCGATCACATTGCTCGACGCCGATCTGGAGCAACGCCGCTTTACGATGCGCGTGACCTGCAGCAAGGGTACGTATATCCGCACGCTGGCCGAAGATATCGGCGAAGCATTGGGTTGCGGCGCACACCTGACCGGCTTGCGCCGTACCGGCGTTGGCGACCTGACGCTCGATGGTGCCGTGACGCTGGAGCAGATCGATGCCCAGCCTGATGAAGCGCGGCCCGCATTGCTTGCACCGGTTGATGCGCTGCTACAGCGCTGCATGCCCGTGCATCTGGATGCGGCCGCGACAGCGCGCTTCCTGCAGGGACAGCGGATCGCGCGACGCGATCTGCCGGAAGGTCCGGTACCGGAAGAGGATGCGTTGGCACGTGTCTACAGCGACGGCCAGTTGCTGGGCGTGGCCCGGATGAAGGAAGGGGCCTTGCGGCCCGAACGACTCGTCAGGCTTTGAGGCGCTAGCCTGCTACAGGTTTGCTCCCCTCTCCCGCCATGCGGGAGAGGGGCCGGGGGAGAGGACAGGCCGATCAAACGCCGACCCCATACAAGAATCAATGCGCGCCAGCCGCATCAGCCCCGCCGCCGCCCTTGGCGCGCTTCGTCAGCCATACAAAGCCAATCAGCACGAAGAACAGCACGCCCGAGATCCAGAAGATATCGTTGGCGCCGAGCATCGAGGCCTGTAGCGAGATATTGCGCTCGATCAGCCCGATTGCCTGCATCTTCGACATGCCCATCTGCATCAGGTGATCCAGCTGGGCCTGATAGGTCGGGTTATACGGATTGATCTGTTCGACCAGTTGCGCATGATGCAGCGCCGAGCGGTTTTCCCAGATCGTGGTCGAGATCGATGCGCCGATCGCGCCAAACGTAATCCGCACAAAGTTCGACAGACCCGATGCGGCCGGAATCTTCTCGGGCGGCTGCCCCGACAGGATGATCGACGTCAGCGGAATGAAGAACATCGCCATGGCGGCGCCCTGGATCAGCGTGGGGATCACCAGTGCGCGTGTGTCGACGCCGGTGGTGAAGCCCGCGCGCATGAAGCTGACCGCGCCAAAGGTGATGAACGCGGTGGTGGCCACCCAGCGCGCGTCCACCTTGGGTAGCACGCGGCCGATGATCGGCGACAGGATGATCGCGAAGATACCCACCGGTGCGGTCACTAGTCCCGCGTCGGTTGCCGTGTAGCCAACGATGGTCTGCAGCCACAACGGCAGGATCACGAGATTGCCGAAGAACAGCCCGTAGGCCACCGAGATGGCCACCACCCCGGCCGCGAAATTGCGCCCCTTGAACAGGTTGATATCGACGATCGGGTGCTTCTCGTAGATCTCCCAGATCAGGAAGAACAGGAAGCCCACCACGGCGGTCACGGCCAGTGCGACGATCACGCCCGAGTGGAACCAGTCGAGTTCCTTGCCCTTGTCGAGCATCAACTGCATCGAGCCTACCCAGATCACCAGCAGCGCCAGGCCGATACGGTCGATCGGCAAGATCTTGGTCGGGGTTTCGCGGTCGCGGTAGATCGCCCAGGTAACGTAGGCGGTCAGGATACCGATGGGCACGTTGATGTAGAAGATCCACGGCCACGTCATGTTGTCCGAGATCCAGCCGCCGAGCAACGGTCCCATGATCGGCGCCACGAGCGTCGTCATGCCCCATAGCGCGAGCGCCATCGAACTCTTGGCCGGTGGATAGCTGGCCAGCAGCAATGCCTGCGACAGCGGAATCATGGGGCCGGCCACCGCGCCTTGCAGCACGCGCGCGGCCAGCAGCGTTTCCAGGTTCGGCGCCACGCCGCACAGCCAGGACGACACCACGAACAGCAGGATCGACAGGACGAACAGGCGCACCGCGCCAAAGCGCATGGTCAGCCAACCCGTCAGCGGTACCGAGATGGCATTGGCCACCGCGAACGACGTGATGACCCAGGTGCCCTGGTTCGGCGACACGCCGAGGTCGCCCGAGATGGCGGGGATCGACACGTTGGCAATCGACGAGTCGAGCACGTTCATGAACGTGGCCAGCGACAGCGCGATGGTGCCCAGTATCAGCTTGCCGCCCGAGAGCGGCGCATGCGCGGCCGGCCGCGCGGGCGCTGGCCGCGGGGCCGGTGCCGCGCCAGCGTCCGGCGTTGCGGTAGGGGAGTTTGCCATGGGCAATCAGCCAGTCGAAATCGAATGCCGCTCAGGTATTGGCGGGCTTGGGGGCGGCCGTGCGCGCGGAGCCGGTCGAGCCCGTCGCGCCGACACCGGACGGTGCCGCCACGCGGCCGCCATTGTTGACGGCGATGATGCGCGCAATCAGCGCATCGGCGTCCTGTGCCACCTTGTCGTAGACGTCGGTTTGCAGCGGCCTGGCCGGTGTGGCGCTCACCAGCGACGCGCCTTCTTCCTTGCGCACGTCGACACTGACGTTCATCGACAAGCCGACGCGCAGCGGATGATCCTTCAGTTGCTTCGCATCAAGCGCGATACGTACCGGCAGGCGCTGCACCACCTTGATCCAGTTGCCGGTGGCGTTCTGTGCGGGCAGCAGCGAGAACGCCGCGCCGGTGCCGGCCGAGAAGCCTTCCACATGGCCGGTGTACTTGACCTTCGAGCCATAGACATCGGCTTCGAGCTCCACCGGCTGGCCGATCCGCATATGCGTGATCTGGACTTCCTTGAAGTTGGCATCGACCCATACTTGGTCCAGCGGTACCACGGCCATCAGCGGTGTACCGGCCGCCACGCGCTGGCCTACCTGTACCGAGCGCTTGGCCACGTAGCCGGTCACCGGGGCCGGCATGGTCGAGCGTGCGAAGGCCAGGTAAGCCGAGCGCAGGCTGGCCGCGGCGCGTTGCACGTTCGGATGTTTCTCGACCGTGGTCTGGTCGGTCAGCACCTGGTTCGAGGCCAGTTGCTCCCTGGCGGCAACCAGTGCCGATTCGGCGGCCTTCAGTGCGGTTTGCGCGTGGGCGATTTCCTCGCTCGATACCGCGCCCGAACCGGCGATGGCCTGGCGGCGGCGCAGGTCGTCACGTGCCTTGGCCACGTCGGCGTCGCGCAGGGCCACGTTGGCGGCCAGCGAACCGTTGTTGACGTAGAGCGTGCGTACTTCGCGCACGGCCTGCGCGAGCTGGGCCTCGGCCTGTTCCATGGCAACCTGCGTATCGGCGCGGTCGAGCTGGATCAGCGGCTGGCCGGCGGTGACCAGTTGCGTATCGTCGGCGGCGATCGACACCACGGTGCCGCCCACCAGCGGAGTTACCTGGACTACATTGCCGGCCACATATGCGTCGTCGGTATTTTCGAAGTGGCGCGCATACAGGCCCCAGTAGAGGCCATAGCCGATGCCGGCCACCACGACCGCGGCGGTCAGTGCCACGAGCAGGCGCTTGCGCTTGCCGTTGTTGTCAGCCGCGGGGGCTGCTTGCTGGTTCGTGCTCATCTCGGATCTCGTACGTTTTTATCGTCGTGTCTTGCGTGTGCCCGGCGTGGCCGTATCAGCCCTGGGCGCCCTGGGCAGTGCCCGTGTTCTTGCCGCTTGCTTCGGGTTCCTGGTAGCCGCCACCAAGCGTCTTCATCAGCCCCATTTGCAGGTCCAGCCGGCGTGCCTGCAGGTCCGTGGCCAGGCGGCGCTGCTGCAGCACGTTGCTCTCGGCGTTAAGCACCGTCAGCTGCGTGCCCAGGCCGGCCTTGTAGCGCGTGGTCGACAGCGCGTAGGCATGCTCGGCCAGGTCCAGTGCCTCGCGCTGCGTCTGGATCTGCTGGTCGACGCTACGAATGCTGGTGACCGTATCGGCGGTCTCGCGCAGCGCATCGACCAGGGTCTGGTTGTAGCTGGCGGCGGCAACGTCGTACTGCGCGTACTTGCCCTTCAGGTTGGCACGCAGGCGACCGCCTTCGAAGATCGGCAGCTTCAGCGTGGGGCCGATGCCGTATGTGCGGCTGATGCCCATCAGCAGGTTCGCCGGGTCCAGCGAGGCCAGGCCCGCGAACGCGGTCAGCGTGACATCGGGCAGGAATTCCTTCTTGGCGACGCTGATGTCCTTCGATGCCGCTTCCACGCGCCAGCGCGCGGCCACGATATCGGGGCGGCGACCGATCAGGCCGATGGTCAGGTTGTCGGGCAGTTGCGGCGTGGCGTTGGCCAGCAGCGTGGGCTTGGTGATCTGCAAGCCGCGATCCGGACCCTTGCCCAGCAACGCGGCAATCTGGTTGCGCGCCAACGCGATTTCCTCGTCCACGCGTTGCAGGTCGGTTTGCGCGGCGGCCACCGTACCGCGCGCCTGCGTGGTTTCCACCTGCGTATCGAGACCCGCTGCCAGGCGCTGGCGCGACAGGTCGGTCAGGTCGCGGCGCTGGGCGATGGCCCGCTCGGCCACGTCGCGCTGGGCATAGAGTGCGGCCAGGCGGTTGTAGCTGCGGGCAATCGACGTGGTCAGCATCAGGCGTGCGGCCTGGCTCTCGGCTTCCATTGCGCGGTCGTCGGACAGGGCCGCCTCCAGCGCATCGCGATTCTTGCCCCAGAAGTCCAGGTCCCACGACAACCCCAGTTGCAGGCGCGACTGGTTCTGCCACGAGCCGGCCAGCGGGGTGCCTTCGAACAGGTCGGTCGACGAGAAACGCTGGCGGATGATGCTGCCTTCGAAGTCCACATTCGGATAGAGCGCGGCACGTGTGGCATCGGCCATCGCGCGCGACGCTTCGAGCCGCGCAAATGCGACCTGCAGGTTCGGATTGTCCTTGACGGCTTCGTCGGCCAGCGCGCGCAGTTGCGGGTCATGGAACTGGTCGACCCAGTCCTGCGACGGCCACTGGCCATGCTCGCTCGTAAAGGTCTGGGGCGAAGCCAGCGAACTGGCTTCGGTCATGGTTTGCGTGCTGTGCGAATTGCCCAGCGCCGCGCAGCCGGCGAGCACGGCCGCGGCCATGACCGTCAAGGCCAGGCTGCCAGCGCGCCGCAACTGGCCAGTATGACTGGCATGGCCGGCCTGGCGGGCGCGGCGGGCGGAAGAGGGATCGGTTGTCATGGGTGTGAACTGTGACGCGGTCTTGCGAAATCGGGAATGGCCTGGCTGACAGTTGGAATACTTGTTCAAGGTCAGCGCGCTATCCCGTGTTGCGGTCGAATGGGCAACCGGCATCGGCGGCGGCGCCGCTGCCGTTGTTGGCGATAATTCGCAACAGCATGCCGCGCAGCACCTCGACCTCTGCGTGGCTGAAACCTTCGAAATGGCGCCGCATGACGTTGCAGAACGCCGCCGGCAGCTTTTCCAGCATCACATCGCCTTCGGGCGTGATCGACAGGTCCACCACGCGGCGGTCGTCGTCTCGGCGGGTGCGGGCAATCAGTCCGCGCTTTTCCATGCGGCTCAGCAGGCGGGTGACCGAACCGGCGTCGGTATTCAGGTTGCGGGCCAGGTCCGTGACCGTGGTGGCCTCGCCCTTGGCCAGCATCATCAGGCAACTGGCCTGGGCATGCGTCATGTCCAGGTTGCTGACTTCCTGCTCCACGCCTTGCGACAACGTGTTCTTGGCGCGCGCGAGCAGATAGCCCACGCTCTTGCCAATTTCATAGTCGGCGGGGTCGAACAGGTCGATGGGGGATGCCTCAGGCATTCCGGGTGTCGTGGACGTCATCTCTTGTCACTGCAATCTTTGCTTGGGCAAATATAAGCATGTGATAAGTGATGAGCAAGGACGGAAATTTGTTATTGCGGAAAACGCAATGACGATCCTTGTTCTATGCTGAACAGCGACAGCGTGTTCTGCGCTGCAACATGCTAGAATGTCGGGTTAATTTTTCCGATAGCTCCGCTTCAGGGGACGCCGAATGACCCGCGCCATCCGTAATATCGCCATCATCGCTCACGTCGATCATGGCAAGACCACTCTGGTCGACCAACTCCTGCGCCAGGCAGGCACCTTCCGTGACAATCAGCAGATTGCTGAACGCGTGATGGACTCGAACGACCTGGAAAAGGAACGCGGGATCACGATCCTCGCGAAGAACTGTGCCGTCGAGTACAACGGCACGCACATCAACATCGTCGATACCCCGGGCCACGCCGACTTCGGCGGTGAAGTGGAGCGCGTGCTGTCGATGGTCGACGGCGTGCTGCTGCTGGTGGACGCCGTGGAAGGCCCGATGCCGCAAACGCGTTTCGTGACGCGCAAGGCGCTGGCCCTGGGCCTGAAGCCGATCGTCGTGATCAACAAGATCGACCGCCCGGGCGCCCGTCCGGACTGGGTGATCAACCAGACTTTCGACCTGTTCGACAAGCTCGGCGCCAATGACGAGCAGCTGGACTTCTCCGTGATCTACGCCTCGGGCCTGAATGGCTACGCCGGCCTGACCGAAGACGTGCGCGACGGCGACATGAAGCCGCTGTTCGAAACCGTGCTGGACAAGGTACCGGTGCGTAACGACGATCCGAACGGTCCGCTGCAGATGCAGATCATCTCGCTCGACTACTCGAGCTACGTCGGCAAGATCGGCGTGGGCCGCATCTCGCGTGGCCGCGCCAAGCCGCTGCAGGACGTGGTGGTCAAGTTCGGTCCGGAAGGCAACCCGATCAAGGGCCGTATCAACCAGGTGCTGAAGTTCAGCGGCCTCGAGCGCGAAATCGTGGCCGAAGCCGAAGCCGGCGACATCGTGCTGATCAACGGTATCGAGGAACTGGGCATTGGCTGCACCGTGTGCGCCCCGGATGCCCAGGACGCGCTGCCGATGCTGAAGGTGGACGAGCCCACGCTGACGATGAACTTCTGCGTCAACACGTCGCCGCTGGCCGGCCGTGAAGGCAAGTTCGTGACCAGCCGCCAGCTGCGCGAGCGCCTGGACCGCGAACTGAAGTCGAACGTGGCGCTGCGCGTTGCTGAAACCGGCGACGACACCATTTTCGAAGTCTCGGGCCGTGGCGAACTGCACCTGACGATTCTGCTGGAAAACATGCGCCGCGAAGGCTACGAGCTGGCCGTGTCGCGCCCGCGCGTGGTGTTCAAGGAAATCGACGGCGTCAAGAACGAGCCGTACGAACTGCTGACCGTGGACGTGGAAGACGGCCACCAGGGTGCAGTGATGGAAGAGCTGGGCCGCCGCAAGGGCGAACTGCTCGACATGGCCTCGGACGGCAAGGGTCGTACGCGTCTGGAATACCGCATTCCGGCACGTGGCCTGATCGGTTTCCAGGGCGAATTCCTGACGCTGACGCGTGGTACCGGCCTGATCAGCCATATCTTCGACGACTACGCGCCGGTGCGTGAAGGCGGCCTTGGCGATCGCCATAACGGCGTGCTGATCTCGCAGGACGACGGCGACGCCGTGGCCTACGCACTGTGGAAGCTGCAGGATCGCGGCCGCATGTTCGTGAAGCCGGGCGATGCGCTGTACGAAGGCATGATCATCGGTATCCACAGCCGTGACAACGACCTGGTCGTGAACCCGATCAAGGGCAAGCAGCTGACCAACGTGCGCGCGTCGGGTACCGACGAAGCGGTGCGACTGGTGCCGCCGATCCAGATGTCGCTTGAATACGCGGTGGAATTCATCGCCGACGACGAACTGGTGGAAATCACGCCGAAGAGCATTCGTCTGCGCAAGCGTCACCTGAAGGAGCACGAGCGCAAGCGTGCTTCGCGCGACGCGGTGTAAGCACCGAATCGCTCAAAAAACCGCGCCCTTGTGGCGCGGTTTTTTTTATTGTTGCTCCCCTCTCCCGCACGCGCGAGAGGGGCCGGGGGAGAGGGCCGGCGCATCAATCCCTATTGAGGCAGCTTTCTCACTCCGCCATTCCGGCGGCTTCCACAAATACCGCAAATCCCGCTCGCGCCACGCATCGCCAAACATGTCATGCCATTCGTGGAAGGTCAACGTGACGGGATTGTGCGTGCGGATCTGCCGCGTGATGCCATACAGCGGGGGCTCGTGTTCTGGCACGAACGTGCCGAACATGCGATCCCACACGGTCAGCACGCCCGCATAGTTGCGATCAATATATTGCGAATTCCGTGCGTGATGCACGCGATGGACACTCGGAGTGTTGACGAGCTTTTCCACCAAAGGCCAGCGTTGTCCAAGCCGCGTGTGCACAAAGAACTGGAAGGCCAGGTTCAGCCCCACGGCAAGGATTACCCAGTCCGGCGTAAAGCCGATCAACGCCAGCGGAATCCAGAATATCCACATGCCGGACAGCGGGTATGTCAGGCTCTGCCGGAAAGCGGTGGAGAAATTCATACCCTCCGACGAATGATGCGCAACGTGCGATGCCCACAGCCAGCGCACGCGATGGCTGGCGCGATGAAACCAGTAGTAGAGAAAATCCTGCAACAGCAGCAATAGCGCAAACGACCACCACGTTTCCGGCACCGCGCGCAGGCCATGCGCATAGCACCAGGTGTAGACCGTGCGGATCATCAGCCAGAGGAAGAAGGCATCCGACGCCTGATGCATCAGGGCGAGCGTGGCGTTCGACAACGTGTCGCGCCAGCTGTAGATGGTGCGGTCGCGTTTCGACCAGTACCAGGCCTCCCAGCCAATTGTCAGCAGGAATACCGGTGCAAAGGCCAGCAGGATCAGGCCGGGATCGAAATTTTCGCTGTTGGGGGTAGGACCGTGGCTTGTCATGGACGCAGTGTGCATGTTTCTCGCCAATATTGGCGCTTGCAACGTGTCGAGGATTTCCTCCATACGCTCGCAAACGTTAAAAGTGTTGCGGGTGGCGCATCCGGCTCGCCCAGCTCGCCCAGCGATCCCATCACGAAAATGCAAGTCAGAGTATCACTGGCGTGCAATCAAGTGCGCTGGCGCGCTGCCGTCAATGGAACGACGGCCATGGAGGAGTGGCCGTTTTTCACGTCACGGAGAGACTGCCCCCATGTTTCACAACACTACGATCGGAGCCCGTTTGTGGCTCCTCACGATTGTCACTAACTTGTTGCTGCTGATTGTTGGAGCGGTTGGCTGGATCGGCATGTCGCGCAGCAACGATGCAACGCGACAAATCTATCAGCAGCAATTGTCGGCGGCGAGCTATCTGGCTGAAGCTCGCTCGAACCAGTTGCTGGTGCGCGTGCTGCTGGACCAGGCCGCGTTTGCCACGGACCCTGCCGATGCCAAGGCTCGCGCCGCCACCGCGCAGGATTTTGCGCGGCTATCAGATGCCGCGTGGCAAGCGTACCTGGCCATCCCGCGTACGCCCGAGCAGGCCAGTGCCACGGACAATGTTTCCGAGAAACGCAAGGCGTTGTTCGGGCAGGGCGTGGCGCCCATGATCGCCGCGCTGCATGCCGGGGATCGCGAGGCAATGATGAAGGCCGTGATGGAGACGATTCCCAAGCTCGATATCGCGTTCACGGCGGTCAATACCGAACTGGCCCGTCTGCAGGTAGCCAGTGCGAAATCGGTGTACGAGACCTCGCAGCATCGCTACGACACGCTACTGACCCTTTCCATCGGTGTGCTGCTGCTCGGTTTGGGGTTCAGCACCGTGGTGGCGTGGCGCCTGCGCGCGTCAATCGTCAAGCCGCTCGATGTTGCGATTGCACGCTTTGCACGCATGGCCGACGGCGACCTTGGCGCGGCATCGGCGCGCGATGCAGGTGCTGCGGCGGACGAGCATTCGCGTAGTGAGACCACTCGCATGCTGGGCATGCTTGGACGCATGCAGGGTCGCCTCGCGGAGATGGTGGGCGAGGTGCGCGGCGGCGCGGATTCGATTGCGGCGGCCAGCCAGCAGATTGCCAGCGGCAACGCCAATCTGTCGCAGCGCACGGAGCAACAGGCCGCCTCGCTCGAGGAAACCGCATCGAGCATGGAAGAGCTGACCAGCACCGTGCGTCACAACGCGGACAGCGCGCGCGAGGCCAGCACGCTGGCCGTGGATGCGCGCAAGCTGGCCGAGCACGGCAGCCAGGCGGTGGCACGCGTGCAGACCACGATGCAGCAGATCGACACCGGTGCCAACAAGATCGTCGACATCATCGCGGTGATCGAGAAGATCGCGTTCCAGACCAATATCCTGGCGCTCAATGCCGCGGTCGAGGCGGCGCGCGCGGGCGAGCACGGTCGCGGCTTTGCAGTGGTGGCGGGCGATGTACGTGACCTGTCGCAGCGCTGCGCATCGGCATCGAAGGAGATCCGGACACTGATCAGCGCGTCGGTGTCCAATGTCCGCGAGGGGACGTCGCTGGTGGACGGCGCCGAGCGCGCGATGCAGGATATCGTCAACGCGGTGCACCGCGTGAGCGACATCATTGGCGGCATCAGCGCGGCCTCCGACGAGCAGTCGCGCGGCATCGAGCAGGTGAACGTGGCGGTGTCACACATGGACGGCATGACGCAGCAGAACGCGGCGCTGGTAGAGCAGGCCGCGGCTGCGGCGGGATCGATGGAAGACCAGGCGCAACGGCTCAAGGGCTTGATGGCGGCATTCCGTCTGGCATGAGGCGCGTATGAGGCGCGTATGAGACGCTTAAGCCGATTCTGAAAAAACGCGGTCACGGAATCCCGGCAAGGTAGCTGGCGTAAAATTGCCGGCTACAAGAACGGAGACGTAGACATGACGGAGTTTGTATCGACGGCGGTGCAGGGCGGCGTGGGCTGGCTGACACTGAACCGCCCGCAGGCATTGAATGCATTGTCGCTCGACATGATTCGCGCGATCACCGAAACGCTGCGGCGCTGGGAGCAGGATCCTGCCGTACATGCGGTGGTGGTGGCCGGTGCGGGCGGCAAGGCATTCTGTGCCGGCGGGGACATCCGCTGGTTCCACCAGGCGTACCACGCCAACGATCCGCTGCTCGACCAGTTTTTTGTCGAGGAGTATGCGCTCAACCATCTGATTCACCGCTACACCAAGCCGTATATCGCATTGATGGATGGCGTGGTGATGGGCGGCGGCATGGGCATCTCGCAGGGTGCGAAGCTGCGCATCGTCACCGATCGCACGAAGATGGCCATGCCGGAGACCAATATCGGCCTGTTCCCCGATGTCGGGGGCGGCTGGTTCCTGGCGCGCACGCCAGGCCACATCGGCGAGTATCTCGGCATGACCGGCGTGGTCATCCACGCTGCCGACGCATTGTTTGCGAAGCTCGCAGACGCCTACCTGCCAGCAAACGCCGTTGCCGAAATGGTCGCGTCGCTCCAGGCACAGGCTTTCGACAACGGTGCCGCGGTGCTGTCGCACATCGATACCTTTACGCGGCAGCATGCCGGCGCCTGCGTGCCGCACGACAGCCAGTTGGCCCGCAACGCGGACCTGATCGACGGCATCTTCGCGCGTGCCACCGTGCAGGAGATTCTGGCTGCGGTCAGCGATGGCGAAGGCGACTGGGCTGCGCAGACCGCGGCCACGTTGCGCAGCCGGTCACCGTTGATGCTGTGCGTCACGCTTGAGCAGATCCGGCGTGCCCGCACAATGTCGCTCGAAGACGAACTGCGCATGGAGCTGGACATGATGCATGACGTGTTCCGTCATGGCGACGGCATCGAGGGTATCCGCGCGCTGGTCATCGACAAGGACCATCAACCCACGTGGAACCCGGCACGGCTCGATGAAGTCACGCCCGGCCGCGTGCGCGCATTCTTCGACAGCAAGTGGCGCCGTGAGGAGCATCCGCTGGCCGGGTTGGGTCAGTAGCGTGCAAGCGGGCGCCGTGCAAGTCGAGTAGAGTGGCGGCTGGACTGGCCCTGCATTCTGGAGCGAGTGTCGGGCGGCCATCGCCATTCTCGAACCCGTGTGAACAGTGAAAGGAACCGTAATGAGCAATCCTCGTGATGTCGCCGTACTGGTGGGAAGCCTGCGCAAGGACTCCCTGAACCTGAAACTGGCCAAGGCCCTTGCCGCGCTCGCACCGCCGCAGATCAAGCTCGATATCGTCGAGATTCGCCAGCTGTCTCACTACAACCAGGACGACGACGCCAATCCGCCTGCGGAGTGGGTGGCATTTCGCGACCGCATTCGTCGCGCCGATGCGGTGTTGTTCGTCACCCCCGAATACAACCGCTCCGTGCCGGGCGTGCTCAAGAACGCGATCGACGTTGGTTCGCGGCCTTATGGCCAAAGCGCCTGGGATGGCAAGCCGGGCGGCGTGATCAGTGCCTCGCCGGGCAATATCGGCGGGTTTGGCGCGAACCACCATTTGCGCCAGTCGCTGGTGTTCCTGAATATCCCGGTACTGCAGCAGCCCGAGGCCTATCTCAGTGGGGTCGACAAGCTGTTCGACGAACAAGGTGCCATCGCCAATGAATCGACGCGCGGCTTCCTGAGCAAATACCTGACGACGTTCGCCGGCTGGATCGACAAGAACGCCGCAGGCTGATGCCAAGCTGAATTCAAACGGAGGTCAGTAGCGTCCTACAAGGCAACGCGGAACTGACCTGACACCGCCGCCGTACGCTCCTTTCTATAGTGGATTCATACCCACCACACACATAGACAAGGAGGAATACCATGCCCTATATCCTCGCGTGGCTGCTTGGCGTGCCGGCATTTGTACTGATCCTGATCTGGCTGTTCATGCATTGAGATGAATGTCCGGGTCGAAGTGAGCGGCGCCCTTCGGGGCGCCGTTTTCATTTCCGCGTCTTATCGGGACTAGGGTGCGTTGTGAAGACGCGATGTGGAGCGCGGGCGACTCGGGTTGATTCTGCTGGCGAGGGCTAACTCGCGTATACTTCCGGCTCTCTTCTGCCCGTGGACTGGTAAAAGCCGCGGGCGCACGCACATCGCCATACCCAATGAATGTAAATCCGCGCCGCATCTCGGTTGCCCCGATGATGGACTGGACCGACCGCCACTGCCGCATGTTCCATCGTGCGCTAAGCCAACACACGTGGCTCTACACCGAGATGGTGACCACCGGTGCGCTGCTGCATGGTGATGTAGCTCGGCACCTTGATTTCGATGCGGTGGAACAACCGGTGGCGCTGCAGCTTGGTGGTAGCGAACCGGCCGACCTGGCACAGGCGGCAAAACTTGGCGAGCAGTGGGGCTACAAGGAGATCAACCTGAACTGCGGTTGCCCTTCCGAGCGCGTGCAGCGCGGTGCATTTGGCGCGTGTCTGATGGCTGAGCCGCAATTGGTGGCGGACTGCGTAAAGGCGATGCGCGATGTGGTGTCGGTGCCGGTCACCGTCAAGCATCGGATCGGTATCGATACGGTCGAACATTATGGTTTCGTGCGCGATTTTGTCGGCACCATCGCTGACGCCGGATGCGAAACCTTTGTCGTGCATGCGCGCAATGCGATTCTCAAGGGCCTGAGTCCGAAGGAAAATCGCGAGATTCCGCCGTTGCGTTACGAGGTGGCGTATCAATTAAAACGGGAGTTTCCCAATCTGGAAATCCTGATTAATGGCGGCATTGTTTCGTACAGCGAAATCGAAGCGCATTTGCAGCACGTCGACGGCGTCATGATCGGGCGTCAGGCCTATCACGAGCCGTATTTTCTGGCGGAGATGGATGCGCGGTTTTATCACGGCACGGCGCCGAGTCCTTCGCGTGAAGACGTCGAACTGATCATGCAAAGCTATATCGGCAGCCACGTGGAAAAGGGTGGCTATATGGGGGCCGTCACCCGCCATATGCTGGGCCTGCACCGGGGTATCCATGGCGGCCGGGGCTGGCGCCGAGTGCTTTCGGATGCCCGCAGGATGCATGCAGCGCGCACGCGTGCGGAGGTCGATGCCCTGTTTGTGGAAGCCCGGTCCCATCTGAGGCCGGATCTTCTTGAGGCTGCTTGAGCGCTGACAGGGCGGGTGCGGGGGTGCTGCGGCGGTCGACGAGGGCTGAAGAAAGCCTCTAATTTCGAACGATCGTTCTATGCAGTCCCGCGCAAATGTATGCCCCAAGGGCGTTTGCGACAGTTGGGCATGCCGGAGACCCGCACCAGCAAAGGGATTCCCCTAATTCGCCGGTGGCATGCCATGTTCTTACACTGTGCCTGCCCTCGAATACAGGGCTTTCTTCAACTGATTATTCAGCCCGCCGTGTGCGGGCTTTTTTTTGTGCGTTTCGTCGTGGGTACGCCGACCGTGGGTTTGCCCGGATGGTGGACCACGACTTTGCGGACTACATTGATTCTGCCTTCAGGGCATTGAGATCGCTATATTTAAGAGTCCGCTACGGCGGGCTCTTTTTTTTGCGCGGATTTTGCACTCGGAACCGAGGTTCTGAGTGATATGTGACGAAGAAGTTCCGTGACCAAAAAAAGCAGGCGATGCTCGTCGGGAGTGATCGCCTGTCGGGAATGTCGAGGGGGGTCAATGTCCCTCTGGGAAAGAGTATCCAACAGCACCAACTGCAGAAAAACCCTGCCTTGGAGGGGCACAGACTCCTCTTTTTGGTGGATATGCCGATACTCAGTTCTGGTGGTGAATTCTGTGTCGCTTCTTCTGTCTCGATAACCGGACCCGATTGCTTGCGACGCGGGGAGGGGTAGGGGGCATGCTAGGATTCGCCCAACGTCGCAACCGACGACGTGTGGAACGTGAGTCGCGCATGGATGGTGAATCGGCGCGATTTCAGTGGGGAATAAAAGCAGGTGGGTTGGCCAAGCCCTGGCGCGGCACTGCAGTGATTGGTGCCGCCGCCAGCGATCGGAAGCAAGCCCTGAGGAACTGAAATGGAAACGGAACAACCATTCGGTGAAGTCTTCGAAGACTACCGGGTGATCTGGGTTGCGGAGCAATTGCAGGACGGCAAATGGACCGCGCGCTATTGCTGGCACGCGGGTACGTCGGTCGAAGCAGGCAAGGCGCTGCAACGCGATGTACTCAATGGCAAATCGAAACGCTTGCTTGGCCTGTTTCCAAGCGAGGCCGATACGATTGATGCAATCAAGAATGCTGTGCTGCTGGAAGCGAAGTGGGTTGGAAGCCGATGAAGTCTGTCAGGCTTCCTTGAATTTTTTTGTGCGGGATACTAGCCATCCATCAGGAATCCTTGTATAGTCTTGTTCTTCGCTGATCGACGCATCGGTTGGCGAAACATCACTACGGTGGCTGTAGCTCAGTTGGTAGAGTCCAGGATTGTGATTCCTGTTGTCGCGGGTTCGAGTCCCGTCAGCCACCCCAAAGTATTCCCAGAAAAGCCGCTTATCCAAGCGGCTTTTTTGCTTTCCGCACTCACCGTTTATCTCCTCCACCAACGTCTGACTTCTCAAGGTACGGGTCCGCGCCTCAGTCGCCGACGGCGATCCTTGCCGAATGACTATGCTGTACTCATTGCCATTGAGCGCTTCGGTGGGGGTGAGTCATGACGCTGCGGTTCCATGATCTTTCACGGCAGGAGCAGGACGAGGTGGCAACCGCTTGCGGCAAGCATGGGTTTGTTCCCGACGACTTCGAGTTTGTGATCGAGGTCGAGAGGGGTGGCGAGGGGCGCAAGTCGATTGCGGTGGAGCGCCTGGTTGGTGGTCAGTTCCAGAAATACCAGGCAGCTAACGGTGTCGCGTGGATGGTGCCGTTCGAAGCCGACCTGGCTGCGGACTGGTTTGGATTTCCGCTGGCCGACTGACATCGCAAGTTGCGTTTGGCGCAGGGCAAAAAAAACCGGACCTCGGCGGGGCCGTCAAGGTCCGGGTCTGCGCATGACGCCAATGCGCCAGTGTTTCATTGCGCGCTAGTGAGTTTAATCAGTCTTTCAACAGATTTAAACGTGCTCTTAATTACACGTTGTGAGCATGCGACTCCACTTTTTACAATCGCTCAAGGGTTAGCGACTTGCTGCCGTTAAGCGCGGCCCGCAATGCTGATAGAGGGTTGGGAAAACGCGTCGAGCTCGAGTTCAGGCGTGCAGTTTCGAGGTCGGTTCGTCGAGTTCCAGCATGCGGCAGATTGCGGCCATGTTGCCGACCATCGTGCGGCGCTGGGCACCCTGGTAGACGCGAACGCCCTTGATTTGTCGGAACGGTACCGGCTTGACCGGGCGGCGGGGGGCGATGGAGTTGGATGGCAGCATGGCAGCACCTCGTAATTTGCGTTCAGCAGAAGTCCGCGCCCGCCGTCCAGGGAGGACGGGGCGGCATGGGCAAAGCAAAGCGGGTGACCAGGGCAGACGGCCGTGCTGCCGGGTCGCGGGGACTAGAGGTCAGAGACTTTGTGCGACTTCTCGCGACTCCGCGTGGAGTCTCTTCCCCCGGTTTAAAAACCTGATGATCGGATCAGGCCTACAGCGATACCTTCGAGCGAAAACTCATCGCGACCGGATTGCAGCACGATGTTCTGGAAATCGGGGTTTTCGGCGATCAGTTCAATCGTGTCGCCGCGTTTCTTCAGGCGCTTCACGGTGACATCCTCGCCGAGGCGGGCCACGACGATCTTGCCGTTAGCGGCCTCGCTGGCCTTCTTCACGGCCAGCAGGTCGCCGTCGAGAATGCCCGCGTCACGCATGCTCAGGCCGCGTACGCGCAACAGGTAGTCGGGGCGCTCGTCGAAGACCGAGGCATCCACGTGGTATTGGCGATCGATATGTTCCGCGGCAAGGATCGGGCTACCAGCTGCGACGCGGCCGACCAGCGGCAACGTCAATTGCAGCACGCCAGCCATCGGCAGCGAGAATTGGTCTTCGCGCTCCGAGTCGCTGCGCGAAACCTTCAGCCGGATGCCGCGCGATGCGCCTGGCGTCAGTTCGATCACGCCCTTGCGAGCCAGCGCACGCAGATGTTCTTCGGCGGAATTGGGCGAGGAGAAGCCGAATTCGGCAGCGATCTCTGCGCGGGTCGGCGGAAAGCCGGTATTTCGGATCGCATTGCGGATCAGATCGAAGATCTGCTGCTGCCGGGGTGTCAGGGTCGCCATGGTTCGCCGGTCTCAGTGCCGAAGCACTGTATGTTTAAACAGTATGCTGTGATTTTATACAGTATCGAGTGAAGTGCAAGCACAATTTGCGCTGTGGGCTCAACATGCGGGCCTGGCGTGCTGGTGCACTGGATGGCGCACCGGATTGCGGTCCACGGGTTTGCCATGGCTGCGAGCGGCGCGGCGCGGCAGTTACAATCGGCGCCCGGATCCATCGACTGATCAGCGCTGACATGACCGCTTCCTTGCCTCGAATCGTTGTGCTCGCCACGGGCGGCACCATTGCCGGATCGTCCGGAAGTCCTGCCAGCAGTGCCCATTACCAGGCCGCCACCGTGCCGGTATCGCAACTGGTGCAGGCCGTGCCCGTCCTGGCCGATGTTGCGCGCATCGAGGCGGAGCAGGTTGCGCAGGTCGACAGCAAGGACATGATGTTCAGTCTCTGGCAGCAGTTGGCCGCGCGCGTGGCGCACTGGTCGGCGCAGCCCGATGTGGCCGGTATCGTGATCACGCATGGGACCGACACGCTTGAGGAAACGGCGATGTTCCTGCATCTGACGCAGGCTACGCCGGTGCCAGTGGTAATTACCGCCGCGATGCGCCCCTCGACTTCGCTGTCCGCCGATGGCCCGCTGAACCTGCTCGATGCGGTGCGCGTAGCGGCCAATCCGGCGGCGCGCGGCAAGGGCGTGCTGGTGGTGTTGAACCAGCAGATCCACGCCGCGCGCGATGTCACCAAGTCACATACTTCGGCGGTCGATGCTTTTGTCTCGCCGGTTGCCGGTCCGCTCGGATTCGTGCAGGACACCTATATCCGGTTTGCGCGGGCGCCGCTGGCGGCGGGTGCGGACAGATCGTACCTGCCGGTGCCCGCAAGCTGGCCGATGGTGGAGATCGTGGCCAGCTATGCCCAACCAGGGCGGGTGGCTGTCGATGCACTGGTGTCGGCCGGCGTGAAGGGCCTGGTGGTGGCAGCGGCAGGCAATGGCTCGGTGCATGAAACCCTGGCGGGCGCGCTGGCCGATGCCGCGGCGCGTGGCGTGGCGGTGGTACGCAGCTCGCGCACCGGTGCCGGTCACGTGGCATTGGCAGCCAAGCCGGCGCCCACCGCCGGCTTGTTCGCCTCGGCCGCCGACCTGAACCCGTACAAGGCGCGCGTGTTGCTGTTGCTGGCCCTGGCGTCCGACCCGGGTCTTGGCGCCGATTCCGGGCGCCTGCAGGATCTTTACGCCCGATCGTAGGCTACGGTCGGCCTGCTTGCGGGTCGCCTGGTTACGGGCTATACTCGCGGGCTATTCAACCTTGCCGCACCGGACTTGACGCCCGGGTGGCTCATCCAAAAGGAGCGTCAATGCGTCATTACGAAATCGTATTTATCGTCCATCCGGACCAAAGCGAACAAGTGCCGGCGATGATCGAGCGCTACAAGCAGCTCGTGATCTCGCAGAACGGTCAGATCCATCGCGTGGAAGACTGGGGCCGCCGTCAGATGGCCTACATGATCCAGAAGCTGGCCAAGGCTCACTACGTTTGCCTGAACATCGAATGCGGCAAGGAAACGCTGGCTGAACTGGAACACGCGTTCAAGTTCAACGACGCCGTCCTGCGCCACCTGATCGTCCAGACCAAGAAGGCCGAGACTGCTCCTTCGCCGATGATGAAGGAAGTGCAGCGCGAAGAAGCCCGCAAGGCCGCGCAAACGACCACGGAAGGCCAGGCCGCCTAAGTGCGGACTGCTGTGTCGCGGTGAACCAGCTTCGGCTGACCGCCACCCTCGCCGAACGAGACACGCTGCGCTACACACCGGCCGGAGTACCCGTCGTCAACTGCATCCTGCAGCATGCCGGCGAGGTCCTGGAGGCGGAAACGCCCCGGCAGGTGGAGTTTGCGGTCGTGGCCATGGCCATTGGCGCCATCGGCCAGCGACTCGAGCGGTTGCCGCTCGGCACGTTGCTTGATTGCGAAGGATTCCTGGCGCGCAAGCACCGCAACAGCAAGACACTGGTCTTTCACATCACTCGATGTAAAGCATTCGAAAAGGATTGAATCATGGCATTCGTCAAACGTGACAACAAGAACAAGAAGCGCTTCCAGCAACAGAACCCTCTGTTCAAGCGCAAGCGCTTCTGCCGCTTCACCGTGGCTGGCGTCGAACAGATCGACTACAAGGATCTGGACACGCTGAAGGACTTCATCGGCGACAACGGCAAGATCACGCCGGCTCGTCTGACCGGTACCAAGGCGCACTATCAGCGTCAGCTCGACACGGCTATCAAGCGCGCCCGCTTCCTGGCGCTGGTGCCGTACACCGACCTGCACAAGAACTGATAGTCCCGGGACCGCAAGGAGAAATACACGATGCAAGTCATTCTGCTGGAAAAAGTCGTCAACCTGGGCAACCTGGGTGAGATCGTTCGTGTGAAGGACGGTTACGCACGTAACTTCCTGATCCCGTCGAAGCGTGCTCGTCGCGCTACGCAAACCGCAATCGCCGAATTCGAAGTGAAGCGCGCCGAGCTGGAAAAGGCCGCTGCCGAGAAGCTGGCTGCTGCACAAGCCGAAGGCGAGAAGCTGAACGGCCTGACCGTCCAGATCACCCAGAAGTCGGGTGTGGACGGCCGTCTGTTCGGTTCGGTGACCAACGCCGACATCGCCCAAGCCCTGGAAGGCCAAGGCTACAAGCTGGAAAAGTCGCAAGTGCGTCTGGCAAACGGTCCGCTGAAGATCGTTGGCGACCACCCGATCACCGTTGCGCTGCACACCGATGTGGTGGTGGACGTAACCGTGTCCGTGCTGGGCGACCACGTCTAAGTCGTACCCGCGGGTGATGTGCCGGCGCACGCTGGCATGTCCGATGCAGAAAAAGGCAGGAGCCGCGCTCCTGCCTTTTTTGTTTGCGCGCCGCCCGGCGCCGCTATAATTGCCCCCCATGAACGCGCCCGCCGCAGACCCCCAACTAGACAGTCTCAAGGTTCCTCCGCATTCGATCGAGGCCGAACAATCGGTGCTCGGCGGGTTGCTGCTGGATAACGCCGCTTGGGACCGAATTGCCGATTTCCTGTCGGAAGCCGATTTCTATCGCTTCGACCACCGTCTTATCTTCCAGAGCATTGCGCGCCTGATCTCCGCCACCAAGCCGGCGGACGTGATCACGGTCTATGAAACGCTGCAGGTATCTGGCAAGGCCGAGGAAGTGGGTGGGCTTGCCTACCTGAACTCACTTGCCCAGAACACGCCGAGCGCGGCCAATATCCGCCGTTACGCGGAGATCGTGCGCGAGCGTTCGGTGTTGCGCAAGCTGGTGACTGCTGCCGACGATATCGCCTCGGCGGCCTTTGCGCCGAAGGGTCGCGAAGTGCGCGAACTGCTCGACGAAGCCGAATCCAAGGTGTTTGCGATTGCGGAAGAAGGGTCGCGTGGCCAGAAGGGCTTCCAGGAAATCCAGCCGTTGCTGACGCAGGTGGTGGAGCGTATCGACGAGCTCTACCATCGTGACGCTTCAACCGATGTCACGGGGGTTCCGACCGGGTTTATCGACCTCGATCGCATGACCAGTGGCATGCAGCCGGGTGACCTGATCATCGTGGCGGGTCGTCCGTCGATGGGTAAGACGGCCTTCTCGCTGAATATCGGTGAGCACGTCGCGGTGGAGCAGGGCCTGCCCGTCGCCGTATTCTCGATGGAAATGGCCGGTGTGCAGCTGGCCATGCGTATGCTGGGTTCGGTGGGGCGCCTCGATCAGCACCGCTTGCGTACCGGCCGGTTGCTCGACGAAGACTGGCCGCGCCTGACCCATTCGATCCAGCGCATGAACGATGCGCAATTGTTCATCGACGAGACGCCTGCGTTGAGCTCGATCGAACTGCGCGCGCGCTCGCGCCGGCTGGCGCGCCAGTGCGGTCAGCTTGGCCTGATCATCATCGACTACCTGCAACTGATGTCGGGTTCGGGTGGCGGCGAGAATCGCGCGACCGAAATTTCGGAAATCTCGCGTTCGCTGAAGGGCCTGGCCAAGGAGCTCAATTGTCCGGTGATTGCACTGTCGCAGCTGAACCGAAGCCTGGAGCAGCGCCCGAACAAGCGTCCCGTGATGTCCGACCTGCGTGAATCGGGCGCCATTGAGCAGGATGCCGACGTGATCCTGTTTATTTATCGCGACGAAGTGTACAACCCCGATTCGCAGGACAAGGGGACTTCCGAAATCATCATCGGCAAGCAGCGTAACGGTCCGATCGGCACCGTTCGCCTCACATTCCTGGGGCAATTCACGAAGTTCGATAACTTCAGTGGTGGGCCGGCGTTCTTCGACAACGACAACTGATGCCCAGGGGTTACACCGCAGGACGGTGCAACCCTGTAAAATATTGCGCTTTGATGACAGCCGCCCAATGAGGCGGCTGTCGTGCGATTGCCCAGACTTTCATTTGCAACACAACCGAGCGCTGCCGTGAGGCGCGCCACAAGGACATTTCATGTTCGGTCGATTCATGCCCACTGAGGGCAAGTTCTTCGAATACTTCAACCAGCACGCCGATTGCGCGGTGGCCGCCGCGCACGAGCTGGAAACGCTGGTCAATGACCTGCCCAATGCCGAAGCCCACGCACGTCGCGTGCAGGCCACCGAAAAGAAGGCAGATCGCATCACGCACGACACGATCGACCTGCTGCACAAGACCTTCATCACGCCGCTCGACCGCGACGAGATCCACAAGCTCATCACGACCATGGACGACATCCTGGACCTGATGGAAGACGTGGCCGAAACGATCTCGCTGTACGACGTGACCCATCTGACCGACGAAGCGCGCCGCCTGGCGACGATCTGCGTGCAGTGTTGCGACCAGGTCAAGATTGCCGTGGCGCTGCTCGAGGACATGGGCAATGCCAGCACGATCCTGAAGACCGCCCAGCAGATCGACCAGCTCGAATCGGAAGCGGATCGCGTGATGCGCTCGGCAATGTCGAAGCTGTTCCGCGAGGAAACCGACGTCAAGCGCCTGATCAAGCTGAAGGCAATCTACGAACAGCTCGAGTCGATCACCGACAAGTGCGAGGACGTGGCCAACATCATCGAAGGCATCGTCCTGGAAAACGCCTGAGGTCCGCACCGGCATGCATACTGTTCAAATGAGCTTGTGGGTGATCGGCCTGCTGGTCGCGCTGGCGTTGCTGTTCGATTTCATGAACGGCTTCCACGACGCGGCGAACTCGATTGCCACGGTGGTCTCCACGGGCGTGCTCAAGCCGCACCACGCGGTGGCCATGGCCGCCATGTGCAATGTGGTGGCGATCTTCATCTTCCACCTGAAGGTGGCGGCCACGGTGGGTACCGGGACCATCGACGTCAATATCGTCGACCACTACGTGATATTCGGCGCGCTGGTCGGCGCCATTGCATGGAATGTGATCACGTGGCTCTACGGCATTCCATCGTCGTCGTCGCATGCGCTGATCGGCGGCCTGGTGGGCGCCGCGGTGGCCAAGGCAGGTACCGGCGCGCTGGTTGGCAATGGTCTGCTGAAGACGGTCGCCTTTATCCTGATCTCGCCGCTGCTGGGCTTCATTCTGGGCTCGATCATGATGGTGATCGTGGGCTGGACGTTCTTCCGTACGCCGCCGTCGCGCGTGGACCGCTGGTTCCGCCGCCTGCAACTGGTGTCGGCATCGCTCTATAGCCTTGGCCATGGCGGCAACGACGCGCAGAAGACCATCGGTATCATCTGGATGCTGCTGATCGCCAGCGGCCACGTGGCCGGGGGCGGTGCGGAGCCGCCGATGTGGGTGATCGTAAGCTGCTATGTCGCTATCGGCATGGGTACGCTGTTCGGCGGCTGGCGGATCGTGCGGACCATGGGTCAGAAGATCACCAAGCTGAAGCCCGTGGGTGGCTTCTGCGCGGAAACCGGCGGCGCGATTACGCTGTTCATTGCCTCGGCACTGGGCGTGCCCGTGTCGACCACGCACACGATCACCGGCGCCATCGTCGGGGTGGGCTCGGCACAGAAGATGTCGGCCGTGCGTTGGGGCGTGGCCGGCAATATCGTCTGGGCCTGGGTGCTGACCATTCCGGCATCGGCGTTCATGTCGGCGATTGCGTGGTGGATCGGCAAGCAGATTCTTTAAAAGCGGGTCGAAACGCGCGACGAAAAAACCAGGCATCTTGCCTGGTTTTTTTTCGCCGCGCGGATCTGGTCTTGCCCGTGGTGTTCTCCCCTCTCCCGCGTGCGGGAGCTGTCTCTTATACACATCTCCGAGCCCACGAGAC
>CAUUBQ010000033.1:0-99269 GCA_963543405.1 uncultured Cupriavidus sp.
CCTGCATTGAACCCTGGTCCATGCCTTGCATCTTGCTGTGGTCCATGCCCTGCATTGAACCCTGGTCCATGCCTTGCATCTTGCTGTGGTCCATGCCCTGCATCGAACCCTGGTCCATGCCCTGCATCTGGCTGTGGTCCATCCCCTGCATCGAACCTTGTCCTGCGCTCGGCGTCGAGCCCTGCTTCTTCGCGGTTGGGGCTGCCGCCTTCTGGGGGCGTGAATCCGGCGTCGTTTCGTTTGCCGGCGCACCATCGTTGTTTGAACTGTTGGGCGAATGCGAGTGCTGTGCCCACGCGGCGCTCATTCCCGCAGCGAGCAGGGCGGCGACTGCAATTCGAGTGTACTTGTACATGGGATCTGGTAGTCGGTTGAAGAGAGTCGGATCAGGCCACAAGTACTTCGCGGAACATCCCGGCATCCATGTGCAACATAAGATGGCAGTGCCATGCCCAGCGGCCCAATGCGTCGGCGGTTACGAGGAAGCTGACCCGCTGCGCAGGTTGGACCGGGATGGTATGTCGCCGGGCCTGGAACGAACCGTCAGGCGACTCTAGCTCACTCCACATGCCGTGCAGGTGCATCGGGTGGGTCATCATTGTGTCATTGTGCAGAATCACACGCAGTCGTTCACCGTACTTGAAGCGGACCGGTGTGGATTTGCCGTACTCAACACCATCGATTGACCAGGAGTAGCGCTCCATGTTGCCGGTCAGGTGCAGTTCAACTTCCCTGGCGGGGCCACGCTTGTCGAGGGGGCCGCCAATAGTATGTTGATCGGCCAGGGTCAGAACTCGGCGCCCATTGTTGCGCAGGCCGATGCCGGGGTCGTCGAGATTGGTTCGGGCCATGTCCACGTGCATGTCCGTGGTGGCCCCATATTCGGTCTTGGCGTGCCGCGCCTTGGTGCTGGGGACCTTGAGCGAAGCGTCCATGGCGCCCATCGCGTGCTGGCTATGGTCCATGGTCATGGCCCCGTGGTTCATGCCACCCATGCCACCCATGCCACCCATACTGCCCATCATGTCGGCCATGGTGAGCCACTCGGGCTTGTCGACTGCCGGCACCTGTGCGCTCAGTCCTGCTCGCACTGCGAGTGTGCCGCGGGCGTAGCCAGTGCGATCCATGGATTGAGAGAAGATCGTATAGGCGTCGTCTCGCGGCTCCACCAGCACGTCGTAGGTCTCGCCGGCACCAAAGCGGAACTCGTCAACGCTTACGGGCTCCAGATTTTGGCCGTCAACTTGGATAACTTTGAGCTTCAGGCCGGGAATACGGACGTCATAAAACGTATTTCCGGACCCGTTGATGAATCGTAGGCGCACTTTCTCACCGGGCTTGAACAGGCCTGTCCAATTGCCAGCGGGGGTGACGCCATTGGTCAGATAGGTCAGCGTGGCACCGGAAAGGTCCGCGAGGTCGGTCGGATTCATCCGCATCTCGTTCCACATCTTGCGCTTTTCGAAAGCGCTCTTCACACCGTCGTTTGAAACGTCGCGGAAGAAATCGAAGACGGTCGGCTTGTTGTAGTTGTAGTAGTCGCCTTGAACCTTCAGTTTTGACAGGACCCGCATGGGATCCTCGTCGGTCCAGTCCGAGAGCAGAATCGTGTAGTCCCGGTCGGCTCGGACACCGTCCACGCCGGCGGCCGGATCAATCACGATGCCGCCATACACGCCGGTCATTTCCTGGAAGCCGGAATGCGAGTGATACCAGTAGCTTCCGGTCTGTTCGACCTTGAACTGGTAGGTAAATGTCTCGCCAGGGGCGATACCGGCGAAGCTGATCCCCGGTACGCCGTCCATCTGGAACGGCAGGATGATGCCGTGCCAGTGGATCGACGTGTGCTCGCGCAATTGGTTCGTTACGCGGATCGTCACCGTGTCACCTTGCCGCCAGCGCAGCGTCGGGCCCGGAAGCATCCCATTGATAGTTGTCGCCACCCGCGGCGTACCGGTAAAGTTGACAACCGATTCGGCGATGACAAGGTCAAATTCCGTCCCGGTCAATACCGGCGCGGTGCCGGATGAAGCGCTTTGCGGGAGGCCCGAGGATTGTGCCCAAGCAGTTCCGCCCAAGGCACTCAGCCCCGCCATTACCCCGCCGGCGGCCAAACCTTGTACGAAACGGCGGCGTGGCAGGTTGGGCAGCAAGATGCCAGACGGTCGATCACGTCGCATGAAAATAGTCCTTTTCGCTTGAATGGCCGCGTCGGTTTTGCGGCAGGTCAAAGAGTAGCGAGATGCTGGCTACCGATGACTTACATAAACATTACATTCCGGACAGGTTTGAGTCACCCCGATACGTCATCGGTAGACTACGCCGGATACAAGAATTGTATTAACAAAACCCGGTCGATCGGGTTGGGAGGAGGTTGGGCAAATGAAGCTGCTGGTAGTGGAAGATGAAGTCAAGACGGGGGAGTATCTCCGGCAAGGCTTGACCGAGGCGGGGTTCGTTGTAGACCTGGTCGCCAATGGACTCGATGGTCAACATCTCGCGGTCAACGAAACCTACGATCTCATCATCCTCGATGTCATGCTGCCCGACGTCGACGGATGGCATATTCTGCATGCCGTCCGCGCGGCAGGGAATGCTGTCCCGGTCTTGTTTCTGACGGCGCGAGACAGTGTTGCGGACCGCGTGCGAGGCCTCGAGCTTGGGGCGGACGACTATCTAGTCAAGCCATTTGCCTTTTCGGAGCTGCTTGCCAGGGTCAGGACGCTGCTGCGCCGAGGCGCGGTGCAACTAGCAATGGACCGGATTCAAGTGGCCGATCTGATTCTGGATCTGAGCCGGCGGCGGGCGTCTCGCGGTGGTCGACGCATCACGCTGACCAGCAAGGAATTCGCCTTGCTCGAGTTATTTGCACGTCGACGGGGGGAGGTGCTTCCCCGATCCCTCATTGCCTCGCAGGTGTGGGACATGAACTTCGATAGCGACAGTAACGTGATCGACGTGGCGATTCGGCGCCTGCGGGCAAAAATCGATGACGGCTTTGAGGTGAAACTGATCCAGACCGTGCGCGGCATGGGATACGTACTCGAGGCGCCCGAGGATCCGTTATGAGGCAACGTCTGTCTCTGACTGTTCGGCTGACCATCCTGTTCTCGCTGTCTTCCGCCGTCGTCCTGCTCGGACTCGGAGTGCTCATCTGGCTGGCGATGGAGAGGCATTTTGCCAACGAAGATTTTGTGGTGCTGGGTGACAACATCCGTCTGATTGAACGCGTCGCGAATGAAACGCCTGTGGATCATTTGCCTGCTCGCCTGCGGGAGCTGGTGGAACACCATCCAGGCTTTGTCGCGCGGGTGCAGACCGCTCAAGGCAAGACGCTTTTCGCCACGCGGGATTTCGATTTCAGGCCGGCGGAGAGCGTTACGAACGAGGAGCTGATCTCCGAAGGCACCTTCGTGTGGCAGCAGGAAGCCAAGCACTACCGTGGCATGCGAGCGGAAGTGCCCGTTTTAGGCGCGGGCACCTTGAAAGTAGTCGTCGGAATGGACACTGAGATTCATGCACACTTCATGCATGCTTTCCGCCGGTCCTTGGCTTTCTATACAATGCTTGCCGCCTTCGCCAGCGGCTTGCTGGGCTGGTGGGCCGCACGCCGCGGTCTGGCGCCACTGCGCATGATGGCATCGCGCGCTAAAGATGTGACGGCGAACAGGTTAGATGCGCGCATGCCGGTGGCTGCGGTGCCGGTTGAGATGGCGGATCTCGCGGCGACATTGAACGCGATGCTCGAGCGTCTGCAGAACGACTTTCAACGATTGTCCGAGTTTTCGTCAGATCTGGCGCACGAGTTGCGCACCCCGATTACCAACCTCATGACGCAGACCCATGTCGTTCTGGCCCAGCCGCGTGACGCTGCAAAGTATCGTGACGTGCTCACCTCAAACGCCGAGGAGTTCCAGCGTCTTGGACGGATGGTCTCGGATATGCTGTACCTGGCAAAAATGGAGCACGGCATTACGCTGCCCAACGAGGAATCGATCGACATTGCCGACGAGGTCCAGGCACTCTTCGACTTCTACGACGCGCTGGCCGAGGACAAGGGCGTCAACCTGCAACTTCACGGCAATGCCCGAATCACGGGCGATCGCCTGATGGTGCGTCGGGCGCTCAGCAACCTCTTGTCTAATGCGCTGCGTTACACCGCGGAGGGCCGTCAGATCATGGTTTCTGTGCGGGAGCAGGGTACAACTGCCATGATTGTGGTAGAGAATGAAGGCGAGGAGATCCGGCCGGATCTGCTTCCTTATATCTTTGATCGGTTTTATCGGGCCGACAAGTCAAGGGCGCGACTGGATTCAGACAGTGTCGGGCTGGGACTGTCGATCACGAAGGCGATCGTTGTTGCGCATGGCGGAAATATTGCCGCGTCGTCTTCCGACGGAAGAACCCGTTTCACCATGACTTTCCCGCATGGTCGCATCGGACTGACCTGATCCCACACGAGCGCGCGCGGTCAAAGGGGCCCCACTGGGGCGCGTTACCGTACCGGGCCGCTATCGCCGGGATACAGATGCACGTGACCGCAGTTTGTGTTTCAACTTTTCTACTGAGAAGGAGATAACGTTGCGTCGAATCAAGTTTGGAATTTTTGGGCTGGCGGGGTTGTCCGGGCTTGTCGCTCACGCACACATCATTCCCGTGCCGGACGTGCATCCTGCGGCGGCCGCATATCTGGCGCCCGGCGCGGCAGGGAAGACATTGCCGGTGACGGAGTGGGTGGTGGAAGTGGACCATCTCGACGGCCAGCCTGCGAGCCGTGCCGTCCGGACCGGTGAGACGGTTTCGCTCAGCTTGCGAAACCTGGGTGACAAAAGCATCGACATCGCTGTCGTGCTATCCCAGAGTGAAGCCATGACGCCGATGGCGAATAGTCAGCCCGTGACGATTCATTTGCTTGGGGGGGAACGGCAGGAATGGAGAATACAGGCAACGAAACCGTTGCGGATCTTTGTTTCTGCGCTCCCTGAGTGGGCGAAGTAGGGCGCTTAAAGCGCCCTTGTCAGATTAGCCCCCTTCGCTGTGGCCCTTCTTGAGGGCTTCGTCAAGCCTGAAAATCTCATTGCCCTTCATGATGATTTTCGTGCCGTCCTTGGTCTCCATGACCTTTCCTTCGGGCATGCTCATGGACTTGCCAAACTTGTTCTCCATGCCCATCTTGCCGTCCTTAAAGACGTGCACTTTCGAACCATCCTGCAATTCGTAGGTTTTTACGACATTGCTCATATCGACCGCGGCCGCAGTCAGCGATACGGCAGCAATGAAGGCTCCGACCATCAGCTTTTGTTTCATCGTTTAGATCTCCAGGTTATGGTCCTGCACTAGGGCGCATTGGGTCCACTATTTTTGGGAACAACGGGTTCAATGGACCTTGTCTTCTTGTCATCTTCGCAACCCGCCTGTTGACTGTCCGGCGCAGATGCCGGCTCCGACCGGTCCGTCGGGAGGTTCGTCGCCTTCGGCGGCGTAACGTGCTTCATCAAGTGATGCCGGGGATTGGCCGCCAACGCCAATAGTTGGACCTCATCCCCTCCGTCGAGACGTTCGGCCTTGATTCCTTCAATGCCGAGTCCAGCAGGAGTCTCGGCAACCCATGCCAGTTGTATCGCCCACATCTGTCCAGGCGCAAGGCAGAGGGCCACGCCAACGGATATGGATAGCGGCATGCTTGAGTTCATTCCCGTCCTTACATCACAAGTAGCGGATCGAATCTTCTATCCAAAGCGCTTTCCGATTGCATTTTATTCCCCGACGTAGGTCGCAGGCCGAATGGGAGCATAAATGTAATGATCCCGAAAGATTTAGGTTAACTTGGGGTGCTCCAATCCCGCGCTGCAACACCATCAAAGTCGCTGCTTCCGCACGAATTGCGGAAAACCAGAAAGCTCTTCCAATAGTTCATCCTTGACTTCGATGAGGTACGAGCCATCAGGTAGGCACTCCCAAGCTACCAAGAATCCGAGTCGGGCTAAGTTGGATAGCACGCGTTCGAATTCCACCACTTCGGAGACAGGTTCGAGGACAAGTTCCATGATCGTTCGTACTTTATGGCGACCACTGAGTTTGGTTTTAAACTATGTCGGCGATGCGTTACCTAAGCCCGTCAAATGGATATTCAACTGCTTGACGAAACAGTACAACAATAGCGGGTGGCCCTGCCGGAGAGGTTCAGTATGAAGGAAAATGGATCAACGCACTTCATCACGACGGCGGGCAGTTGCCACAAATTGAGCATAGACCGGAGTGCAGCGTTCTCCTGTGATTCGCGACCGGACTTGACAAGGGAAAATTGCGCACCAAAGGCTCTGGTCGTCCGGTGCCATTTTTCACTTGAGGCGGGACGGTTCGACGCCATCAGCCGGAACCACAGGGCATACCATCCGTCCTGCCGACGTTCTGACGGCGCGTTAATGCGCGAGTCTGCGAGGAGCATAAGCTGATGCGAAAGCTGTTCGGATGAGATCAGCATGATACTAAGCGAGCGTCGCGCGCTGATCAACAACGGCGTCGTGTGCCGGCAACGGTTTATCAGACGGTATAATTACCGTACCGTAATGGTTTAGTAACCCACCACGACCGTCTCTATTCGGAATATTTCAATAACTACTTGGTGCTATAGCAACCTCGGCCTAAATTGAATTTAGCGATTCGCCTGCGCCGTTCGCTCGATGACATTGCTTCTTCAAAAGCGACTCGGCGAGTGTTTTCCTTTATGTGCCAGTTTTAAAGTTAATGGTGAAAGAAATGCGTTTTTTTATTCTGATTAGTATGATGATGGTGGTTGGATGCACGACGGTATCCGAGCGTACGGCTCAAGCCGAGCACGACATGGATGTTTCTCTCCTGATATACGGTCCAGCTTGCGAAAAACTCGGGTATCAGAAGGATTCCGATTCTTGGCGTGGGTGCGTTTTACGTCTGGACGCCAAGCGCGGCCCCTGTATGCATCGTCGGCTCTGAATGGGCTGACGAACGGAGCCCGCCAGCGGTCGTCGGCCGCCTGCGGGCGGATGTTATGCGTCAAATCAGGCGTGGTCTTCACTTGACGGACGCATCGTCATAGTCGCATCCTCATGACTGTCAAAAGCGAAATCGAATGCCGCGTCGAACTACGAAGCGGTCGCCGCCCCATTGCCGCGCAATGAGGGAGCGCTAGATCGAACGCTAGCGAGTGCGTCGGCTTAATCCTGAGTGCCCCCCCGACCGCGTCCAAGGCGACTCCAGGCGGGCAGAATGTTACGTCAGTACACTCACACCCGACGCACGTAAGCAGGTTTGCATTTGACGCAGAGAGTAGCAATGAGAACTTTCGTCCGTTCGATCGTGGAGTTGCTGCTTGTTCTTGCCACAGCGGTTTTCGGTATCGCATATTTTGGCGCCTATAACGTGGCCGCCGATGAACGGCACTGGCCGACTACGGAGAAGTTTCTCGAATTGGTGCGGTCGCGTGCGATTGGCCGGCAAGCCGAGAAGCTGAATCCGCCAAATCTGAATGATGCGCAGCGCATTCTTAAAGGCGCAGGCCAGTATGCGTCCATGTGGCGCCGTTTGCCACCGCGCTGCGAGCTTGCCGGACAACCAGTTGAACCGAGGACTTTATCCCGCACCGCCACGTCTGGACCGAAACCGGAAGGATCCCAAGCATGCCTTTGTTGTGATCAAACATGGCTTAAGAATGACCGACATGCCAGCCTGGGGTAGCGAACATGGCGATAATGCAATTTTAGACCTGGGTCGCATTCGTTGAAAATCTGGCCTACCGGACGTACCTCGCTCGGGATGTGAAACTGTACGTGAGCGGTATTATTAGCGACTATGGCGCGCTCTCACTCTGGTTTCGGTGATCCGAGGCTACGAGCCATGGCTACCTTCAGGTGGGCGATACGGCATGCGCTGGTCTGCGGCTTCTTCTCGAATGTGGCACGGCAGTCAGTGCGAGCGGCACTGTGCCCGTTTCCGTGAGGAAGCGGTTCGAATCGACGCCAACGGCGCGTCGCAGTCCCAGCGTGCGGTCGGGCGTTCGACGCTCTGTTTCCCTGACTTGGAACCATGCTTTCCCGGCAGTATTCCCGGGGCGCGATTTTGGTCAGGTCATCCCACGCACCAGGACACAGCGGCGCTGAAAGATGAGCAGCAGGCTTACTCTGACTTCACAGGCCATGTTTCACTTAAACTCGTTGCATGGAGGCGAGTGCCGGTTGTAAGAGTCGCGCGATTCGTTGGCGCGGCCGGTTGCATACGAGACACCTACATGGAGCGCGCTAGCAATGGGCATCGGCGGATCAGCAGTCCTTCTCTCGATGGATTGTCGGCAGAGGCTGCTTACTACCATGGTTCGTATGTCTTCTACCGGAACTGGCACGGCAAGACATTGCACTTCAACACCGTCTGTTCAATGCGATACCCGCGCACCGCGTCGAGTATTCCTGCCGAGAACGTAAGATGACTGCGCAGGCGAATCCTCGCAAGATGTACAGGAAGCGTTTCTTGTTGGCTCTGTTCGCCGCGGGTATCATGAATTCGAGCTAGGCATTGCCAATGTGTTCGACTTTGGCAACGGATCGAACTGGAAGTCTCAAGGCCGGATATCTTGCCGATAGGGCTGAGCCTTCGGCCCGGGAGTTCGTTTTGCAGTGCCGCGATGGTGATTTTTTGGTGCTTGGTGCATCGGGTACTTGCTACCTTAGAATCCAGAACGTCAAATTCGAGAACATGAACGCAATGAACCTTGGACCGGTGGGGCTGACGGTGGATGAACTGATCCAGTCCCTGCAGAAGGCCTCCGACGAAGGCCATGGCGCTGCACCCGCCCACGCGCTGATGGGCGACCACACCGGCCCCTTGCGCGGCGTCGACATGGTGCCCGGCTGGGGCATCGACGCCCAGACCGTCGTGCTGGTGATGGCCGACCACGATGGCGAGGCCACCGGCACCGTGCTGCGCGTGCGCGGCGACAGCATGACCGGCGGCCAGGCATGACGCGCATTGATCCCGCCCCGTGCCCTCTGTGCGCGACGATCGCCGCCCGCAGCGATGTCCCCGGCGACGATGGCTATCTGTACAACTGCGTCGCCTGCGCCGGGTTCTACGAAATCGGCACAGGCGCCCAATCCCGCGCAGACAGCGGCAGGATGCACCCTGGCGTCATTCAGCACGTGCGCTGGATGCTGGCCGAGGGGCGCCGCCCACGTGTCGAATGGAATGGCCCCAACGGCCGCTTTGAAGTCAAGGCAGTTTAAAATCCAGGGAACACGCTATGAGCATTGACCTCTCGCTGCAAGTCGAAGACCACCAGGCGCTGGCCCTAGCGCAGTTCGTCAAGCGCATGACCTGGACCGAAATGCGCGCCTGCGCCCTCGACGAGCTCGAGGCCTACGTAATCCTGGGCGCCCTGGACAACATTGCGCAGGCGTTGCCAAACAAGGCTATGCGCCCTGCTGATCCTGCTAGCGCATTTTCCGGGCGATTTTTCCCACTTGAATGCAATTGAGATTGTTTCATGTCAACGCTGCCCAGCTCCGGCGTATCGACATGCCACATAGCCGGCGCCGTTGCCGCCGCCGCAATCTATGACCTGCAGGTGAACCTGTTCACTCTTGGGGGATTCCCCCGGAATGCAATTGTGGAGCCGTCTTGGCGGCAGCCAAGCACTTCGTGCGAACAAAGGGCAAGGGCTACGATTCCGCGATTTTCTCAAGCGTTCAAAGCGCGCTTGTGGACTGGAGGGGCAGCTAGCCGACCACGGCCGCGTAGCCTGAACGGATGTTGCCCCGCCGAAGGCGGCTTTTTATTGCCCCAGACAGTTAGGAAAACGCTCGCCTCGAATTGCAAGTAGTAATGGCAAGATGGTCTCCAGTTCCACTTGGAAAAAAGAACGACCATGAATCCGTTGCAACATGTTGAGGGCATGACGCAAGCCGTCAAGTACGTAGGTAGAATCACGAACGCCGACGTTCACCAGCTTGGTGTGATCTGGCCCATACTGGTCCCGAGATGTGCGTGTAGATCATCCGGCCAGGCTCCGAGCCGTACTTCGGATTGACGTGTCCGGTGCTCTCGGCCCGCCCGCCGGCCTTGAAACGCTGGCCGTCTGACGACGAGGTGGTGCCATCACCCAATGCGCGGCAAATGAATGCGCGGACTGCACGTTGATCAGCTCTGCCAAGCTTTGCGAATATTTGTCGTCTCGGATATGCCAGGCTTGCAGCCACGCCAGCTCGGCATAGGTGGTACCAGGACAGGAATCCGCCATCTTGGTCAACCCGAGATTGATGGCGTCGGCAAGAATCGTCGTCAACAGCAACGCTTTGCTCATCGGTTTTTAGGGCGTGAAATGGCGAGTGAATCCGGTCCATGCCATCCACCTCCATTAGGAGTTCGGTAATCTTGACACGCGGCAGCCTGACGCACATCTGGTCGATCCAATGTCGTGCCTCCATTGGGACAGAGGCATCGAGCGGCGAGATCGTCAAGCCAGATTCAGTGATGATTGCGTCCGGACAGCATTTTTCGCTGCGGCAAGCCGGTTGACGGTGGCCAGCTTCATTTCCAGTAGCCGGCGCCGCTCTTCAAAAATGTTGCGGGCAGTGGCAGCAAGCGGTTTTCCCTGAGCGTGGCCGACGATTGCGCCATCGATGTCTGTGTCAGCCGCTTGCGCCAGCATCTGGAGGTGCGTACGCGTCGTTCCTGATCGTAGGCTTGATGGCGTCGCAGCTGTTGACGGGAACTGTCTGGTTCGATGCATGCGCGATATGGTCGCGTGACTGAAGTACCTGTACGTGCGGGGCGGGGCGGATCGCAAACATCTTGCTATTGCTGGATGAGTTGCCGCATGCACGGCGCACTGCCTAGGTCGAGCGCTTGGCCGACGTCCGCATTACGTTCGATGGTGCATGCACCGCCGCCCGCCAATGTCCCCGGCGAGGACGCGGACTACGCGAATATATTGCTCTCGGAAGTGATCGATCGCAAGGTTGATTGCCGCGTGCAGGTGCGATTGCACCCCGTTATGTTGCGTATGCCCTCGCCATTCACGAGGTTGCGCTGACCAAAGGTGATCCCGGTGTTGAGGCGCGCCTGTCCGATGGTCGGTGGGTCAGAGTGGCATTGCGGGCTGGGCGGGAAGGGCTGGACATGCGCCCTGGGGTGGCGGGCGCATTTACCTGGTGCGCCTGATGTTGGTGGTTGGCATCGCGATCCTTGCCGTGCGGATCGCGGTTCGTCCGCTTGAGGCGGTATCCGAGGCGGCCGACAGACTCGGTCGCAATCTCAATGCACGGACGTTGGATGCCGAAGGGTCCCGCGAAGTACGACGCGCTGCGCAACTTTCAACCTGATGCTGCAGCGTCTGCCGGAGAGCGTGGCAGAGCGCAGTCGGTTCCTGGTTGCGGTATCGCACGATCTGCGCTCGCCGGTGCCCCGATTGCGCCTGCGCGCCGAAGCGCTGCCATTGGAGTCGTTGCGAGAGTGTTTTCGCAAGGATCTGGAAGAGATGGAGTTGATGATCGGCGCGACGCTGGATTTCGTGCAGGGAATTCGTGTGGACGAAGCGCGCCAGTGGGTGGATGTCGACACGCTGGCACGCGCTGTCGCCGAGGACATGGTCGATGCCGGTGGGCAAGTGAGCGTGCAGGACCTGGTGGAGAACGCCGTGCGCTACGGTGGGAGCCAGTGCACCATTGACTTTCGCACGCAATCCGGGGCTTGTAGTGAGGCAATGGTCGACATCGTGGTAGCCGACAAGGGCCCGGGCATTTCGGAAGGCGATCTGGAGCCTGTCTTCGAACCGTTCTTCAGGTTGGAGGCGTCGCGCAATCGAAGCACCGGTGGCGTCGGGCTGGGTCTTGCGATTGCCCGAACCATTGTCCAGAGGCCCATGACGGTACCCTGACGTTGGAGAACGACCCTAATGGTGGGTTACGTGCCACGCTACGCCTGCAGCAAACCACGATGCGGCCGAGCTAGCCAACCGCCCGCTCGGCTTCGCGCGCCGGTTCCAGGATCCCGGCGCAGCGTGCTATCCGTGCTGCCTGCTATTGATTCTTGCGGAATTTGTTGTGCTCGTGCTCCCCTTCCTTTGCGGGGGATTGCAAGCCCTTGGCATCATTGGTGGCGCACGGCCGCGGCGCGATCGCGCCAGCGCCTCGCTCGATGCTGTGGTTGTGTTTCGGGAGGCTTGCTTTGCTGCAATTGGTTGTTGCCGTCTTTGCGCCCGGTGCGGAGCTGGCCGAGCGGGGCTGTTCTTGTGCCGAGGCAAGATTCCCTGCTGCGAGAATGGAGAGGAACAGCGAAGAAATATGTAGTTTTCCCATTTTGGCCCTGTTGAAATCGTCGGATTTATCGGTTGACGCACGACCACTGATCGATGTCAGTGAAGCGGCTCGCATTGAGTATGCCGCTGGGACAATGCGGAGAGCTTTGCGCAGAATCAAAGAAGAGAGAGGGTGATCATGCAATTGGCAGGATCGCGATCGGCCTGGGAGCGCGGGCGCAGACGAGCGGGGCCACCTTGCCCCATATGCGGGCACACAAGCCTCTACGGTTTCTGTGCATAGCCGAGGGGCGCAGCCGTGCCTCTCGGTCGCCCTGACCAATGAGTGAGAGGCGAATGGCATTTGGATTTCTATCCGTGAAAAAGGCGACACTCGAGACGGTTCCAATACCCCTTGGAGCGCAGGTGTTAAGCTGGTTCCGCGGAGTGCCAGCCGGATGTTGTCCCAAGGGCAACCGGCGCAGCTTGCGACCTTCCTCCAGATAGCCGCCCTTGATCAGGATACTTTGGGCCCACCTGCCGGCGCGGAAACTGCCGCGCTCGGCCGATCTGCCAGCCGGTTGAACGATCCAGCAATCAACAGCGCTTGACCTTGCCACGATGGTAAGGTCCAACCTTTCGTTCATGTCAATTTCCAGGCTCGGGAAGCCACACATGAACACACCAAAGTCAAACGCCGTTCACGTCGGCGCGGCAACGATCAGCTTGCCCATCGAAGGCATGACCTGTGCCTCTTGTGTCGGCCGGGTGGAGGCCGCGCTCGCCAGAGTTGACGGCGTGGGCAACGTGTCGGTCAACCTGGCCACCGAACGCGCGGACATTCGCCCGTCGGGGCCGGTGGATCGTATGGCACTGGTTCAGGCCGTCGAGAAGGTCGGTTATGACGTGCCCGCCGGCACCATCGAGCTAGCCGTGGAGGGCATGACCTGCGCGTCCTGCGTAAGCCGGGTCGAACGAGCGCTCAAAGGGGTTCCTGGCGTGTCCGAGGCCGTCGTGAATTTGGCGACAGAGCGAGCCACGGTGCGGGGCGTCGCGGGGATCGAGAACCTCGTAACCGCCATTGAAACGGTCGGCTATGAGGCCCGCCCCATCGATGTGACCGCGCACGATAACGACGACGTTGCGGAAAAAAATTATGCCGAAGCGGCCCGTCTCAAGCGTGACCTGATACTGGCCAGCGTACTGGCACTGCCGGTGTTCCTCCTCGAAATGGGCTCTCACCTGATTCCTGGGATACACGAGGTGGTGGCTGCCACCATCGGCATGCAGAACAGTTGGTATCTGCAATTCGTCCTGACCACGCTGGTCCTGGTGGTTCCTGGCATTCGTTTCTATCAGAAGGGCTTTCCCGCGCTCGCGCGGCTCGCGCCGGACATGAATTCCCTGGTGGCCGTCGGCACATCCGCGGCCTATGTCTACTCGCTGATTGCTACCTTCGCCCCGGGCCTGCTGCCAGCGGGAACTGTCAACGTCTACTACGAGGCCGCTGCCGTGATCGTGGCGTTGATTCTGCTTGGCCGCTTCCTGGAAGCGCGTGCCAAGGGCAGGACCTCGGAGGCGATCAAGCGACTGGTGGGGCTGCAGGCAAAGGTCGCGCATGTTTTCCGCGATGACCGCTTGGTGGATATCCCGGTTGGCGAGGTCGTCCTGGGCGACAGGGTGGAGGTACGTCCCGGCGAGCGGGTTCCCGTCGATGGGGAGGTGACCGCGGGACGCAGTTTCGTGGATGAATCCATGATCACAGGCGAGCCCATTCCCGTCGAGAAGGTTGTCGCCAGCGAGGTCGTGGGCGGCACCGTCAACCAGACAGGTGCCTTCACGCTGCGCGCCACCGCCGTTGGCGGGCAAACGATGCTGGCGCAAATCATTCGCCTCGTCGAACAGGCGCAAGGCTCCAAGCTGCCCATTCAGGCCGTCGTTGACAAGGTGACGCTATGGTTCGTGCCCGCCGTGATGGTCGCCGCCGCGCTGACCTTCCTGGTCTGGCTCGTGTTCGGTCCGTCTCCGGCGCTGAGCTTCGCCCTCGTCAATGCGGTGGCCGTACTGATCATTGCGTGCCCGTGCGCCATGGGCCTGGCCACACCGACCTCGATCATGGTCGGCACTGGTCGCGGCGCGGAAATGGGTGTGTTGTTCCGCAAGGGCGAAGCGCTGCAACTGCTCAAGGACGCCACGGTGGTGGCCGTGGACAAGACCGGCACGCTCACGGAAGGGCGGCCCGTTCTGACGGACATGGAGGTTACACCCGGGTTCGACCGCGAGCAGGTGCTGGCGAAGGTGGCGGCGGCGGAAGCGCGCTCGGAGCACCCGATCGCTCGGGCCATCGTCGAATCTGCGGTGGCGGGGGGCATTGTGCTGCCAGCGCTGACTGATTTCGACTCGGTGACCGGTATGGGCGTGCGGGCCGCCGTGGACGGTTTCCGTGTCGAAGTCGGCGCTGACCGCTACATGCGTGAGCTGGGCCTGGACGTCGGCGCATTCGCGCGCACCGCTGAACGCCTGGGCGGCGAAGGCAAGTCGCCGTTGTATGCCGCGATTGACGGCCGGCTGGCCGCCATTATCGCCGTCGCAGATCCGGTCAAGCCCAGCACACCCGCGGCGATTGCCGCGCTGCATCAGCTCGGCCTGAAAGTCGCCATGATCACGGGCGACAACGCCCGCACCGCGCATGCCATTGCCAGGCAACTGGGTATCGACGAGGTCGTGGCAGAAGTACTGCCCGAGGGCAAGGTCGAGGCGGTGCGCCGACTGAAAGCGGCTTACGGCCGGATCGCCTTCGTTGGCGATGGGATCAATGACGCGCCGGCGCTGGCCGAAGCCGATGTGGGTCTGGCGATTGGCACGGGAACCGATGTGGCGGTCGAATCCGCCGATGTGGTATTGATGTCCGGCAATCTCCAGGGCGTGCCCAACGCCATCGCGCTGTCGAAAGCCACCATCGGCAACATTCGCCAAAACCTGTTCTGGGCCTTCGCTTACAACACGGCATTGATTCCTGTGGCCGCGGGTGCGTTGTATCCGTCGTGGGGCCTGTTGCTGTCGCCGGTGTTCGCCGCAGGTGCCATGGCCATGTCAAGCGTGTTTGTGCTTGGCAACGCATTGCGCCTGCGCCGCTTCCTGCCGCCGTTGGCATCGACATCCGATGTCTCGCATTGATCGAGGAGGGCAATCATGAATATCGGTGAGGCATCCAAGGCGTCCAAGGTCACCGCCAAGATGATCCGCTACTACGAGCAGATTGGCCTGATTCCACCCCCGGACCGGACCGATTCCGGCTACCGCGCCTACACCCAGGCGGATGTCCATCGGCTTCACTTCATCCGCCGCGCCCGCGACCTTGGGTTCTCGGTGGCCGAAATCTCCGATCTGCTGGGACTGTGGAACGACAAGTCGCGCCAGAGCGCGGACGTCAAGCGCCTGGCCCAGGCGCATATCGCCGAGCTGGATCGGCGCATGGAGACCATGCGGCAAATGGGAGAAACGCTCAAGGCCCTGATCCATTGCTGCGCAGGGGACGAACGGCCCGATTGCCCGATCCTGCGCACGCTGGAGCAGCCGGAGGGCCCCGTCGGGGAGCCAGAGGCGCGGCCCGGCGCCGTGCGA
The DNA here is from genome assembly GCA_963543405.1 of uncultured Cupriavidus sp. Lineage (GTDB taxonomy): Bacteria > Pseudomonadota > Gammaproteobacteria > Burkholderiales > Burkholderiaceae > Cupriavidus. The sequence continues at coordinate 15,890 of CAUUBQ010000033.1, forward strand.
CGTCGATCAGGGGGCGCCGGGTCGAGACGGCTCACGGCCACATTGAATAGCAGGGAGACATAATGCCCAAGATCACCGTCCTTCCCCATGCCGAATTGGCGCCTATGGGCGCCGTGATCGAGGCGGAGGCGGGCACCTCAATCTGCACGGCGCTACTGGACAACGGCATCGAGATCGAGCATGCCTGCGACCAAAGCCGTGCATGTACCACCTGCCACTGTGTCGTGCGCAACGGCTTCGACTCCCTCAATGAGGTCGAGGAGTGCGAGGATGACCTGCTTGATCGAGCGTGGGGACTGGAGCCGCTATCGCGCCTGAGTTGTCAGGCGATCGTTGCCGGGGAAGATCTGACGGTTGAAATCCCAAGGTACACGATCAACCACGCGAAGGAGATTCACTGACCCTGCCCCGATCCGCGCTAGCGCGTGCAGGATTCGGTAGTCTTCAGGCAAGACGAAAGGGGCGCCTCGCGCCCCTTTTATGCATTCGGTGATCGATCGGGTCCGCCGGCTTTGATCCGCGAGGACTGCGTGGCCGCGACTGCGGTCACACCGGCCAACCGATGTACCGTGGTTGGCCGTCAAGCAGGACGTTAGTCTTCGCGCGGGGGAAAACCTGCTTCACGCAACGCGGTGACAATCTGTTCCTGGGACGCTGAGGTCTGCACCTGAACCAGACGGACCGGCGGATCCGTGACGACATTGGCGTCAGGATCGATCATCTTGATCGCCTTGGTCACGGTACGCGCACAGCCGCCGCAGGTCATGTTGTCGAGATGGAATTGCATGGAAAACTCCTTTCACGTTGGGATGCCTGTAAGGCTGCACCTTCCCATCGTTGGAAGGTCAAGCCGTTTGTTGATGTCGGCAACGACAAGAGCTTGGCGGGGCAAGCGATGTGCCAAGTCGAGTAGGGCTATGTAAATAACTAGGGAATAAATTCACTCGGCGGAAGGCATCTGCTGATGCGATCGGGAGGGCGGTCGCGTGATGTGCAGCAAACTCGACGGGAGCAATTTGGGCGGTTTCGCGGGTTTGATCCCGGGTGCAGGCGTGTTCGTCCCGTCCTTCGATGATGCGCTTACCACATACCTTGCCATGGGCGTTTCGTGACGCCAATGAGACCAGGGTTCCCTTGTCACTAAGGGTCGTTGTCGCCGGATAGATCCCGAGCGCTCGCTTCACGAGCAATGGCAGCGGCTGACGGATGGCCGCTGCCCATTGAAGCCGACGTTCGAATGTCCATTCAACGGCATCGATCAATGTCAATTTGCTGGAAGAGGTGGTGGTCCGCCATCATGGGGAGGATGCTTGGGATGCCTTGCTGGCGCGTGCGGATTTGGCTGGCGCGTACACCTCGCTGGGCAGCTATGCCGACGATGACATCTACAAGCTGGTTGGCGCCGCGGCCGAGAGGCTGGGCATGCCCGCCCGCGACGTCTTGTGCTGGTTTGGACGCGAAGCGATGCCATCCCTTGCCACGCGCTATCCGGCGTATTTCGACGCCCACGCCTCGACGCGCCCCTTCATACTCAGCGTCAACCACATCATCCACCCCGAGGTCCGCAAGGTCTATCCGGGCGCGGACGTTCCGACATTTGGCTTTCGCGATGAACCGGACGGCTCGCTACTGATGACCTACCGCTCGGCGCGGCGGCTGTGCGCCCTGGCGCAAGGCTTCGTTGAAGGCGCGGCCGACCATTTTGGCGAATGGCTGCGCTTTGACCATCTTCAGTGCATGCACCAGGGTGACCCGAGCTGCCTGTGTCGCATTACCTTCGTCGGCCCGAAGCCGGTCTGAGCGACCATGGACAAGGTTCAGCAGCTCGAGGCGCAGATCGGGAAGCTGCAGCGACGATTGCAGCGCGAGCGCCAGGCGCGCGTGGAAGCGGAGAGCATCGCGGAGAAGGGACTGCGCGAACTTTACGACAAGCAGCAGCAACTCCAATTGCTGGAGTCGATCGCGAATGCCGCCAACCATGCCATTTCCGTGGCGGAAGCCTTGCAATTCGCGGTGCAGACTGTTTGCCAGTTCGCGGGCTGGCAGGTTGGGCATGCCTATTTGGCTGAAGGTGCCGGCAAGGCACCACGTCTGCTCGCGACCTCCATCTGGCACGGCATCGAGGAGGCGCAGTTCCATGATTTCTACCAGGTCACCGAGCCCCTCGACTTCCATGTCGGCGACGGACTGCCCGGCCGTGTGCTGGCCAGCGCGGAGCCGGCATGGGTGAGAGATATCGCGCAGGACGTCAATTTTATTCGGGCCGGCGTTGCGCAACGGGCCGGCCTGAAGGCAGCCATTGCTTTCCGGTGCTGCTCGGCAATCGGGTGACGGCCGTCCTGGAGTTCTTTGCCAGCCGCGTGCTGGAGCCTGACCAAACGCTGCTGCACCTGATGGCGCAGGTGGGGACGCAACTGGGCCGGGTGGCGGAACGCAAACGTGCTGAAGACCAGTTAATTCACGATGCCCTCCACGATCCACTCACCGGCCTGCCCAACCGGGCCCTGTTTGCAGACCGACTGGCGCACGCGGTCGCACGCGGCAGCCGCCATCCCGAGATACTGTTTGCGGTGCTGTTCATCGACCTGGACCGCTTCAAGCTGGTCAACGATAGTCTTGGGCATCTCGCCGGCGACACCCTCATCGTCCAGGTGGCTCGCCGATTGACAAGCTGCCTGCGCGAAGAGGATACGCTGGCACGAATGGGCGGCGACGAATTCACGGTTCTGCTGGACAGCATTGCCGACGTCAATGACGCGGTACATATTGCCGAACGTCTCATGCGTGCACTGGAGCCTCCCTTCCACATCGAGGGAGAGCAGCTTTACGTGAGCGCCAGCATCGGTATCGCGGCCAGTTCCGTGGGCATCGCGTCCGCCGAGGCAATCCTGCGGCATGCGGACCTGGCGATGTACCGGGCCAAGACGCTGGGCAAGCGGCGCTACGAAATCTATGACGACAGCATGCATGAGCAGGCCGTGGGTCGCCTCGCGCTAGAAACGAGTCTGCGCCGCGCGCTGCAGAACAATGAATTCGTCCTGCACTACCAGCCCATCGTCACCTTGGACAAGGTTGAGATGGTCGGCGTCGAAGCGCTGGTACGCTGGCGAAAATCCGAACTAGAGCTGCTCCCCCCGCCGACTTCATCCAGGTAGCAGAGGATACCGGCCTCATTTTGTTCCTTGGCCTGTGGGTCTTGCGCGAAGCTTGCGCGACGGTGGCGCGCTGGCACAGGGAGTTCCCGAGAACGCCGGCGCTGACCGTCAGCGTCAATGTCTCGGCGCGTCAGTTCGCACAGCACGACTTTGTTCAGCAGGTAGGAGACGTCCTGGCCGAGACGGGAATCCGCAGCCAAACGCGGATAACGGTACCTTGCCGAGGCGAACTGACAATGTCAAACGAACCGCCTAGGATCTCCGTGCGTTCGCGCATGCCCATGATCCCGAGGCCTCCCTTTTGCGACGCCACTGTCGGGTCGAAGCCTGCGCCGGCGTCCGTGATCTCTATCGTGAGCTGGTCATCGACGACGGCCACGACCACACGCTGGGGCCGTATAGCCCATAGAGAACTGTCACCTATTGATATGAGGAGTTCAGTATGGTCAAGATTCGCCGCCTCCCAGCCCTTATCGCATCTGCCATGGTGCTCGCATAGGTTCCCGCAGCCTTCTCCGCCTCGCCGAGCACGGACGCGGACCACGAGAAGCACCACCCCTCAGGAGACGGAGAATCGGCCTGTAGCAGCCCCCGATGCCAGCGGCAACGCCTGAGCTCGACGCCCAAGTTGCCCACCTTCGTGCAATCAGAGAGCGGCTTTCGCGAGCCAATACCCCGGAAGAGCGTCAAGCCTTGATGACTGAACGCAATAAAGCCATCCAGGAAGCAATGGCCATCATGCACAAGGACATGACGGCCATGGGCGGCCCCGCGCGGCATGGCTTCGGGTAAAGGCAGCGCCAAGGGCAAGGCCCAAGCCGCACCACAAATGTGTCGGGACATGATGGGCCAACACATGGCCTTCATGCAGGAAAGGATGCTGACCATGGGCGCTGGCCAAGAGACTGGGCGCTCTCCCTTGCCGGCGCATTGGGGACACCAATAGCCATTAAGGACGCTGTGCCCCTCGGGGGACCACTCATGGCCCTCTTCGCACCGCATCCTGTGAAGTGCTGCTCCGCCTCGATAGCCGCCGTCCAGAGACTGCGCTTCGCGCTCGGCCACAATCTTGGCGAATTTTGCGGCGGGTATGGCGCCGATACATTCGGGGCATCCGGACGCTTTGTACAAGACGCCATAGGCGGCGCGCTCACAACGATGACCTTCGGCACACTCGAACACGCGCTTTGCGCCGACCCCCAGCCATGCCGCCGCATGAAAAATCCCTGGCTCTTTGCGGCGGCATGGAGGCGGCCAAGGGCCGCTGTTGCGCGGGACGACGATGGCCGGTTGTCTTTATGCGGCTGCGGGCGGGTTTCCGCCTTGCTAACCATCTCTATTGGCATTTGTTGTGAATGGGTGTCCGGGCGAAAGCGGATCAAGCCTCGGTTTCTTAAAACTGCGGTAGCTCGGATCGTTCCTGACGAGCCAGCGCAACCCAATGAGGAGGGCGGTCAACAGGCCAGAAGCGTAGCAATTCCAAGTCACGCCTCGATCGTTTTTGCCATGCGGTCCACCGTCCGGTTGCTGGAAAGGCCGAGACGCAGCGTGATTTCATTGCGAGGCACGCCCTGGAGGAGGGCACGCCGACAGTACGTATTGCGAAGAATCCGCGGACTCATATTCTCTGTGTCCGAGCCGATCAAATCAAAGGCCTCGTGCACGATATTGCCGAGACTCATGTCGGTAATTGCCGTGCCGGCGCTCAGCATGGTGAACAGAAAGTTGCCGTAGACGGGAGCATTGCGGCGATGGTCCACCCACGCAGACAGGGGCGCCACGGCGAATGGTTCTAGGTGGACGGTGCGGGCGATTTTCGGGCTTTTCGCCGGCACGTGAAGGTATGGGGGCGAGGCATTGGGGTGGAGGTCAGGCAGACGGGCCATGCGCCCCTCGACGGCGGTCACACCGGTACCGAGAAAGAACGCAACGATGGCGCGGCATCGCAGTTGCGCGGGATCGTCGTCTCGCAAGGGCTGCACGAAGTCATGTAGGCGTGCGTCGACGGCTGGAGAAAGGTACAGAGGCTCGGGTTCGTCCTGTGGCCAGCGGCCCGCAAGGACCAACTCTGCGGCTGGGTTGGATGCTCGCACGCCGATGTGGACCAGGTGTCGGCACAGACGTTCGACCAGCTTGAGATAGCGCATCCTGGTCGCGGGCGTGTAGTCAGCCGCCTCTGGATCGAGCCAGAAAGCTTCGATGAGATCAGGGCCGAAGCTGGCCAATGTCGCACCACGACTAACCAGGTGGCGATGGAAGCGATCAAACATGGCGCGGTGCTGCACGATCGACCGCTGCGAGAACGGGCGGCGATCAGCGCCGGCTGCCTTCAGGGATTGCCACTCAGCGTAGGCACGTCGGGGATCGGTTAGCCAGAGTCTCTGCATAGTGCATTTATATACTGAAAGTTGCTTCCCCCGACAACCTTGCCACATCTCCGATGTGGCTATTGCTTGCAAACGCGGGGGGTACCTCCGCCAGCGCACTGGCGTCACGCACCTTTGCAAAGGGAGATCCAACGGCTGACGACTTTCGGTCGCCCCGCCAGAACGTCATCAACATCGGCGCACGCCGTAGCACCCCTGCTGGCCCGACAAACAACTCTTTCAGCACGGCGCGCTTTGGGGCGAGGTGAGGGCGGCTGGGCTCGGTTAGCGCGACGGTATCGCCGACGGCGAACTGGCCATGACGCCTGAACAACGCCGTGCCGTTGGGATGACAGCCAACCTGCTCAGCAAAGGCTGGTGCCAGCGCACCGAGAAATTGTGCGAGCTGCGAGCGTTGCAGCCCGATGCCGCCGCAAACCTCCCGCACTGGCAGGTCCGCGGTAGCCATTGAATCGATAGCAGCATGCATGACGCGCCGATAGTCCTTGCCACCCACGAGAAACACACCGCCGACACGGCTAGGCCAGCGCACGGCGCCCGTGTAGTGGGGCAGGCGATCGAGCATTTCCTCAGCACGCTCGGCCGTCATCCGCTGATCGTATGGATCGATCCATTCGCTTGGGCCAACGAAGCTATGTCGCGCCGACAAGATTGCGATCTGAGGTTCAACCCCATTGCGAACATGCGCACGGTACGTCTGGTACATGACGCCCTGGTAGATCTCCATGGCCGGCGCGCCCCGTGTGGCCTTCTTCCCTGAGCACGAAAGCAGCAGGAGTGGTGCCGCACATGGATCGAAGCGGATCTGTGCAGCTTTTGGCGGGAGGTCGAGTTGCAGTTGGCGCATGACTTGGGGAAGGAAAGTGATATCTCCAAGACTACGCCTTGAAAAGTGAAGTCAAGGTGCAGGAAACGCCTTGCGTCAGCCATTTTCATCACATATCATTCATAACATAACGAAACATAACAGAGGACGCCGTTATGGTGCGGGAAGCAAACATTACGCAGAATCAGGTCAACGCGGCGGCCGACGCGCTGCGCGCAGCTACTGGCAAAAAGCCAACGGTTCGTGCCGTCCGCGAAGAGCTGGGCACAGGCTCGCCGGCGACAGTGTTGCGCATGCTGGACGTGTGGAAGGCCAATCAGATCCAGGCGGCTGAGACGCCGTTGACACTGCCCGTTCCGTTGCAACGGATGCTTACAGATTTTCTGGCGCAGACTGTGGCGCAAGAGAAGTTGGAGCTATCCTCGGAGCTGGCCGAACTACGACAGGTCAATGCGGATTTGGGACTGGAGAACGAGCACCAGACCAATAACATCGGCGAGCTGCAGGCCGAGTTGGCCGCTTGCCAATCGGACCGCGCCGCGCTGGCCGGTCGGGTCCAGCAGCTGGAAGCGGACCTAGAGGTGGCACGCGGCGAGGCCGAGCAGGAGCGTGGCGCGGCGGAAAGGGTTCGGACAGATCTGGCCAAGGCACTATTGCGCCTGGAAGCCTTGCCTCGGTTGGAGACGGAGTTGGCCGCGGTACGGGCGGATTTGGACCGCGAGCGTGCGGCGCGTGTTGCAGCCGACCAAGCTGCTGCTGTAGCGAACGCCAAGTGGGAGGGCGAAGTCCGGGCACGCGAGCGGATTGAGGCCGAACTGTCCAGCGTGTTGGCGCGCGAAGAGAAGACGTCAGATCAAGTGAAGGACCTGACCGCGCGCATGGCAGATGGTAGGCTCGTGCGTGTACGGAAGGACGCGCGTACGCCCGTCGACCTTGTGCAAGCTTCTCGCCGCCGGCGGCCAGCGGGAGATACCAAATAATTTCCTCCTCCCACCAGCCGAATGCGCGAGTAGGAGCTGAGTCAACGTCGTGCGACGTAGGTCCTTTGGTTTCAGCGCGCCATCAGGGCCGATGAAAGTTGCAGCAATCTCAAATGAGAGGTCGATGTTTTGATCCCGAGACACCAACAACACCTGATCACGACACCAGCACACTTGCACGAAGAGTTGGAAGCTGCAGCGCTGCGCTATGCGGCCATGAGCCCTTCCGATTTCAAGGATGACGTGTTGGTCGTCAGTGCGAGCACGCTTCGAGACCTGGGCATGATCAGCACCGAGACATGGTGCGGGGTTCCGGCCGGTGGTTCGGTGCGCGTCCGTCGTACAAGCGCCGGCGAAATGCACGCTCAAGTCGCTTTGCCTTGGCAGGCCGCCACACGCGATCCAGGGCTAGCGGTGCGCCTTTAGACGCATCACCAAAGCAGTTCCTTATGCGGACCGCTCAACGGGCACCAGTGAGCGATCAAGGAAACGCCCCGAGGCGAGAGGAGAGTCAATTGCAGAGGATCACTGAAGCTGTCAATTGCGCGCTGTGTCATATGCCGGCATCGCGGTGGGCTTTGCAGCAGAGGTCGGACGGCCATATGTATAACTGCCCGGTCTGCGGTGGCCGCTACAGCATTGGCACGGCGGCATTGACACGGGCGAACGATAAAGGGGTGCCGGCCGCCCTCCTGGGCGATGTGCGTCGAGTCATTGCCCGAGGCGATCTCCCTCGGGTCGGCAGGATCGCGAGCGACTGGCAGATAGAAGTTGTGGGGCGGCAGGACGGGGATGCCGACCTTTGAGCGAGAACGCCCCACGAATCAACAACCAGGCGCCCAAGCGCTCCGCACCGGCCGGAAGCCCGGATGAGGCAGGAAGATGGCCGATCGCAGCGGAGATAAGACGGATTGGAAAGCGAGGGCCGAGCAGTTGGCGATGCTCCTGGACAGTTTTCGCGAGGACGCTCGACGCTACCGGCATCTGATGGCGCTCGCCAGGCCCGAAACCGATGGGTGGCACATTCACGTGCCGGGGGATCTGGAGATGCCCTTTGCGAAGGCCATCGACACTCATGCACTCGTCAAGCAAGCGATCACCAACGCGAACACCAAGGATTGATTCCGTTCTAGCGCCAGCGAAAACGCCCCATCCGGGGATATCCGGCGCTTTACGCGGCCCCGCACCGGCCGGGCGCCGGTGTCGCAGGAGGCGGTAATGCAACAGTTTTTCATTGATGAACAAGCTGCGCGCCGCTTCATGCGCGAGGAATGCAGCTGGCCAGATCGGGACATTGATGCGCTGGCCAGCGTGCGGGCGCTGGAAAACTGCGAGTGCGAGGAATACTTCGGCGCGTGGATCGTTTGGCAACCCTGCGCCGGCTGCGGCAAGACGCTCCCTTGTGCGCCGGATGCCGTCGCTGACTATGAGTGCGACGCCTGCGACTACGACACGAACCGGGACCTCTGAAAACGCCCCGGTAGGGGAACAACCCGGCGCCCCAAAGCGTCCCGCACCGGCCGGTTGCTGGAGAGAACTCTGAACATGCCGACCGACGATCAAAACACTCCCCAGCATCCGGAAGATGACGCCGAAGACGACGCGATACGTGCTCAGCTGTTTCCGGATATGACCATCGAGTAATTCCGAGCGATGCGCAACCGACAACGGCAGGCATTCGATGATTTGTCTCCCGAGGAGCAGAAGCGCGTTCGCAACGACGTCGACCGGATGGGCGAGCGTGCAGCCGGAGCGGTTGCAGATGGCGCTATCCGCAAGGCGCGATCCGGCCGCTGAAGGAAAACGCCGCGGTGACCTAGTGAAGCGCCATGCCCGAGTGTGGAACATGGGCCGATCTGGCATAATCCACGGCAAGGTTGCTTAGGTCAGGGGCGGTTGCGGGCAGTTCGACCCTGCTGGGTGCCTCATACCTGGTCTTTTATGTTCTATTGCTGATGGTGCTTGGTTTCGCCAAGCTGCGCGGTATGACAAATATTAACTCGACATCAACTGATGTCGGAAAGGCCGAAGGTGAAGGTATGGGCAAAAACTCTCTGGATTTCGTGAAGCTGTCTGTGTTGTCTGTGTTGGAAACGATTCACGGGCTGGGTATGAGTGCACTTGTGGCTGTAGCGCTGCCCTAAGCAACTTTGGCAAAAGCCGCCTCCGGGCGGCTTTTTTACGCCAGTGGTCCATGCCGATAACTGTTCGTTATCGGCATGCAGCTTCAAGCGCCCCAAGCCATTCAAGCATCTGCGCTGGACATTTCTGAAGCGGCCGCAACACGGTCCTCGCGGTCCTGACGCTGCTCCGGGCTCGATAGAATCCGACCGCGGCGGTGGGCCCCGCCGATGCCCGCCAGATAGACCAGACTCTGAAGCGGCAAAAGCAAAGCGCTAGAAGCTGCAGGCCCTCGACGCTTTAGTATCTGTGCGCGTACACAGCCACCTGGCGCTGGCTCGAGTGCAATGCGCAGTGGAGATGCGGAGGCATCGTTGGCGGCCGAGGCCGAACGAATGGCGAACACCAGTGCGTCCGTTGCAGCGGCAAGGGCCTGCAGGCGCCGGATAGACTCGGGCCGAGTGCGCGGCAACCACGCCACGAGCGCGCCTAGTGCATTCGAGCGCAAGATCGTCTCGCACGCCCACTGTGCATCTGCCGCCGATTCTGCCTTCACCCAGCGAACATGCTTGGCCAAGCCGATACGCGCAAGTTCTGGCGCGTTTGGAGCATACGGGCAGCTCACTAGCCATATCGGGCGATTGCGCTGCGCCGCCGCATCTAGCGCACCGTGGAGCATTGATAGTTCGCCGATGCCCGGCTGCTTGACGATCAATTCAGTGACGGCACCTTCCGCCCAACCTCCACCCGGCAGTTGCCCATCCAAAGCCTCGATGCCGCTGGCGATAACTCTGCCCACGGGCTGCGCCAATTGACTCGCCCTCCATAGAGAAGGGTGGATCGCGCTCGGGTCGCTGAGCGGATTGACCTTTTGCGAAGGAGCGATCGAAGGAGGCGGCGACGACGCGTCGACATCGGTAGTCGCTATCAACACAGCCTCAGCGTCACCCAAGAGGGAAAGTTGATGGGCAGAAATTCCCGAGCAAGGAGTTTGCGATAGATGAGGCGGCATACTGTATATACATACAGTATATAGGTGATTTTTGCAATTTTATTCACTATGTATTTCTACTAATGAAAACTATGCGGAGGCGTTTAGCCGGCTAAACGGCAAATTTGAATCGCTTAACATAATCTATATTATGCCTTTTAGATCACTTTTAGCCACATTTAACCGCCAACATTCCAAATCCACGTTCTTTCATATGGCTGGAGCTTCACCTAGCAAACGTGCACGACGTGCCTCATAATCGATACCCCATTTTTAATCGAAGGGCTTGGGCATGTCTTACGACGATTCGCAGGAAAAGTACTTTGAAGCTACCCTTACGGAGCTTTCTAAGCAGGCAGCAACGCTGGTGATCCAGGGGTGGGGGCGTGAAGCCGCCGCCGTCAAGGTAGTCACCCGCTTCGTCAATAGCAGCGAGGCGGCAGGCGATGTTCAGGGCGTGCTGCAGACCCTGGAAGAGAACCAGCCCATCACGGTTGCCGGCAAGGCATCGCAGGTTGCGCAGATTGCCAACGAAATTAGACATATCGTCGAGCACGAGTTGAGCAAGGTCCTCTCCGCTGACTAGAAGCTGGCAGTTGCACAAGCGTCGCCGCTGTCACCACCAGCGACGTAGGACCGCAACCGATAGCAGGCCTCTACGTCCTCGCCAACACTCTGCATTATCAGCACAATGGAGACGATGATGACCATCAAGGACATTCACGTGGTTCCCGCGGGCGAAGGGTGGGTGGTTGAGGCGGCGGGCGCCGGAAAACGCGGCCGCGATGGCCAGCTCCGTGAGCGCAATTCTTTCGGCAATGACCCGCGAGACGTTAAGGGTTAAGGGTTAAGGGCTAAGGCCCATGGTCCGCGCTACTCCAGCGGTGCTGGACACCCTGAAACCGATGCTGCTCACGCCGCGAAAGGCTGTGCCGCGCGACGCCGGCTGGCTCGTCGAGCTCAAGTTCAAATACGTACCCCGTTCCGTTGCTTTTCCCAACACTCTTGCCAGAGAGTAACCCGTTGCGTTTGCCGAAGACAGGCGTTGCGATTGGGGTCAGATTGCAATTCTCGCGAGCGCCGGGAAGCGCAGCGATTCGAATCTGTGACAGCAGGGTTCATGCCAATCCCAACGGCTGCGTGCTATCCAAACCGAGATGCTTTATCTCTGAAATAATAGACAGCTCCAACGCCGTTCTGCCCCACCCCAGGAAGTCCTCATCGCTCTCATCGAGTGATGTCGCATTCCCATGAACTAATTTCGAGCGCATCACATACAATTCTTTGAATCGTTCGCGGATTGTATTACGACCTTTTATATTGTTACCAATTAGATAAGCGCAGCGGTCCGCTAATGTGTGAGTAAGACTACCATTACTAGTATCATCGCCAAACAGAGCTTCCAATCCAATGCAGGTCTGTAAAAACGCGAGCGTCTGATTCTCACTAACATAAGAATCGAAACACCACTCCGTTGCGGCTCGAACCCGTTTTGCCTCCGGCGAATCACTAATCATCAAGAGCGACGGCAAGCGAAGTACGCTTTTCAGTGCTGAATGCGCACTCTCTGCCGCAACTGCCTTTTTCCAATTCTCACTATCGGTATCTGGCCTTGCCTTTTCGAGTAGACGGCAAACATCCATTGGTAAGGGGGCTTTCGCGCCCTTCTTCGAAAGCCGATCCACGTAAACAAGATCAAACTTCTGAACAGCATGCTGGCTAGAAAGAAAGAATCCCAGACTCCCTGGAACGTCCTCCACTTTCAAGACGCGCTTGGAGATCAATTGCTGCAAAGCAGTCTTAAATGATCCGTAAGCCGTCTTGACGCCGCTTGTCTGCAGACCCCTCCCGCAATATCCAGCTACAACCGTTTGAAGAAATACCGTCCTTTTTTCCGTCTTAGAGAAAGCCGACAATAAACTGCCAGTGCCTGAGAAGAACTCCGGAAGCTCATCATACTTATCAAAGACTTTGATTCCAAATTCTTTAGAGATTTCAATCTCGCTAATTTCGTCTCCAAAATTTGGCATTACTAGGTAGACGTCATATTGCCTAGGTATGCTATCAAAGTATTCAGCCAAAGCACGCTCAAGCTGCTCCAGCTGACCCTGGATAAGGACTTCGGAAAGCCTTGTTGCAGGCGTATCTTTCTGATCTTCTAATATCTCGCGTATATGGTCTAAAAAAATAAAATAGACATCTTGTGAAGATATCCACTCGCGTTTTTGTTTCACAACCTCAACAGCAAGCGCGTTTACAGCGGTCGCCCATGAACTGTATATCGGCCATCCGTTTTCAATCTCACAGCAATCAATGCTGGCCGCTATCAGGCGCCGAATATTCGCCATGGCTTTTGCATGCATGCTCGTCTCCCCACGCTTTTTCCTCACATTACAGAAAATGCTACCCGATTGGCGCCGCTTGTGCGAGGCCCCGCAAGGCCCGATGCCGCGCAATCGATTCTCTCGCCAGACTTGGCTCAAGGTCGGCAACGCGTAGTAGGTGCGACTGGGTTGAGCTGCGGTTCTTGGGAGGCGACGCCAGATCCGTGAGGTCGGTCAATGGCAACACCTTCAAAGGTGCACATAAAAGTTCGACGGATACCGCGCATTGGCGTCGACCGGATCGGCCCCTTCTGTGCGAACGAAGAATGGTGCGGACTGCACCGACTGGTTTCCCGAACTGAAACAGGGTCTTCGCGCCCTTGCCGGCGGCTGCGTGCTCGATGGCGAAATCTGCGTCCTGGACTCACTCGGCCGCGCCGACTTTGAACGTTTGCACGCGCGTGCGCAGCGCAAACGATGGTACAAAGGTGCGGACCCCGTGGTGTTCTGCGCCTTCGACCTCTTGGTTATTAAGGGAAGCGACATCAGGCAAACTCCCATTGAAGAGCGCAAGCAACGGCTGGAGTCGCTGCTGAGCGTCAGCGGCGAGTCCTTAAGCATGCTCTACGTCCAGGCCATCCCCGACCAAGGCGAATGGCTCTACCGGCAATGTATCGCGCTCGGCTTAGAGGGGGTTGTTTGTAAGCGCGCCGGTTCGACTTATCAGTCGGGGGTTCGGTCACCTGATTGGATTAAAGTGAAGGTGCCTGGAGTACACGAGCACGGGGCATTTAAACGAGGCGTGGCGCCAACGTTGCTATGAATTTGGCCGCCCATCAGCTGACCTAACGGCTCCGCGCTGCATCCGCATTGACGCGCTCGATCATTGCATCGATGACTTCACGAGATTTTCCTTCACGCTTCATCTCGGCCAGGGTGACAGCCATGGCGATACACCGCTCAGTAATTTCAGCTGGTACCTCAAAATATTGCTCTAGCGCTGAAACGGCGTCCTGAGGCAAGAAGCAGGCAGGGCCTCCGAGCACCACGCTATCTGAGTCGTCTTCTAGCAAAAACACCCTTACCTCACCGTCCTCCATACTCCGGCCCAATCGCGGCACAGCCCGTGTATCGGACATGGCTGCATCCACCAGTCGCTTCCCTTCATCAAGGGTCACCGGTTCAGTCACCATCTGCAGGCCCTCGCCTGCCATCACAAAATTTAGGGAAAGTATTGTCATAGTCTTCGCGTATGTCCCAACCTGCGGCGAACTGCGAAAAGAAGCTGAGTTCCACGGCCAGTCCGGCGCACGGTTACCGATCTCAACTCCGCGACCGCCTTCTCGCCCACGAACGAGTTGCTTCCAGCGAGTTACGCGCCATTTTCGCCTGCTGCTGCCAGCGCCGCAGGCAACGATAGCACCGCAACAAGGAACCAGCCCCAAGCACTCCACGTGGCCTCAGAAAACGCGTGCCACCCGAGATTAATCGCCGTTGCCAGCACTGCGATGACCGCGACGCGCATGATTTGCTTCATTTGCGCACCCCAGCCACGATGCCAGCTAGCGTCACCATGAAGACGCCGCCGACGACTACGAATCCCATAAAGCTCTCATTCGCAAGATGGTCCCCATATCTCCATCCCGCTTTGAAGACCAAGACCCAGGATACGGCCGCTGCGAGGACCAGCGCGATCAGCGGCAAGAGGACTATTCGAAATGACTTGAGCATAGGTATGGCGAAGCGGATGAATGCCACCCATTCTAGCGGTTCCACCGGAATGTCAAATGCCAGAAAAAAGCAAAACCGTCATTCTTAGACTGGAATCACACCGTACGCGGCCAGAGCGTCAAGCACCTCGTGCGGTGGCCTTTTGTGTCACTCGGTGAATAGCACCGAAGCACGGACTTCCCACCAACCCTCCAGTACTGTATGTTTATACAGTACTGGAGATTCGACCATGGGAAACACAAAGTCTGCTGCCGGTTGTCAGTTTGCGACCCCCTCCCCCGCCGATCGCCCCACTGTTCGCCAGGCTGCTCGCCGTCTGCTAGACGCGCTCACGTGCCTCACTGCCGGCACGGAAGCTGCTGGCTTTCACGGGTGGGAAAACGGCGATGGCGAGCCTGTTGGCGACGCCATCGAAGAGGCGCGACGAGAACTGGAGGTTCTGCTGGCTGAAACACCCCACGCTGTTCAGCTTCTAACAGGTGCCGACTTTGACGCTGACGCATTTGAAAGCGTATGGCGGTCTGAAGCGGTTCAGCGCGCCGGTCGCGACTATGGCTTTCGCGGCGTTGCGGAAGCGGTCTGGGCGGCCGCACTTGAACAAGCCCGGGTACCATTGAAACCCCCTCCACGGAGCTAGGCAATGTGTGTGAACTACTCCCCTGTCCAACGACAACTCTTGCGCGATGTGTTTGGAGTTGAGCCCCCGGATGCAGAGTGGCGGTTGGACGCCTGGCCCGACTATCCGGCACCAATCATCCGTGCAGCAAGTGACGGCGCACGCGAGGCCATTTTGGGTTCATTTAGCATGGTCCCGAGAGGAAAAATGCCACCTGGCGTCCGCTACTACCCGACCGCCAATGCTCGTACCGAGACTATCGGGAAGCTCAGTTCTTTCGGCAAGCACTGGAATGCGGGGCAACTTTGCTTGATCCCAGCGCGGGCGTTTTACGAACCCAACTGGGAGACAGGAAAAGCCGTACGGTGGAAAATCGGACTGCCTGACGACGAACCGTTCGCGATTGCCGGCTTGTGGCGGGCGTGGCCCGATGGCGCCATCTCCTTCACGATGCCGACCCTCAATGCCGACAGCCATCCGCTGATGCGCCGGTTCCACAAGCCCGGAGACGAGAAGCGCAGCGTCGTCCTGATTCCTCATGCCGAATGGGACGATTGGCTTAGCTGCAGAGATCCAGAGCAGGCTCGCACGTTCCTTCGCCTCTGCCCTGCCGAATCCCTTGTAGCCGAGCCGGCACCGATGCCTCCGCGAACCCACAGGCCTGCAGAGAGCGCTGCAGAGGAATAGGTGGCGTCCGACGGGATCTCTCGAAGGCAGAAAGCGGCCAACTTGGGACGTTAGCTTTCGCGTCTGCAAAACAATCGAGTGTCTGAAGTACCCTGATACCTGCCCGCGAAGCTGCGACATCTGGACTGGCGGCAACGGGCATGAACCGGTCAATTCAGATCAAAGCGACTCGATCGGAACGCCGAGATCGCTTAGGACGAGGAAGTGCCACGGCGCGGCATGACCAAGTTCGCTGAGACGGCTCTCGATCGCCTCCTTCGCCTCGCGCGTCGGCACGACTACCGTCACCTCTTCTGGCGTGATGGGCAGCCCCTCGGTGAGGATCCGCCACTCCCTCTCCCACGTGAAATCGACGGGGACGAGGCCGCACGGGTCGAACTTCACAAACCGATATTGAAGCGCCTTGGCCAAGTCAACATACTCGGAATCCGTCGCATAGATCACGGGGCGTCCACCCTTCGCGAACAACCAGTGCTTCTCGACCATGATGCCGTACGGCTGGTACTTGTAGCCGCTCTGGCCAGGCCGCGCCAGAAGGTGCGTCAGCGTGGCGATCGGAGCTTCGGAAAAGCAAACGCAATTGTACGAGCCCTTAATCATGCCGCTGGCACCCCGTAGCCGCTTCTGCTGCAAGATGCTGATTAGGTTTTCGAGGGCGTCCATCCGCGGCGCGGTTGATTCTTTGGTTTTGGCTTTCGACAGGTGGATCAGGCGGTCGCTCAGGTCGAAGCGCATGAGATTCAAGGCATGTAGAAGGAAACGATATCTTGCCAGAACCGGCACCACAGGTGACAAGCCACCACCATCTCATCCGTTCGCGTCGAACCTATCTGCCACCCGTTCGCGTAGGCCAATGCAGTTCCGCAGCACGCGGCGCGACACGCCCAGCGTAGCGGAGAGAGCCGCAGCACGGCAACGCGTCTTCGTTGCGCTCTGAGAGACCACGGCTATGACAATGGCCCTTCGGGTCATTGTCATGCACAGTGCATCGCTTCGACCAAGCGCGCAACTTTTTATCGACGAACGGCTTTCGGCGCCTAACGAGCGGGCTTGTCTGTGCGTGCGTCGGTCTGGCACACTTCTCAAGTCACCACAAACGGGGAAGACGATGTCCGTGTTGCACAATGGGCCATTGAACATCGACCTCGTCGCGCTTCACGAGGAGCGCTGGGTCGAACGGGAAGCATTTCATTGGGTGATTACCGGACGAGCTCCCCAAAAGTCTCAGGACCGCGCGGTTTGACTAACCTATGGTCGCCAGAATGCACGGCTTATCCCTGCCACCGAACGTGGCCCCCAAAACCTGAGTAGCGACATGCTCGCAGCCAATCCACAGGCTACACCGAGCAATATTAGAGCTGGCTCGTTGGTCCTTGGACTATCAAAGAGCCTCAGAAGAATTCCCACCGCCATGCAGGCAATGACGGCAAACCAGTAGCGCTTCCAGTCAAGCCTGAAGGGTTCGAGATCGTGGATAGTTCGGGAGATCAACTCCGCGTCTGATTGTTCCTTACGTGCGAGATCCTCGAGGTCAAGAGTCCTGTCTTCCTCCGCCGAACTGCGGGGCTGATTATGGAAATTCCGTTGACGAACGGCTTGTATGACTAGATTTTTGTCCGGCATGTCGCCAAGGTTACGCCAGCGCGTTTCTTCCACGCCATAAGCGCGCATCATCGCGCTCGATACCTCCGGCCGCCTGAGGACCTGCACGTATCGCCCATCCAAAATCGCCAGCCATTCCTCCCCCGCATCTGGCTTGACGATGGTAATGCGGTCTGCGTCAGGGTACATCGCTTCACTCACCCACGCAGCGATTGCAGGCTGGTCGTGGGCACGCATGAACGCGACACGGTGTTTGCCCTCATGCGCGCAGAGAATTCCCAAAGCGCGATACCAGATGTAGTGAACGTTATCTATCGAACCGAACGTTTCCGCATATTTCTTGATACGGCTAGGGACTTCAGCAGCAGCTATGTCTTCCGGTTTTCCCTTGATACTCGCCCCCAACACGAACCTGGGATCGACAAAGGCCTGGAATGGGCGGCTATGGCCCTCCTCCCACCTCAAGAACGGGATGACAACTTCCAGGAACTCGTCACCCCAGAAGGCGCACGTCCCCGGCCCTCCCATCCAATCATTCAGGTATGCCTGCCCAACGAAGCGACGCGCATGTCTGTCAAGGCTGATCTTCAATTCGCAGAGTGCCGCTGATGCTTCCAGCATGCCTGACGACACGCCAAGACTGAGCTGCTGCGGTACGACAACTGATAGATCTGTCATAGAGAATCGTGGATCCTGGCGCTTATGGAACGCGCACGGTTGGTGTTTAATCCACCGCGCATAATTGTTTGATGCAAATCCGGTTGATGGCCGCTTCCGCGGCCATCTCTTTCGACTGCGTTACCGCAATTGAACGGTCACCTTCAGGGACGCTCCGTTCGATCCGCTAAGCGACATCGATTCCGACTTGCCGCTGGCCAGGTTGAAATGGCTCTCGGCACTGGCGCTGTCAACGTCCGGCAGTTCGATGTAGCAGCCACCCTGCTCCACCTTGTCCATCTTGCGAAGGCGCGTGTCGACCGCGACAACGTTCGCAATCACGCGCGTTCCATCGTTGATCTGCTTGGGGTGCACGGTGACGGTCGTTCCTTCGAAAATCGTGGCACGCTCGATGCTCGGCTTACCGCTTTCATCCATCTTGCAGGATCGTGCGTAGCTAATCGTCCTGCCGTTAGAGGTAACCGAAGGCGCGAGGGTCGACACCAACGCTTCTTGCTTCCCCGACGGGGTCTCGATCGAGAGTGTCATGGACGGTGCACCCACGTTTGCCGCCATCACCGTTGCCGCTGCAGACAGGATGCCCGCAAACAGGAGAGTCTTCTTCATAATCGTTCTTCCTTTTTCTTAGTTGACAGGTACTGCTTTACGCAGTCTATTCACTATCGGCTCAAGTCAAGAAAAGGTTGAGGGTACGGAGCAATCCTCCGGTTGATATGTACCTTGCAATGGAATGGGGAGAAGCGCAATGGACGCCAAAACAAAGCCACGACAGTTTCGTACCGAAGAAAGCCTCCAGGCAGAAAGACGTAGCCGGAATTTCGTCAAGCCCTTCCTCGAATCGAGGGGCTTTGCTGCCGTTGACGACAACAGACGTCCGGTAGGCGAGGCCGAATCACAGACCGTCAGCGCGACTAGCCCCACAGGGATACGCGTCTCGGCCCGAGTTCGATTGTGCTGGCGATATCAGCGCGGAAAGCCGGAGACCATTTCAGCCGCCCAACTGCGCGCACGCCTTACGGACGATGACTGGGATCTCACGCTTTCTGAAATCCGAGACAGAGCAATGGAATCTGGCGTGACCCATTTTCTCTTGCTACAGCCACGAGACGATGGCTTCGATTTTGCCGCCCTTCTGCCCGTTGCCGAAGTTCCTCGGATCTGGAGAGCACAATGCGAAATGAGCGAATCCCTGATTGCTGCCGGAAAGCTCGGGCGTATTCGGAAAAACCATGCGAAGAATGGCGGCAGCCCAACGCTGTACCTGATGGACGCGAGGACGCCGGACGCCCACGCGGTGCCCGACGTCCTCTGGTCGTGGCCGGGTGTAAGCGACTTGTGCTCGTTGCCAGAAATTGCGGGGGAGTCGGCTCTCGGCTTGATTGATGACACCCTGGACGACCTGCAGGCGCCGCCGCCTGCTGCAGCCGGAAGCGATAGCCCTGAGAGAACAGTTGCAGAGCGCTCGTTCGCGAAACGCGATGACCGCGTTCGCCGGCAGGTACTGGAGCGCGCAGATGGCGTCTGCGAGAATCCGGCGTGCCGCATCAATGCGCCCTTCCCTAGCTTTCTGGACGTGCATCACATATTCGGCGTCGAAACTAGCGACCGAGTGTGGAACTGCGTAGCGGTCTGCCCAAACTGTCATCGAGCCGCACACTACTCCCCGAACAAAAATGCTATCAACGAGGAACTGCTGAGAGTCGCCTCTCGGTCAGCCGAAAACCCGGCAAAGTGAGCGCATTTGGCACTCAAGAGACGGCGCCGTTTCGCAGCTGTTTCGAATTTCGATCTCTACTACGCGTTCGACATCCTCACGCTCCTTAAAGGACCCAAACGTTTGATGCCAATCCACCGGCAACAACTTGGCGCCAGTTCATCCCTAGCTGGCGTGAATGCAGTGGCCGAACCATATGCGATCGTTGGCCGAGAACATGAATGGCTTCGACGGGCGCTCCACATACTCGTCTATCACCAGTAGATACACGTTTGAGCCACCACTGCCGCTGAACGGTTGAATGGTAACGGCTTTGAACGAGTTCATTTCAAGTCGCCCGTAATCCACAACCTGCGGCTGCTGGCTCGCGGCGTAAGAATTCTTAAGCTCCCCAATCCCGCCAGCCATGAGACCTGTCCGCCGGTGCACGGAAAACGTCTTCCCCTTGTAAAAATCAGCGCGGGTCCGGTCATTTTGGTCGGCTTCGTCAAATCGCTCCACAGTACAGCGATAATCAGGGCCATATTCCTGCGCTGACGCTCCAGACATGCCTATGTGTAACCCTACGGCAACGGCTATTCTGAGAGACGAGATCTTTCTTGCCATGCTCGCTTACCTTAGCAGTGAAGGGGAGCCTACGGGAGGCGCGCCGAAGTTATCGAGAGGCACGAATATGAGGGCATTCCTTCCCGGATAGCTCACAACAGCGTGACCGTCCCAAGTAATCAGGGTTCTCGGGCCATCGGGCGCATCACCGAGAAAGACGGTACCCCTGGGTTCATATGTAGCTCGATCGAGTGCTACCAGTTCTCGACTATTGCGATTGACGGACAGCAACAATTCCCCATCGATGGCCTGCGACAGGGGGTCAACCCACCGGAATGGCATGCTCGAAGCATTTGGCTTGAATCTAATGTCCGGGAGCGCTGTCCCCGTTTGACCATCCAAAACACAGATGCCGCGGTTTGACTGCATCATGCCGACATACACACGATCGTGCCGTTCATCGTAGGTGATGCAAACGGGCATGGCGTCGTCCGCGCGGCCATCTACCACCTCCGCGAGCTGCGATTCGGCTACGTATGTCCGACGAGCAAGGTCGTAGATCGCCAAATAGGAGTTCGCGTGTGGATATCCCTTAGCATCGATACGACCACCGCGTTGGATGCCCAAGTAGAGTAGCGGAGACGATGGATGCCGCAGAATCGAAAGACAACCTCGGCCGCCCTCCGGATAGGGCACCGTCTCCAGTGCGTAGGTGGCCGTGTCAATGACGTGGAATTGATTTAGCCGATTGCTCGCAAAATAGACTTCCTTCTCGTCCTTGGAGACCGCGAGCTGACCTTCGCCGCCACCTGGCACAGGAATCCTTCTGACAATCGCCTGCGTTGCCAAATCAATAACCAGGATTACGTCGGAGAAAACCTGGCCAACAAAGAGGCGTCCATCGGCCACAACCAGACTGCCAGGAGGATGGCCTCTAATTTCTCTCTTGCCGTCCGTGAGCACATCATACTTGTCCAAGTCGATGGTGCGCACGATGGATTTGGTTACCGGATTGACAATGGAAACGCTGCAGCCTGCCCAGTTTGCGGTGATGATGAAGTCGCCGTAACGAAGCAGATCATGGGGCCCTGTGCCTACCGGGAACGCATAGACGTCGCCACCGTCGCGCCCGCTCAATTCGAGCGGAACCTCAGTCGTCGCTGCCAACGCGGTCCTCTCAAAATCTTCCAAGGAGGTTATGAGAGTGATATTCGTTCCTCGCGCTGCGTCATGCGCACCGGGCTGGAACCCCGCTTCACTGATCAGGATGCCCCGATCGGCGCCAAGGTCATCAATGATGCCTCGGAGGGCCATCACTTTTTCCTTCGGCACTCGATGCTTCCAAAGCTTGCATTCGATGACCCAGGTGCAGGGAATGCCAGAACGAACGAACGTTGCGTAGACGTCGACGTCATGCGTCGCACGCGCACCTTTAGCTTGATAGTCCACTTGGGCATTGCAGCCCAATCGCCGGAAGACTTCCGCAGTGGCTTCCTGATAATGCCTCCAATCCAGGTAACTCATACCTTTGCCCCTAGCCCGAAGGCAGCTGGGCCAGCAATCTTCGCCCTGTCCAGCTTGCGGTGAATAAGTGAAACCATCGTGAGAATGTCCAGCGCATCCAGTTCTGTCATGGGCCAGTTCGTTTTGGGGGCATGGGCAAGGGGATTACGTACGGCCCCAAACAGCCCGATCAGCAAATTCGCGAATCCCCGTTGCTCGCTTTTTTCGGATTCGGTCGTCAATGATCCGAGAACTAGAATCGGCTGTTGGCCGGCAAATGCCTTCGTTACCAGATCCGCTCCATCACCGGTCAGGCCAGACATCTGGCGAATGCGTTCCGCCACGCCTTTCGTAGCCTCGAATACCGCGTGGAAATAGTTTTCGTCCACCAACTCGGCTCGACAGTAGTTGAAAACTTCGTCGTGAACAGCCCGGCTTTCCAACGCTGACCTAAGCCGACCAGCACGTGCACGTGCCGCGTCTAGTGTGGTTGCCTTATCGGCGTGCCCCACCCTGCCGTCATCACGCACGAAGTATCCAGAAAATGCCAAAACGACATTGAGCTCATTGCGCCGCCATGCAAAGGTTTCCGGATCCTGGGCATAGTTCACGGGGTCCATCGCGCGGTTGACAAACATGATGAGATGGTTGCCCACCTGGTGCTCGTTCTGGGCAGTGGCCAGCGCGTTGAACAGCCGCTTCCACTTGGTCGTGCCAGGCGAGGGGTCCCCGACACCGATCTCTTGCAGCAGTCGTCCGATCTGACTGCCGCGCAAACCGTGCGTGGTATCGGCCAAAACGCGACAGGCAGCTTCGAGATGCTGCGAATTGAATGGAGCGATTTTTGTCGGCAAATCTGCCTCCGGCAAGGTTGAACAATGTTCCTGGTGTCGCGCGTGCAGGAAATTGGTTACTTGAAAGCAGCCGCAAGAGCAATGAGAGAGACCAACAGTGAAGCGAGCGAGACGACCAGAGATACGATGGCAACAAGAAGTCCCGCTGTCGCCGACATCCTCGAATAGTAGAAGCTCCGCATCCCTTCTATGGTTTTTGCGACCTCTTCGATGTCACGGTCTGCAGGAAAGGAGTTCTTGTACTCGGCATGCACCTTTGCCTCAATTGCCTCGTGGAACTCGCGGTTCCACCCGTCCGACCATCGAACAAAAGCTCGCACCAGCTTGCGCTTCATCATATGAGTCTGCCGTCAGTCGTCCCGCATATGCTTCTCGTAGGCATGCGCGTGGTATCCGCACAATCCACCGTTGTCTTGGTCGTCTTGGCCGAGTGCCTCTTCGCAAATGGTGCATTTTTTGTAGTCAAGTTCGGTGCCGCACCAATAGCATTGCTGCTCACCGACCACAAAAGTGTCATGTCCACACTCAAGGCAAGTTTCTACGGTAGGATCGCCGCCGTCTTTGTAGTGCCGATAGGGTGTGTTGGCAGTGTCGAGAGCATCAATCATCAGCGGACCAATCAGGTCCACGTACCCGCAAGAGAAGCATTGATAGCGAAAAGTCTCGTCGTTGGACTCGACCGTTTGCCTCTCATCCAAGTCTTCAGCATTGGGGCGCAGTAGCGACGAACCACACTGCTCGCATTTGCAGGCCTTGCGCCATGGTTTCATGCCCGTAGGCACACCAGCGCCTTCCCATTGCGAATCACCCTCTGCCAAGGTCCGAGAAAAGAAGGCGTGGTGTCTGAGCATGATGGGCCATGCCGTACCCAACAGGTCCGCTGGCTGAGCGTTCAGTTGCTTCTCAATGAAATCTCCGAGCACAGGAAAGAGTTCTGCCACGAACTCTGCAATTTCGCCGAGGGAGTTGGCCGGGTGAAGGTGCTCCAGATGGTTTCGACAGGCCTGAAGCTTGTCGATCGCCGTCCAGTCCATCTCGATCTCGAACGTCTCGAAGCGCTTTCGGATCGTTCCCACATCAATGGTGGTCTTGCGGAGTTTGCCTGGACGCCATTCGACCCCGCCGGCGTCGTTGCGATGCGGTAGGACTTCATTCGTATCGAAGATCAGCTGCAAGGCATCGTCGGGATCCTCCACACAGATCGCGATCTTGTACTTGAAGAGGAGTAGCACTCCCGAGAAAAGGTTGCGCGCCGCGGAGAGTGCACGCGCCGGATCGCCACCCTGCTCGCCAGGCGCTTGAGACTTCTCAAAATCTTCGATCCCCAGACGGATCGATGTCACAGCATTTTCCTTGAGCTTATCGGGATCGAAGGTTTGCATACATTCTCTTTCTAGCACCCAAAAGAAAAGCCTCCCGAAGGAGGCTTCCGACAAATTGGTTTGAACTTAACTAGCAACGCGAATGCGCCTGCCGGTCAGCACAGACCCGCGCACCGTCGGCTCTTCAATCGTGCCGCGCCGAGCCGCCGTAGTGCGTGTCACCAGGGCGAACGCCGCCAATCGCGCACGAATGACTTCCGGCGATTCAAACTGCCCGTTCTTCCGAACGCGACGTGTGGTATTGGCTTTCATGGTTCCGCTCCCTGGGCTGCGGACAATTCGTCGCGCAGGTCCCGTTCAAGTCTCTCAATTTTACCTTTTTTCTTGACTTCGCGGTGAAAGCCAAGTTCCTTGTAATAGGCAACCAGTTCCGGTATCGGGCGTTGCAGCGAAGCCACCGTGCAGCCGAACGCCGCAGCGCAAAATTCCAGATACCGAATCGCCACTTTTGCTACCTGCCCTTGCAGGGGGTTGGGTTCGGGCGCCCGGCTAAGCAGGTGGATCGAGGCAACAACATGGCCATTGCTGATGCGACCCAGGATGAGCGCGCAAAGGACTGGAGGTCCCTCAGTCCCTTCTGCATAGACCGCCGCTTCGACGCGGCGCGGGCGACGTCGCGCACGCGTGAGTTCGCGCTCCCACGACCAGCCGGGGATGAAGCCACCCACAATCCACTTATCGGCGTCCGCGACATCGCGCCGGGAAATCGGTCGAAAAGCCACGCGAATACCCAATTCGAACGACAGGGCTTCGCTGGCCGATTGGCCAGCCAGTTCCCGACGCAGTTCGCAGCGAACCTCGGCATCCTGCCATTCGGCACGACTGGCGGCCATCCGGGAGGTGGCAGACGTCACGGACGTCATAGCGCGTTCCTTTACCCAATTATCCTGAGAATCCGACCCACTAACTGTGAGACAGAATCCAACCACTTTGAGACGTCTCAAAAGTGGTCGAATGCGCCCATTTTACCACCCCACCCCTGGCGGTCACGCCGGAATCACCTTTTTTACGGTTCTTGATAACCTTTCTTATCAAGAACCATGAAAATAAGGTACGGGTCACCTAGCATCCCGCACACGCCCCGGCCTATAATGTGACCCATTCGTGTGTGTACCGCGCCAGCGCTGGGCTGGCGGGTCCCGCCGCGAGCCAAACCACTCCACCTCATGGCCTTCCGCGACCCTCAAACGCTGCAGCAGCTGACCCGTGCCCACTTTCACGCCGCCGCTGCCGCGTGGCAGGCGGGGCGGCGAGCGGCCTCGCTCCGATCCACCACCAACTGGAACGTCGAGATCAACGGGGACTGGTACCCCACCAAGGCGATCACCGGCGTCGCCCATGAACTGGCGGGCTTTGGCGAACTGACCCGCGAAACGCTCGCCGGGGATGCCGCCCGCCGCCGGTTGCAGGCGCTCGGGTTCGAGCTCGAGCGCCGCCTGTCCAAGGGTGCCGTGAAAGCTGACCACGTCGAAGCCGCCGCCCGCGACCTGCTTGCCGCCGGTCAAACCGAAGCCTACGAATTTCGCGGCAACCGGTGGCTCGTGCAGGTAGGAGACCACTGGTACGGATACCGGAATCTGGTGCGTCGGGCGGCCCATCGGGCTGGCCTGCCGGAGATCCGTGATACGAACCTCACCGAACCACAGGGTGGCCTCTGGCGCGATCGACTGCGCGAGCTGGGCTTTCGCCTCAGCAGCGACGAGCGCGAAGGGCCGGCGATCGTGCCCCGCGCAGAAGCCACGGCCGACGACCTGACAGTGGACGCCGTGCGCGCCGCCGCCGCAGCCTGGGATGCCAAGGACACCAGTTTCCAGCAGGCGCATGCCTCCACAGGCTACGACGTCTGGATCGACGGCGAGCGCTATCCGCCCAAGGCGATAGGGCTGCTGGCCGCCGAATTGCTGGGCCTGGCACCGCCGACTGGGTACGGCTACGGCACCATGAACGGGCCGTGGTATCGGAAGCTGGTTGCGCTCGGCTTTCCGGTCCTGCGCAAGGGCGAGACGCCGGATGGCGACGGGGATCGGGAAACCCGAGCCGCCGCAGATATCGAGGCGCTCAAGGCTGACCAGGCGCTCGATGCCACCACGAAACAGCGCCTGGTGGACGCACGGCTGGGCCAGGGGCGCTTCCGCAGCCAGCTTGAGGGTCATTGGGATGCAGCGTGCGCCGTGACTGGCGTTCGTGTCCGCGCCGTTCTGCGGGCCAGTCACATCCAGCCGTGGGCCGCCAGCAACAATGACGACCGTCTGGACCCGCACAACGGACTGCTGCTGGTGGCCAACCTCGATGCGCTGTTCGACCGTGGGCTGATCAGTTTCGCTGACGACGGCACGTTGCTGGTCGGCAAAAGTCTGCCAAACGATGCCGTACGCGAGCTCGGCCTGGCACAACTGCGCCTGCGGGATGACGTCAAGGGGGATGCCGCCCGGCGTGCCGCATTCTTGGCCCTGCACCGGGCCAAGTACAGCTACGACGATGCCGCATCAGCCTGAACCTGCCATGGTCGCCGTCTCCATGCAGGACCTAGAATCGGCCCCGTCTGAGCCAAGTCCGCGCCGGCGGCGGCGCTCCGTCACGCGTCGGCAGCTGCATCGCGGGCATTTCGGGTTCCTGCGGGCCATCATCCAAGGCCTGCACGCCCGGGGTATGTGGGATCGCTATCTGGCAGAGGAAGGCGAGATCGAGGCCGAAGCTGACGCACGTGCCGCGGCCCATGGCGGGGAAGCTGATGCCTTTTCGCGCCACCCCAAGGTCAAGCGCGTCACGGCGTGGCTGCGCGACGAACTGGCAGCGGCGGCGCGGCGCACCCAGCGCCCCAGCATGGCCCGCCTGGTGCGCGTGGACCTGCGCCAGATCGGTCGGCCGGGCGCCTCACTCCCCTCGTTGGAGGATTTTTCGGCGGCCGAAGGACTGGACGGCTTCAGTGAGGCCGAGCAGTTGGCCGCCTACCAGCAGCGGCACGGCACTGCCCTCGAGCGGGAGAAAAAACGCGTCGCCCTCATGCGAAAGCAGCTAGAGGCGATGGACTGGCTGGAAACGCAATATGCGCGCCCGGTGCTGGTGGACGATGGCTGCCGGGCCTGGCTCGCCGACACGCTGGCCAGCCGTCTGGAGGCTGCCGGCGTCGAAACGATCGGGCAACTTGTCGACCGCATCAACGGCCTTGGAACTGGCTGGTCATCTGCGCTTCCCGGCATTGGCGCCGGCAAGGCGCGCGCCGTGGAACGGTTTCTTGACGCCCACGGGGACACGCTCGCGCGAAGGGTTGGTCAGCATGTGGCTGTGCCGCGCCGGCAGCGGTATGCCCACGAACTCGCCCGCGTCGTTCCGCGATCGACGGGTCTGGTGCCACTCGACAAGCTGGTGGTGCCCGAAGCGCTCGATGGTCGTAACGGAACCTACCGGAGGCCGCAGGGGCAATGCCTGCTGTCCGCCCACAACGACTACGAAGCGGTACTGGCCTGGCTGCGGGCAAAACCTGGCCTGCCGCAGGAGGAAATCGCCCTCCTCCGGGAAAAGCGCCGCGACGTCAGTACAGTGCCGGGGCCGCTGGACTGGTTGCAAACGCTCTCCCACACCCAGCGGGCCTACCGCAAGGAAGCCGAGCGCTTTCTGTTGTGGGCCATCCTGGTCCGCGGCAAGCCCCTCTCCTCGATGTCACATGAAGACTGCGTGGCGTATCGCGATTTCCTCGCCTCACCGCCGGCGGACTGGTGCGCGCCGCGTTCCCGCGAACGATGGAGCCCTATTTGGCGTCCTTTCGAAGGACCACTATCGGACCGCGCGCGCGCCTACGCCCTCGGCGTGCTCAACAATCTGTACCGGTTCCTCGTCGACCAGAACTATTTGATGGGGAATCCTTGGAACGGCGTGCATGTACCCCGCGCCGCAGCGCCCAAGCTTGATGTGGGCCGCAGTTTCACCGAGGCCCAGTGGAGTTTTGTCCAATCAGAGGCCACCGCCCTCCCCTCGACGTCCGCCAACTTGCGCCTTCGTTTCGCCTTGTCGTTGCTGTACACCACCGGCATGCGGCTGTCCGAAGCGGTAAGCGTGACCACAGATCACCTGGAGTGGGTCAGTTTCCCCCGCGCCCTCGGCGGCGAGCCTGTGGAAGGCTGGCGTCTGGAAGTTCTAGGAAAGGGACGAAAGCTCCGGCGTGTGCCGATGGCGCCCGTCGTGATTAGCGAACTCGCCACGTACCTCGCTCACCGTGGCTTCCAGGCGGAGCCTGACCAAGGGCATTTGCCTCGGAGCGTCTATCTCCTAGGCGAGGCCACTGACGCCGACCAACTGACGCCGTGGATGATGCAGCGTCAGCCGGATGCCGCCCGAGGAATCACGCCCGACGCCTTGTATAAGCAAATGAAGGCGTTTTTCACCAGGTGTGCGGCTGCCCTGCAAGCCCACGACGAGCGCGGCGCCGAACGCTTGGCCGCTGCCAGCACCCATTGGCTCCGTCACACTCACATTTCGCACGCCCTTGCTGCAGGCGCACCACTGGAAGTGGTCCAGCAGAACGCTGGGCACGCTTCCTTGGATACAACGACGAAGTACGTCACCACCGAAGAAGCACGGCGCATGGCGGCGATGCTTGCGGTTTGGAACTCCGACCGTAGCGAAACTATGGAATTCCCCACTTCAGAGGGGTGAGTTTGTTGCCTCGAATATAAGGTCAGTCGAGCTATACGTAGAGCGTCGTTCAATCCCGAGTGGCGCACTTCGACAAGGCTTGAAATGACAATCTTCTCTCTCTTTTCCAACTGGCCAGAATTCGCGGACGTCGTCATCGGCGGCGCCCTCCTTGCCTTCGGGCTTCCTTTTGGCGGCGTTCATGGTTGGTCGCAAAAGCAGTGGTCAGTGGCGATAGCAGTTGCAGCTACCTGTGTCGGTACAGCTGTTCCAACAATGGCCACGGTCTCGGCTATCGGTCACCCTGAGGCCCTCCCCAGTGTTCTCGCGCTATGGTCTGTGGTCGCGGCGAGCGGCGCTGTTTTTGGCGCTAGATGACGTAATTTTTTGGGGGGGGATCCCCCCTTCTTGCTAGCCTTTGGCTGCCACTACGGCAAAGATTGGTCACGGCGGAGTGTCGGAGCCGACAGTCATTTTGTTGCACGTTCAGTATATAAATTCAGGTTGGCCGTTCGGTTTTGCCGTGCCTAGTCTGCAAGAAGATTCCCGGCAGGACTGTTTCTTCGTAGAAGACTGGTTGTTTACCCACGGGGTTAACGTCACGCACCCGTGCGAGATGGTTAGCATTGGCCGACTTCAAAGCGCCCGCCGTTCGTGGCCACGTATCAATGCCGGCGACTGCTGGCGCAGGAGGGCCAGGGACTGGGCGAGCTGGCGGGTGACGTCCTCTCCGCTGCGTCGATCGGGCTCACGCGTCTCCATCGGGATGAGGAATCCAATCTGACCAGATGCCAACGCCTCGAGCTGACGCAGAGCAGCGTGCAACGGGGTGGATGACGTGAAGCCGCCTCGTTTGATGACCACAGACGCCTCGTCGACCGAAATGGTCGATCCGTCCTGCAACTCAAACTTCCTGCCACGCAGGCTTACTGCCAACTGGCTGATCCGCGCCTTCGATTCGGCAAGCTGCCTTTCTCGCTGCTGTTCCTGGTCGGCCATATCCGCCTGCTCTTTCGCGATGAAGGTGAAATCGACGTCCTTGGACAACAGGGAGTTCAAGTAGGCGTAAAGCTCCTTGCCCTGCAGCTTTTGAAGGCCGTGCTTGGTCACGGCGACCACATCGGACAACCGCTTACCTGCTGCCCGGGCAACCTTCATGAGTTTGAAAATGGCAGTCACCGCCAGTGCGTTCTGCTCAGCCAGCCAGGCCAGATCCGCGGGCACCGCCTTACCATTGATCGTCTTAAAGGAAACTTTCCGCTCGGATCGCCCTTCACTATAAGTGACGTACGAGGCGTTTTTGGAGGCATCACCTACCACCGCCCGATCATCTCCCGCCGCCTCTGTGGAGAGCTTCATGAATCCCAGGGCTGCTAACAGTTTCGAAGTAAATCGAATTCTTCCGATGTTTTGAAGTTTGATTCTTGTACGGAGCTGCTTCTCGCGTTCGATAAGGCCCTGCCCTTCCAGGGTCGACAACGCACGATAGACAGTCGCTTCGCTAACTCCGACATGACGGGCCAATGTTTCCTTCTTAACGTAAGCCAATTGATGCATGTTCTTGTCGTTGAGAGAGAAACGAATCAGCGCTGCTAATACCTGACGCGTCGTGATTGAAAGTTCATTAAAGAATCGGGACTCATACGCGAGCGCGATCGCCTTCATTATTCGCGAAGGAAGAAAATCAGGACTCTCAAAGCTATTAGAAGCTTCGTGAATTACTGCATCAGATGATGCGAGGTATGTTTGCTTATTAATCGCAAAATGTGCTTCATTAACGTGCGCACTATTTGCAGAGAAAATAAGCTTCCCACCGACTGCTGTATTGGTCGTCATCGTTTGCTCATTTAGTTTTTATTCGTGAAGAGCATTGACACGATGATCTGGGCTTCCTACACTCCAGTTGCGAGCTTGAGTTTGGAAGTAAGACCGAAGTCAATGCATCACCGAGAAAGCCTGGAGTTTCCGCTCCGGGCTTTTTCATTTGTCTTTTGCAATTAGGGGCTCATAAGCGCTCCTGTTGATTCAAAAGCCACAAAAGAAAACGCCCCAGGGTTACTGGGGCGTTTTCTTTTGGTGTCTGGGATCGAGGTCCGTTTAGCCGGCTAAATGAGCCGGGCCAGGGAGACCGGTATCGCTTACCGAGCGGATGTTTGAGCGGGCCGTTTAGCCGGCTAAACGGGAGGCTTGCGAGAAAAGCGTTTAGCCGGCTAAACGAGGGCACGGCCAGCAGGTCGCCGGCGTTTAGCCGGCTAAATGGCGCTACGAGGAAGGCGGGAAGGGTGGCGGCGTTTAGCCGGCTAAACGCCTGATCGTCCTGCTGGACGTTGACATCTAGCCGGCTAAACGGTGTAGCAAAAACGAGGGCGAATGACTTCCCCATGCATTGCATGGAAAGTAAATCAACATCGGCCCCGATTAGGTGCATTATGAGGCTCTTTTTGCGGCGGAGAGGCGCTCAAGAAGCGCTTCTTTGATGCCCTCACCACTACCGCTGTTTAGCGCATCCACAGCGGCACCAAGAATCTCCAGCAATTCCTGCTTCGCTTCGCCCGATAGTGCTGCGGACGGCTGGAGCTTCAACTCGATCCCGCCGTTGGCGTACTCACGCAGCGACCCTGTCTTCGCCGACCCAACCATAATGGGGCGATTCGTCAGCGCCGCCTTGCGCTCCCGTTTCGCACCTGGCTCACGAACGAACTGACGAACAAGCGCCTCGATTCCTCGGCGCGAGACGTTCTCGTCGATGACCTTGTCTACGAGTGCAAGCAACTGATCGTCATCGAGCAGAGACATATCCCCAATCTGCCGCGACAACTCAGCCGCAACCGTGTAGGGGAACGCCTCGCTGTGCTCCGCCATCCGATCGGTGACCTTTTGGGGAAACTTTCCATAGGACAACATATTGCTAATCGTTGCCTTGCTCTTATCGAGGCGATCTGCCAACCAGTCCAACGTGGCATGGCCACCGTTGACTAGCTCGGCCCAGCGCAGACCTTGGTCGATCTGAGAAATCGGCTCAGTGGCGGCAGTGCGCTCAAACGATACCGCATAGAATTCTTTCGAATCGTTGGGATCGACGTCCCGTTCAAGCGCCCAGAGCTGATCCCATCCCAGCTTCTGCGCACTCTTGTAACGAGTTTCGCCATCGACGATGAACCAGAATCCCGCTTTTGCAGGATTCTTCGTGATAAGAATTGGTGACTCTTGACCGTCGGTCGACATCTGGAGGCTTAGCTCCTTGATGCGAGCAGCCGTACGATGAAGCCGGGCATTCCATGGATGCGTCTCTAGTCGCTCCATGGCGACAGTGAAACCTCTAGCGGCACCGTCTTCCAACGGAACCGACGTCGCGGAAACCGATGCCGTCACATTACCGTCCGCTTCGAGAGCGGCGGGTTGCGCAGGTTGAACCGTCGCAACAGCACTTGCAGGGGCCGCGACGCTGCCGGCCGATCGCTTGGGAAACGCGGCGATCTTGAACCCGCCGCCAGGCACAGGTGCTCCGGCCGGTGTATCGCCACCTGGCGTAGCTGCTTCGGCAACGGGCGGTGGCTGGAAGGAACGCTTTCTTTCAGTCATTAGTTAGTCGCCCTCCTCGACTCGGGAGCGTCGTCGAACAAGCCCGGCGTTTCGCCACGTGCGAACGCTTCTTCGGCGATGTTCATCACAAACTTGCACACGTTTCGAATCTCTTCGTGCTGCCGTTCCAACGCGCGTGTCCAACCTTCAAACGTAACGGGCAGCACTTCTTCGAGCTCGTGTCCGATGTCATGCATCAGCGAACGCGGGAAGCGTTCGGATTCTCCGACGTGCGGGGCGATCGGAACATCGTCACCGAAGGACCGCTGCAGGGCGCTCATGACACGGGCGCTACGGCTGTTGTTCGCCTTGAAGAAATTGGGAACAGCGACGACCTGAGGAATCGGCAGTTGCGACTCCGACAGACCCGTCAGCTCGTTGGCCAGGAAACTCAGTGACTTCACGGTCAGTGCATCGAGGCGAACCGGAATCAACAGCAAATCGGCTGCAACGATTGATGCGCGAGACACGACAGACGTAGACGGCGCGTTGTCGATCAGGATGATGTCAATATCCTTGAGGTCACTGTCGGCGTGCGCTGAAATCCAATTCCGCAGAAACTGCTCGCGGTTGGGTTGTATCGACAGTCGATAGCCCAACTCGCCAAGCGTAATGTCAGCAGGTACCAGCTTCGGCCCATGTTCGCCATACGGCTTCACGATGATCTCGGACAACGGCAGAATGTTCTTTTCCCCATTGGCCGGATACAAAGCGTTCAGGAAGGTATGCTTCACGAGCCATTGATTGGGCTTGCCGGCGTCCGGGACTTCGTCTGGCTGGAATCCGTTCATAACGGTCAGCGACGCTTGGTCGTCCAGGTCGATCGCCATCACGTTATAGCCCTGCAGCGTGAGCTCAGCAGTGAACTCATTCGACAGGGTGCTCTTGCCAACGCCGCCCTTCGGGACGTAGACGGCGATGACAAGAGGGCGCTTGAATTTGACCTTGCCGCGATGGCGTTTGGACTTCGCCAATTGGAGGATCTGTTCGAGGGAATAGACAGGACGTGTAGTGCTGCCTGCCGGAACCCGATCAGGGACAATCCCTTGTTCTTCGATCATTCTGCGGACGGTTGCCTCGCTGACGTCCAGCATTGGGACGATGTCTGCAAGACGGTACTTGTTAGTCTTGATTGGCACTTGGCAATCCTGAAAGGGTTTTTCGGCAAACCAGCACGATTTCCCTATCATAGCAAAAATGGACAATAGCACACGAAAAATTCAATCCGCAGCATTGTTGCGCTGCACAGCGAAACTACGCTGTTAGATCGTTCTTTCACTTTAGATGGTGTAAGCCGCTTGCTTTGGCAAAACTCCATCACATAATAAGTATCTTATAAGGCATTTTATGACCGACATCTAGGCCAGCCCGGCCTCGAGAACGAACCGAGAGGTTGGATTCTTCTTGGCGGTCGAGATAAGTAGCGAGTCGCGCGCCCTAGTTACGGCTACATAGAATAGGCGCCGCTCTTCACTCTCAGGGCTATCGCTATCGGGTGCGATGGTTTCTTCGGCTCTAACTATGGCGACGCTATGCCACTCACGTCCCTTCGATGCGTGCATCGTAGTCAGGACGAGTGCATCGGGCGCCGGCTCATTGTTCTTTCGTCGCAGAAACTCCAACCGATCTACGAAGGAGCCAGTGAGCTGGTTGAGAACGTCGTAGCAGGTGTTGATGGCCCGCTTCCCGGCATCCTCAGATACGTACCTAAGCATCCATTCGCGAACCCCATCTAGGGTCAACGCATAGAACTCGCGGTCGCAAAGGGCGCGCCACTCGGCCAGCCGCTTCAAGAAGTCTCGGTACTTGTCCGCTGTGTGCTCGGAGATGCCGGAGTCAACCAGGTCTTTTTTGCGGGGGGCGGCGGTCTTGCCGTCCGACGCCTCCTGGGCGTGAAGTTGTTGAAGTTCATACGATCCGATGCCCGAGTATCCAAGCAGGGCATCCACACCGGTGGTCTTCGACCTTTGGATCAACTCCAACATGTTGCCCATCAACGCTGCTTCGGGACGATCAAGAATGGACTTGCCCGCGGCACGGTAGTACTTCACGCCATGTGATCGGCATACAGCCTCGACAGGGTCAAGGATGCGATTTGTCCGCGCCAGCACTGCTGCAGTCTTCCCAGTTCGCAAGGCGGTTGTGAGCGTCTCGACCGCGGCAACGGCTTCTTTGTACTCGTCATCGAATCGTTTGAATTCGATAGAGCCGCCGCCGCCGCGATGAGAAACCAGTTCCTTTGAGATGCGCTGAGTGTTGTTTCGGATGATCTTGTCGGCCGCCGCTAGTATCTCGGAGTTAGATCGATAGTTCTTCCCAAGTACGATTGCTCGCGCTCCAAAGTTCTTGATAAAGGCTTCCATGCCTTGGTAGCCGAGGGCATCGCGAAAGCCAAAGATAGTCTGATCGTCGTCGCCGACAACGGAAACCACGGATCCAGCGGCAGCATGCAAAGAAGTCCAACGTGACTGAAGGCCGTCACAATCCTGGTACTCATCGACCAATAAATAGTTCACTGAATACGGTCGAATCTCGCCCTTCAGCATTCCTGCTACTGCCATGCGAAGCATGTCTTGGAAGTCGATCTTTCCATTTCGTGCCAACGCAGCCTGGTACGCCTCGAAAATCTGCGCATCTACAGTGCCCGGCGTCGGATCACTCAATTGAAGTTTTGAGCGTTCGATGGAAGCGAGAGCGTCCTCGATTTTCCAGTCAATGCCACGCTCCTGAAGGATCTGGCCGACGATCGCAGCACGGACGCCGTCTGTAACGATATCCGTCAACTTTCCTCCTGTCTTCCCAAGCTGCTTGTAGGCGAGAGAGTGAAACGTACCAGCGACCAGCCGCTTCTTTGCCGCCGTGCCGGCCAGGGCGAGAATCCGGTCACGCAACTCCACGGCCGCATCCTTGCTGAACGTGACCGCGCCGACCGTAACCAGAGGATCAGCCAATAGTGCTGCGGCCTTGGCCGCAATGGTGGCGGTTTTTCCAGCTCCGGGTACCGCCACTGCTACGCAATGCCCAAGGCAGTCGACGACTTCCCGTTGCGACGGATTCAAACTGGCGAGTACATCTGCGAGGGACATGGCGGTTCGTGTTACTCGAGTGAAATGCGAATGCAGCCGTTCGGGGCATCTGACACTTATGGCCAGCAACTCCCCACGACGGGGAGTCTCTGGTCCCAGCAGGACGAATTGGGCGGTCAGTGCATGGAGAGAGTGTGGAACTTGCTGACAGTTGGGTGGACTTTCGTCGCCCAGTTACCTGCAGGTTCCACTCCGGGTACCGTGTTGTCAGACTGACTTCACGGTCTCCATCAATTTCAAATGGGTGGTAAAGCTGCGCAGGCCCAGCGGCTGGAACTTACGCAGGAAGCGAGTCACCTCCTCGTTCACATCGGTCTGATCCCGAATGCCGTTCCACACCATGAAGTCGAATTCATCCATTGTCTTGTCGAACTTGATGAGGACCTGGAGAGCGCGGACGGCGAAGCGGGAAAACGCCTGGACTTCCAGCTGGATGGCTGGCCGCACGATCTCGGGGCGAAAGACAAAGTCTCCTTGTTCCTGCATGGTTTTTTCACGCTGTTCGCGATAGGCGGTCGCAACACGCAACTGCTCGTCGACGTACTCCTCAAGCTTCACCATCTCACCCTCCAGGTACTTTTCGACGGTAACCAGTTCTGTACGCGAGAACGTGGTTTGTCCAAACCTCTGGAGGTTGACCGACATGCGGTTCATGTAGGGCCACCATTGTTCAAATAGCGGTCGCAGGCGTGTGTGGTTGATCTTGAGGCCGACAACGACAACAGCCGCGCCGGCGAGCTGGCGGTTGAGGATCTGCATGCCCAGTTCACGGCGACGGCGCACGATTGCCTGGCGGTCCTCCGGCGAGAGCTCGCGAAAGCGTTTGCGCGTGCTTTCCACTTCTGCCTTCTTCTGCTCCGCGTCTGCGGAGGTGATAAGACCCTCCTTGTGCAGGGCGTCGGCCGACGCAGCCATCTGCGTCAGTTCGGTCTCGACGTCCTCCGGTGCGGAGACGGTGAGGTTCCCGGATTCGAGAGCCGTGGAACCGGCATCTTCCGGCGCCAGAACTTCGGCCAGATCGTCGGCAGAGTTGGCGATGTCAGCGGTCGTAGTCATGATTTGATTCTCCGAAGGATGGCCAATGAAGGCCGTAAATTTGTTGGTTTTCGGGTAGGGCGGCTTAACGCCCCACATGGAACGCAGAAGCCAGACGCCAGCTCAGCAGGCCGACGATGACGACGCCGGCGGTCCACCAGTAAGCGACAAGCGGTAGCGGTAGCAGTAGGGCGGAGGCCCCGAAGCCGAAACTAACGAGAAGACCATGCGCCGCCACATGGAAGGCCACCGGATTGGCAAAGCCGGCAGATGCCGCGCGGATCTTCCGGGACACGGCCCCATCGTTGAGAAGCGCGATGAGAAAGACAGTGCCGCCGAATGCCCAGTACTGCGCAACGCAGGCGCGGTAGATCCCGCGATATATGGTTAGCCAGAAATTGCGCATCCAGTGGCGCCCAAACGTGGCAGCGCCTCCATCCGATAGCATCGTGTCAGCATCGGATCCTGAGAACGACGCCTTGACGGCACCCGTCTGGACAAACCAGCGAACGAACCGCTCGTTGGCAATGCTCGTTGCACGGTCTGCGCGCCTATCTCCAAGTACCTGGGAGACCGAGGTTTGTTCCGCTTCACTGACTTCGAAGTCGCTCAAGTCAGGGAAAAGCGGTGCGGTCGCGCAGATCATGAGCGGCGCTACCAGAAGCCAAAGGCGGACATGCGAGGCGAATCGGCTGGCCATGGTCAGATGAACCTACAGATGATCAGGATCGGCAGAGGAGCAAAGGCGGCAAGAGCGCCGATGAGCAGCTGCGGTTTATGTGTGGCGACGCCAATGAGCGCAAAGGCGGGCGCACGGCTTCCCTCGCTGAGCGCCGGAGGGGGTTCCGATGCTGTGCTGTTGGCGCCCATGTGCCAGGATTGCATCGCGTACGCCAGTGCAGGTTCAGTCCGAAAGAAATGAACCGCAATGCCAATTGCGGCGCGTGCCGCCATTCGCGTCGGATAGACGCTCGCAGCTGCGAGCAGCTTGCGCGCGTCAGTGTGTAAAGTTGCCAGCGACATCGTAGTCCTCGAAGTATCGGGTGAAGCTATAGCCGGTAAGCACCCGCGCGGCGAGCTGGAACGCGGCGCATCGCTGGGATACGTTGCCTGGCGTGGGCTCGTCAACCATTTGGCAAATGTATCCAGCCGGCTGGCGTTGCTCGAATGCGGGAATGGACTCGTTGTACGGATACCAGACGTGATAACGCTCGCCTTTGAACGCTGCGTAGCGATTGACGTAGAGATCGTGGGCGCGACTGAACAGACCTTTCATGAACGCGACGTTAGCGTCGCCGTGTTTGCGCGCCAGTCTCCACGCCTGAATAGCGTCACCGAGCATCTCTGCGACAAGCGGATCGTCGCGCACGCGAAAGTTGACACCGATGTAGTCGACCACGCGCGTGCACACGTCGTCCAGATCCGGAGACAGGGTGAAAATCGGCGTGAGCTTGGCCGACATCCGGTACTGCTTAACGATCTGCCGAAACAGAGTAGGGGTGCGCATTGACAATTAACCTTGAATAATTGGGACACGACCCTGGTAGACCGACCCGCCAGAAATGCGCAGGAAGTACTGCAGATTCGGCAATTGCATGATCAGTTCGGGCGGAATCAGCGGAGCCTTCTCGAGCTGGGTTGAGCGCGAAACCGAGCCACTGAACTCACCCACATGGGCTTCCGTCCCGGTGCTCGTGCTGCTGGAAACCACAACGTTATGAATGGCGGTGGTGCCGACTTTCTCGGAGAACCAGTTCGCTGTGTCGATGTCTTCCAAGCGTAGAACGATCTGGTTGTTCAGATTGCCCAAAACCTGCTGCATCTTTGCGATGTTTCCGAGTTTCGCAGTCAGATCCGAGCGAGTTTGATAAGCAACGAAGGCTTTGAACCCTGCGCCGCGTCCCTTGTTCAGGACCTGGATGACCTGCTCGTTGATTGCTTCCGCCACCTCATCGATGATGAGGACTACCTCTGGCGGCTTCTCGTAGAAGTTGTAGATTGCGCCTGCGACCGATGCGATGTCGGCCAGCAGCATGGACATGATGGCCTGCGCAACAAGCGCATTCGAAAGCGAGTCTGCTCCCACGTACAGCACGGCCTTCTGCTTGATGACTTTGTCGATATCCCAGATCTCGCGGTTGTCGTCAAAGTCGTCTGCTTTTGGGGCCAGCATCAAGCCGGTTTCGCCCGTCGCCAGCATCTGTAGCAGAGGCAGCGCAGAGGCAATGATCCGGCCGTAGTGATCCCGATCGTGATGGAAGGTAGCAACCAGACCATCAATGGCCTCGTGACCCTGGTCTTTGTTGGCAAACCGGGCCATGTATAGCTGCACCATGCCGTCCAGCAGTGTGCCGCCAGGACGTTGACCTGCGCTCTGCATATATGTGCTTGCTTCATCCTCCCAGTCCGACATTCCCGCTTCCGGGAAGAAGCGCCGCAGCGCACGATCGAGGAGCTTGTTGATGCCGTTCTGGGCGTACTGGAGGATGGAGCGCAGGTTCGGCTTGTCGCCTACATAAAGCTCACCCTTAACGGCTCGGTCGATAAACAGAAATGCGAACTGGCGAAACGGACCTTCTTCCATAAGCTGCGCAATGCGGCTAGGAATTTCAGAAGGCTGTGACCAATTTTCAATAGGATTCAGTCGGATTGATTGCGACGGGGAAGCCTGTTTCCAATAAAGAAATTTACGGCCAGTGCGTTCACATTCTTTCCTGACGCGTTTTACCCAGTCTCCGTCGTTCTTCGGATCAATGATTATCAAAATATCATTTGGATTATGGATAACCTGAGTAGAAATTACTTCGTAGGTCCGTGTTTTACCAGATCCAGTTGTACCACTAACCGAGGTATGACCCGGCATTGCCTTATAGTGAAATGGTACCCAATCTTTCTTAGGTTCCATGCCATGAATCCACGATCGACCTTGTGGCATCGTATCTGCGATGCTGTCTGCAGGTGAAAATGCCTTCTCAATGCGTTCTACGATAGGCTGGGGGAGCCATTTTGGAAGTCCAGGAATATCGCTGGACGGCATTCGGAGAATATCATGGGATATCTGACAATGTCGCTGAGTCCATTCGTATCCCAAACCGAGATACATTGAATCAAGCTTTTTGCGCATGGTCGCACTGATCGATAATAGATCGTCAATCTTAATGACGGTCAGCCATTTGGTAGATATGGCCATTCTGAACTTCAGTGCACGCAGAACCTGAGACGACCTAAATACAAACATTGCAACGGCAAACAATGCAAAGTATCCAGCGTTCGGCATGCCGCTGACGAGTAACAGTACAAAGGCAATAGCCCATCCAACTACAGCGCGAAACTCGAAAATCGGCCGGAAGTGATTGACGTAATTTCGCATCACAGTGTCTCCCCGGCAGGCGGTCGCTCCGAAATCAACGCAGCTACCTTATCGATAAGCAGGATCTCCTGGCCGATTACCTTGTAGAGCAGGTTGAACTTGCGCAAATTGTCCACTAGTGAATCGGATGCCATGCCGTAATTGCCGATCATCCGCTTACTGATGGCAAGCTTGTTGTCGACCCACGTTACTTTGGCCTTGCCGGCTGCAACGTCTTGGGAGAGCGCGCGAAAGAAGTCCCGCATCAGGTTGGATGTGTCTGCAAGGACTTCGGCAAAAGGGTCAGCTTTCTTGTCTTTGAGCGTCGTACGAACGGCATTGACTGGCAATGCTGTAGCGGTGCTAGCGCGATTGGCGCCCTCCGGTGCTTCCATAGGGACGGCCGACGCGGATTCCGTTGCCGATGCAGGCGTCGACGCATTCATGGGCGCGACTGCTGCAGTTGCGGGATCCGAAGCAGTGGTGGCTAGCGTCGGGCCATCAACAACCCCGCGCGAGTTTGCAGCTGTGCTGCCGGAAGCGGCGAGTTCGCTCGCGGAGGGTACCGGCGTGGTGTCGGGCGCGAACGAGGCGCGGCGTGCTTTCACCTCAAACTCGGTCGCGGTTTCGATGGCCTGACGAGCTACTTTGTGCAGCAACGTTTCCATGCCGGCAGGGCGTGGATCAGGGTTGATGGCGCCGAAGAGATCCGACAGCACTACCGGATCGAAGCTGGCCAGGCGCTCGGCGCCTAGTATCTCCCGAGTGAGCAGGGCGGTTCTCATGCGTTCTACCGGAGTGGCCTCTTCCCGGCGCGTGACCTGGTATGTACCCTCGCCGAGCCACGTACCAAACGCACCGTGGGCGGCCGGGATCCATTCGGTCCCATCGCTATCGCGGTGGAATTTGAAATGGCGGCATGGCTCGTCCAGTCGCGAGCAGCATGCAGCTAGGAAGAGCGCGTACAGATACTGGGGTTCCAATAACCGTCGTCGCTCGGACGGTTGATCCGCGCCGAACTTCTGTGCTCCCGAGAGCCGCATGGCGAAGTAGGCGGCCTCCACGGTCGCGCGCATGGCGCCGCCCGGCTCTGCGTGCTCCGAAGGCCGCAATGGCATCGAGCCAAACCAGTTTGCGCAAGCTTCGAGTACTGACAACCACTTTGCCTCGAAAACCGCCGGGTCGGACTCGTTGGCATACTGGCGAATGAGGTCGATGCGCTTGATATGGCCTTGCATCAGTTCCATAGTATTCGTTGAATGATGAATCATTACTTTCCTGCCATCTTCTTGCCAATGCTCCATGCGC
The DNA here is from genome assembly GCA_963543405.1 of uncultured Cupriavidus sp. Classification (GTDB taxonomy): domain Bacteria; phylum Pseudomonadota; class Gammaproteobacteria; order Burkholderiales; family Burkholderiaceae; genus Cupriavidus. The sequence goes on from CAUUBQ010000033.1 coordinate 56,979, forward strand.
CGCGGCCAAGTCCCTTGAAGCCGCCAGTACCACTGATGCCTCCACCGGTGCCGAAGATGGAGCCGGCGATCTTGGGAATCTCAAGTGCTATGAAGATCAGAACGATCGAGATAGATAGGGCATAACCCGCAGCCATGACGGTATCGGTGCCGATGGCCCCGATGTCCGAGACTGCGGTCAGCAGCGGCGCACTGACCAGCTGTGCGATGGTGGCCGAGACGACCATGTACATCGATCCGGTGACCATGTAGTCCAGCCACGCGGTGAAGTACTTGCGAGTAAGGTCCAGCATTCCGAAGGCAACGGCGAGTGGGCCAAGGACGATGCCAATGGCGACCATCAACTGCCCGACCATGATGAACCAGGAATAGATCAGTGCCGCTGCAAGTACGCACAGGAACGCTAGAAAAAGAAGGGCGACACCACCAATGGCCTCGATGAGGCTGACATTGCTCGTGAAGACCGCCATCAGCATTCTTCCAATGGATTCGAAGAATTTTCCCGCGGTCGTGGCGAGTGTAGACGGCAAGCTATAGATGTCGTCGCCACTGTTGATTGCGGTAGCAATCTTCTGGAACCAGATGAAGATTGAGGGCGCAAAGCTCGTGTAGCTGACGTATAGCGACGCGAAAATCCCCAGAATCAGTATGGCCTCTATAAAGTCCGTCCATGCCGAAACGGCGTCACTGGTCGCTGCCCATCGCAAGCCCGCAAGCACAAGGGCGATGACGCCCAGGCCAAAGGCAACCTTGTCCGAATCATTGCGCACGCGGTCGCTGATGGCTGTTGCGCCCTGGATCAGACCGCGTGTAAGTCCATCCAGCTTGTTGAGCGTCTTCTGGACACCGGCGGCTAGGTCTCCCGGCTTACCTGCGGACGTCGCCAGCCCCGCCACGGCGGATGCCGAAGTCTGGCCACCGGTGTTTGAGTCGTCGGCGCGCGCTATAGGACTTGTCAGCATGACACAGGCAAGCAGCGCGCCGGCCATGACATTTAATACGCGATGGACCAAGGATCGAGACGCCGTCATTTGAGGTTCAAGAGCTTTTGGCGTTGTGCGTCACGGTCCGCTTGCAGCTTTCGGGAAAGCTCCATCGATTCTGTTTCGACTGCAACCGCTTTCTGGTCCTTGTCAGCGTCTGATTGGACCTTGGCACTCATCAGTTGCAGCATGTCCGAGTTCTGACTAGCCAGAACATCGAGCATCTGGTTCGTTGTTTGCGCAGTTGCCTGGGCGGTAGGGGACAGCCTCATCTGCTTCTGGATCTTCTCCCTCCTTTTGGCGAGGGCGTCAGTATTGTTGAACACATTTGTACCGAGACTAAACAAGTTCTTTGCCGTCTTATCGCCGTTGGTTAGCAATGTGCGCTGATCATCGAACCACTGAGTCTGTGTCTTGCCGGACGACACCATCATGCTCTGAACGCGGTTCAGATAATCGGCATTGCCTGAAATGCTGCCGTAGAGATCCTTGAGGACGCCCCCATAGACTTCGTTGTTACTGATCTCGCTCTGTAGTGAACCGAGTTGCTCGGTGAGCTGAGTCGCGTCCAGACCAGTCGACTGAAGCAACTGGTTTGCCATCATCTTGTACTGATAGGTGATGTTGGTATTCTGATAAACCTCGTCCTTGACCGACTGAAGCGCGGTCATCGTGTTCTGAATCAAGTTCGTGACGTCGATTACCGGTAGGCCCGCGGCATGCGCATTCGCGGCGAACGCGAAAACGCTAGCCGCAGCGGCCTTGAGGAAAAAATTCTTCATGTCATCTCTCCTTAATTAAGCGGTTCGCGCGAGCATCTCGCGCACGTAGGATTGCTGCCAGTCGGCCGCACCTGAAGCGTGGTGGCGATCGAGAATCGATTGGGCGACACCATCGGAGCGCAGCATTGCGACCATCTCGTCGGAGAAGGTGCTTTGGAGCATTCGTGTCTGAGAGCGGGTGATCCAGAGGTAGTCACGGTTTGGCACCGCGTCGTTGATCATCTGTATCTGGTCATCGGTCAGACCAAATTTGTCCTTGTAGAGGTCCTTACTCGTGTTGGCCTGGCTGTTCGGCAGATAGATCAAGTTGCCGACGTTGTCCTTGAGAATCTCGAAATCAGGGATGCGTTCGATCTGACGAAGCGACTGGGTGGCCATCCAGATTGCACCGTTCAGCTTCCGGATGGTCGTAATCCACGTCTCGAGTCGCTTATAGAAGCGAGGGTGCTGGAAGAAGAAGCCTGCTTCTTCAACTTCGATAATTGTGTACCGCAGGCCATCCATGGATTGGCTGATGCGGTAGAACGCGTAGTCGACGAAGAGTGCCGCTGCTCGTGGATACTTCTCGAACAGGTCACCCATCTCGATAGACAAGTTATCGCTGACTGAGAAGGCGTCCTCGGCATGGTCAAAGAAGTGCCCATATTGACCGCCCGTGAGCCATATCTGAAGGCGCTCGCGTAGCTCGTCATGAAGCTGCGTCGACAAGTTGCTGAGCGTCCAGCGATCGGGGCCATAGGTCGAGAGGATCTTGACGGCCTCGAAGACGTCTTGGGTCTGTTGCGGAGAGAGAGCGAAATGCTCGTCTTCGAGTGCGAGAGAGACCCACTGTGTCACGTAGGTAAAGTTTGACGAGTCGCCCAATAGCGACAGTGGGTTCGCATGTGTGGCGGACTGAAACTTTCCGGTCACATCTACGAATGCGCCTCCGCTCAGGAGAGTCGGTATTCGAGTCGAACGGTCCTTATCGAAGCGAATCCGGCGCGCGCCATGTCGCCCGGCCTGAGAGACGAGGAAATTCAGAAACACCGACTTACCAGCGCCAATCGGGCCGATTACGAGGAGGTGGCCGTTGCCGCCCGGCTGGTGGAGGTCTACACGCTGTGCTGTCTTGTGGCGCGTGGGCAGGCAAGTAAGTGGCGGAACGTCACGGCCAGCTTTTTCGGACAGCCAGTTGTTGCGTGTCGGGCCAGGCATCACAGAGCATACGGGGGCAATATCCGATACTGCGGGCGTCTCGACGAACTGCAGACGCCGTTGCTTGTCCCACCGGCCAGGGAGGGTGCTGTTCCACGCGGCCATGAGGTTGGCCTTCTCGCGGATGGCCCCAAATCCTGCGTTGGTAAGTGCACCGACGACCTCACTGATCGAGTCCTCGCAGGCGGCTTCTGTATCTCCGTAGACGAGAATGGAGATGTTGGCAAAGCCATGCTGTGTGCCGTCGGCGGTCAGGCGCTTGAGTGCCACGCCGGCTTCCTTGGCGAGTTCCTCGCGTCCCTCGTCGTTTTCTGCCTCTTCTTTGCCGAAATACTGTTTCAGTATGGCGCGAACGTTAAGCGCTGCCATCTTGTAGAAGCGTCGCACCTTCTCGATGTATGCAGCGGCTCGCGCGGTGTCGAGAAATCGGAACATGATGCAAACATCGAGCTCCGCATCGACTTGCATCAGGCCGTCCAGCGCGGCCTCTTGAAAGCTCAGCCATTCCTTGACCGAGACGATTCCTGCGTACCTCTTGCCGTGGGCCGATTCGAAAAGCAACCGTTCGGCCCCAACTGTCACTTCTGACTCGGTAAGATGCGTGTCCAGGAGCGTGACGGGGTAGCGGATCCTCCGTGCAGGGACGCTGGGATTCGCTGCCTGGTGTAACGCAGCATAGCTATCCTGCATCACCAATCGGTTCAGCTTTAGCCGAGGAACGCCGCCACTGAAGGCGTCAAGCATTGCTTCGAATCGCCGGCTGTCTGCCTGCAGCTTCTCCAAGTCGAACGCGAAGGCACTGCGTGCGAACACCGTGTCCTTCGTTGCCTCGAAGATGGATGCATAGACAGATCGTCCGCCGACCGTCATGTGGTGGCCTACCTTGTCAAAGAATCTTGCGACGCCGGTCTCTGGCGTGTAGGCAACGGCAAGCGAATGGGAGTTCAGGAAGTACTTGCCCGACGAAATATTTGCCTTGTTTAGAGCGTCGAGACGCGCATCGGCTGCTTCCGAGAAATCGCCGCCCACATATCCATGGGTGCGGCGATGGCTAAGCTTCCACCATGCGGTGATCCGGTTGTCGAACGACTTGCAGGCCTGGTCCAACTGGTTGCGTGCGGACTCGATATCGCCGCTATTGGGGCTGTCAGCGTCTACGCCGAGGAACTCGAAGTTCGCAAGGAGGGATCCATCCTTGTTCAGGATCAACTCGGGTGTAATGGACGTGAGCCATGGCGCCACTTCATAGAGCGGGCGGCGGTTGAGTTTCAGCATGGAAGATCGCTGTCGAAGCCGTAGGGGCGGCGAAAGAGCGCGTGGAGCTTGCCGTGCCATGGCCGCGCTTCATACACGTCGCCGTAGTGGTTGTAGACGCTGAGGATCTGGTTCCACCACGGGTCTCGGGACGTAAGCCAGCGCAACAGGGCATGAGAAGCCATTCCCATTAGCACGACGACGACGGGAATCTTCCAACCGCTTCGGAACGTCACATAGACCAGCAGTGCAACTATCGTCCCGTTGGCGATCGCGAGTCCGCGGACCGCGCCGCCAATCTGGCGGGGTCGGGAAAGTCCGATGCTTACGTGGTGTTCACGCATATCAGAATCCCGTGCAGGCCTTTGCGACGCCCAGAATCGTCATGATCGACGGTGCGGCCGCAGCTAGGCCCACCCCGATACAGATGACAGAGACAAACTTCATGATGGTCGATTCGGAGTTCGCGATACCGACGGCACCCAGCACGATAAGAATTAGGCCGGCGACAAAGAGGTACTTCGTGTTGATGAACGTGGCGATTCCGCAAATGAACTCGCCAAGCGCAGAGAATGCTGCGATCTCGGCGGCGGCAGCCGAACTTGCAACGGCCATCAGGCCGATCATGGTCAGTGCTTTTGGTAGTTGCTTCTTTCGAGCGAGGGCGATGCGAACTGCTGACGAGAATGACATTGGAGGAGCTCCGGCTGTTAGAAAACGCGTTGAACGACGTAGTCGTTGTTTTTGACGCCCTTGACCTCGATGATTTCGGAGACGTGCCGCATTTCGCCCGTACGCTTCATGTGGATGACGTAGTGGATGCAGTCGGCAATGAGCTTGCGCATGTCTTCGACTTTCCAGCCTGAGCCGGGAGGAATACCGAGAAGAGCCATACTTTCGAGACGGGAGAGACCAGCGCGTGCGTTCGGCGCGTGCAGAGAGCCCATGCCTCCGTCGTGACCGGTATTGAACGCCTGGAGCATGTCGTAGGCCTCGCCCGCGCGTACCTCACCAACAAGGATTCGGTCCGGTCGGAAACGCAACGACAGCGCGACCAGGTGTTGGGTGCTGACACCTTTGTCTGTGTTGGATAGCAATCGGACGACGTTAGGAACACGCGGCTTGAGTTCCATCGTGTCTTCAATAGTAAGGACCCGGTCTTCATCGGGAATGACCTCAACTAGCGCGTTCAAAAGCGTCGTCTTGCCGGACGACGTGCCGCCGGCGACTAGGATGTTTTTGCGCTGGCGCACGAGTTGTGACAGCGCTTCCATCAGAGACTCATCTTCAACTGGCCCCGTAAAGATGGGTCGTTCCGCGTCCACGTTACGAGCATGCTTGGCGGAGAACGCACCAGCCTTGACGTAATCACTGAGGGATAGATTTCGTTCCTGGTGCCGGCGGATGCTAAGCGCGTGGCCTCCGATAGCCGTTGGCTGCATCACTGCGGCGATACGCAACCCCTTGTGGCCAGCATTGATGATCCCCTGTGAGGTGCCGCGGACGGCCGATTTCTGTACAGAGGAGGCCAGCGAACGGATGGCGCCTTCCAGCTTCGCGGGCTCTATGACCACGTCTAACCGCGTCATGACTCCCCGTCGTTCGACCCATACATTGTCGTAGCGGTTGATCATCACTTCGGCCACGTCCGGGGCGTCCATGAAGCCGCGGATCGGAGCCAGCGATTCGAAGAACATCCCGACAGCGCTTTCTTCGAGCTGACTGAGCTGCAGGAGGGGGTGATTGGCGGAGGAATCCATGCCCGCTATTGTTGGCGGCGGCGGGCGGCAGTGGAGGGCAGAAAGCTATGCGATTTTCGTGAGCTTTCTGGGATGTTCCGATCCAACGGGACACGGTGAAGACATCTAGCGGCGGAGAGAGGGGGCTCTACATGTCGATTCAGCCGTTTCTGGTCTCCACCTCTAAATCGAACGATGTTCGGCAGTGCTCGCTTTTGTCGCCAGAAGGCGTGAGCATGCTCATCCTATTTCCCCAGAAAGCTTACCTATTTATATGAGCTTTTCGGGGAAATGCCATTGCAAAGCGCGGCAGAAAGTCCGCGATGACGGGAAACGAAGAATACTGACGAGAACGTGCGTTCAGCGGAAAGCTCTGCAAAATCGCATAGCTTTTCAGCCTCTATGAAGCGCGGATAGCTGTTTCAATTGGCGGCATCCAACAGGAACGCCGCATGCGTCTTTTTCCCAAAAAATCCGAGAATGCCAATCCTTTGACAGTAGCGCCGGGGATGTATGGCAATGAAAGTCCCGAGCAGTTGATTTTCGATCGCACGACACGTCTGAGTGTCGAGCGAAACCACTGGAAGATCGCAAGCCTCGGTATCGGGTTCATTGCGCTGGCGGCGATCATGACCCGTGAGGCGCCTCCTCCGATGGTCAAGACAGTTGGCGTATCGGCAGATGCGACAGGCAAGCCGTACGTCCGCGAACTAGTGGACTACCGGCCTGACGACATGGCCCTCAAATGGGCCATCAAGGATCTGATCACTCGTTGGTTCACGATCGAGCCGATTCTGAGTACCGACGTGGAGCGCTCCCGCCTGGCACAGAACCTGCGCTCCGTGCGCGAGCAAATGGTCGGCTCAAGCCGTGCACAGTTCCAGGACTGGGTCGATGAAGATCAACCCGTTCGTCAGGTCATCTCGTCGCCCACCCTCGTCCGTGAGCCAAAGATCCTAAATATCGCTGTGTTGCCTGACAGCACCGTTGCCGTGGAGTTCATAACGGCGACTAGCGAGGACGGATACAAGCCGCGTAAGCAGCGCTACGCCATTACTGTCCGATACCAAGTCAAGCCGCCGAACAGCGACGCCATCCTTGGCACCAACCCGTTCGGTATCTATCCCGTGTTCTTCAGCATCCAAAAGTCGCAGGCGTAATGCCGCGCTAAGTGCCCATGGAAGCCAGTAAGCCCTCCCGGTTTTTCCCGTTCGCCATCGCTGCTGCGCTGGCATTGATCCTCTCTGCCCCCGAAGGCCATGCAGCCGAGAAGACGGCGCACCGCATTGGAGCCGGCCTCGCGGGGTTGGCCGTTGGCGACATCAGCGACGCAATGAACCCGTCCAACCCGTTCAATGGCGGCGTTGATCCCGTGGCGCTGCCCGGCGACTCCAGGCTTGTAGTCTTCAACTACAGTCGCGACCAGATCTTCCGTGTCTTGAGCGCGCCGTTGAAGATGACCACGATCGAGTTCCCGGACGATGAGCAGATCGTCGGCGAGCCCGCCTGGGGCGAAAGCGTGCGTTGGGACTATGAGACAGATGGCGCGAATCACCTGTATGTGAAGCCGCAAGCTGCAGGCCTCGTCAATACGCTGTCCGTGAATACGAACAAGCGGAGCTACGAGTTCACCCTGGTTTCTTCCCCACTAGGAGGCATCTTCTATCAGAAGGTGCGATTCCGTATCCCGACCTCTATCGCGGCGAAAGTGAAGGCGCGGAACGAAGCGCGGGCGGAGGCTGGCGATGAAGCACGGCCCGCTGGCGGCGATGAGCGCAACGTCGATACGGTTGGTGTTTCGCCCGATAAGCTGAATTTCGAGTATTCGATCTCTGGCAGCGCCAACTTCAAGCCGGAGACGGCATTTGATGACGGTAAGGCGCTATGGCTGCGCTTACCTTCGGGTGCCTCACAGAACTGGCCCGTTGCGCTGGTCAAGGACGGCAGCGACTTCGTGGTGGTCAATGCTATCCGCCGCGGCGGGTACCTAGTGGTTCAACGATTGGCCGATACAGTCGTTCTGCGTTCCGGTTCCGATGAGGTCCGGATCGAGCGGGGCCGCAGTCGCATTCTGGGACTGTTCTGATGCGAAAATCCAAGAAGGATCCCAATGTTACTGACGTGACTGAAGCGCAGCAGCGGGCGGTCAAAGGAAAGCTGCCGCGCAACATCGTGGTAGCACTTGGCAGTGTCGCTGCCGTGTTGGTTGGCGCACTGGGCTACTACTTCCAGTCGATCAGCGAGGCGCAGCACGACGAGAAGGCGGAGCAGGAGCGTGCTGAACAAATCCGAGCGCGTGCTGGTTCATCAGAAGGTGCGCAGAATCTCGAACAGACAATTCGCGACCAAGCGGAGAAGGCCAGGCAGGAAGCTGAGCGTCAGCGCAAGGTTGCTACACCGGCGGACACGGGGAAGACACCGCTGCTGACGGCGAACGATCTCACCTCAGGGAGCAAGCCGGTAGCGCCGGACGCCAAGAAGAACGAGCAGGACTCAATTTTCACCGCGCCTGTCTACAAGAGCGGCCTACGCAAATCCCAAATCGAGAATAAGGGCGGGGCGGGTGTGGCGGACGTGACTGACCCTGCGCAGATGCGTGCGCTGCAGCAAGCCGCCGCCGCTCGTGCTAGTGCCGCTGCTGCGGCGGCACAAGGTCAGGACGCGGGCACGCAGGCAGTTTCATCTGACAAGCAATTCCTTCGGGACGCCGGCGCCACGGCTACGCTGCGCACGAGTTTCGACGGCAAGCTGCCGCGATGCACACTGAGCCGCGGCTTCATCATTCCTGCCAACTTTGCTGGTGGCCTCAACTCGGACAAGCCGGGAGAGTTCCGTGCAACCGTCTCGCAGGATGTCTACGACACCGTAAAGGGTACCTGCAAGATCATCCCGGCAGGAACCACGCTGGTGGGCATGTATAGCGCCGATATCGCCGTGGGCCAGGAGCGCCTTCTGACCGCATTCGTTCGCATGCAACTGCCGAACGGGAAAACTGTGCCGCTCATGGGTATGCAGGGCGCTGACCCCGACGGTACCGCAGGCAACACTGGCGACGTCAACAACCACTTCCTTAAGATCTTCGGCGGTGCGCTGGTGATCGGTGCACTGTCGTTGCGCTTCAACGACAACCCGACGACCACTACGGTCGGCCCGGCAGGCCTTGTCGCCTACGGCAATGCGGCAGGGCAGGTGGCGACGCAAACGGCGCAGACAATCCTGAACCGCAATCAGAACATTCGCCCGACGATCACGACTGAGCCGGGGCAAAAGATGATGGTGCAGGTCAAGCACGACATCGTCCTGGAGCCCTATCGTGACTAAGTACCTCGCGATGTTCCTGATTGTTGGCGCAGCCTCACTGGCGGCGCAGGCGGCGACGATCGAGGCCGTCATCAGTCCTAACGCCATCGTCGTCAAGGCAGATGGGCAGGCCCGAGTACATACCCTGGACGGCAAGCCCGTTCTCTTTTGTGGACTGGACGCTTTTCTTGGTTGGTCGGCTCGCCTGCTCGGCGCCCAGATCGAACCGGGTGCCGAAGAGGGGCCGGTGGTCACGTTGGCCGGCAAGACACAACCGATCTCGCGACTCCTTGTGCGTGAAGGCTGGTTGCGACCCGTCGTGTTGAATGATGGGGCACAGGAGGCTCTGGCCGAGCGCCGCGGTGGTTGGGCCTGTGCTCCGAAGACTGAACCGTTCGTGCAGATGGGCAATCGTGTCGATCCCAAGATCACGGCGGGCATCGCCATGAATGAATCGTCGTACCGCGGTCGTCCGTGGCCGTGGACACTGAACGTTGCAGGACGTGGCATGTTCTTCGCCACGCGCGAAGAAGCCTATGCGGCTGTTAGTCGGCTGCTGGCGAACGATCGTTGCGATTTTGACGTGGGCCTTATGCAGGTGAACTGGTGCTATCACGGCAAACGCTTTGCCTCGCCGTGGGAAGCGCTTGCGCCTGCGACCAACATCCGTGTCGCCGAAGACATCCTTGCAGAGAACCTGCAACGCAGCGGCTCGCCGATGAAGGCTGTGGCCTGGTACCACAGCGCCAATCCCGAACGCGGCGGACCCTACTTCACCCGATTCATGAAACACGTCGCGACATTCCAATGATCAGGCCGCTCATCCTTTCTGCTCTCGCGCTGATAGCGACACACGCATTCGCGGCTGACACCGATCCGCTCGACTTCGATTACCAGGTGGTAGCGCGCGCGGCAGATCGACCGGCCATGGTATTTAACGATGGCTTGTCGACCTACATCCAGCCGCGCTTCGGCCAAATGGTACAGGCGGATGGCGCGATCCAGAGCGGGCCGTACTGGGTGCTCGACGGGGTGCCCGACGTCGTACGTTACTCGGTCAACGGCCAGCCAGTTGTTGCCCGCTGGAAGCGCGCCAATGGCTTCACGTCCGAACCCGCGAATCCGGCCGGCGACATGCCACGCAGTCTTGCGGTAGTGTCAGGGCGGCTGGCCTTGATCGGCAGCTATGCGGACTTGCCGCTCATGCGTGCCGGACGCTCGTCTTTGCCGCTTGCACAGATGGTGAAGTCGATCGCACCGGCTGGCTGGAGCGGTACCGCAGCAAAAGACATTCCGCTCACAGACGATGTCTCGCTCGACGTGCGCGGCGGCGAAAACTGGCTGCAGGCGCTGGCGCGTGTCCTGGAGCAACGCAACCTGTACGCAGAAATCGACTTCGGCCGCCGGAACATCGCGCTGCGTGCTACGCCGCCAAAGGCATTCGCGGTTGAGACCGAGAAGGTGTCGGCGCCGGGGATGATCCGTACGTCCGCAGCCGTGGCCAGTTTGCCCGTCGCCGAGGCAGCGTCGCCTACCGGCACCGCCTTGCCCGAAGGTCCGACATTGGCGTCGGCTTTCAACGCCCTGGCGATTCGTGATGCGAAGAATGGTCGTATCGAAGTCCGATTTGACGCCGAGCCGAAAGAGTTGGAGCTGCGCGATACGGCCGGCGACAAGCTGCGTACGAAATGGGACGACACCGAGAAGGTGCTGTCGTTCCCGACGGTCGACCAGTTCACGGCATCGGGCAGCGGCAAGCGCGTGGAAGTCGCACGCGTCGCCGGCATCAACTTTCTGTTCCCCCGCGAGAACGGCGCAGGGCTGGAGCGCGTCTTCGAGAAGGATGGCGTGACCTACCTGAGCTTTGCGAAGTCGATGGCCAGCATCTCGGTGTTCGGCGACAACCATCAGGGCGGCGGCGAGCAGAAGGACCGTTACTACAAATACAACGGCGTCTCCGACCATCTGACGGTCATTGCCGACGGGAACGTCGTCCGCGTGGATCGCTTGCCGGAGGTTCGGTTCTACGAACGTCCGGCGAGCGTCCAATGACCGTGATGCGCCGCGTTCTCTTGCCCTGTCTCGTTGCCGGCATGTCTCTCGCCAATGCTGCGCGGGCCGACTGCCTTGACGAAGCTGCCGCCTTCCATCGTGTGAGCCCGATGCTCGTGCGGGGCATCGCGCAGGTCGAGTCCGGCATGCGTTCGTGGGTAACGAATACCAACACGAATGGCAGCGAGGACATTGGACTCATGCAGATTAACTCGGTGCACCTGCCGCGCCTGGCGAAGTTTGGCATTACGCGGCAGAGCCTGTTCGATCCCTGTACCAATGCCTACGTCGGGACGTGGATCCTCGCCGATTGCCTGAGCCGCTACGGCAACACCTGGACGGCGGTCGGTTGCTATAACGCCGGCGCACCTGACAAGCGATTGCGGTACGCCAACCGTGTCTACCAGAAGCTGCAATCCACTACCAAGTAACCCATCCGAATTCAAACGGAAATCAGCCATGTACCAGTCTCGAATGTCCGCCCGGTTCTGCCGGATCCTTTTGTCCGGTGCCGCAGCCTTCGGGGTATGTGCCCATGCAGCCGTTCCGGCGGCAGGCCCGTTTGGCGCGGAGCCGTTCGGTAACTTTGAACCGTCGAAGCCGCTTGCCGGCAGTGGGTGGCAGGTGCTGGCTGGCGAGCGCGCGAAGCCGACAACGCTGGCCGCGAATATCCCGTCTGTGGCGAGTACGGCGGCCACCGCACAGGCGACTGCCGTGCCGGTAGCTGTGGCGGCTGCTCCGGGCACTCCCGCAATTGCGGGGCCGGCAGCCTTGGCAACTATCGTGCCGTCGGCGCCGCTGGAACGCAGCTGGTCCGTGTCCCCGGCAGACGCGAACTATCGCGTCCTGATTGAGAAATGGGCGCGCGAGGCGGGCTGGACTGCGGCGCAATGGGAAGTGGACCAGGACGTGCCCATCGATGCGTCGGATGCGTTTTCGGGCGACTTCAAGAGTGCGGTGCGCCGCGTGCTCTCTGCCACGGAAATGACCGACTACAGCCTGAAGCCTTGCTTCTACTCCAACAACTATGTGCGCGTGGTGAAGCTCACCACGAAGTGCGACCCGTCCAAGTGAGGCAGCAAAAAATGAAGTTGACCCGAATTCTTCGACCGGCAACCGGCGCCGCACTCGTCTGCTCCACCCTGGCGGGCTGCGTGTCGCCAACCCTCCTCAAAGACGTTCGGCAGGCGACCGACGCGACCACCGCGCAGTCCATGCAGACGACGGACGAACTGTACGCGCGCATTCGCCGCGACCGGGCCGCAGTCGAGGCCGAACAAGATGTGGCACGCCCCTATCTCGCCGGCAAGCGCGTACCCGTCGCACGGAACGTGACGCTTCCCGTTGCGTTGCGTGCCAATGTCGACACGTTGGTGATGTTCCCCGAGCGGTCGATGTCGCTCGCAGTGGTGGCGCAGCGCATCCAGATGTCGACCAACATCCCAGTCAAGATCGAATCGGATGTCTACCTGCCGCCGAACTTGCTGCTGCCGCGTAGCCTTGGGCAACAAGCCGCTCAGCAGCTTCGCTCCACACAGGGCCAAGGTGCTGTAAACCCGCTCGCTCAGGGCCTGGGACCCGCACCGGCGTTGAACGGTCCGCTGCCCGGCGCTCTCACCGCCTGTGGAAGCATGTCGGCCGCGTCGCAAGCCACGCCGTTGCTGGATAACGCCTTGAACGTGGAGTTCAAGAACAGCGAGAAGATGCCCCTGGCCACCATGCTGGATACCGTTGCCACTCGACTTGGTATCAATTGGGAGTTCAATAGCGAGAAGGGCATCATCCGCTTCTACCGTCTGGTCACGAAGACCTGGCAACTGCCGATGCAGGCAGGAACCAACTCTTTCACCACCGAGTTCAAGCAATCCGCACAAGGCTCCAGTTCCGGCACCACGGGTGGCGGCCAGAGCAATCAGGTGGACGCGGTGGCCAAGTCAGAGATCAAGGATCAGGACGATCTGGCCGGCGTGAAGAAGAGCATCGAGCCGGCCATGACGCTGGTCGGTAACGCCGAGCTTAACCCTGCGACGGGTCTCTTGACGATGCGTGACACCAAGGAAGCGGTCGATGCCGCCGACGAGATTGTTCGTCGTCAGGTGGCAATCTACTCGCGCATGGTGACATTGAAGTTCCAGATGATCGACCTGACCGTTTCGGACAGCGGCGAAGCAGGGGTCGACTGGAACGTCGTGCTAACCAAAGCTCTGCAGAATCTGCCGGGATTTACCGCGACCGCTCTCTCTCCCGCCACGCTCGTGTCGTCGTCAGCGGGCAGCTTCGGGATGACCCTGACCTCGGGCGGTTTTAGCGGAACGCAAGCGATTGTGAGCGCGCTCAAGCAATACGGCACGGTGACATCGAACATGACGATTCCCGTCTCGATGCGCAACCGGCACGGGTTCCAGTACAACAATCGCCGCACGTTCTCGTACGTTTCCGGTACCACGCCGGCCGCATCGAGCGTGGGCGGCACGGGTGGCGTTCCCGGTATCACGACGTCGACGGCAACCGTCGGCTTCAAGCTGGCCGTCTATGCCGACGCGACGTCGCGCGACGACGTGAACCTGACGATTGCACTGGACCAGTCCAAACAGGACGGCCCGCTTGAAAAGTTCACATCCGGCTCGGGTGACAACCAGCAGTCCGTGCAGACGATCAATCTCGTTGGCAAGGGTATCCCCAAGCAGGACCTGATAGTGCGCAATGGCCAGACGGTCCTCATGACCGCACTGGACCAGGATGACACGCAGAACACGCGTCGCACGTTGGGGGAGTCCCTGCCGATGATCCTTGGTGGCTCGCAGACGGTATCCAAGACGCGCACGTTCACGTTGCTATTGGCAACCGTGATGGTGCAGGACCAGGGCGAGGCGAGGTAACTCATGCGAGCACTTCGACATTTTGCTTCGGATATCGCGCTGCTGTATCAACGGCACCGCCCTGTCGCAATGGTGATGTGGTTGCCGCTCGTGGTGATCGTTGCCATGCAGCCTCGCGCCGACATGCTCTGGGTAGGGCTGGTGATGGCTGTCGTGACCGTGTTCGGGCAGGCCCTGCTTGCGGCCTATAGCCTCTCGCTGCGCTGCAGAATGATTGTTCTGGACGACAACGCATGGATCGTTCAGGTGCATGGCGTGGATAAAGGGGCGATCTCCGACGCTGAGTACGCTGCAATGCGTGAACGGGCCATGTTCTCCGTAAGCACCTACCTGCGTCAGGCCGTCAACCTCGTATCGGGGGGGCTGACGTTCGTGCATTGGCTCATCCGCAATGTGCCGCTGATTCTCTTCTGGATGGCACTTGTCGGACTGTTGCTTGACGCGACCGGAACAGTCGCTGCGATCAAGACCATCCTGGTTGCGGCACAGTTGCAGCCCGAGAACCTTGCAGTCGCCGTCGCTCAATGGCTGTCCTATACGCTGGTTTGGTCAGCGATGATCGGCCTGCTGCTGATGCATCGCCAACTTGGGATTCGCAGCGAGTTTCGTGCCGCATGGGAGCACGAGCTGCGTCGTCGGCTGAATGTGCATGCGCTCGGTGAGATCACGCTCTCTCGCATCGAAGATCATCAAGTCGTGTTTGCGGACGAGGGGAAGGCATTCCGGACGTTCCTGCGCCAACGGCGCGCCGCGGCCGGCGACGCCGCGAGCGGGGCGGGGGAGGGAGCACGATGATCGTCAACATCCACGGCAAGACGCTGGCCTTCGGGATGAACTGGCGGACCCTCACCGGTAATGCGCCAGCACTGGACCTGGCCGCGAAAGTGGCTAAAGAGGTCAAGGCTGGACGGATCTGGCACGACGGCGCAGCGCTGCACATGGGCTACCTCGCGCCGGAGGACGCGCAGGCCAAGGTCAAGGACAAGATCTACTCGGCGGCGGTCGCGATCGCCCGTATCCCGGACCTGCTGCCGAACGTGCTCTTTGCCTACCGGCTGGAGAACGCTGGCGCGCACGTCGGCTACTTCGTTTGCGGCATCCTGAAAGGTCGCCCGCGCGTGGGTTTCGATCGGGTGATCACAGAGGAGGCAACGCTTTCGGAAGTGGTCAGGGATTTCGCGCAGAAAGCCGGAGGCTCGTTTCGCCTGGCCGGAAACCTGCCGGAATTGACGCAACTGGTCTCGGGGGCGTCGGCACTCAGCTTTGTTGAATTGCATCTCGATGCGATCGCTGCTGCGGCAGATGCTCACGCGGCATTGCGCAAGCCGAGTGCAGCAGCAACGAAGAAACGTCTGGCGATGCTGGCGGTCATCGGCCTGCTGGCGACGGTTGGCGGCAAGTACGGCATGGCCGAATACAAGGCGTACCAGATTCGCAAGAATCCGCCGCCGCCACAGAAGAGCCCGGCCGAGCGCTATGCCGAAGACATCATGGCGCGATCCGTCGCACCGTCTGCCAAGGCTGCGGTGGCCATCCCGCAATTTGCCCGATGGTTTACCGAATTCGTCCCGAACGTCGTGGGCGGATGGAAGCTGGCCACGATTACGTGCAAGACGGTTGTTTCGCCGGTGGCCGAGTGCGACGCGGTCTACAGCCTGGACGCAAGCAAGAGCGGGGGTGGCACGCGCGGAGCGACGAACGCCACCTTCCTGGCCGAGATGCCGGACATTTTCGCCAATCCCCGGTTCGGGAAAGACGACAACGACGTGACGGTGACCGCCAAGGTGCCGTTTGGCCCGCCGACGCCGCTTGGCAAGCTGCTGGAATCGCTGCCCACGAGCATGGCACTGCGCACCGACCTGGGTTCGACCTTGCAACTGATGCGGCCTGCCACGACGAAGGCAGTGCTCAACGAAATGGTGCCGTTTGGGGCCATCCCGCCTGAGGGACTCGGATCGGTACCTGCGGTCTATCGGATTGCGACGTGGGAGATCCATGGACCGTTGCGCAATGCCGGCATGGTCGGGGCTTTCCCCTCAAATGTGTCGGTGGGTGAACTGACCCTCACGGTCAAGCTGGACGCCGATCCGTCCATCAACGACTCCAAATTCATAATTGAAGCCAAGGGCGACGCGTACGCGCGGGACTAGGAGAAAGTAACCAATGAAACGAATCTCGAGCACTCTTCTTGTTTGCCTTGCCGCCGGCGCTGCGCATGCTGACGGCGTGAAGACCGTTACGCAGCAGCTTCTGGAAAAGGATGCGCAGTTGGCGCTGCAGAAGCTGGACCAGGATCTCGCGAAGGGGAATCCTACGCCGACGTCCATTGCCGCCGTGCCGGTGTCACAGCATGCACGCGATGAATCGCCCAAGACGATTGCGCTCTATGGCGTGGATGGGCGTGCCGCCGGTCTGTCGCTGACGTTGCGCAGCTACGTGAAGTGGGGCGATCAGGTCTATGCAGCCAAGATCGGTGGGTCCGTGCGCGGCTACAAAGTGGTCTCGATTACCGAGTCGGGTACGAAGCTCGCGCGCGGCAAGCAGACACTCAATGCAGCCAGGGCCGATGACGATGCGGTGATTCTGGTGGGCGAGCAATCCGGTGGTGAGCGCACGACGCCAAAGCCTGCCGGCCCGTTGCCTGCCGGCTCGCTGCCGGCTGCGGGTGCCCCTTCCAGCGTTGCTCCGTTCCCTCTGATGATGCCGCCAACGCAGCCGGGCGTGATGCCGCTTCCCGCGCCCACGGCCGCTCCAGCGCTACCGGCGCAAGTCGGCTCGATACCTGCACCGGCCGCAGCACCGGTCAAAGGTTGAGGGCGAACATGCGATTCCTAGGCAAATCCAAGTCGCTCATGCCGGCGTCGAGTAGTGGCATTACCGTGCTGTCGGGGACGGGTTCCGTTGTTCAACCTTCGGCCCCGGTTGAGCCTGTGCTCGCCTCAGCCGCGCCGCAGTCCTCGCCCACCACGGAGATCCGTACGACCGACGATCTGCCTTCGTTCGTACGGGTCATCTACGATGAACTGGGCATGGCGCAATCCCTGCGGCACCAGCTCTGTCCGGTGTTGGTGGAAGAGGGCGCCGCCGGTTCCCGCGGCAAGTTTGCGCTAATCCTGCTTGCGGAGATGCAGCACTCGGACGTGACGGAGGAAATCCTTCGGCAATCGCGCCTGCATTACGAGGCCGCGACCCCGTTCTTCTATACCGCGGCGCCGCAGGTGATGACCGCGCTGTCGCGAGGCGTAGAGGGAAAGGCCCGCCGCACCGCGACCGCCGTCCCGGGCGCCCGCAACGCCAACGCTCTGTGGCAAACGTTCCTTGCCGCGGCCCAGTTCGCCTTGCGCGAGCAGGCATCGGATATCCACTTCGAGGCGAAAGACAACAGCGATCTCTCGCAGATCCGATTTGCCATCGACGGCCACCTGGTGTCGCCCCCGGAGTTCGAGATCCGGACGGGTGACCTGCTGGATATGCTCGGGTACGTCTGGCAAAAGGGCAAAGGCGGCTCACAAGGCCTGTTCAGCCGCATCCTTCCTCAGCAGACTAGCGTGCGTGCGGAGGTCGACAGCGTGCCGCTGGTGTTCCGGTGGGCCTCGATGCAGAGCGCCGATGGCCACGTGACCGTCATGCGGGTCAACCGGGAGAAGGCGGCAACATGCGAGGTGGAGTTCGTCAAGGATCTTGGCTTCTTCCAGCAACAGGCCGATGTCATCGACCGCTGCACCATGCAGATGGGCGGCGGCGTGGTCCTGGTCGGTACCGTCGGCTCGGGCAAGACGACCACGGCGCATGCCGTGATGCAGCGCCTGCCAGGCTGGATGAACAAGATGTCGATCGAAGACCCGGTTGAACTGATGGCTCGTGGCACGCACCACTTCTCGGTGTCGCGGCAACTGGACGGCGCAAACCGCGAAGACGATCCATTCATCGTGGCGAAGCGTCAACTGAAGCGGATGAACCCGCATTTCGTCATGATTGGCGAGGTGCGCGACTTCGAATCTGCCGGCCTCTTCCGCGACGTGGCAGGTGCTGGCCTGCGCGCGCTGACGACGGTGCACGCGCCTTCAGCCGTCGCAGCGACGGACCGCCTTGCCGACAGCGAGTTGCGGATTCCGCGCAGTGTCCTGGCGACGCCGGGCTTCGTGAACCTGTACGTCTATCAGGCGCTGCTGCCCAAGACCTGCGATTGTGGTCACCACGGCGACGAGGCCAAACAGATCCTGGGGGCGGCGAAGCTGCACCAGATCGAGAAGCTCTTTCAGTTCAACGTCGACGGCATCCGCCTGCGCCGCCTCGAAGGTTGCGACAAGTGCAGACGCGCCAATCTTCCGGATCTGAACGGTATCCGCGGGCGTGTCATGGCCGCCGAGATGTTCGAGCCGGACGAGTTGGACCTCATGTATATCCGCGATGCACGGGCCATAGAGCTACAGGCTCATCAGCGCGAGAAGCGGGAGACAGGGTTCGACATTCCGGACTGCACTGGCAAGTCGGTCTTCGAAGTCGCCATGTACCACGTCCATGCCGGCACGGTTGATCCTCGGGAGGCCGAGCGGATCCTCTCGCTGGACGGCTATGAGCAACGCCTCAAACGCATGTTGAACCGCGTCAAAGGAGCCGCATCATGATGTCTCGAATCAAAGCGCTTCTTGGTCGGCAGCGCTCGCCCGGCTCTGTGGCCGCGAGAACCAACACGGCTGTGGGCCGGTTCCCCGACAAGCTCTGGCGTGCGCGTTTTGAGTTTGGTGCGAAGCGGGCGGACTATTACTACGACCTGGCCATGCGCATCGAGAAGATGCCTGGCGAGCCGATCTCGAACCACTTTGCCAAGGATGCGGCACGCCGCGCCGGCGAGCCACTTGGCATTCTCGCGGCGTTGTGGCTATCGCGTAGCGAGGGGCTCGACGGCGAAACGCAGGAATCGCGCCTCGCCGAGATCCTGCGCGGGACCGTGCCGGACGAGGATCTCGCGATCCTGGCCGTTGCGGAGCAGGGTGGCGACCTGAAGGAGGGGTTGTTCAAGCTCGCGGAGAACTTGCGCGCCATGCACGACGCCAAGGCGAACATCGTGATCATGCTGGCGAGTGTCGGACTTACGCTCATCATCCTGCACGTGTACGTGGGTGCCATGGCGTTCCTCGTGGCCCCGATGCTAGACCGCAGCTTTGCCAGTCTGCTGCCGGTGGATGCCTATGGGCCGATCGCCAAGACGTTCCACTACGCGGCGCAGTTCCTGCGTAATTGGGGTTGGCTTGTGCTGGCCGGTGAGCTCGCACTGGGCTACTGGGTACTCAAAGCGCTGAAAGGCTACACCGGAAAGTACCGGCAGTGGCTGGATAACAAGGTCATCCTGTTCGACTTCTTCCGGCGTTTCCAGGGGGCGCAGTTTCTGTCAGCCATGTCGGCAGTGACGCAGCGGTTTGGCGGGGATTCCAAGAACCTGTCGCCGGCGCTGGACCTGATGCGCGAGCACGCCTACCCGTACTTGGCGCAGCACATCGACCGCATTCAGGTAGCGCTCGAGGAGAGCCCCAACGCTGGCGGGAAGATCTTCGATACCGGACTGTTCGACCGCGACACGTCCTTCCGAATTCAGGACGTCGCGGAATACGAAGACGATTTGTCGAAGATGCTGTCGACGGTCTCGAACACGCTGCTTCAGACGGCGCCACGAGAACTGGAACAGCGTGCGTCGTCGTTCAATCGCAAGGCTTCCATCCTGCTGATCATCCTCATTACCAGCCTAGCCTTCATGCCTGCCTTCATGGCGCGTGAGCTGAAGTCCAGCATGCAGACCAACAGCATCCGCACGCATCAGAAAAGCATCAACCCATCCGCCCTCCCATCCAACTGATAAGGAACAACGAAACATGGACACTCGCAACCTGCAATACAACGCCGCGGCCACCGAAGACAACGCCTTCGGTTCCACCGTTCCGCTTAACCAGTTGAGCCGCGACGAGCAATGGAAGCGCATTCGCAGCAACCCGCGCATGCGCGGCCAGCATGGCGGCATTCTCGACGAGTACGGCTTTTACCTGCTGCTCGCGGCACTGACCCTCGTTGCGATCCTGGTGCTGTTCTCGCACAACTCGGTGGATACGCAAGTTCAGCAGTTGACGACGGAGCTGAACAACGTCATGGGCAAGGTGAAGACGAACTATCGTGGCCAGTACAGCAAGGTGTCTGTCACGTCGCTGATCGATAACGGCGTATTCCGTGACCTGACCACGATGACGGACACCGGCGGCACGATCTCGGTTCAACCGGGCGGCGGCATTCTGACCGTGGCGCCGGGCAAGCTGCTGAGCGGTAATGACAGCGTGCAGTACACGGTGCCCAACCAGCCAGATGCGGCGTGCCCGGCGATCGTGGCGGCCTTTCAGAGCAGCGCGGGACGGATCCTCGTGAACGGAAAGATTATCAAGGATGTCGGCGGCTCGGTTGACCCCAGCAAGGTGAAGTGTTCGGGCGACAGCAATACCCTCGATCTGTTCATGTCCTGATGAGACGCGAGTCGAATAGACATGCCCGGCCTAATGGCCGGGCTTTGGCATAGGAGAGCGGATTATGTTGTTGAGCAATTACTCGATGGGCCTGCTGGTAGGCAGCATTGCCTTGGTGGGATCGGTGGCCTGGGCGTATGCGGATCAGGAGGAGAACCTCGCGATCGGGACAGGCAACTACATGTCCAACATCGCACAGGCGGCGAATACCTACACGTTTGAGGCGTTCACCGCGCTTGCGAAAAGTCCGGCGGGTTCGACCAACCTGACGGTGGGTGGCAAGACGATTGGTGTGGCCGACCCGCTGCATCCAACGGTGCAGGACTTCATCAACTTCGGGTTGCTGCCGATTGGGTACTCGGACATTAGTCCCCTTGGCTTGTCGTTCAGGATCGATCTCACGCCCACGAATTGCGCCGGCGATATCTCTGGCTGCTCGATCCCGGGGCTCGTCTACTCCACCGAGGGCTATCGCGATGCTTTCGGGCGGATTCGCACGGATCTGATGGGTGCCGCAGTGGTCAAGGCTGGTCAGGACGCGGGTGTGACATTTGCCGAAACGCCGGCGACCATTACCGGGATGGCGGCAACCTGGCAGGCGCCGAACCCTGTGATGGGACAGCCCGTAGGCGTCTTGGCGATGCGCGTAGGGTCGAGTTCGTTGCTCGCCCAGTCCATGAACCAGTTCTACAAGCGAGATGGTTCGCTGAACCTGACCGGTGCGATGGACGCCAATAACCAGGCGATGAATCGCGTGGGGAATTTGCAGTCGAATGGCTCGGTATCGGCGTCGGGAAACGTGGCCGCGAGCGGTAACGTTACGGGTAACGTGCTGGCTGGCAATGGTCTGCAGTCTTACGGGAATGCGTCAATTGCAGGCACCCTAGGCGCAGCGCAGGTGAACGCGTCTGGAATTCAATCCTATGGCAACGTGAACGCTTCGGGCTCTTTGGTCGCGAGTGGGTACGTTTACACATCCGGAGCTATAGTTCCGTCAGTGGACCCCAGCCAAAAGGTGGTGGCAGGCTGGGGATGTAATGATCCGCAGGGAGCGATCCGAAGCGATCCTGATGGTAAGACTCTATCGTGTCAGAATGGCGTCTGGAGGGCGGCCAGCGGGGCATCCCAGGGGCAGATCGTTTCATTCTGGTCGCGAAGCGCAAATTCGTTTACAGACTACGGGATTTGCATTACGTGGCCGGGCGCGAACAACATGCCTGGCTCAGACTATCCTTGTCCGGCCGGCTCAGTCGGGTTTATTGGCGGCACGTACAACACGTCGGGAAGTGGCGGCGGCTAAATAGAAAAACGGCCGGGCTAACCGGCCGTCTTCATCCGCCTAAGCGCCATTATTGGCAGGAGAGGACAACCACACCGGAAACGTCCCCACTGGAAGGAGTGGGGATCGTATATCCGATGGCAAGGAATGGCTTCTTCGCATCCGTACCAAGTGTCTGGATGAGGTAAGTACCAGGGGTGCTGGCCGTTCCGAGACTTACGCCCTTGAGCGGTGCGCTGGTGATGGAAGACGTGATGTGGGTGTCAGAACCGATAGCCACGTCAAGTGAGAATGAGTCAAGAGTTGCGAACGTGAGACCGACAGTTGCCGTAGCAGCATTCAGTTTGCCTACGGGGAAGTTCCCACTAACCGCAGTCGGCTGAGTCGCCGCGGCTAAAGTGCAGGAAGCCTTCACGTCGGGCGCACCGACGGTAAGATCCGGCGTTACCGTGAGCGGGGTGCCAACCACATAGTGGCTGCCTTGATTGACACTGACGTTGCCTTGACTCGTTGCTCCATTCGTCCATCGGCCTAGTGCAAAGGCACCATTGCCTGCCAGATCGGCGACAGTCCCGCTCGTCAGCACTACATTAACGGACGCGTTTGCACCAAGCGTCGTGTACGCACCAGCAGTCGTCTTGGCTTGCGCAGAGGCGGCGACTGCCGCAGTCACATACGCATGCGACGATACACCGCGTGAAACCGCGTCTTGGGGCACAAAGATCAGAGCCAAGGGATCCGCGGAAACGTTAGGGGCACTGCCTTGGACAGTGATCACAGGTGCCGGAGGCGTCGGATTGCTCGGCTGTTGCGTCGACGTGCCGCTGTCACCGCCCCCACCACCGCAGGCGGCCAGGGTCAGCAGTGCAGCAGCAGAAACGATGGAGAGTGCGAACTTGGTCTTTTGCATTTTCTTTCTTCTTCCTCTGTTTTTCAGGACGGACCGCGATTGAATCGAATCGCTAAATCCATCCTACCGACTTGATCCGCATGTCAAGCCGGCCCAAAAATACGTGACCGATTACTTGTGGTGCCACTTGCGATCTAGACGCGGTATTCACTTACTAATACTGTTTCTGAAGAGCTGCTCGTGCACCCAGCCTTCGCTCGTTGCGATCAAGACAGTCTTGTCACGCTTCTTCTCGCTGGCGGCCTGAAGTTGGGGGTACGTAGCGCGCATCTCTGGAACTTTTGCCCAGTCTGGAGCATCCGGGATCTCGTAGGTGTAGTTCACCTGAGAGATCTTCATGCCGAATCGGTCAGCAGGTTCCGTGAAGCTTTCCACCTCGACCACCTTCGCTTTGCCGCTACAGAAGCCATCCCAATTGCTGATGTTTCCGCCCGCACCCTTTACCAAGTATCTCTTGCCAAGTTCCGTCAGGGCGTACTCATTCGCTGGAATGGGCTCTTTGTTCCATTGGCTTTCGCTTGGCATCTCAGCCTCTGATTCTGAAAGCAGTCCTGCTTTTACGAGCGCTGCAGCCTTCTCGGGATTCCTCAAGGAACGGAGCCCGTCCTTCTTTTCAATCTTGTAGGGGAATGCCTTTGCGGGAGCCATTACACAAACGCCGTTGCTCTTGTCGTAATAGTCCTGAATGGCAGCCTTGAAGTTGCCCTTGTTGGCGTCCTGCTTGCTTCCACACCCCACGAGGGCGATCAATGCGCATCCTGCAATGATCGAATGTGCGAACTTGGTCTTCATGCCTTTGTTTCGGGAAAAGTCAACGGTCACGGGAGTTCAGCGCTGCCTGGATCTTCTGGTCGGTCTTGTACTGACTCAGGGCGTAGGTCGACCAGATAGCAGCCGGAATCCAGCCGATGATCGTCAATTGCAGGATCAGGCAGATGACGCCGGCGAAGGGCCGACCAATGGTGAAAAACTGGAACCAGGGCAGCAGGATGGCGAGAATCAGGCGCATAAATGTGTCAAATCCGACAAAAGTCGCAAGGATACAAGAATCCGGACCGCCAATACAACGGCGGTTGGATCGTTGTTCTGCACCCCCTAGTAGTGGGGTTGGGACTAGAGCGACCGGTATAGCGTGGTTCCGCAATGGTTGCAGATGTGCCACTGTTGAACCCGGAAGAAGGGCTGATGGCGCCACAGACGGATACTGCGCGATCCACACTGGTTGCAGGCGACGCCATTTCGACCGGCGTGGGCAGGGTTGTCACGAGCGTATTGCTCGAATGTGACCAGGCCCTTCCGGTTGAGAAAGTAGCCAAACATCAGCAAGCCAAAGTACGAAAGCAGGAAGCAAATCGTGGCCCACTTCCACGGGTTCTTGTTCACCTTGTTGGCCCAGCGAAAGGCTAAGTAGCAGGGCAGTACGTGCAGGATGGCAATTTCCAAAAATTTCTTGAAAGCGAACAACATTGAGTGGGCCTCCGTTACTGCTTGCGACGCCGGCCGAGCTGGACGTTACCCAGAGCGCCGCTGCAACCAGGGCATGAGAAGTTTTGGCTCAATTCGATCTTCGGCGCGGTGTTTGCGATGAGGTAGGGTGTACGGCAGCTTCGACATGGCGCGACATCCAGTTGCGCGTCCGTCGACATCGACCTGCAGAGATGGCATGCCCGATCAGCTGTAATGCGCGAGTCCGGGCCAAAGAACTTCTCAAACATGTCGTAGGCAGCAATAAACGCCTCGGGGACATTCGCGCCGAACGCTAGACCGACACGATAGAGAGTAACCATCATCGTTGCCTGCATCCGGTGAAGAGGCTGCTCGAAGTACCACACCGTCGATGTCGGAAGTTGGCCCGTAGGCGAGGACGAACCGTGGATTGCCTGGAAGAGCTGGCGAGTCTTCGTGGAGTTGATACCAAGCAGTGAGGTTACGGTCGATGCTCGGCAGTACTGCCGGATCAGCATCTCGCTGTAGACCTTTTTCTTGAGTGGGTCTAAGCGCAGGTTGGACCAGCTTTGCTTCGCCTCGATGCGATCCACACGCATTGGAACGGTTGCAAGGAAGTGATGGCCAATAACGTCGGGAGAAACGCGGGCAGTCTCGAAGTCGATCCAGAACCGTTTGCTATCCAAACGCCACCGGAACATCGGGAAGTCGACCTTCGCGATGGCCATGTCCAGTACGTGCTGCGGGAGGGAACGTAGATAGAGCGCCAACTCCTTGCTGATGCCAAGAAGGGGCGCAGCGAGAATGCTCACATGCAGTAGTTCAACCATCAGCCAGATGTAGTGACGGTTGTTATAGAACAGTCGCAACTTGTCATCGTTGCTCCATGCCGGCAGCTTGCCGCGAAGCTTGTCCACGGCGACAGTAGTCGTAGTCCCCTCGGTCAAGCACTTCCAGTCGTGAACGTCCATAAGTGTGGGAACGACCACGAGGAATGGCGTGCCCATCAGATCGCGTTGTGTGGCGACAGCCTTGCGCATCTTGTCGATGTGTGCTCGGTCGATTTGCAGAACTGCATCAAGCTGGGGGTGGGCGCCGAGCGCTTCGGCAAGGTGATCGGTAAGGTGATAATTGGCCGACCGAATGCGGTCGCAGGTCATCCGGGTCAGTTGAAGGCGTTCGAATTCAGCAGTGAGGGATTGTTGTTGCATGGTCATAGGTATCAGCGAGATTGGAGGGCGGCTCGGATGTCGGCATGCAGGCGCGCGACAATGCTGTCGAGGACAGTGAGAGTTGACTTGAATTGCTCGATGCTGCCGTCCATCTGAACCGCCATCTGCGTAGTCGCAAACGTGGCTACCGTTTTCTCGAACTGGTCAACTAGCATTGAGAGGGCGTCGCCGGCCTTAGTGCGTCGGTCAAGGACCGCCGTCCGTTCGTCGATCTCCTGCTCGATGCCTGCGCGTCGCCCTTCAATGTCGGCCAGCTCGGCCCTGGCCGCGTCGAGTGCTACGTTCTTTGCTGTGAGGGCTTCCTCCAACGTCGCGTATCCGGGTGGGATAGTTGGTACTTCAACCGTTTCTGTTCGGGCGTTGGCTCGGGCGTTAGCGACACGTTCCTGCAACTCGCGAGTCTCGCGTTCAAGATCCTGGATACGCATCTGTTGCATGCTTTGCGCGTGGTTATGCCGCGTAAGCTCTTCCCGGGTATGACTCAGTGCCTCTCGGTCTGCGTCGCGCTCTGTCGAAAGCTTGGACACTTCTTCGGTAAGCCGGCGAATCTCGATGTCCTTGTCCGCATTGTCCTGGACCGTGGTCGCGAGCTCAGAGGTGGCCATATCGAGCCGTGCGGAGACGTCAATCACCTGCTCTTGCTTTTTTCGCAACTGTTCGACGTAGTCCCGGATGTTCTGCCTCCTGTAAGACGGATCGTTTTCCTTGAACTCGATGACGGCATCGATCTCTTCAGTGGTGTAGTCGCTGCTCCGCAGAATCATCAACTCGCCAATGTTTAGTTTAGTGAGCGCGCCGTTGTGGCTGAGAAAACGCCGATAAAGGCCGAGGTACAGCTTCGCTTGATTGGGATGCAGACCGAGATGCTCCTCTGCCATCTGGTTGAATCTCTCCCAGCCTCGCATGCGGGCCCCGCGTGTTTCGCCGAACTCGTTGATGGCTGATTCCATCGCCAGGTCGTGAACATGCTGAAGATCGGCGCCCATGTCCAGCAGCATCCGCTCGATCTTTTCGCGGGTTCGCTGAATATTCCGGATGTTCTCGCAGAGGCGGCTGAACTGGTCCTCACTGAGGGTGGACCCCATGGTTTCGCGCAGACGCGCTTCCATGCGAGACGTTTCAGGCTGGAGAGGGAAGTCGACGATGTCGGCTTTAGGTGCCACCGCGTTAGGCACCAGTGCGTTGGATTGTTTCTTTTTCTTTTCAGGCATGTTTCGCTCACTCAAACAAGGACATAACAACCAGCGTATCGACCGGAACGCGTTGTCAAGTCTCAGTCAGGAGATTACGAAACGCACGAAGGTTGGAGGGGTCAGAAAGCTACGTTTTTTGGGGTAGCTTTTGCCGGGCCCTGCGAAAAGCTGGTTGCTTGTGTGCGTGTTATCGGGGCTGGCCGGAGGGAATTTAGGTACTTACCCCTACGCTACGGGGTCAATTTAAGTAAAAGTAAAGTCAGAAGTAGATAATAGTTATATCTCTCCGCTGCTTCCATATCGTGAAACCGCCTGAGCATGCTCAGCCTATTTCCCCGAAAAGACATAGATTTTTGATGAGCTTTCAGGCTGCCGGTGGGATATTTCGTCAGTTACGATCCACATACACCCGCGTCTAGGCGCATCGATCAGCGAAGTAGAGCCATTGGCTTTGCTGTCCGCCCATCTCTCATTCCCACTTCAGGCCAGCGTGTTTGCGCCATGCATCGGCATGCCGCAAGCGCGTTCTCGCGCGCCCTCCACGGATTCCTTGCTCTTTGAGCATCGAAAAATCGCCTGGCATCCGCCGGGAAACCCCTTGCAATGTTTCTGGAGAGAAACCGTGGAATTCATTTCGGACCTCATCAAGCGTCCCATCAAACTGCTTTTGCTCTGCATGGTTCTCTATCTTGCGAGCAAGTCCCTCGTTGTTGGTCTGTTCGTAGCGATCGTAGGAGCTTCATTTCTGTACCAAAAAGTTGCCTCATTCAATCGCACCGTCCCTGCAGCACCGAAGGTCTCGACGCCGGACTACACGTCTAAATCGAAGCCTCATGAGCCTCAACCGGAAGAGCATCCCGAGCAGCAATACGAACGCTCCGCGGTTGTGACGCCTTTTCGCCGATCAGGAACGTACGATCGTTCCTGAACCATTGCCGCCCGACTTCTCGGGCGGCTCCTTCCACCTGTCGCGGGTATCCGATACCCGCCGACAGGTGGGTCTTCGGATATCCGTTCCGGAGACCACCATGGAAACAAAGACAGCAGGATGGCAGCTGGACTTCTTCGGTGAAGCGGCCGCCATCGTAGTGCTTCCTCAAAAGGTCGAACCACTGCCTGACCCATCGCTATGGAGCGAGTCGGTTCGGGAGTTGATGGTTGATGCGCTCATCAGCCTGGCCTGTGATAGCCGTCGTGGCGATAACATGCCCGAATCGCTAATTGACTGCGCAGAGTTGCTGCGCGCCCGCATCCGAAACAAGCCGCTTGAACTGGAAGAGTATTCCATGACCCTCGGCTGGATATTCGGTTACTGGGATGGGGCACTGCCCTACACATACGTTTGTGCGGTATGCGGGGTCAGCCCCGAAGTACTGCAGGACGTGGTCCTCAATAATGCCCGCTTGAAAGCCGATCTCTATGAGGTCAGGCGGCAGTGCTGCGGCTCTCTTCTCTAATTCCATATGTCACTGCTAAATTTCATCAAGCACGTGGCCGATTCCATATTCGGGCTCAACGATCGCGCTTCACGCGCAGACAAGGTCGAAGTTGGCACCGGCGCGGACAACGAGTTTCAGATCTACATCAACGGCGTCCCACATCTTTTCCGAGACGAAGGCGATCGCGTCGTCCACTTCGTAGCCGAGTTTGACCGGCAAATTCGGCAAACGGCATTCGGCAACAAGGTCCTCCCTGAGGTGGTTCCGCGTTGGAGCAAGGTGAACGTTTATGAGGACAAGGGCGACACGCCTCAGTCTGTTGCCGAAAAGGTAGTTCGCGAGGCCAGGCAACAATCGGCTGCTGCAACACCCAAGGCGTCAAGGGTCGATCACAATCCACAGGACCTGAGCGCACATTCAGTAGCGCGTAATGACAGGGCGACTCCGCGTGCGGTACCGCAGGCTGAAGCTTCATCGTCAACCTATCTTGTAGGCACGCTTGTCGAATGGGGTGAGATGCAGTTCCCCAACCGCAAGCCTGGCGGCAAACCAAACTACACGTCGTTTGCTGTGAAGCTCGATACGGACTCCGGCATGAAGACGCTGCAGGGTGAAGGGCTCAAGGATGTCCTGGCCGAAGCGCGTTGTGAGGTCGGAGAACGAGTCGGCATCAAACGCCTATACAAAGAGAAAGTTCCTGCTTTCGACCAAAGTACCGGTCGTCAAATTATTGATAAAGACACCGGTAAGCAAAAGCTCTGGGACCGTTGGGTCTGGTCGATCAACCGTATTCATTGACAAGGAAGCAACATGGCATCCGTAAACAAAGTAATCCTCGTAGGTAACCTCGGGGCCGATCCTGAAACACGTTATATGCCCAGTGGTGACGCTGTCACCAACATTCGCCTCGCTACCACGGATCGCTACAAGGACAAGCAGTCCAACGAGTTCAAGGAAGCAACCGAATGGCATCGAATTGCATTTTTCGGCAAGCTGGCAGAAATCGCTGGCCAGTATCTGAGGAAGGGCTCGTCCGTCTACATCGAGGGCCGCATCCGTACTCGCAAGTGGCAGGACCAGTCCGGCCAGGATAAGTACAGCACCGAAATCGTTGCTGATCAGATGCAGATGCTGGGCGGCCGCCAAAACGGCCAATCTGCTGATGATGACGCGAGCGAGGGCGCCGGCCGTCGCGCTAGCGAAGACCAGTCGCACGGTCAACGTCAGCAGCAGCGTTCGACGAGCGGCGGTGCTAGTGCACGCAATGCGCAACAAGGCGGCTATGGCGGTGGCGGCGCGCAGCGTGATGGATTCGACGGGTTCGATGACGACATTCCGTTCCTTTCGGGGAGGGCGCTCGACGGAATTCCCTTCCGACGCTAAGGCGCACCGATCGAAGGGCGAGCGATAGTCCCTTTGACCTCCAGCTCACGCTGCGTTGTACATCTTTTCCCTACTTCTGCCGGAATCCGGCAGAAGTAGCGGCATCTCTCCTGTCTGTGCGGCCCTCGCCGCGATCCACCAACTTCCAACTACGCATGACGCCATGCTGAAAAGACCTTCTGGTTAAGCCGGGATGTCTTTTGAGCAAGCGTTCCTTCGCCTGTTTCAGGCATCGACCAACCACTCCCTCAGGAGTCATCCCATGCAAGATATCAGTGAGATTGTGAAGAGCTGGAAGGCAGAGCAGTGGGACGCCCTCATTGCTCAGTATCTGCCAGCCGGCATCCTCACGGATTCCTTCTGGCGCGGTCGCCCTGGTCCGTGCCCGATATGCGGAGGCAAGGACCGGTTTTCCTACACCAGAAATCGCGGCCGCGGCGACTGGGTATGTCGCAAATGCAATGCCGGTAGCCCCGCTGGTGGTGACGGTCTGGAATTGATCCGTCGATACACCAACATGTCCTACTCGGAGTTGAAGCGCCGGCTCAATGGACAGTGCAGCGAGCCGCTTCCACCGGTTGCGGCACGGGTGCCGGCACGCGAAGTCGTGCCGCCAAGTGAGCTGATGAGGCGCGTCATGAAGCAAATCAGCAAATCGAAGCCGGTTCAACCCGGCGATGCAGTCATGCGCTACCTCGCGGCAAGGGTGCCGGGCCTGCGTGCTCCTATCCCGCAGTCGCTACGTATCGCCGCGCAGGACTATTGGCACGAGCGAAAAGTGGTTGGGAAGTTTCCGACCATCGTCGCCGAGTACCGGCTGGCTGACGGCAGACTCGCCACTGTGCATCGTACGTCGTTGCATCCGGACAAGCCGGAGAAAGCGATGGTCGTGTCGGAGGATGGCGAGATTCTGCCTAGCAAGCGTAACTACACAGGTGCGCTTCCGCTGGATGGTGGTGCTGTCCGATTGATGTCGCCGCGCCATGGCGAGATCGGTGTAGCCGAAGGCATCGAGAATGCCTACGCCGCGTACATGCTGTTTCGTGTGCCGACGTGGTCTTGCCTGAACCGAGTGCTGATGAGCAAGTTCGTGGTACCGCCCGACCTGGGGATTCACACGGTGCATATCTTCGCCGACTTTGACAAGGTCGATGCGATGACTGGGAAGTCTCCTGGCATGGCCGACGCGCTCACGCTGCAAAAGCGTCTGCGGCACGAAGGCTTCAACGTAGTGCTGCATCGACCGAAGGTTCGGGGCAGCGACTTCTGCGACGAATGGCGCACGGTCTTTCAGTTGCGCGAGATATCGCAGCAGGCGGTCGCTGCCTAGTTTCTTCATCGCCGCATGTAGCGGCAATTCTTTACCTCTGCCCTGTGGGTTCGCCCACAGGGGCGGGTTCCCTTGTGGCAGCCTCAACGGAGAAAGCAATGCCACAGAAAGGATTCACGATGATCGTCAACAAACTGCATATTCACGCCATGCGTAGCACGCCTACCCAGGATGTGCAGGCATGGAAGTCCGATGCGCAGTTCTTTCACGTCTATAGAAAGGATGGGCGCGACAGCTTGACGCTGCTCGAACGAAATCTCTCGTACGATTCGGCGGTGGATTTCTGCCTTGCACCTGGCACGCTTCACTGACGGGCGCCCATTCCGTTGAAAAAAAAAGCCCAGCATCTGCTGGGCTTTTTTTTTTAACAATGACCCGTCCTGAATAAGGTTGACACTTTTCCCCGCAGTCATGAGGAGAGTGCCTTGGAGATGGATCGAAAGCGAACGCAACGGGACTACACGCTTGCCTTTAAGTTAGCGGTCGTGGAGGACGTGGAAAAAGGCGAACTGACGTACAAGCAGGCGCAAGACAAGTATGGAATCCAGGGAAAGTCGACCGTGCTGGTATGGTTACGCAAGCACGGACTACAGGACTGGAGCGGCTCCTTGCCACAGGGCGCCCGGTACACCAGGATGAAAAATCAAGAGAAGGCCAAGCCCAGCACACCGGAGCAGCGTATCAAGGAACTAGAAGTCCAGTTGCGCGAGGCGCAGGAGAAAGCGCGGTTGTTTGAGGCGGTGATCGACGTGATCCAGAAGGAGCACGGGGTTCGCATTGTAAAAAAGCCTTTGGGCAAGTCCTCGCGCAAGAGCTCGTCCAA
Organism: uncultured Cupriavidus sp.; assembly: GCA_963543405.1. Lineage (GTDB taxonomy): Bacteria > Pseudomonadota > Gammaproteobacteria > Burkholderiales > Burkholderiaceae > Cupriavidus. The sequence goes on from CAUUBQ010000033.1 coordinate 88,705, forward strand.
GGGCTAAGCGTTAGCAGGGCTTGCCGTTACATCGGCATCAGCCGCCAGGCTTACTACAAGCGCTGCAACAGCGAGCTTCGACAAGCGGCCCGGGATGCCCGGATCTGCGCATTGGTGGCAGAGGTGCGACTGCGCCAGCCACGCATGGGCACTCGCAAGCTGCAGCACGTCTTGCGAGCTCCGCTGGAGAAGGCGGATATTCAGGTGGGTCGTGACCGGCTGTTCGACATCCTGCGTGCGGCCAGGCTGCTGGTGAAGCCGCATCGGGCCTATCACAAGACCACCCACAGCCATCACCGCTTCCGGCGCCATCCCAACCTGCTCAAGGACGGGCCGCAGAAGGTAGTGCCCAGCGCAGCCGAGCAGGTCTGGGTCGCTGACATTACTTACTTGCCCACCGCCCAGCAGACGGTCTACCTGAGCCTGGTCACGGATGCCTACTCGCGAAAAATCGTGGGCTACCACGTCCACGACAGCCTGCAGACCGAGCAGGTGAGTCAAGCCTTGAAAATGGCGCTGCGCTCGCGACGCACGCGGCAGGCGCTGATACATCATTCGGACCGTGGAGTTCAATACTGCTCCACCTACTACCAGGCCATCCATCAACGGCATGGTCTGACCTGCTCCATGACCGACGGCTATGACTGCTACCAGAACGCCATGGCCGAACGCATCAATGGCATCCTCAAAGGGGAGTTCCTCTTGAACCGTCCGCAGGATCTGCAGCAGGCAGCTCGTATGGTGAGGGAGTCCGTAAGGATCTATAACCAGGAACGACCCCATCTGTCCCTGAAATACAAAACGCCCGATGAACTTCATCGGGCGTCTGTTGCCTTGACGGGCTAGGCGCCCGTAGGCGCCATCAAAACCTGTCAACCTATCTCAGGACTTGACACAATTGAATCTCAGGCACGTCTGTCGACCGCCTTGTAGATCTCGATAGCAGCCTGCACAACGCAGAAGCCAATGCCGACGTAGAGCATGAAGCGCCTGACATCGTCGGGGGTGGAGAGGTACTCGAACATTGATTGCTCCTCAGTAGTGTTTAGTGATGGATCCAGTTTGCCTTAAAAGAGATGACATCAAGGTCACCAACTACACAAACTGAGCCGTGGCCGCATTGAGGGCGTCAAGATCTAGGAACTCGAACCCTGATGACGGGGCGGCCTGCGCTGTCGGGCCAACGTCCTGGCGCCGTTGGAGCGGGGGCGGTGTTGTCGGGACGCTGGCCACGACCGCTGTGGGTCCCAGCGCGGGGGGGAGCGGCACGACGGTCGGTGCGGACTCAGGCGCCGGCGTGAGTGTCGGCGCTAAGTTAGCGGCAGAATCGCCCGCAGACGGGGAAGTCGATTTGGTGGAAGTCGGCGATGGAAGCAATATCGCATCTCCCCCAATCCCGCTGTTCAAGGTAGAAAGGCCAGACGTTGCCAGCCGCTTCAGGATGAATGCCCGATCCCGGGCGCTGGAGATACCGCGCAAGTACCGCAGCAACTCCGGCGTGGAATCGGCTGTCAACGTCAGCTTGATCTCCAGCTTGTCCATTTTTTCCCCGTGTTATGCGGCAGCTTTATTCTTGTGTCGTGCGGCTCCAATGGTGTAGAAGCCACGAACGTTCGCAAAGCACGGCGAGTCCATCATATGGATATCGTTCAGCGGAAACGCTGCGCGAATTGTAGGCGCGTAAAGCGCCGCACCGCCGCCGGTGAGAATGATGGCGCGGATATCGTCGGTGCGTCCCACCTTCGATTGCAGTTCCTTGATGGACTGATGGGTGACCGCCATGGCCTCAGGGAGGTAGCGGTTCAAATCAAGATCCTGTTTATAGAACAGCAGCGAGCCAGTCGTGCGCAGTGCGTGGTCGACGCGTTCGATGGCGTCAAACGGCTGTCCCTGTTCGGATGAGATGAGGCTGGCGATCTGCTGGTACACGCGCGCAGCGCCTCCCGGCACACCACCACTTCGGGTGTCGTCCATCGTGTATCCACGCGCCACGATCCAGTCCGTGGTGAAGTAGCCTACATCAATGACGAGGTACGAGTTATCGGGATCATATTGCTTTCCGCTCTGCTGCATGTAGGTAAGCAGTGTGCCGAGCGGTTGCGGCAACGGCATTACCGATTTGACCTCAATGGGGCCCCAACCAAAGTCCAGTTGGCCAGTGAAGCGTTCGCGTAGATAGCCCGCATACTTTTGCGTGTTGTGTACTGGTAGGCCCAGCACGAGGCGATCGATTTCGGAGGCGCCGGAATAGAAGAGCGCGCCTGCCAGTAGCGCCGCATAGTTCGGCGTCGTGACATAGTCCTCCGCCAGGGCACGGCCGGTGTTGTAGGCGCCGCTGAGCGAGACGCCGGGACCAACTTCGTATCGTGCGCCATCCACTACTACATTGACCACCCTGCGTGCCTGAAATGGGGTACCAGTTTCAGGTGTCAGGTTCGAGGTGGCCGCTTGCGGCGCAAGAGACGGAAACATGTCTGTCTTGATCTCCGATCCCATGGCGAACGCCGTCTTGGTGTTGCCATAGCCCACGTCGACCGCCAGCGTCGATGCCTTCACGATTGTCGATTCGCCGAATTGCTGTTGCATGATGTCGCTCCCACACTATGTTGCGATGGTTGATGTGATGTTCGCAGGGAGCTGATGCCATAGCCCGCCAAGTACCCAAACTGACAGAATCGGTAACTTTCGTCCGAAATCTGATAGAGGGGATCAGCTCGGCGGTCTAACTCACGGTGAGTAACTAACAGATGGTCACCGTGAGGGCCTCTAAATGCCTCCCTATGCCTTCAACTCTACCGGCGGAAATTTGAAGTCAAGTCCGCAAACGCTCGCAAAATCCAGCATGTTTGTGTTGTCGATTTTTGTGGCGATGGGCTATTCTGTGAACTCCTACCGCGTCCCCGACGCATCGACTTGCCACATTTCGTGGCCCCTCCGGAGCGGCCGGCACGCAGATTCAAGTGCCAGGTCACTGCCTACTGTCCACGCCGCACAATGTCGCGGCATTTTTTTCAACTGGCTCAAGTACATACTGGCCCACACTGAGGACCCCGGACACTGCGATACCAATTGGCTTTGCGGTCGGTTTTGGGGAATGACACAGAATGAGGACATGTGCAGGCCGGACACCCGGACACATGCACTCCTCCATCCATCACACTTGCCCAGCTGCGAAGAGCGGGGTACGTGAACGCTAGACCCGACACGCTGCGGTTTAGATGTCACTACCTGACGGGCAGGACGTAGGTTGAACGAATCAACCTGACGCTCCAACACCATATCGAACGGCGTGCGCGGCCGTAGAAAAGAACAGCGCAACAAGAGTTACGCGGGTGGCGTAGTTCGGTGCTTGCACCGGGATGCGTTCGTGCGGGAGAGCGGTTCCTCCAGCAACCGGGTAGCCCGGCTAGTCGGATTGCGCGAATGCGCATCGGCTCTGTCGGGACAGTCATGCACGTCTTCTTCCACGTGAGGGCTGACCAGCCAAGGGAATCGCTTACGGACCCGGAAGGGAAAGACCATCGCCGATGGCTAAACGGCAAAGAATCGCGCGGGACGCGGCCTATGGGCGTTACGGGGAACGCCAAGGCCAACGTGCCGCCAAAACGAGTTCGAGAATGGAGAAGTAAATGCGGCAAGGCGCGGTGTTCAACATCACAGAGCTGCTGGCAAAGTACGATCTACCCACACGTATGAAAGCCGAGTTGGCGGCAGTCCTGGCTGAGAACCTAAGAAAGGTCCTTAGCGAGACAAGGAAGAGTCTCAAGCACTCCTCGCTAAAAACGCAAGAGCGTCGGATGTACACAATTTGCAGATCCTTCGTGGAGCTGCGTGAGCAGAAGCTCATGATCGAAAGCCCGTATTCGCTTCGGCATAAGCACATCCAGACTCTTGTGGACCGATGGATAGAGGAGGGTCAGACCGGTGGGACCATTGAGAACAAGCTTAGTCACCTGAAGGCACTCTGCAGGTGGCTCGGTAAGCATGATTTGATCCGGCCGCTGGGCGAGTACGCCGATCGGGAAGCGCAGGGACTGGTTCGATCGTATGTGACGACACGGGACAAGTCGTGGGAGGGAAATGGCGTCGACGCGGTGTCCGTCATTGCGAACATCGCTAAGGAAGCCCCCCATGTTGCAGTCCAGCTAAAGCTGCAGGCAGCGTTCGGGCTACGAATTGAGGAAAGTTGGTCGCTGAAGATTGCGACTGCATTAAGAAATCTCGATACGTTGCGCATCGTGGATGGGACGAAAGGCGGCAGAGCGCGCGAGGTACCCATTCGCTTGCGGCTCGAGGTGCTGGAGGAGGCGGCGAAGCTTATTGATCCCCTAAGTGGCTCGACAACCCCTGGCTCATACAGCATCCAACGATGGCGTGACCACTACAACGCCGTTCTACGTAAGCATGGCGTCTGCAAGAAGGGCCTGGGGGTGACGAGCCACGGCCTCCGACACGGCTGGATACACCAGATGTACGAAGATTTGGCCGGCACTCCGGCACCCGTGAAAGGTGGCTTACCTGCGGATCTGGAAGCGCATCGTCAAGCGATACAGGCCGTTGTGCTCGCTGCCGGGCATAGCAGAGCTTCGAAAAGCGGTGCATACCTTTCGACGTTCGTCGCCATGGCTCGTGAGAACAGGCCAACAGTCACATGGCACATGGTCGAAGCAGCACTGCGAAAACATGATGGCAATAAAGCAAGGGCTGCTGCCGAGTTGGGAATCAGCCGGCAAAGCCTATACCGTCGCATTGAGGCTGCAGACAGTATGTCCAGCTGAGTGCCCATTGCGGGCACATGCAAATAGTGTGAGCATGCTCAACCTATTTCCGCGGTAACACGTTATTTCCGTAGCGTGTTTTAAGGATAGGCATCCAAATCCCATATGTATGTAGACAAGATGTATCCCGACGATGTCATTCGCCGGGTGCTGGTAAATGGTGTCGGCTCATGCGCTACTGCGGAGTGGCCGTGGTTGTCGCCGCCTTGTCAGGGTGATGCGATTGTTCGTCGACGGGGCTTTCGCACGCTTTGGGGCAAGCTTCTACTCTATACCTACGAGGAATTTGAAACGCTGGAAGTTGGGGTCGAAGGCTATATCAGTGAGGACCCCTTCTTTGATCTTGGAAAGCTGTGGGGAAGCGACTCGACCGTGGGGACATTTCTGAGTGACCTGGTCTCAATGCATTTTGCGCGGATCACTCGTGGTGCCTTGTCCCGTGCAGGTTGGTGTCTCGACAACCACGACAAGGAGGGCGGTCGGATCTTTCGCGTGTCGTCTGCCGTGCCAACGCTCGACGAGGCGCAGAGTGTGCGCTTGGGAAAGGCTCTCGGCACGGCCATTCTGCGCGCCAACGTTGAGCATCTCTGTATTGCGTGCCAAGGCATTGCATATTTGGAAGGGCTGAAGGACTTTTCTGAGGCGCCCACTCGGCCAATACCGAACCAAGCGGGCTCTGGGTGAGAAAGCACGCGGTTATGGCGGTTCGTTTTGCCGGTCATTCGACAGGACAGCGTGCTTGAATATCGAGCATGTCCAACCCCTAAGGAGTTACTGTCATGACCAAATCTGAACTGATCGACGCGATTGCTAACGGCGTGGAAGGCTTGTCGAAGACCAAGGCCGAGCAGGCGCTCAATGCAACACTGAATGCCATTATGGACGCGGTGGCCAAGGGCGACACCCTTACCTTGGTGGGATTCGGCGCCTTCAGCAAGGGCGAGCGTGGAGAGCGCACGGCGCGCAACCCGCGTACGGGCGAAGAAATTCGGGTCGAGGCAGCGAAGACCGTGAAGTTCAAGGCAGGCCAGCGCTTCAAGGCCGCAGTCAATGGTGGCGCCGGTGAGCAGTGAAGCGGCGGCGAAATCGTTGCCCCGATACGTTCCGATTGCCCAGCTGCTGAACGAAACAGCGGAGGTCGAGCAGCGCATCGACGCCACGGCGCTCACTTATCGAGGCGTGATCTGTCACGTGTATGGCGTCCTCCATGGTCTGACCGGTGGTACCAACCGGCAGTACAGGTCTCTGGTGGAGCAGGCAATCGAGAATGCTCCCGGGGAACTCGTTTTTGGCGAGACGAAGTTCGGGAAGCTGTACCGCGGCATCCAGGTTGAGATGGACGATTGGACCGAGATCCCGTTGCGCGATGCCTTCCGGATGCAGTTCAAAGCGGCCCTAACGCCGATGCGCATGTTTATGGTGGCTGCCGGCATGCGGCGCGAGCGGCGAACAGCCACGGATCGCTTCGGGACGAATGGCGTTCGTCGTCTGCAGGATATTGGTGGATCTGCGGCCTTCCATGCTCTGTCGCCCGATGAACGCCGCAGGCTCGCCGGATTTCCCGAGCCTTACGCCTATCTCGTTGAAAACTGTCGTCGCCGGGCGGGTGTGGGCGACCGAAGCGGGCCAGTGTTTCCCGATCCGGACTGGCGCTGGCTCGCCATGATCGAGCCCGAACTGAACATTCCGTTGCGAAGCGTCTTCATGCTTGAATTTGCAGTGGAGCGGGCGCGGGTGCTCGGGGCCAGCGAGATTTCCCTGTTTGTGGGTGAAATCCACAACTCGGACATGGTATGGCTGGCGGGCTTCGACGAGGCGTTGGTGGACCAGGCGGTACGGGACATGGTGGACAGCGTCCGCTGGCGCGCCGTAGAGCTAGCCCGGGCGAGCATCCGTCCTTCCCGGCTTCGTTTTATCCTTGCTTCGCTGGCCGGGGCTTGTATCCCGCTGTCGTTCTACTTCGGCCTCGGGACGTGGCTCTGGCCCCGCCGCTGAAGGGGAAACCGGGAGCAATAGCGCGAAAGGCACGTCTCTGGGCGTGCCTTTCGTCGTTTTAGAGAGGAACATGTTCCTCCCGACCGGCCGGTGGGTGTCTATCGAGCGTAGGCGAGTACCAACGTGGCCAGCGCACTGGCATCGCCGACAAGGCGGTTGAGTGACGGTGTGGCGGTTCTGTCCCTCAGAGATTCGCCGGATACGAGCCATGCGAAGGCCACGCGGCGGGAAGTCTTTTCGCCCGGATGCGGCGTCGGCGCTGGCAGATCGAGTGCCGAAGCGCGCTGCGCGCGGGTTAGCGCAGGGAAGGGATCGACGCCAGTGAAGTGCGCCAGCTCGTCGATGCTGATCGCGCTGTATGCCAGCGTTGCGTCGTTGCGGACAACGTAGGCGGCGGCCCCGACGCCTGGCACGTAGACGGCCTTCCACAGGAAATCGGGGATTCGCACACGGCCGTTGAGGGTCCCGCTATCGCGCGAGAAAACCGGGCCGGTGACAACCTGGATAGCGCCATATTGACGCGCTAGCCGACGCGTCGAGGTTTCGATGTGGCTCCACGTGCGACGGTTGGAGGCGCTGTTCTGCGGCACGACGTTGGCCAGGCTGAAGCTCTCGGCCTGCGATGCCTTGTCCGCAAAGTCACCGCTTGGCGATAGGTGGCCTCGGTCCCAGCCAGATCGTGCGAAATCCGCCAGCCGTGCCCGATCAGCAGCAGGCAGACGATCTTCTTCGTAGAAGTCGCTGTCTCGCGGCAGCTTGCGGGCGGCGTCCACGGCTGCGGCTGTGAGGCGCTCGGCCGACCACACGGCAGTGCGGGTCTGGTTCGAATAGAGAACTGCGTATGCCCGATAGCAAAGTAGTCGGGTATTGCTTGCTGCCTGGGCAACCGAGGGTGTGCCGGCGGCGAGAACGTGCGCGCACTGAGCAGTGTCCTTTGCGGACGCTGCTGTCGTGCCGAGCGCCAGGGCGAGTGCAACTGCGAGATGGCGGATCATGCTGGAAGTACCTTGAGAAGGGGAGACACTTCTAGCTTGCCCGCACCACGACAAAGTCAAGGTTGCCAATGATCCGGCAGGCCATCGATGGCCTTGCCGATGAACTCTTGAAGGTCCAGCAGCGGCCAAACCTTGTCGACTAGCGACTCTTCGGCAATCTCTGCGCACATTGCGGGCACATGGTCGAAGCGGATCATCGGTGCGCCATCGATGTAGATAATCTTGGCGTGCTTCAGAAGCTTCTGATAGCGGGCCGCCTGCGAGACGACGGTTTCTGGTGGGTCGACGTGCTTAAAGACATAGCCAGGTTGAGCGAGCGCCGCGGCCATCGCGGCAAACTTGGGGCCGTTCGTTTCCCAGTCGGTGTTCGTAGAAGCGACCAGGTTCAGGAAGTACGGGATATCGGATGCAGTGAGCGTGCGCCGCGCCGTCATCGCAATGGCTTGCTGATCCGCAGGCCGGTGTTCGACGCGGTTGTTCCAAATAGCACTGAGCTGGGCAAAGGCGGTATCCGCATTCTCCGTGTCCGTTCGGATTGGCGGCGTGGATATGCCGCATTCCTCACAAACGATTACCGCCTGCAGCCGGCCGGCAATGTAAAGGGGAGCGCCGTCGCAATGGTCGCATTGGAGGAGGCCGCTGGGCATAGCAAAGGTTCGGTGCTGAAAATGCCAGCATTATGCCCGCTGGCGGCCTGCACCCGCTCAATCCGGGTGTTTGACTGTTCGATCACCGGTTGGCGTCGGCGAGGTACTGGGTTGTTGTGTCCAGCAGATCCCTGCACGCGGTGGTCTGGAAACCTTGGAGCATTCCAGCATGATCCCGTAGCGCGGCACCGATTTGCCAGAACTCGTTGAGCCAGTGGCCCGGTTCGCCCATGGGCCCGCCGGTCTGGCCAGTGAAGATGGCGCCGCGAATGGCGAGGATGGTTTCGGGCTCGGGATACTCTTGGGCTATTTCGTCGTGCATTGTGGTGGTGGTTTGATTTCGCTCGTCCATGAGGAAGCGAGGAAAACCTGTAGTTGTTCATGCGTGAATCCGGCTGAAGAGAGGATCTCCTTCAGTGCAGTAACACTGGCATGTTCGCGTTGGAAGCGGACGCCATGTGGTCGTCCGGTCGTGGCGTACTTGAGGAGAAGTGCCGGCCAGTCGCCGGCCCACGGCAACCTGGCGTTCAGCACTTCGCGCCCCTCGATCCGGACGCCTGCCAGCTCAATGGTGTCCAGTAGTGCCTGTTGCTTTTTGGCGCGTTCGTCATGGCCTCCATCGATAAAGTACCCGGAGAGGGCATCGAAGATGCGAGCCCGTTCGAAGCCCCATTGCTTGGCATCGTGCACTGCCCAATCAGGGGTCGTTTGTGCGATCCTGATCGGGACAAATTGGGAGAGATGGTCTCCAATGTTGACCAGTGTGAGGTCGATGTTCTGGTCAATCATCGTATCGAACAGCTCGAAAATCGTCGCCCGGAGTTGCTGGGAGTGGAAGTCATCTCCAGGGAAGATGGCCTCGGCCACGGCCGTGCCGTACTTGGCTGCGGTGACATCGGTAAATAACTTCATGGCAGTTCCGTTGGACTCTTCGTTGGACCAAAGCCTATCACGCGCTATCAGGGTGGCTGTCGGGGCCGCCAGTTGGGATTCGCTGGCGTCGGCGGGCAAGCGCATGCCACTGTGTGCATCAGGCGAAGCTCCTATTCGAAGTCAGGGCAGATCTTGCGACAGGGCTTGGGAACGCGTCGTGCAGGATCCCATCGAGGAGGCGGCCAGCCGCCTTCTTGCCGACACGGTGCATGACGGTCACAGGGAAGCGACCTTCATCCCTGGCTTGCATGAAATCCTTCCCGTTGGTCAGTTGCTGGCCGAGCGTGTCGAGGCAGTTTCCGCCAGCAATCCAGGTATCGGCCTTGTTCACCCATTGGTCGAACGTCTCGAAGGTCCGGAAAGTGGCTTCACCGGTGGTCGTCAGCGCAGCGTTCGTGTGCCATTCCCCCCATTGCTTCAGGAGGAAAGGTACGCCGGCGGCCGCGCATTGGTCGCGCAAGCTGCGGGGCCACGCGGGCAGCATGTAGCGAGCACCGGGCCCGGACTCGCCCCCGGCGATGATCCAGTCGATGGCGCCCGGGTCATACTCGTTGCCCGATGTATGCAGCAGCTCGCTCGTGGCCGTGGAGAAGACATCCACGTGGCCAAGCAACGGTTCCATCGACAGAAAGCGTATCTTTGCCGGTGTACGGAGTAGCTTCGGGATGTCCCGGTCGGCCTCGGCCTGGTTCACGATCGTTGCACCCAGCCAGATATCAGCGGGGGCGTTACCAGCGATCCAGGTCGCCAGCCAAGGTACGAGAGGGTTGTCGGCGAAATCCTCGCGCGCCATCAAGGCGTTAAAAGCCTCGCCCATCCGCTTCGTGGCGTTGCCGATACGTTTGGTCAGCACCAGCTTGTCGAGGTTTGGCGTTTGGCGCCAGACGTCCAGCATGTCGATGAACCACTCGATCGGCACCTCGTTGTCGAAGACGTCGGCAAGGCTCGCGCAGAAGACGCGCTGCCGTCGGCCGTGTACGGCGGCGAAAGCTGCGTGCGCGGCGTTCCAGCGGAACATTTTTCTCCAGTTGGCGGCCGAAGTGCGGCGCCGTGGTGCCCCGGGTCCCCAGTTCGTGGCCACGCCACCTCCGAAGCGGGCGTTGCGCGTCTCGGCGTAGCAGTGGTCGCAGCCGGGGCCAACCTTTTGGCAGCCTTCCCAAAAATTATCTAATGAAACCTTGTTGTTGCGCATTGAGAAGTCGCTGTCACCCAGGGGC
>CAUUBQ010000034.1:0-97013 GCA_963543405.1 uncultured Cupriavidus sp.
CACTTCTAGCTTCGTCGGCAGCGTCAGATGTGTATAAGAGACAGCCCCAAGCCTGCCCCGCTGGCGGGCCGTCCCGCCGATTCGATCCGTGCCGCGCTGCTGATTGGCGCATGCATCAGCGCCGTGTGGATCGCGGGCAGCGCCTTGCATGCCCCGCCCGCCCTGATCTGGGCCGGTGCGCTGGTACTGTCGACGGTCAGTTGCTGGGCGGTCGGCGTACTACCGGAACCCACCGCCACGCTGCTGTTCTTCCTCAGTGCCGTGGTGTTTCATATTGCGCCACCGACGGTGGTGTTCTCGGGCTTTACGTCGACGGCGTGGTGGCTGATGTTCGGCGGCGCCGTCACCGGCGTGGCTTTGCGCAGCACGGGCCTGGCATTACGGCTGGCGGACATCATCTTCCACAAGCGCGTGGGCACCTATCCGCAGGTCATCACCACCGTGGCGCTCAGCGCTGTCGGGCTGGCCTTCCTGATGCCGTCCACCACTGGACGTGTGCTGCTGCTGATGCCGATCGTGCTGGCGCTGGCGGACCGGCTTGGCTTTGCGCCGGGTTCGAATGGCCGCATTGGCATGGTCATGACCGTAGCTGCCGCCAGCTATATGCCGCCGACGACGATCCTGCCGGCGAATATTCCGAACAGTGTGCTGCTGGGCGCGGCCAGTTCGCTCTACAACATCAACCTGAGCTACGGCAGCTATCTGTTGCTGCATTTCCCGGTGCTGGGCGCGCTGAAGACGGTGGTGCTGATCTGGGTCGTCTGCAAGCTGTTTCCGCATGACGGACCGATGGCGCCGCAGCCGGCGGCTACGCGTAGCGCGATGGGTTCACAGGAGCGTGTGCTGGCGATCATCCTGGCGCTGGCGGTCGCGGGGTTCGCCACTGATGCGTGGCACGGCATCTCACCGGCCTGGATCTCGCTGGCCGCGTGCATTATCTGCCTGTTGCCCGGTATCGGGCTGGTGTCTCCGAAAGCATTGACCGAGCAGGTGCATCTGGTGCCGCTGATCTACGTAGCCGGGTTTCTCGGGCTTGGGGCGGTGGTCGAATCCACCGGCCTTGGCAGCGCGATCAGCGCGGGACTGCTGCATGTGCTACCGCTGACGCCAGGACATACGGCCGCCAATGTCGGGACGATCGGGGCCATGGGGGCGGTGCTGGGCATGATGTCGACACTGCCCGCGCTGCCTGCGGTGCTGACGCCGCTGGCACGTGATCTGGCCAATGCCACGGGCTTGCCGCTGGAGACGGTACTGATGCTTCAGGTACCGGTGTTCTCGACAGTGTTCTTCCCGTACCAGTCGCCGCCGATCGTGATCGCGATGCAGCTCGGTGGGGTGGGCTTGCGCCACGGCACGCGGCTGTGCCTGGCGATGGCGGCAATCACGATCGTCGCGCTGCTGCCGCTGGATTACCTGTGGTGGCGCGTGCTGGGCTACCTGCCATGATGCTGGCAGTTACCACTCGAGCTTTTCCAGCAACTCGTCGCGCACCGCGCGTGGCTCGATCACCAGATCCATCTCGTAGGCGCCGAGCAGCGCCAGCAGTTGCGCCACGCTGATGGTTTCGGGGTTCAGTTCCATGTGCGAAACGCGACTCTGGCTGATGGCCAGGCGCGCGGCAGCTTCGGCCTGGGTCAGGCCCGCGATCTTGCGCGCACCCTGGAGCACCTGCCCTAGTTGGTCGCTGCTGGTAATCATGACTCTGGCGGACATCGCGGGCTACCCGAAGAAAGATATATCTGAAATCTATCAATCTCCGCCGCTTATCGACAGATTCTTCGTATTCGATAAATCCAATCGCCCCCAATTAAGCCCGGATTACCCATGTAATGGGTAGATCACAGGGAATTGCGTTGTCAAAAACAAACGGAATCGGCGTAGATCAGCGCAGATAGTCCCGAAAGCGGCCACGGATTTCCTCGATATTGGCAAGCGTTCCGGTCAGGTGCTGGCGCAATGCGCCTTCGGCGCCGGCAACATCGCCAGCTGCAATGGCGTCGATGATTGCCAGGTGGTCACGCAACACAGCGCTGGCCTTGCCCGGAATCGGCAAATGCAAGCGCCGCAGTCGATCCAGATGGCCACTTTGCCGACGCACCAGCCCGAACAGGTCCGGTACGGCGGCGGCGTCATACAACTGGCGATGGAAATACTGGTCGTTGGCCGTGAACTCGGCCAGATCGTCGAGCTCCAGCATGCGCTGCTGGCGTGCCACCGTGGCGCGCAAGCGCTCGACCAGCGCGGCATCGGGTGCTCCCGCCAGCGTCCGGACAATCTCCAACTCCACCGAACGGCGCAGGAAATGCGCTTGCCGCGCCAACGCCACATCGATGCGACTTACGCGCGTGGCGTGCTGAGGAAACACATCGACCAGGCCCTCCTCGGCCAGGCGCATCAGTGCATCGCGCACCGGCGTCTGGCTGATGCCGTACTGCACCGCCAGTTCGGGGCGAGACAGCACCGTGCCCGGCGGCAGCACCATCGAGATGATCTGTTCGCGCATATGTTCGAACACCTGCGGCGCCGCCTGACGCGTGCGGTCGAACTGGAATTGCAAGGTCGGAGCGGGAAGGATGGCGGCCATTGGATCAGGGCAAGAACTTAGGGCGCGATTCTAGCCGAACGAATCCGGGCTGAACCTCGTTGACGTACTAATATATTAGTGCTTTAATTCAGAAAACAAGGTCATCGTACAACTGACCGATCAACGATTTCATCGTGGAAGAGACAAACATGACGGCACGGAAAGTAACGCCGGACCAGTTGCGCAGCGCGCGCTGGTTCGCGCCCGACGACTTGCGCTCGTCCGGGCATCGCTCACGGATCATGCAGATGGGCTACGCGCCCGACGAATGGATGGGCAAGCCGCTGATTGCCATCATCAATACGTGGTCTGACATCAATCCCTGCCATTCGCATTTCAAGCAGCGTGTGGAAGACGTGAAGCGCGGCATCCTGCAGGCCGGTGGGTTCCCCGTGGAGCTGCCGGCCATCTCCTTGTCCGAAAGCTCGGTCAAGCCGACCACGATGCTGTACCGCAACCTGCTGGCCATCGAGACCGAGGAGCTGATCCGCTCACATCCGATCGATGGCGCGGTACTGATGGGCGGCTGCGACAAGACCACCCCCGGCTTGCTGATGGGTGCCACCAGCGCGGGCGTGCCGGCCATCTACGTGCCGGCGGGTCCCATGCTGCGTGGCAACTACAAGGGCCAGGTGCTGGGCTCGGGGTCCGATGCCTGGAAGTTCTGGGATGAGCGCCGCGCGGGCAATATCAGCAAGACCGAATGGATCGGCATCGAAGGCGGCATCGCACGCAGTCACGGTACATGCATGACGATGGGTACGGCCAGCACGATGACGGCCATCGCGGAGACCATCGGCATGACGCTGCCCGGCGCTTCGTCGATTCCGGCCGCGGACGCCAACCATATCCGCATGTGTTCGGAAGCGGGCCGGCGTATCGTCGACATGGTCTGGGAAGACCTGACGCCCAGGCATATCCAGACGCACCAGTCGTTCGAGAACGCGATTGCGGTAGCCATGGCGATGGGTTGCTCGACCAATGCCATCATCCACGTGATTGCGATGGCGCGCCGCGCCGGCCACGACATCGGCCTGGACGACTTCGACCGTCTGAGCCGCCACGTACCGGTCATTGCCAATATCCGGCCTAGCGGCGACAAGTACCTGATGGAGGATTTCTTTTATGCCGGCGGCCTGCCGGCATTGATGAACCGCATCGGCGACAAGCTGCACCTCGATGCCCTGACCGTAACGGGCCGCACGCTTGGCGAGAACATTGCCGGTGCCGAGGTCCACAACGACGACGTGATTCGCACGTGTGACAACGCGCTGTACCAGCAAGGCGCACTGGCCGTGCTACGCGGCAATATCGCGCCCGATGGCTGCGTGATCAAGCCCAGCGCCTGCGAGAAGCGCTTTTTCAAACATACCGGCCCGGCACTGGTATTCGACGACTATCCGTCGATGAAGGCCGCCGTCGAGGACGAGAACCTCGATGTCACCGCCGATCACATCCTGATCCTGCGCAACGCCGGACCGCAAGGCGGTCCCGGCATGCCCGAATGGGGCATGTTGCCGATTCCGAAGAAGCTCGTGAAACAGGGGGTGCGCGACATGCTGCGCATGTCCGATGCACGCATGAGTGGCACCAGTTATGGCGCCTGCATCCTGCACGTGGCACCTGAAGCGTATATCGGCGGTCCGTTTGCGCTGGTGCGCACCGGCGACCTGATCACGGTCGATATCGAACAGCGCAGCATCCACCTTGAAGTATCCGACGACGAACTGGCAGCACGCCGCGCCGCATGGACACCGTTGCCTCCGCGCTATGCACGCGGCTACGGCTACATCTTCTCGCGCCATGTACGCCAGGCCAACGACGGCTGCGACTTCGACTTCCTGCAAACCGACTTCGGCGACCCGGTGGGCGAGCCGAGCATCTACTGAGGCCACACCTATGACCCAGCTCAGCTCATCGCTGCGCGACGCGCTCAAGACCGTCAGTACCGCCACGCTCTGTACCGCGCTGTTCAAGCGCGGCCTGCGCAACCAGTTCATCCAGGATGTGCGCCCGCTGCAGACCAACCCTGGCACGATGGTCGGCGAAGCGTTCACGCTGCGCTACATCCCCGCACGTGAAGACCTGAACCCGATCACCGTATTCCAGGATCCGAACCATCCGCAACGCCAGGCCATCGAGCAATGCCCGCCGGGCGCGGTGCTGGTGATCGACAGCCGCAAGGACGCGCGCGCCGCGTCGGCCGGGTCGATCCTGGTCACACGGCTGATGCAGCGCGGCGGCGCGGGCATCGTCACCGACGGCGGTTTCCGCGACTCACCCGAAATTGCCCAGATGGCAATGCCGGCCTACCACCATCGCCCTTCCGCTCCCACCAACCTGACGCTGCATCAGGCACTGGAATTCAATGTGCCGATCGGCTGCGGTGACGTGGCCGTGTTTCCCGGCGACGTAGTGGTTGGCGATGCCGAGGGCGTGGTCATCATCCCGCGCCATATGGCCGAGGAAATCGCCGCCGAAGCCGTGGAGATGACCGCGTTCGAAGACTTCGTCACCGAGCAGGTACGTGACGGTCGCTCGATCATCGGCCTGTATCCGCCGACGACTGAACAGGCACGTGAGGATTTTGCAGCGTGGCGGAAGGCAAACAGCCGCTGATTGGTGGTGGTTGATTGTTCGTTCTCCCCTCTCCCATTTCATGGGCGAGGGGAGCGCATATCCACGGATTTCGCATTCATTAAAACAGGAGACAAACCCATGTTGAAGATTGCCCGCATCGCCGCTGCCGTACTGACTGGCACACTCGCCTTCGCCGCCCACGCGCAAACCGACTGGCCCACGCGCGCGGTCACCATCATCGTGCCGTTCACCCCGGGTGGCGGCACCGATATCGGTACCCGCCTCGTCGCGCAGCGCCTGGCGCAGTTGTGGGGCCAACCGGTGCTGGTGGACAACCGCCCCGGCGCCGCGGGCAACGTCGGCCTGGAACTGACCTCGCGCGCCAAGCCCGACGGCTACACGCTGGTGGCCGGCAATGTGGGCACGCAATCGATCAATCCGTTCCTGTACAAGAAGCTCAACTACAAACCCGACAGCTTCGTGCCGGTGACCATGATGGCCGAATTGCCGTTTGCGCTGGTGGTTACGCCGGGCTTGCCCGCGAAAACGCCGAAGGAACTTGTCGCGCTGGCCAAGGCAAAGCCTGGCAAGCTCACCTTCGCCAGTTCGGGCACCGGCGGCTCACCGCACCTGTCGGGCGAGATCTTCAAGGCCGCCACCGGCACCGACATGCTGCACGTGCCGTACAAGGGCGGTGGCGCGGCGATGACCGACCTGATGGCCGGCAACGTCGACATGCTGTTTGCCTCGATCCTTGAAACCACCGGCCATGTGAAATCGGGCAAGCTGCGCGCGCTGGCCGTGACCGGCAGCGTGCGTTCTCCGTCGATGCCCGATGTACCCACGCTGGCCGAGGCGGGCATCCAGAATGCGGAATCGGGTTCATGGGTGGGCCTACTGGCACCGGCCGGCACGCCGAAGGACATCGTCGACAAGATCGCCGCCGGTGTGAAGCAGGTGGTGGCCATGCCCGAGGTGAAGAAGCAGCTGATTGAACAGGGTGCAATTCCGGTAGGCAGCACGCCGCAACAGTTTGCCGACACCATCGCCAACGATCGCAAGCGCTACGCAAGGATCATCGCCGATAATCACCTGAGCGCAGACTGATCACCGACTGATCGCGCCTGGTCATCCATAAGAAAGGACTCTTCTCGCATGAAACCCCGCCTCCTGCAGCATGGCCGACTCCCGGAACAGACCGAAGCCCGTCTGGCCGAGCATTTCGATGTGCACCCGCTCTGGGCCGAGAGCGACCCGGCCGCATATTTGTCCCAACACGGCGGCGAGTTCGTGGCGATGACCACGCGCGCTGCCACCGGCGTAAATGCCGCGATGCTGGCCGCATTGCCGAACCTGCGCGTGATCTCGAGCTTTGGCGTGGGCCTGGACAAGCTCGACCTGGACACCGCACGCGCACGTGGCATTGCAGTGGGCTACACACCCGACGTGCTGAACGATTGCGTGGCCGACACCGCGTTCGCGCTGTTGATGGATGCGGCGCGCCAGGTCAGTGCGGCCGACCGCTACGTGCGCCGTGGCGAATGGCTCAAGAGCCCGTTCCCGCTTACCACCCGTGTCAGCGGCAAGCGCCTGGGCATTGTTGGCATGGGCCGTATTGGCCGGGTCATCGCCAAGCGTTCGAGCGGCTTCGACATGGAGGTGCGTTATTTTGGCCGCAAGGCCCAGGACGACGTGCCCTACGGTTTCGAGCCTTCGCTTACGGCACTGGCCCAGTGGGCCGACTTCCTGGTGGTTGCCACCTCGGGAGGCCCGGCCACGCGCCACCTGATCTCGGCGGATGTGCTCAAGGCACTGGGGCCGCAGGGTTTCCTGATCAACATCGCGCGCGGTACCGTGGTGGACGAAGCCGCGCTGGTGGATGCGCTGACCCACGAGCGTATCGGCGGTGCCGGCCTCGACGTGTTCGAGCATGAACCCAAGGTGCCCGAGGCGCTCTTCGCACTCGACAACGTCGTGCTGCTGCCGCACGTGGCCAGCGGCACGAACGAAACGCGTGCGGCGATGGCCGGACTTGTGTTCGACAACCTGCAGAGCTTCTTTGCCACCGGCGCCGTGCTGAAATCGGCAGTCTGATCGTCGTCACGTCGCTCACAAAGCGTAGCCAGGTCGACACAGAGCGGAAATACTGCCGCCCCTGACGCGGCGCTACACTGGGCATCCACTTCCATTGGAGCGTGCGATGCCCGATCACCCCTCGCGGCCGCCGTCCGTGTCGCGCCGCCGGCATCTGCTGGCGATGGGGCTCGGCGGCGCCGGCCTTGCCACGCTGTCGCGCATGCCGCCGGCAGCGGCGGCGGGCGTTTCTTCCGCCCCCTCCCCCTCATTGCCCCTGACGGCACAGACCACCGAAGGTCCGTTCTACTTCGATGCGAAAAAGGTCCGCCAGGACATCACCGAGGGCCAGCCCGGCGTGCCGCTCGAAGTCCGATTCACCGTAGTCGACCTCCAGGGCCGTCCGCTGGCAGGCAAGCGCGTGGATCTCTGGCACTGCAACGCGGCGGGCGTGTACTCGGGCTATGCCGGCCAGTTCGACGACCATGAGCAGCAGGTTTCCACCAAAGGCCAGACTTTCCTGCGCGGCAGCCAGCCGGTAAGCGCCGATGGAACCGCCACGTTCCACACGATCTATCCAGGCTGGTACGAGGGCCGGGCCACGCACCTGCACATGAAGGTGCTCGATGGCAGCCGCGCCATGCTGACCACGCAATGCTTCCTCCCCGATGCGCTTAGCGAATACCTGTACACCCAACTGGCCACGTACAAGCGCAAGCGCGTGCGCGAGACGCTCAACAGCAACGACGGCATCGCGTTGATGGCCGGCGATACGGTGCTTGGCGCCGTGCGCGAGGCCAAGGCACGCTATATCGCCACGTTGATGCTGGTAGTCGACCCGGCAGCCACGTCGCCGCGGGAATCATTCCCGCCGCCGCATGGCGACCACAAGGGTCCGCCTACGGGAGCGCTTACAGGAGCGCCGACAGGAGCGCCGCCAGGCCCCCCGCCCGGCCAGGGCTCGCACGCTGCACTGGAAGGCGATGCGCGTGTGGCCGCGATGGTGCCGGGTGTGAAGTCGTAGGGTTTTGACACGCCAGCCCTCTCCCCCGGCCCCTCTCCCGCGCGCGGGAGAGGGGAGCCAACCGGCAGGGTTCGACCTGCCCTCCGCCATTTCCGGGCGTAAAGGAATTTCCCTTACCCTGTCGCCATACCGGATGCTTCGTCACACATGATCGGCCATTGTTAGCTATGCTCCTCAGAGCAGGCATGACTTGCACATCCGGTTGGTGAACGAGACGGTGCCGTTGGTGCCGATGGCGCCACTTGCGGCGCAGTCTCCTGAGGGCTCCCGATGCAGCGCAGCTGGTTTCTGGTTGTGACGATCGTCCTGGCGATGCTGGCTACGCTGATCCCGGTAGGGATCGGCGTCGTCATGGCCCAGCTGGAAGCCAACCGGCGCGAGTCCGACCAGTTGAGCGTGTTCGCAGACGCCGCCGTCGGCCGCGCCGAGACCGTCATGACACAGGCGCTCAGTGCCCTGCAGGACCTGGAATCGCTGCGCGACGAGCCATGCTCCGCCTCGCATCTGGTAGAGATGCGACGCATTACCTATACCTATCGGCATATCCAGGATGCCGGCTCCTACCGCGGCGGCAAGCGCTTGTGCTCCGCCTTGCTCGGGCCCGTGCAGGCAGACCAGTTCGCGCTGCCACCACCGGACTGGCGCACGCCCGACGGCCTGGACTTCTGGTTCGACCAGCCCAATCCGTTCGCCACGCCACGCCGTTCGCTGCTGGTGGGCCGCAACGGCAGCTATGTGGCACTGGACCCGCAGACCTTTGTCGACATGGTGGACCGCCAGTCGCGCATGCTGGCCGTGGTGCATACCGATGCCGGCCGCATCTTCGCCGTATCGCAGGGCGCGAGCCTGGCGCGGCTGCAACGCGCCTACGCAGATCATTCCTATGGCTCCGGCAGCGACACGACGCGCGAGGACGACGTGGCCCTCGTACTGCGCAAGTCCCGTACGATGCCGCTGGCCGTGGTGGTCCTGGCCCCGCATGCCGCATTGCTGGCCAACTGGAAGTCGCTGCTGGTTGGCGGACTGGTGGTCGGGCTGGCCGCCGGTGTGCCGCTGGGCATCCTGGTCTGGCGGCGCGCCACGCGGCGCTTCAGCCTGGAGGGCGAACTGCGCGGCGCGGTGCGCCGGCACGAGATGGCAGTGCACTACCAGCCGATCGTCTCATTGGCCAACAACCAGTGCGTCGGGGTGGAAGCACTGGTCCGCTGGCGCCGCCAGGGCCGGCTGGTGCGTCCCAACCTGTTTATCCCGATGGCTGAAAACGCCGGCCTGATCCAGCAGATCACCGACCAGGTGCTCGATATCGTGCTGGGCGAACTGGGCACGCTGCTGCGCCGGCATCCGAAGTTCTACGTATCGATCAACGTGGGCGTGGAAGACCTCAAGAGCCGGCGCTTCCTGGGCGTATTGAATGCGCGGCTGCGCGGGTCCGGCATCGCGCCCGATCAGATCCGCATCGAGGCCACCGAACGCGGTTTCATGGAACCCGATGTGGCGCGCGACATCATCCAGGCCTTTCGCGATGCCGGGCATCCGGTCTATATCGACGATTTCGGCACCGGGTATTCGAGCCTGTCGTACCTGCAGAGCTTCAAGGTCGATGCGCTCAAGATCGACAAGTCGTTTGTCGACACGATCGGACATGAGGCCGCGTCGAGCACGGTAGCCCCGCACATCATTGCCATGGCGCGCTCGCTCGGACTGCAAGTCGTGGCCGAGGGCATCGAGGACAGCGCCCAGGCCGACTTCCTGCGCGAACAGGGTGTGGACTACGGCCAGGGATGGCTGTTTGGCCGGCCGGTGCCGGCCGTGGAACTGGCGCAACTGCTGGCGCGCAACACGCCGCAAGCCGTTGCATAGCCACCGGCCGTCCGTTATTCAGCCTTGGCGCCCGAATCCTTCGCCACCTTGGTCCACTTGGTGGTTTCCGACTTGATAAAGCTGGCCAGTTGCGCCGGCGCCATATCCCCAGCGGTCACGCCCTGCTCTTCGAAGCGTTTCTGCATGTCGGGTTGCTTGAGCACGCGAGCCAGTTCCGCGCTCATGCGCTGCCGGATCGGTTCCGGCGTGCCCTGCGGCGCCATCAGCGCATACCACGTGGTCACCTCGTAACCGGGCACTCCGCTTTCGGCCACGGTCGGCACGCCGGGGTAGGCTGCCGAGCGCGTGGCGGTGGTCACGGCCAACGCCTTGACCTTGCCGCTCTTCACATGAGGATTGGCCGACGGGCTGGTCTCGATGGCCATCTGGATCTGGCCGGCCATCAGGTCGGTCATCATCGGCGCACCGCCCTTGTAAGGCACGTGGGCAATATCGGTGTGGGTAGCCGCGCGGAACAGTTCGCCCGACAGGTGTTCGGTACTGCCAATCCCGGCCGAGCCATAGTTGACCTTGCCCGGGTGGGCCTTGATATAGGCAATCAGCTCCTGCACGTTCTTCGCCGGGATCGACGGATTCACCAGCAGCACGTTCGGCGTCAATGCCACCATGCCAATCGGGGCGAGGTCCTTCTGGAAGTCGTATGGCAGCGTCTTGTAGATGCCGGGCGCCATCGTGTGCGCCACCGTGGCCAGCAGGAACGTGTAGCCGTCAGGATTGGCGCGCGCCACCAGTGCGCCGCCAATGGTGCCGCCCGCGCCCGGACGGTTGTCGACCACCATGGGCTGGCCAAGCGCTTCGCCCAGTCGCTGGCCGACGGCACGGCCGATGATGTCGGTGGTGCCGCCCGATGCAAACGGTACGACCAGCGTAATGGGCCGCGATGGCCAGGCGTCGGCGGCAAAGGCGGCCGTGGTGGTTGCGGCGCCGAGCGTGATGGCCGTCAGTGCGCCAAGCGCAATCGTGCGCGCGAACTGGCGCGGCAGGCGAGAAAACATGCGAGTCTCCTGGGGATCGTTGGAATATTTGACGTATCCCGGGACTCTACGGATGGAGTGGCCGGTACACCAGCCCCTGTGCGGCGTACGGTGTTCAGGAATCGTGAAGAGTGGCACCGGGCCAGCGCCCGGAAGTCACCAGTTGCCGCGCTACCTGCTCCAGAACGCTGCGCGCAGCCAGGCCAGCCGGCGAAAGCTCGTCGTCCGACAGGCTTACCAGCAGGTTCGAGCGGCTCACGCCGGCATCGGCGATTTCAATCATTGTCAGTGGATCGCCCAGATGCCGCGCCACGGCCGCGCCGGGCTGGATCGTGGCGCCAATGCCCGCGCGTACCGCGTCCATCAGCACCGCCAGGCCATCGATCTCGGCCACCACGTTCAGGGGCTGCTGGCTACGCGCCGACGCGGCATTGAGCAATGCGCGCAGGCCGTGCGCGCCGCTCGGCAGGATCAGCGGCAGGTTGCCAATCGCGTCGAGCCACATCGTCCTGGCAGTTGGCAAGCCGGGCTGGTCGGCACGCGCGATCACGAACAGGCGTTCCTCGAGCAGCGGCACGGTGCTCCAGCGCTGCCCCGGCTCCAACTGGAACAGCACGGCCAGATCGAGTTGGCGCGCGCCGATCATCGATGCCAGTCCGCCGGACAGGCTTTCCACCAGATGCAGCCGGATATCGGGATAGCGTTCGCGCATGGCCAGCATGAACGACGGGCCGAGCACCGCCAGCGTGCTTGGGGCCATGCCCACGCTGACATGGCCTGACAACCGCGCCGTGCGCGCCGCATGCGCCGCATCGTCGACATGGCGCAACGCCAGTTGCGCCTGGCGCCAGAACGCCAGCCCTGCGTCGGTGGGTACCACGCCGGTGGAAGTGCGCTGAAGCAGGCGCGTCGACAGTTCGCTTTCCAGGCGGCTGATCTGCTGGCTCAACGCGGACGTGACCACCCCGAGCCGCTGGGCAGCCTGCCCCATGCTGCCGAGTTCCACCACGTGCACAAAATAGCGCAGTTGCCGCAGCTCCATTTCCGATCCTCGTCACGAACAGCCGGTATTGTGCCTGCGACGCACTCCGCTGGCGCAAGATCCGTGCACCAACCATAAACCAATGATGCATGGACGCCGCCCGGCACACGCCTGGCGCCGCATCGTGAATCGCGAAAGGCAGGCGGGATTTTTGCTGATTGACCCATGGTCAGTCATGCGTGAGGATGTAGTTGTCGCCGCGAAAGTATGCCGTGGCGTTGTCGTCATCCGCAGTTGCCGCATGAGACAGACGCGCCACATCCTGTACCTACAGCTTGCATCTTGCAGTACGTTTTCTCACAGGTTTCCAACCGGAGTTTCCAGTATGCAAAGCAATCCACCGACCTTGTGGCCGACCTGGCCGATGCCCCCGTTTTCATTCCAGGCGTTTGCGTCGATCGACGACACCATGCTTGCCAACTGGCAAAAGATGATGGAGCTTAATAGCGACTTTACCCGCTCGATCATGGAAGAGGCCCAATTCGACTGGGCGTCGTGCTTCATGCCACAGGACCCTGAAGAGCTTTATGCGCGGCAATGGGGCAACCAGATGCCGATGCTGTCGATTCCACTGCACTATGCCACCGCGATGCTCGAACTCGGCGCCGCAACGCAGCGTGCCTGGATAGATGCCTGGGGACACCTGCTTGGGATGCCGATGCTGCTGCCGGCAATGCCAGTAATGCCCGACATTGCGGCCGTGGCGACATCGAGCGGCGAAGTGGTCGACGTGCCCGCCGTAGCGGTCCGCGAGACACCGAACGGGCGCAAATCAAAACCGCATTGAGCCCGCAACCTTGCGCGGCAGAGACTATCCTTGCAGAGACAGTAAGCCCAGACTAACGTCTATGCCGCCTGCCCGAAGGCCAAGAGGGCGCACTCGGACAGGCACCTGAATCGCGCCCCTTGCGAGGCTCCCCATGAGCAAGACACTGATATCCAGCCTGCTTGTTGCCGCTGCTGCTGTAGCGGTGGTACCACTTGCGCAGGCCCAGACGAAACAGTTCGACCCTTATAGTCAGGGTGCGAAATCCGGCAAGGCCGATCCGTACACGGACGGCGCCAAGGCCGGCAAAGCCGATCCGTACACGGATGGCGCAAAGGCCGGCAAGTTCGATACCTATACCGACGGGGCCAACAAGTCGACGCGGACGGATCTTGCGCCGTCCGCCAAGCCTGACCCGTACACCGATGGTGCCAAGTCGGACAAATACAACCCGTACACCGATGGTGCCAGGGCCGGCAAGGCCGACCCGTACACCGACGGTGCCAAGACGGCGAAGTAATCTGATATCTGACGAAAGTCACCACTGACTGACTGACGACGGCCTCGCGCCCACCTGCCAAGTGCAGGCGGGCGCGGGGCCGTGGTCGTCAATCGTCTAGCAGCGACAGGTCGCGCACAGCGCCCTTGTCGGCCGACATCACCAGCTTGGCGTATGCCTTGAGCGCCGCCGATACCTTGCGCGGACGCGCCTTGGCTGGCTTCCAGCCCTTGGCGTTCTGCTCCTCGCGGCGCTGCGCCAGTTCCTCGTCGGACAGCAGCACGTTGATCGTGCGGTTCGGGATGTCGATGCGGATCCGGTCGCCGTCACGCACCAGGCCAATCGCGCCACCGGCTGCCGCCTCGGGCGAGCAATGGCCGATCGACAGGCCCGAAGTACCGCCCGAGAAGCGGCCGTCGGTCAGCAATGCGCATTCCTTGCCCAGGCCCTGCGACTTGATATAGCTCGTCGGGTAGAGCATTTCCTGCATGCCGGGACCGCCCTTGGGGCCTTCATAGCGCACGATCACCACGTCACCGGCCTTGACCTTGCCAGCCAGGATGTTTTCCACGGCCTCGTCCTGCGACTCGGTCACGTGGGCCGAGCCCTCGAAAACGTGGATGCTTTCGTCCACGCCGGCGGTCTTCACCACGCAGCCGTCGAGCGCGATATTGCCGGTCAGCACCGCCAGGCCGCCTTCCTTCGAGAACGCGTGCTCGTACGAGCGGATGCAACCTTCGGCGCGATCCAGATCCAGGCTGGGCCAGCGCGTGTTCTGGCTGAACGCGACCTGGGTCGGAATGCCGGCCGGGCCTGCCAGGTAGAAATTCCTGACCGCCTCGTCCTGCGTGCGCACGATATCCCACTGGTCGAGTGCTTCGCCAAGCGTGGCCGTGTGCACGGTGGGCACGTCGGTGTGCAGCTTGCCGGCACGGTCCAGTTCACCCAGGATGGCCATGATGCCGCCCGCGCGGTGCACGTCCTCGATGTGGTACTTGTTGGTATTGGGCGCCACCTTGCACAACTGCGGCACGATACGCGACATGCGGTCGATGTCCGCCATCGTGAAGTCGATCTCGGCCTCGCGTGCGATCGCCAGCAGGTGCAGGATCGTGTTGGTCGAGCCGCCCATGGCGATATCGAGCGTCATGGCGTTCTCGAACGCCTTGAAGCCCACGGCGCGCGGCAGGATGCGCCCGTCTTCCTGCTCGTAGTATTGGCGCGCCAGTTCCACGATACGGCGGCCCGCGCGCTTGAACAGTTGCTCGCGGTCAGCGTGCGTGGCCACTACCGTGCCATTGCCCGGCAACGACAGGCCCAGGGCTTCGGTCAGGCAGTTCATCGAGTTGGCCGTGAACATGCCCGAGCACGAACCGCAGGTGGGGCACGCCGAGCGTTCCACTTCGGCCACTTCGGCGTCGGAATAGGACTTGTCCGCCGCGATCACCATGGCATCCACGAGATCGAGCTTCTTGAATTCCATGGCCTTGGTGACCGGGTTGGCCAGGCGCGTCTTGCCGGCTTCCATCGGGCCGCCGGACACGAAAATCACCGGGATGTTCAGCCGCATGGCCGCCATCAGCATGCCCGGCGTGATCTTGTCGCAGTTCGAGATGCACACCATGGCATCGGCGCAGTGTGCATTGACCATGTATTCCACCGAGTCCGCGATGATGTCGCGGCTGGGCAGCGA
Source organism: uncultured Cupriavidus sp. (assembly GCA_963543405.1). Lineage (GTDB taxonomy): Bacteria > Pseudomonadota > Gammaproteobacteria > Burkholderiales > Burkholderiaceae > Cupriavidus. The sequence goes on from CAUUBQ010000034.1 coordinate 15,120, forward strand.
ATACAGCATGCCGTCATGGCCCATGGCAATGCCATCGTCCACGGCAATGGTGTTGAATTCCTTCGCCACGCCGCCCGCGGCCTCGATCTCGCGCGCGACCAGCTGACCCAGGTCCTTCAGGTGCACGTGTCCAGGCACGAACTGGGTGAACGAATTGACCACCGCGACGATAGGCTTGGAGAAATCTTCGTCTTTCATGCCGGTGGCACGCCACAGCGAGCGCGCCCCCGCCATGTTGCGGCCGGCGGTGGAGGTTTTGGAACGGTATACGGGCATTGTGGGTACTGAAAAATGATTCGCGGAAACTTCGCGGGAACTTCGCCGAAAGGATGCGGGCCGGCAGAGTAAGGCCCTCGCGTGCCCGTACGTACAACCTCTTGAGCCGTGCTCTGGGCAAAACGGGGGATTATCCCACAGCCGGCCGGAGGGGTGTCCTGGGAGGTCTCCCCCCGGCACGCGGCGCCTCGGGTGCTTACAGTCCGCGCGCCTCGATGGTCGCGAGCATCGAGGCGAGGATTTCCTCGCGCTCGCGCTCGAAGCCGTTGATCAGGTGCCGGCGGTCCCGCCGCACCAGCGCGGCCACCAGGAAATGCTCCAGATGCGCGCTGATGTGCTGGCCAGGCAGCCGCACTTCCGAGGCCAGCGCACGATAACGGTCGGTCAGGCGGATCAGGCGGAGCGCCTCGCGCCGCAGAATCTTGTCCGGCGACAGGTCGAACACGAACGAGTAGAAGTCCTGGTACTGGTCGATCCATTCCGCGCGCTGCCCACCATCGAGGTAGGCATCCAGCTTCTTCAGCATCGACTCCAGCGCCTTCTTCTGCGCGTCGTCCGGCCACGCTACGGTCTTCAGCAGTTCGCGCTCGAGAAGTAGCCGATAGCGGTAGTACTGCCGTGCTTCGTCAGTGGACAACGGCGCGACAAAGAATCCGCGATTGGGGTCATGCTCGATGATGCCTTCGGCGGCCAGCAGCTTGAGCGCTTCGCGCACCGGTACGCGGCTGATGCCGAACCGGTCGGCCAGCTCTGACTGGCGCAGTTGCAGGCCCGGTGCCAGCACGCCCCGGTTGATCAGCTTGCGGATCTGCACGGCGATCTGGGCAGGCAGATCGACGCCCTTCAATTCGGGAGTATTCACAATTCTTGCGGTGGCCATGGTCTGCGGCAGACGATACACCACCGCTCAGGACAGGTCCATTCGACCGTACACCGGCTGAACCCCAGCCTGCATGGCACCCGCCCGGGTGGGCACGGCAGGGCCGCACATCTCCAATGCGGCCCTGCCGGATGCATCCCGTGCTCATCGGAGCGCGGGATGGCCATGCCGCAGCAGGATTCAGGATTTCCCGCCGCGACTGTCCTTGATCAGCGCAACGATCAGGAACACCCAGGAGAATGTCAGGGCGAAGTAGTCGAAGTTGCGCAGCGGACGATATTCCGCATAGCCAAGTCCCGTGGAACCGATGCAAGCCGCCAATGACAGCAGCACACAGATCGCCACGCCAATCCACATATCCTTTCTCATCCTTGTCTCCTGCTCAGGCATCGGCGCGTTGCACGCCAGTCGGGGCCGCATTTGCGCCATCACGCGTGCGCGCCAGTTTCTTCAACCCGTCCCACAGCCACATCGGCTCCACCTTTGCCTGCAGCACCGTGGCGAAGTAGCCGCCGTAGGCCAGCAACAGCACGCCGTTCATGAACAGTTCCTGCGGCCCCGTGAACAGCTGGCGCGGCGTGGCGACGATAAAGGTGTTGAGCCAGAAGATGTTGACCGTGGCCGGCATCTCGAGCATCAGCGCCAGCAGCACGCCGCGATTGGTCAGCAGCATGATGCCGAACACGCATTCCAGGTACTTGACGATCTGGAAGATGTAGATGCCTTGCGCCGCTTCGACATAGACGCCGCCGGGCCCTGGAATCTCCGGAACATACGAAGTCAGGATGAAGCGCGCGCCCGAGTAAAACAGGTGGGCGCCAAAATAGATCCGGAGCCACAGGATCACGTATTTCCATGGGGATTGATTGGCCCTGCTCATGTCTTGCCTCCTTGATTCAAGCCGAAAAGAAAAATCCTGGCGGGGTCAATATCCCTACAGGCTAACCACCCGCGCCGGACGGCCCTCGGTACGGATCTGCGCGAGCAACGCTTCGTTCAGTTCCACCCCGAGGCCCGGGCCGTCGCCGGGAGATACGTGGCCGCGATGGAAATGCGCGCCCTGCAGTGCGAGGTCCGCACCATGCGGAATGTCGGCGCTGTTCCATACGCCATGCACGGCCAGCGGTCCGGTGCTCTCGCTGATGAACTGGCAGGCCCACTGGTTTGCCACCCACAGGTGGGCGGTCGGACAGGCTTCCACCCCCGAACCGATCAGGGTGCTGCACATCACCGGAAGATCGAACATCTGCGCCACCGCCAGGAAGCGCTGTGCCTTGAGCAGGCCACCAACCTTCTGCACCTTCAGGATCACGCCGTCGGCAGCGCGCCGTTCCGCGATCTCTTTCAGGTGATGCAATTCCTGCGCGGCCTCGTCGGCATACAGCGGTGTTTCAATACGCTGGCGCAGGCGCGCGAGGCCTTCGATATCCCAATGCGGCAGCGGTTGCTCGACAAAGTCGAGCCCGTAGGCGTCCAGGCGCCGAATGGTGCGTAGTGCCTGCTCGTAGTTCCATGACCCATTGGCATCGAGGCAGATGCGCGCGCCCTGACCAAGCGCTTCGCGTACGGCCGCAGCCGTCGCCACGTCGTTGTCGAACGTGCCACGCCCCACCTTCAGCTTGAAGGCAACGAAGCCGGCCTCCCGCGCGGCCAGCGCGGCTTCGGCCACGTTCTGCGGATCGCCCGCCGAAAGCACCCAGCCCAGCGGGGCCGACTCGCGCGTGCGGCCGCCGAGCAACTGATAGACCGGCACGCCCAATGCCTTGCCCTTGAGGTCGTGCAGCGCGCAGTCAACCAGCCCCTTGGCCTGGTTGTTGTCGCGCGCCAGCGTGTCCATTGCGCCGACGATCTTCTCGATATTGCAGGGATCTTCGCCAAGCAGGATGCGCGGTGCGAAGATGTCGCAGATCATGCCGACCATCGAGGCCTGGCTTTCACCGCGATACCAGGACGACGTATCGCCCGATTCCGCGATACCTACCAGGCCCGTATCGGTATGCAAGCGCAGCAGCAGCGTATCGAGCTTGGTAATGGTGACATTCGGCAATCGCAGCGGCTTCTTCAGCGGCATCGATACCGGGATGCACTCGACTTTCGTGATTTTCATGGTCTGTGTTCGTGTAGGGTTGGTGGGCAGTCATCGCGCCGCACAGTCCTCGGGACAGGCGCGGCAATGTGCTGCCATGCAATCACTTTCTTCTGGCGTCAAGCAGCAGCGCAATCACGGCAACCAGGCCCGCGGCCAGCGGAGGACCGTAGTCGTAAATCCGCAGCGGTCTTGCACCGAAGCTGGTAGAAGCCACCATGACGATGAGTATCGTCGTCACGATCACTGCAACAACAATGACAAAGTTCTTGATCACGTTTCTCTCCTGCCGCCGGATCGGCAACGCAAGGCCCATCGGGCGGCTGTTCATGAACGAAGCTTTAGGAACACTCCGTCCTGATGATGGAATTCATCCTCTTGTTTCGGCGCGTGATGGATGTGACAAGCCGTCCCAGAACCAGAATGGCCGTGCCCTGACGCGGCAGAAGTTCGCGTAGTAACCGCCGTACGCCAGTAGCAGGGATCCGTTGAGCAGCAGCTCCTGGATCCCCGTGAACAGCTGCCGCGGCGCCGGAGAAATGAAAAGGTTCAGGTAGGCGATCGTGATACTTACGCCGGCCATCACGATCAACGCCAGTGGCACCGCCAGATTGAAAAGCAGCATCGTGCCCAGCACCACTTCGAGGTACTTGATCACCTGATAGAAGCCGATATCCGTCATGGCGTGGAGATATGGGCCCACCTTGCCGGCGTGGCTAAAATCCGGAACGAAGTTGAAGATGACGAAGTTCAGGCCGGAAGCCAGGTAGTGAATGGCGAAGTAAAGCCTTAGCCACAGGATCAGATACTTCCATGGTGCTCTTTCAGCGGCGTGCATGATCGATTTCCCTCTTATCGGCAGTCAAACGATGACGTGATGGGTGATAGGTGACGTGGGTCAGGCGGTGCGCAGGCTTGCCACGCGAAGCGCGCCGGAAACCCGCCACAGCAGGCAGATGGCTATTGCGACGGCCGTCACGTAACACACCACGAACGCATGGCCGAGCGCGTTGGGACCATCGAAGAACAGCCGCGCCACCAGCGCGCAGACGGTTGGGCCCAGCGCGAGTCCGAGCAGGTTGGTGATCAGGTAATACAGCGCGGTCAGCTTGCCCATCATGTTGCCCGGCGTGAAATTGGCCATGGTTGCGCCGCCGGCAACCGCGAAGATCACGAAGAAGAAGGTCTGCGCGCCGTAGGCGATGGCGCCGAGTTGCGCGCTATGGATCAGCGGGAAGCACGCGGTGATGAGCGCGGCCACCGCGGTCGAGCCGATCGCGACGCGCACCGGTGCATCGCTCCAGCGCTTCTGCAACTTGTCGGCCACGCTGCCGAAGAACAGCAGGCCGAGCGGCGAGGCCACCACGCTGATCGCGCCAAGCGTCTTGCCGATCTCGGGGCGGGCGATGCCCATCGACCGGTTGATGATCTCGGGCAGCCACGCGAGCTGGCTGCCAATGGCAATGCCATACAGACAGATGGCGATCCACAGCGGTGCATAGACGGCACGGTGCCGCCATGCGAAGCGCAATGCATCCGGGTAGGTGACCCGATCTGCCTGCGCGACCGCATCGCGTCGCGGCGGCTCGCGCAGCAGCAGCATCAAGGCGGCGAGCGGCACGCCCAGCAGGCCCGGCACGATCAGCACGAATTGCCACGGCTTCAGACTACCCAGGACTGGCACGCCCGCCAGCTTGCCGCTGGCCGCGAACGTGAGCAGGAAGCTGCCAAGCACCAGCGCCAGCCCGCTCCCCAACAGCGGCCCGATGTTGTAGATGCCGAACGCGAGCCCGCGCCGTTCCGGCGGAAAGGCATCGCGGATCATCGACGAAGCCGCCGGCGGCAACATCGCCTCGCCCACGCCCAGGCCGATGCGCGCGAGGAACAGGTGCCAGTAGGTATTGCTCAGCCCGCACAGCATCTGCACGCCGGACCACATCAGGATTGCGCCGCTCAGCAGGTACTTGCGGCGATACAGGTCCACCAGGTAGCCGGCTGGAATGCCGAGCACGCTGTACAGCAGCATGAACGACAGCCCGAGCAGCCAGCTGATTTCCAGGTCGGTGGCCCCGAGATCCTCCTTGATGGGTCCGACGACCAGCGAGATCGCGCCACGGTCGATAAACGACACGATATAGACAAGCGTGAGCACGAACAGCACTGCCCAGCCGCCGGGCGCTATTGCCGATCGCGCGTGCACCGGTGCCGCGGCGGTTGCGGCGGTGCGCGGTGGCGCCTGGATTGTGGTGGGGCTTTCCAACATGGTTGTCTCCGGTTTGCGGTTCTCTCGAACTCTCGTTGTTCAGGCGGCAGTGGTGTCAGCGGTCCCAGGGGGCTTCCTCAAGCGCAGCGCGTGCGGCGGTGCGACCCGAAACGATGAACTCCGCGATATCGCCCATCGAGTTGTAGTAGGGTCCCCACAGGGAGCCACACTCGCCGATGGCGTACAGGCGGGGAATCGCCGCACCGCGCTGGTCCAGCACCCGTTGCCGCGCGTCGTGACGGGGCCCGCCATGCGTATTGAGGAAGGTCGGCAGCATCGGTCCGATCGCGTAGTACGGACCCAGGTCCAGCGGAACCAGGAAGTTCTTGCGGCCGAAGTCCGTGTCCTCGCCGGCACGGCATTGCTCGTTGTAGCGCGCCACCGTGGCCTTGAGCGCCTCGGGGTCCAGATGCCCGGCCGACCATGCCCCTGGCTCCGCATCCCAGCGGCACTTCAATGCCAGTTCCTCAAGCGTGTCGGCCTTGATGATCCAGCCCTGCTCCAGTTCGGCAAGGTTGTCCTGGCTCCATGGCGGGGTGCGGGAATTCAGCGTCGTCATGGCTGCGCCGCCGGCGCGCACCTTCTCGTCGAAGATGTGAAAGGCCGGCACATTGACGAACTCGGGCACATCGGGATTCGTGGCAAGCCAGGTAGCCCGGTTGCCGAGGCCGTGGCGCACGTCGGCGGTATCGGTGGTTTCGTTGTGGAAGCGACTCGCCTGGCGGTTCACCCAGATCAGGCTGCCGCCATCCTTGAAAGCACCCGAGTTATAGCCAAAGCCGGCCACCTTGTTGAGGTCGTAGGTCACGTACACGCGCGCGCCATCGACCTTGATGCCCCAGTTGAGCGGGCCTGCCACGGCATTCATGTGCCAGAGCTGCGCACCCACTTCCTGGGCCATGCGGATGCCGTCGCCGGTCAGGTTCGGGCTGCCGAGGAAGTGGATCGGGCACGGCGTCAGGTACTGACGGCACATCTGCTCGTCGAACTCGAAGCCGCCGCTGGCGAGCACCGTCGCCTTGCGTGCCTTGACGGCGATGGTGCGGCCATCGGCCGTACGTGCGGTCACGCCAAGAATCGCGCGCGATACCGGATGCTGCACCAGTTGCGTCACCGCCGTATTGCACTGCACGCGCGCGCCATGCTTCTCGGCCACGGCGGCAATGGCGTTGTACAGCCCCGCACCACCAGGCGCGGCCACCACGCTCATGCCGTGGATGCTCGCGGCACCGGGCGCGCCCGGGAACTCGGGGAAGAAACCCGGTGCGGCGAACGGCTTCGGATTGTCCTTCAGCGGCAATTCCAGCTTGTGCTGGAACGCGGGAATATCCTTCAGGCCGGCCACGAATGTACGCAGCACGGACTCGTCGGTCTGGCCCGCGCATAGCCAGTTCATATAGTCGAACGTGCTGGCCTCGTCGGTGGACGTCATGATCAGGCCGCCCGCGACGCAGACCGAATTGCCGCCCCCGCGCTCACCCTTTTCCAGCACCAGCACGTCCGCGCCGGCTTCGGCAGCCGCGAACGCGAAGCTCGCGCCGGCGCCGCCATATCCGACCACCACCATGTCGGCCTCGTCGTCCCATGCGGGCGGCGACCAGTTCACTGCATGTGTATTCTGTTCCATCTTGTCGTCTCGAAACTCTGCGGGTGGAGCGGATCAGGCCGGCTCGGCAACCGGCTGCTCTGCGCTCAGCAGGCGCGCGTAGATCTCGTTGTAGCGAACGATCGGCTGGTCCATCGGCAGCAGCACGTACTTGCGGTCCGGCGAGCGGTGGATCATGTCCTGCTGGGCTTCGATCATCGCCTTGTCTTCCTGGAATGCCGCATCGGCAATGCCAAAGCAGTGATCCTTAAGATCGGCGGCGGGAGCCCACGGCCCGAAATTGAAGAAGAAGCGCGACTTGTTCTTGCCGATCGGCGTGATCATCTGGCTGGTGCAGCGCTTGAAGATCGGCGTCTCGGACACTTCATCGCCCTCGTTGCGCTGAAGCACGCCCGGCTCATACGAGGTGATGGTCAGGATGAACACCCCCGGCACCAGGAACAGGCTGACCACACGGTCATCGCACGGGCGCGCGCCGAAGTACGGATTCGACTGACGGCCGAGTTGCCAGCGGTCGGCCAGCACGCCGCGCTCCAGTTGGGTCACGCCGCGCTTGGTCTCGCTCTCCTTCATCATCTTGAGCGCGACCGGATCGCTGCCGCCGAACGTTGCCTCATGCACGAACGGGGCATGGGAGAGATCGAGCAGGTTGTCGGAGATCAGCTCGGCGTTGACGTCCATGTCGAAGGTCGAGCATTCCATCGCCCATTCGGCATTGTCCGGGCCGATGATTGGCGGCACCAGCGCCTCGTCGGCCTTCTCCGGCTCGCCCATCCAGACCCACGCCGCGCCGTGTTTCTCCACGATCGGATAGGCGCGCACGCAGACGCGCGGCGAGATGCGGTCCTGGCCCGGTACCTCGGTGCAACGTCCGTCCGCCGCGAACTTGAGGCCGTGGTACATGCAGCGCAGTTCGTCACCCTCCTTGCGTCCCACCGACAGCGGTGCCAGGCGATGGCAGCAGCGGTCCTCCAGCGCAGCCAGGGTTCCGTCGGTCTTGCGGTAGATCGCCAGCGGCTCGTCCATCAGGGTAAAGGGCACGATGGCATCCGCGTTGAAGTCCGTAGACCATCCGACCATGTACCAGCAATTGCGAAGGAACATTTTTCTTACTCCAGGTGTGTGTTGTGGATTGGGTGTTTTCGGGCCGACCACAGGCCGGCGCCGTGACACGCTTCCGGGCTGGGCACTCAGAAGCGGTGATACATGCCAATGCCAAACGCGTTGACGCTTTCCTTCAGCTGGGTCGGCGCAACCAGGCCGCCGGGCGGGTAGATCGTCTGCTTGGACGAGCCACGGTTGTCGAGTCGCTTGAAGAAGGAATACAGCGTCGTACGCTTGGATAAGTCGTAGGTGTAGCCGATGGCCCAGGCGCGCACGTCCGCCGTTGCAGTCGTGGAAGGCTGGCCATCCGGCACGCCGCTGTCGCGCATGCCGTAGCTGAACTTGAGGTTGCCGGCGGCGCCGACGGGAATGGTCGAACCGACTTGCCAGGCGGTATCGTGCGCGGCGCCAAGCCGATAGCGCAGTTGGTACGTGCCATACAGCGTTGCCCAAGGCGTTTCATACGATGCGGCGAATGCGTGCTCGAGCTGTCGGCTGGTGTCGGGCGTCAGGTTGGTGGTACCCGTGGCGCGTGCGAAACCATAGCCGGCTGTGAGCTTGTTGCGCGAATAGAGCAGCGTGACCACGTCATAGTTGCGGTTGACCGGCGTGCCGGTGTTCTCGCTGAAAACATGCGCGGCCGAAACCGTGAGGCCGCCAAAGCTCGGCGAGTTGTAGCGGATCGCGTTATCGGACCGCGCCGGATCGTTGATCGGATTGAACATCCACGGGTTGCTCGACTCACCCGTGAGCGATGCGACCACGGAACCGGGAGCCATCAGTACGGGATCGAACGTCGAAGAAAAATCGTAGCCAGGCGTCGGTTGGCGGCCAGCCGCCAATTCGCCGACGCTGTTGCTGCGCATGCCGACCGTTGCGCGGCGGCCGAACAGCCGTCCACCCTGCGCAGTGGTCCCAGTGTCCATATTGAAGCCACCTTCGAGTACGAAGATCGCCTTCAGGTCGGTGGACAGGTCCTCTTCGCCGCGCAACCCCCAGCGTGACCCGGCAAGCCCACCACTGTTCAAGCTCGTCACGCTGTGCTCCGAGTTCCGAAAGTACCCGACGAAACTGTCCGCAACACCGTAGAGCGTCACGCTACTGGCGGAAGCAGCAAGGGGTAGCAATCCGGCAAGCGCTGCGCCGGCAAGTCTTTTGTGCACGTTTGTCTCCTTCTAGTAGTTATGTTCTTGCCAGCGGTGTACCGACCGGCAAGGGGGCTACATACTCTTTGCCAGCGGCGACATGGGCCGCTGTGTCAGAAGGTGTTTCTTTGTACTGATCGCCTGGCCAGTGATCCAGCCTGGTCGTCAGTCAAAATGTTATTCAATTTAGTATTGCGAATCTTATACACCCAAGCGGATCGCTTCAATCCTTTTTGACGGGTCCCGGGGTAAACCCCGTTACGATCCAGTCGGAAGACCGCGCATCTCAGAGGCCGCGCGCGGCCAGCGACGCCAGCAGGTGTGTCTCCACCGTGCTGCGGTCGCTCCGGTAGGCCTCCAGTAGTGCAGCGCGGTCCCGCACGGCCAACGTATCCACCAGATGGTGTTCCGGATCGGCAGGGAAGCGATATCCGGCAAACGCAGGTGGGGCCATCGCCCGGTAACGGTCCGTCTGACGCATCAGGCGCATCACTTCACGCCGTAACACCCAGTCCGGCGACAACGAGAAGATGGCGCCATGGAATTCGCGATGCGCGTGCACCCACGCGGCGCGCGCCCCATCCGCCAGGCAGCGGTCAAGTTCCGCGAGGCGCGCTCGCAGGTCGGCAAGTTCGTCGGCAGTGGGCCAGCGCACCGTCGACAACAGTTCGGTTTCCAGCAAATGGCGCACGCGATAGAGCTGTCGCGCCTCGCTGCCGGAGAGTGGCGCGACGTGGAATCCGCGATTGGGATCGTGGCAGACCGCTTGCTCAGCCACCAGCAGGCTCAATGTTTCCCTGACCGGCACACGGCTGATGCCGAAGCGCCTGGCCAGGTCTTGCTGCCGCAACTGCTGTCCCGGTGACAGCTTGCCGTCATTGATCAGTTCGCGGAGCTCGGCCGCGAGCCGCGACGGGATATCGACGTCGGTCGCACGTAAGGCTGGCGCCGCAGGCAGGGAAAATACCTCGCGCCGGCCCATATCAACGCCCGCCCCAGTACACCGTGCGTGCGGTCTCGTGCAGCACCTTGCGCTGGTCGGCTTCCGACAGCAGCGACACCGACTCGCGTGCCAGCGCAACCATCTGGGCATACGTGCCTTTCGACTGCGCGATGTCTGAACCCCACATCACACGGTCCGCGCCAAACTCGCGCACCACGCGCTCGACCATTGGCGCCGCGGACATCTGCTGCGCGGCCAGCTTGCCCAGATTGATCATCGAGTACAGCAGATGGACATTGGGATGCTCGACCATCTCCAGCAATGCCGCATCGACGCCATGGTCGGGCGCGCCCGATTCGCCCACGATGTTCGAGAAGTGATCGAGCACGACCGTCGTCTGCGGAAATGCGGCCAACACCGGCTTCAGCGCCGCCAGACATGCGAGCCGGTTCCAGCGATAGAAATGCAGCCGCACCGAGCCACCGAATTCCGCTACGGTCTCCCATGCCGCCATGGCCTCGGGCGATGCGAACCAGGACGGATCCGAACCCTTGGCCGGTTCGGTCATGCGAATGCCGACGGCACCGCGTTCGCCCACCCAGTGGCGCACCTGTTTGCGAATGTCCGGGTCCAGCGCGTTCACCATGCACAGCGCGCGCAAGCGGTCCGGATGCAGCGCCGCGGCATCGCAGACATAGGCATTGTTGAAGCCGTAGAGATGCGCACGTTGCACGGCGAGCGCGCGCTCCACGCCCTGCTCGTCCATCAGTGCCAGCAGGCGCTCCACGGTGACGGGGTTGTCCAGCGCGCCAGGTTCCAGTTCGCCGCTCAGCGGGGAAGGTGGATACCGTTCCACGTCGGCGGAAATCAGGTGTGCGTGACTGTCGATCATCGTTAAAGTCTCCTCGTTATAGGGTTGCCATGGGGTTGCCCCGGGGTTGCCCCGGGGTTGCCATAGGTTCGGCAAGATCACTTCCAGGGATCCACCGTTACGTGGATAGCGCCTTCCACACCCCGGCCGGCCGTGGCCAGGATCGCCTCATGGGTCTGCGCGAGCCCGTACGTATGGGAGCACACCTCATCGAGTGGATACTTGCCCGACGCGATGTAGCGCAGGGCCAGATCCACTGCGGCATAGCTGCGACCGCGCGGTGCGCGCACCGTCAGGTAGCGCTTCTTGATTTCCGCAATCGGCACGCTCTGCTCAAGCCCGTTCAGGCTCAGGTATGCGCCCTTGGCAGCCAGCTCGACGGCCAGTTGCGCCACTTCGCCCGTGGGGTCGCCGGTGGTATCGACCACAACATCTACGCCGCGCCCCTTCGTCAGCCGCATGACCTCGGCATGGAGATCCTGCTTCTGCACGTCGATGGCGAGGTCGGCCCCCAGCCGCCGAGACAGATCGAGCCGGGCACGGTCACGCGTCATGCCGGCCAGGATCACCACAAGCGAGCCCGCCGCCTTTGCCGCAAGCACGCAACCCAGGCCTTGCTGGCCGGGCCCGAACACCAGCACGGTCTTGCCCGGCCCGGCGCCGCCATCGTTGCAAGCCCACTGCACACCGTTGCCGAATGGCACCGCCAGCGTGGCATGGGCCGCTGGCATGTCCGGGGGGATGACATGCATCACCGTATTCAGCGGCAGATGCATGTATTGCGCGTACCCGCCCCACAGATGGGGCGCGATACTGCAGGTGGACATGCCGAAACGCAGCGTGTTGAGCCGGTCCTTCACGTTGAAGAAGTCGACTTCCATGCAGAGCCGGAAGTCCCCCTTCATGCACCATTCACAATGCCAGCACGGCAGGTACTCATGCAGTGCCACGCGGTCGCCGGCCTTGACGCCCCAGCGCTGCTGCGCAATCGGACCCAGCTCGACGATGGTGCCAACGTTCTCGTGCCCCATGATCACGGGCGCGTGCCCGGGCTTGCGGTACGTCTCGGGATCGCTGCCGCCCACGCCGCTCGCCTCTACCTTGAGGATGCCGGAGTCCGGCTGCACCTGCGGGTAGTCGAACTCTCTCAATTCGGTCGTCTCGACATCGGTCTTGACGGCCGCCATTACTTTCCTGGTCATCTTAGGTTTCCTTCCAGAACACGCGCCGTGCGGTGCCGCCCAGCATTGCATCGCGGACCTGCGCGGAATGGTCGAGCAGGCATTCCCGCACCTGCGCCAGCGCATTGCCGTAGCCTTCGCGGCTGCTTACCACGGGAAAATCACTGCCCCACATCAGCCGGTGCGCACCGAATGCGGCGATGGCGGACTCCAGCAACGCAGCGGCCGCACCGCCGAACGTACGGCCGCCTTGCAGCGCCGCCGGGTCGCGCGGCAGCAGTTCGCCGAAGCCCGGCACCTTGAGGCTGACGTTGTCGAAGCGGGCCAGCCGCAATACCGTGTAGCGCAGTTCACCGTCCGCCTCTGTCAGCATCGGCTTGCTGGTATCGCCAAGATGCTCGAGAACGACCGGTAGCGCAGGCAGCGCTTGCAGTAGCTCCTCGAACGGCGGCGCCGTGAAGGCCTCGGCATTGCCAACGCAACTGACCGGCAGCCCGCACGCCTGCGCCGCCCGCCAGATCGCAAGCGGATCGGTGCCCGGCGACCGCGCGCCGGGACGCAGGCGCACGCCGGCAGCGCCTTGCGCCGCCAGCCGCGCCACGGTCTCCGGCGCATCGGGTGCCGCCGGGTCGACCCACACCACGTTGGCGAAGCAGCCCGGGTGTGCCTGCACGCAGGCAAACTGGTAGCTGTTGTCCACCTGCCCGATCATCTGGGTCAGCACCGCGCGCTCCACGCCGTGACGCGCCATCTGGCCGAGCAGCGTTTCAACCGGCTCGTACCAGACGGGCGACACGTGGGCATGACTGTCGATCAGCATCGTCACGTCAGGCGGTCAACGCCACGTCGGGGTTGAGCGGGACTTCCTGCTTCCAGGTGCGCTGGTTGCTGAAGATCAGCGTGGCTGCACGGATCTGCGGGAACGGGATTGGCGCAGTCAGCACGCTCGGCACCTCGCCACGCTCGGCCAGCCCGCGCGCGGTACGGATCATCTGGCGGCGCCATGCCACCACTGCCACGTCCGACGTACCCAGATGTTCCTTGGTGCGGTCCAGGATGCGGCCCTGGGTCTCGCTGACCGCGTGGTCCTGCGTCAGGATGCCCTTGATGCCCGACATCGAGCCGGTCTTCATCAGCTCGCGATCCTGCTTGTACCAGTTGTCGACGTTGAGCAGCTTGCGGAAGTTCTCGTCGACCCAGTGACCACCCTCCTCGATCCGGTAGTCGACATCCACCGGCTGGGTCTCGTCGAAGAACCACTGGATGTGCCAGGTCGACTCATCATCGCGCGGTACGAATGCGTTGGCCATGCGACGGTTCTTGCGCACGCCGAAACCATCGGGCGGAATCAGCGTGAAGAACGGCAGCACCACCTCGGTCACGCGTGCATGCAGCTTGCCTTCCTCGCGGAAGTTACGCACGCCCGCATAGCGCAGCCCGTACTTGGTGTACTCGACCTCGATCTTCGGCTGCAGGTCACGCTCGTGGTCGTACTTGGCGGGTGCACTCCACGGCTGCTCGCGGTGCAACACTCCGGCGTGTGCCGAGTCGATGGTGCCTTCCACGGCCTGTGCATAGTTGCAGTCTTCCAGCACCTTGAACGGCACCGCGTTGACGGCGGGGTACGACAGCCACTCGAACTCCGGAAACTGCGGCTGTTCCGCCGCCGGCCCCATATAGGTCCAGATCACACCACCGGCTTCGCGGGTCGGATAGGCCTGCGCACGGATGCGCGAGCAGAACGCGGAACCGGACGGCTCGGTGGGCGTATCCAGGCAGGTGCCGTCGGTGGCGAACTTCCAGCCGTGATAGAGGCAGCGCAAGCCGCCGTCGGAGTTGTCGCCCAGCGCCAGCGAGGCGCGACGGTGCGGACATTGTTCGTCGAGCAGGCCAACCTTGCCGTCGGTGTCGCGGAACGCCACCAGGTCTTCACCGAGCAGCCGCACACGCACCGGCTTGCCACCGGGCTCGGCGATCTCGGATGCCAGCAGTGCCGGAATCCAGAAGCGTCGGATCAGTTCGCCCGTCGGCGTGCCACGGCCGACCTGGGTCAGCACATCGTTGTCTTCGCGAGTAAGCATGGTTCCTCCTATCCTTGAATCGGTGTGTCTTCTGTGTGGGGATACTTCAATGCGCGCCGGCGTCCGGAGGTTCAGTCCAGAAGCGCAATGGCGCGGCTCAGGCGTTCCCGTGCGGCAACGGTGTCTCCGTCGTTGCCGACCAGGTCGTGTGCTTCGATAACCAGCGAGCGCATGGCCTCGAGGCGCTGCACTTGCGGCACGCTGCGGCCGTCACGCGCGGCATTGGCGACGTCGGCGTCGAGCAGGCGCCAGACTTCGTCCAGTTCGGACTCCCGGTAGATCATGTGCTCCACCTCGTGTGAAACCGCCATCCGGTCGCACACGGACGACAGCGTTGCGGCGGAGTAGTCGTCGATGGAAATCAGGTCGTCGGCATGCATGTCGGTCTCCGTTTGCCTGACGCTCAGCGGCCTTTCGGACCAAATTTCGACGGCGCCAGGCCAATCGCGGCGCGGCCGTAGCCAGTCATGGCGCTGTCCCACGTAAAGGCGAAGTGCTGTGCCGCTGAGTTGACGTCGCGCCAGATGCGCTGCAGTTCCGACGCGTTGTAGATGCCCGAGCCACCGGCAGCCTCGAACAGCGCGTTCACGGCATAGCGCGACTTCTGCGCGGCATAGGCCCAGTCGCGCGGAATGCGGGCCCAGTCGAGCTCGCTGATCGACTTGGGGTCGTCGGCACCGTCTACGCGCCGCGCATCCTCGCGCACCACGGCCAGCGCGGCATCGATCTCGGCCACGGATTCCGCAACCCGTGCAAAGGTGGCCGACTGCTCCGCCACCTGTTCGCTGGTAAACGTGGCAAGCCGTGCGGCGAGCCCTTCATTGAACGAACGTACGGCTGCGCGCGCCATGCCCAGCGGCGCACCCACCAGCGAGAACGGCGTCACGTTGTGGAACGGCATGCGATAGATCGGTGCACGCACCGAGCCCGTCTCGTCGCTCATGCCGGACATCATTTCTTTCACCGACACCGAGCGGTGCGCGGGAATGAACGTGTCGGCAATACGGATCGAACGGCTGCCCGTGCCACGCATGCCCGCGGTGAACCAGTCGTCGACGATCTCGATGTCCTCACGCGGCACCACGAAGAAGCGCGGTTCGGGCGGCTGGCCTTCGCGCTGCACCGCATTGCCGACGATGACCCACTGCACATGGTCGATACCGGAACAGAAGCGCCCATCGCCATTCACCAGGCGATAGCCACCGTCGACTTCTGTAACGGTACCGCCAAGGCGGAATACGGTCGCGGTCAGCACCCGATCGGCGTTCATGACTTCGCGCTGGGCCTGCAGCGGGAACAGGTTCAGCATCCAGCTATGGCCGGCCAGCACGCCATAGACCCAGCCGGTCGAGCCGCACGCCGAGGCGATCTCGGCGGTTACGTCCACCAGTGTGGCGAAGCCAAGCTCGGAGCCACCGAACATGCGTGGTGTCACAACGCCGAACAGGCCCGCGTCCATCAGGTCACGGATGGTCTCGGTGGACACGATGCGCTCGCTTTCGGTCCGTTCGGCGCGGGCGCGGATACGCTCATGCAGCGCCCGTGCCGCGGCGATGGCGGCGTCATGGCTGGCCAGCACGGGCACCACGCCGGATGTAGTTGCCAGGGGGGATGTGCTCACGTCTTGTCTCCTGTGTGAGGACGTACGCTGCCGCACCGCATGCCAGATAGCAGCGGCGTGGCAAATACTTGTCGTTATGAAATGGTTGCGCCGGGGAGGCTCAGGTGCCGGTGCGCATGCGGTCTTCCACTTTTTCGCGCTCGTCCACGCGCAGGAACCAGCGGTAGTGGCCGCCTTTCGAGATCGGCGGCAAAGCGTCATCCACGGTCTGCCAGTGCTCGCCGCCGTCTTCGCTCGCGTAGACCTCGCCGGTCGCGGTGCCAGCCAGCAGCATGACCTCGTTGCCCCACTGATACAGGCCCATGCCTTCGATATTGCCGATCACCTCGGCAGGCATGCCATTGCGAATCTCTTGCCAGGTCTCGCCGCCATCCTCGCTGCGCATCACCGTAGCGTCCGCGCTGCGCTTGGCACCCCACTCGCGCGGTGCGTTGCCGGGTCCAGCGATATAAAGCACGTTCTCGTCGCGCGGGTCGATGAACATCGCGTCCGGATAGCCGATGCGGTCCGCGCGCGTCATCAGGTGTTTCCAGGTCTCGCCGGCATCGGCGCTGTAGTGCAGGCCTTCGCCGCCACACATGAACAGCTGCGCGGGATTCGACTGGCGGATCAATACACGGTGATTGTCGTGATAGAACTTGTCCTGCTCGGACTCATAGCTGCGCGGCTCGGTCCAGTTCGCGCCGTCGTCCGTGGTCTTCAGCAATGCGCCTTGTTCGATACACACATACAGCGTCTCCGGATGCGCCGGGTGGAAGGCCACGTTCTTGACGTGTGCCACATGAGGCGGCGGGGGGAAGGTCCATTTGTCCTGGTCCGGCACGGCGAGCATGGCGGAAACCTCGACCCAGTTTTCACCGAGATCGTCGCTGCGATACAGCGCTGATGGCTCCGTGCCGAGGTAGAGCACCACCTTGCCGTCACGCTGCTGCGCCGCCAGCGTGTAGATGTGCTCGCTCTTCAGGCCATTGCCACGCGGCTCCCAGGTCAGACCGAGATCGCGGCTGCACCACATGCCGCCCTTGCCGTGCGCGCCGGCAAACAGCAACCCCGACTGCGGTTCATAGAGCAATGCGCTGACATGACGGTCCTCCAGCGTGGAACGCTTGCGCTTCCAGGGGGCGCCTTGCCCCGCCCGTTCAAAGACATGCATGCCGTGCAGCGTGGCAACGAAAAGCTGGTTGGCGGGGCCGCTGCCGTGCGTGACCGTGCCGCCATTGCAAGAAAGGACTGCGATCAATTTGTTCTCCATTTCATGTGAAGCGGACGGTGCGTTGCGCCACACCATGCCACCGCCGTTCTCTCACCAGTGACTTGTGCAGTCGTGCCGGTCTGACGAAAAGTCTCGCCGCGAGAGTCTTTGACTTTTTTCTTGTTAGTCGAAATAATATGCAAAAAAGAATTACGCGTCAACGACGAGGCAGCCGGAATCCAAAGCCGATGCCTCGGACACCAGGCGCCGGCAGGCAACCGCCCTGTCAATCCGTGACTGCAGTAACTGGAGACAACACATGAACGACCAGCCCTCCTCCGCGGGCGCCTTGCTGAAGCTGCGCCTGGAGTCGGTCCAATACCTGGCCCGCGACACCCTGCTCTACGCCTTTGCATCGCCGGAAGGCAACGCCCTTCCCGCGAGCGAACCCGGCGCCCACATCGGCCTGCATCTGCCCAATGGCCTGGTGCGCCAGTACTCGCTGCTCGAAGGCGGACCCAACCAGCGGCACTATCAGGTCGGTGTAAAGCGCGACCCCAAGAGCCGCGGCGGATCGAGCTTCATGCATGACCAGTTGCGCCCCGGCGTGGTCATCGACGTGGAGCCACCGCGCAACAACTTTCCGCTGGACGAGGCCGCCTCGCATTCCGTGCTGATTGGCGGAGGTATCGGCATTACGCCGGTCCTTTGCATGGCAAGGCGGCTGAAGGCGCTCGGCCGCTCGATGACGCTGGTCTATTCGTGCCGCGACCGCGTCGACGTCGCCTTTCTGGAAGAGCTGCAGGGCTACGAGAACCTGCACCTGCATATCGATGCCGAAGCCGGCGGCGTGCTCGACATCGCGGCGCTGGTGGCCAGCCAGCCAGCGGACGCGCACTTCTACTGCTGCGGTCCCGGTCCGATGCTCGCTGCGTTCGAGGCCGCCACGGCGCAACTGCCGCCGGCGCAGGTCCACGTCGAGTATTTCACCGCGAAGCAGGAGGCCGCGCTGGACGGTGGCTACACCGTGGAGCTGAGCCGCAGCGGCAAGTCGCTGCAGGTACCGGGTGGCAAGACCATCCTGCAGGTACTCAGGGAAGCAGGCGTCGAAGTCGCGCACTCGTGCGAGGAAGGCGTGTGCGGTGCTTGCGAGACGCGCGTGCTGTCAGGCATTCCCGATCACCGCGACGCCATCCTCTCCGATCCGGAGAAAGCCGCCAACAACACCATGATGATCTGCTGCTCGGGCTGCAAGGGCGAGCGACTGGTCCTCGATCTGTAAGTCATTTCATCCACACCGGAGACACCCCATGATCATTGATTGCCACGGCCACGTCAGCCCTCCCGCCGAACTCTGGGTCTACAAGGCCCACATCCTGTCGCATCGCGGCGAGCACGGCCGCAAGATGCCGCCGGTAACCGACGAGGAAATCCTGCATTACGCCAATCGCAAGGAGATGGGCCCAGCCGGCCATATCGACCTGCTCGACCGCGCCGGCACCACCGTCCAGCTGCTGTCTCCGCGTCCGTTCCAGATGATGCACAGCACCAAGCCGGGCAAGCTCGTGCACTGGTTCACGGAAGAAACCAACAACATCATCGCGCGTACCGTGAAGCTGCTGCCGAAGCGCTTCATCGGCGTGGGCGGCCTGCCACAGGTGGCCGGCGACCCGATCGAAGTGGTGCTGCCGGAGCTGGAGCGTTGCGTGAAGGAACTGGGCTTCCGCGGCGTGCTGCTCAATCCCGATCCGTTCGAGAACAATGGTTCGGAAGCGCCGCCGCTGGGCGACCGCTACTGGTATCCGCTCTACGAGAAGCTGTGCGAACTCGACATCCCCGCGCATATCCATGCCACCGGCTCGCATTCCGCACGTTCGCCCTACACCGTCCACTTCATCAATGAAGAGACCATCGCCGTCTTCGGCCTGGTCAACTCCGATGTGTTCAAGGACTTCCCGTCGTTGAAGGTCCTCGTGTCGCATGGCGGCGGTTCCATTCCGTACCAGATCGGCCGCTTCCAGTCCGGCGCTGCGCGCGCGGGTCGCGACTTCCTGGCCGGCATGCGCAACCTGTACTACGACACCGTGCTGTATTCGGAAGAATCGCTGCGCCTGCTGATCAAGACCGTTGGTGCGGATCGCTGCCTGTTTGGTGCCGAGTGCCCCGGCGTGGGCTCGCAGGTCAATCCGGCCACCGGCCGCACGTTCGACGACATCAAACCCTTTATCGAGGGCTTCGATTGGCTGTCGCCGGAAGACAAGGACATGATCTTCCACGGCAACGCGCAAAAGCTCTTCAACCTCGATCTGGCCGCCTACCGCTGAAGCGGTCTGGCACGACCCGATTCGAAACGAGGAGACAACATGGCAAAAATCGTACTCGGCATGGGCACCTCGCATGGGCCCATGCTGGTCACGCCGCCGCAAACATGGGGCTCGCGCCTGCCCGATGATCGCCGCAGCCTGCATCACTACAAGGGCAGCACCTGGACCTTTGACGAGCTGGTCAGGGAGCGCGCATCGGAGAACCTTGCCGCGCAGATCACGCCCGAGGTCTGGGAGGCGCGCCACGCGCGCTGCCTGCAAGCCATCGAACGCATGGGGCAAATCCTTGCCGAAGCCCGCCCGGACGTTGCCGTGATCGTGGGCAACGACCAGATGGAAATCTTCGACGACATGCTGGTGCCCGCCTTCAGCGTGATGTGGGGCGAGACCATCGTCAACAACATGATCAGCGACGAGAAGCTGTCGCGGCTGCCTCCGGGCGTGGCTCACGCGATGCCCGGCTACATGCCCGCGGAGGCAACCTACGCCGGTGTGCCGGCGCTTGGCCGGCACCTGATCGAATCCGCCGTGGCCGACAACTTCGACGTCACCGCCCTGAAGCACCTGTCGGCCACCGAAACACCTCACGCATTCGGCTTCGTGTTCCGGCAGTTGATGAAGGACCAGGTCATTCCGACAGTCCCGGTACTGATCAACACGTTCTATCCACCGAACCAGCCCACCGCCGGTCGCTGCCATGCGTTCGGACGCTCGCTCGCCCGCGCGATCCGGTCGTGGGACAGCGATGCCCGCGTGGCGATCATCGCTTCGGGCGGGCTGACGCACTTCGTGATTGACGAGGCAGTCGACCGCCTGATCCTCGACAGCATGCGCGCGCACGACTTCGCGCCGGTAGAAGGACTCGGCGAAGCGATCTTCCAGGCCGGCACCTCGGAGGTGAAGAACTGGATTCCGGTGGCCGGCGCGATGGATGAGCTCGGCTTCGAGATGGAAGTAGTCGACTACGTGCCCTGCTATCGCAGCGAAGCCGGTACCGGCAATGCGATGGGATTCGCATGCTGGCGCCCCGCCAACTAAACGGAGACAAATGGATGACCAAGCCAAACGAATATGTACACCGCCTGCGCCGGCTCGATTGCTGCGCGGTTTCCGACGCCCTGGACAAACTTGGCCTGGCTGGCGTGGTAAGCGGCGTGCGGCAGGAAGCCGGCGAAGCCCGCATTGCCGGCCGGTCGATCACGGTCAAGCTCGGAACCGGCGCACCGCCACCGGGTGAGCCGCGTCACCTCGGGACCACCGCCATCGAGGCTGGCGGGCCCGACGACGTGATCGTCGTGGAACAACGCAGCGGCGTAGAGGCTGGCAGCTGGGGCGGCATGCTCTCGCTAGGTGCAAAAGTGAAGGGGATTGCCGGCGTGGTGGCCGACGGCCCGGTGCGCGACATCGACGAAGCGCGCGCCATGGACTTCCCCATCTTCACGTGCTCGCTGACGGCCCGCACCGCGCGCGGCCGCGTGGTGGAGAAAGGTACCAACGTACCGGTCAAGGTATGGGACGTCGATGTGGCGCCCGGCGACTACGTGCTGGCAGACCGCAGCGCGGTCATCTTCATCGCCGCGGCAGATATTGAACGTGTGCTGGAGACCGCCGAAGCCATCGTCGCGCGCGAGGCCCGCATGGCCAAGGCCGTACTGGCCGGCACGCCGATGAGCCAGGTGATGGGCGGCAACTACGAATTCATGCTGAAGGAATAAGCCATGTCGGAACAAACGCAACAAATTGAAGACCAGAACGTCGCGCGTGCATCGAAGCTCGACACCGCCACCATCAGCGACGCGATGGACCGCCTCGGCATCGTTGGCCAGTGCCGCTCGATCAAGCCACGCGACCCCGCCTTCCGCATGACGGGCCGTGCATTCACCATTCTCTACGGTCCCGCGGCAAGCCCGCCGGGCACGGTTGGCGACTTTATCGACGACGTGCCGCCCGGCCATGTGGTCGTGCTCGACAACGGCGGCCGTACCGATGCCACGGTCTGGGGCGACATCATGACCGAGATCGCCCATCGCCGCGGCATTGCCGGCACGGTCATCGACGGCATCAACCGCGACGTCCACCTGTGCCTGGCCCTTGGCTACCCGGTCTATTCGCGCGACAACTGGATGCGCACGGGCAAGGACCGCGTGCAGGTGGAAGCGACCAATGTCCCGGTGAACATCGGCGACGTACGCGTTGCGCCGCACGACATCCTGCGCGGTGATGCGGACGGCCTGGTGTCGATCCCGCGCGAGCATGAGGAACGCATCCTGGCCGTGGCGGAAGAGATCGAGGCCGCAGAGGGTGCCATCCGCGCCGCGGTCGCGGGCGGCATGCGCCTGGACGAAGCGCGCAAACAGTTCCGCTACCACCAACTGCAGACGCGCACCGAAGGAGCCAAGGCATGAGCCTCACCATTGACCGAACCGATCGGATCGACCCGCGCGAGACCACGCAACTGGAGTTCGCACGCACGGCCCCGGCCGTCGTCGAAGCTGCCCGTGTGATTCCTACAGCCACCCTGCATGAAGCCGGCGGCAAGATTGGCGCCCTGCCCTCCGTGATCAAGCCGGTGGCGCCCGGCTTCCGCCTGTGCGGACCGGCGGTGACAGTGCACGCGCCTGGTGGCGACAACCTGTGGCTGCACCGCGCCATCTACGCCGCGCAACCGGGTGACGTGCTGGTGGCGTCGGTCAGCGATGCGTTCGAGCATGGCTATTGGGGCGAGGTGATGTCCACCGCCAGCCAGGTACGCGGCCTTGCCGGCCTGGTCATCGATGGCTGTGTGCGTGACGGCATACTGCTCGAAGAACTCGGCTTTCCCGTTTTCGCACGCGGCCTCTGCATTCGCGGCACCGGGAAGGACTTCGGCGCACGCGGCTGGATCAATGCACCCACCGTGTTCGGCGATGTCACCGTACATGCCGGCGACCTGATCGTTGGCGATGGCGACGGTGTGGTGTGCATTCCGCGCGACCGCGCTGGCAAGGTGGTCGATGCCGGATTGGCGCGCGAAGCGGCGGAAGCCGAGCAATGCCGGCGCCTCAAGGCTGGCGAGACGACCCTCGACATCTTTGGCTGGAACTGAAGGCGTCTTCCCATAAGCGAAACCGCCTGCATGCAGGCAGGCGTATCGCTGGACCAAAGCGGAAGGAGAAAGTCATGAGCATCAGCACGACCGAGTTCAAGACTGCCATGCGCTCGCTGGCGGGTCACGTGTGCCTTATCACGACATGCGCAGAGGACGGGTCCCGCAGCGGCCTGACCGCCACGGCGGTCTGCTCTGTATCGGCAGACCCGCCCACCCTGCTGGTCTGCGTCAACCGCAACAGCGCGTCGTTCCAGGCCATCCAGAAAGCCGGCGTCTTTGCCGTGAACGTATTGGCGCTGGAAAGCCGTTATCTTGCCGACCGCTTCGCCAGCCCGCTGCCATCGGAGGAAAAATTCTCCCAAGGTTGCTGGGATCGCCGGTCTACCGGTGCGCCGCTGCTGCATGACGCGCTGGTCGGCTTCGATTGCCGGGTCGCCAGCGCGCTGGACGTGGGCACACACGGCATCCTGTTCGGCGCGATCGAAGCCGTACAGATCCGCAATGAGCGCGCCAGGCCGCTGCTCTACGCGCACGGCAGCTACGGGGAATTTGCATCGACGCATCCAGCTTCGGCGCAAGAGCTGCTATGGATCCCGTCCTGGAATCCGGAGGCAGTCGATTAGCAGCAGTTAAACACAGCAACACCATAAAACAGCAAAAATAGAGGAGACACAATGTTCTTTCGCCAACCCACAAAAGCAGGAAGATATCTATACCTGTCGTTTGGCATCGCATTACTTGGAGCCGCTGCAACGGTCCACGCGCAGCCCAGCGGCCTAACCATCGGCGGCCTGCTCGACGAAGGCATCGCCATCTACCGCGACAATGGCGGCCACTCGCAGGTGCGCATGCAGGACTCCGCCATCTATCCGTCCAAGTTCTACTTTCGCGGCACGGAAGACCTGGGCGGGGGACTGAAGGCATCGTTCAGCCTGGACTCGATGATCTCGCTCAGCACCGGCTCGCTCGATCCGCAGTCCCGCGGCGCATTGTTCGAGAACTCCGCCTGGGTAGGCTTGCGCAAGACCGGGCTTGGCGGCTTTCGCCTTGGCCAGCAGAATGACTTCGCCTTCGACTATTTCCTGATTGGTGCGATCGACCCGGCCACCGGCATCGCCGGGGGCATGCTGAACTTCCGCACCGGCAGCTTCGGCGCGGACCTGCTCGGCCTGAAGGGCCCGGCACAGATTGCCGCGGGAATTTCCGGTTCGCCATATGCGCCGATCACCAACGCGAATGGTGTGCCGGTTGGCATGTCGGCCATCAACTGGGATCGTGTGGGTGGCAAGCGCATGTCGAACGCCATCAAGGTGACGAGCGACGAGTTCGCGGGATTCTCGGTCGGCGCGATGTACAGCCTCGGAGAGGTGGCGGGCGACAACTCCGCCAATACCGGCAAGAGCGCGGTGATTGGTTACCGCAATGGTGACACGCGGGCGGCGGTGGTCTATACCGAGCAGAAGTTCGCGGCGGTGGCCGGTGGGCACGGCGGCATCGCCAACCTGCTGGCCGGCGCGCGCACCAAGGTGTACGGCTTCGATATCACCGGCATGTACAGCGATGCACGCAACACCGAGACCGGCGCCAAGATCTATGCATTGGCCGCTGGCATCGGCTATGAGCTGACACCCGACCTGATCCTGGGCGGCACCTACACCTACGAGAACGGCAACGCGCTGCTCAAGAACGTGATCATCAACCAGGGTGCGCTGCAGTTGACCTATACCTTCTCCAAGCGCACGGCCATCTATCTGGTCGGGGTGTACCAGCGCACCAACGGCGCCTATGCCGCGGAGATCGGCAATATCCTGGCCAACGGCAAGATCCAGTCAGTCGCACAGATCGGCATGATGCATCGGTTCTGATCCCACCGAAACTGGCGATGCGAGCGCGTGGCCTGGTGCCTGATCTTTATACGCCTCGCGCTGCCAGTACTTCCATCAAACCCGTCAGCACCAGTTGGCGACCCTGATCGTAGGCATCCAGCAGCATCTGGCGGTCCTTGGTGCTTAGCGCCTTCACCAGTTTCTGCTCCACATTCGCGCTCATATGCTCGCGGCGCAGCGTATGGTCGGCCGCCAGCGAGCGATAGCGATCGGTCAGCCGCATCAGCCGCAGCGCCTCGCGCTTGAGCACCTTGTTGGGAGACAGTTCAAAGATCGCGTCATGAAAGGCGCGGTGCTGCTCGATCCATTCCGAGCGCTTGCCTTCGGCCAGCAGTTCTTCAAGCTCCGCCAGCCGGGCCTTGAGCAACTTGATCTGAGCCGGCGTCGGCCACTCGATGCTGGCCAGCAATTCCGCTTCCAGCAGATGGCGCATCTGGTAGAGCTGACGCGCTTCATCGGAAGACAGCGGGGCCACGAAAAAACCACGATTCGGATCGTGCTCGATGATGCCCTCTGCCGCCAGCAGCTTCAGCGCTTCACGCACCGGCACCCGGCTGATGCCAAAGCGCTCGGCCAGATCGGATTGCCGCAGTTGCAATCCCGGGGAGAGGGTTCCCCGATTGATCAGCTTGCGCGTTTCCTGCGCAATCTGGGCCGGGATATCGATCCCGCTAAGTTCCTGGCTGGACATGCTTTTCATGTTGGAGCTTGTTATGCAATATTGCATGCAATTATATAGACTCCACGAACCACAGTCAGCCCTGGTGAGCATAGACGAAAAAAAACCCCGATGCTTGCGCATCGGGGCTTCTTGAACCTGACGTCGATTACATCGACACCGTGTCAGCCACTTGCTTGAAGTCTTCGATCTGGTCGAAGTTCATGTACTTGTAGATCTTGTCGCCGTTGGCGTTCAGCACGCCCATGTCGGCCATGTACTCTTCCTTGGTCGGGATGCGACCCAGGCGCGAGCAGATGGCTGCCAGTTCGGCGGAACCGAGGTACACGTTCGTGTTCTTGCCCAGACGGTTCGGGAAGTTACGCGTCGACGTCGACATCACGGTCGCGCCTTCGCGCACCTGTGCCTGGTTACCCATGCACAGCGAGCAACCCGGCATTTCGGTACGCGCACCGGCCGTGCCGAACACACCGTAGTGGCCTTCCTCGGTCAGTTGCTTCTGGTCCATCTTGGTCGGCGGCGCAACCCACAGCTTCACGGGGATGTCGCGCTTGCCTTCCAGCAACTTCGAAGCGGCGCGGAAGTGGCCGATGTTGGTCATGCACGAACCGATGAACACTTCGTCGATCTTCGCACCAGCCACATCTGCCAGCGTCTTCACGTCGTCCGGGTCGTTCGGGCAGGCCACGATCGGCTCATGCACGTCGGCCAGGTCGATCTCGATCACGGCTGCGTATTCGGCGTCGGCGTCCGGCTCCAGCAGCTTCGGATCGGCCAGCCATGCTTCCATGGCCTTGATACGGCGCTGCAGGCTGCGCGGGTCCTGGTAGCCTTCGGCGATCATCCACTTCAGCAGCGTGATGTTGCTGTTGATGTATTCGATGATCGGTTCCTTGTTCAGGCGCACCGAGCAACCGGCGGCCGAACGTTCGGCCGAAGCGTCGGACAGTTCGAAAGCCTGTTCCACCTTCAGGTCGGGCAGGCCTTCGATTTCAAGGATACGGCCCGAGAAGATGTTCTTCTTGCCTTGCTTGGCCACGGTCAGCAGGTCCTGCTTGATCGCGTACAGCGGAATGGCGTTGACCAGGTCGCGCAGCGTAACGCCCGGCTGCATCTTGCCCTTGAAGCGGACCAGCACCGATTCCGGCATGTCCAGCGGCATCACGCCGGTGGCGGCGGCAAAAGCCACCAGGCCCGAACCGGCCGGGAAGCTGATACCGATCGGGAAGCGGGTGTGCGAGTCACCGCCCGTGCCCACGGTGTCGGGCAGCAGCATGCGGTTCAGCCACGAGTGAATCACGCCGTCGCCAGGGCGCAGCGAGATGCCGCCACGGGTGCTGATGAACTGCGGCAGCGTGTGGTGCGTCTTCACGTCCACCGGCTTCGGGTAAGCGGCGGTGTGGCAGAACGACTGCATCACGAGGTCGGCCGAGAAGCCCAGGCAGGCCAGGTCCTTCAACTCGTCGCGCGTCATCGGGCCAGTGGTGTCCTGCGAGCCCACCGAGGTCATCTTCGGTTCGCAGTACGTGCCCGGGCGGATACCCTTGCCTTCTGCCAGACCGCAGGCGCGGCCCACCATCTTCTGGGCCAGCGTGAAGCCCTTGCCCGTATCGACCGGGTTCTGCGGCAGGCGGAACAGCGTCGACGGTGCCAGGCCCAGTGCCTCGCGGGCCTTGGCGGTCAGGCCACGGCCGATGATCAGCGGAATGCGGCCGCCGGCGCGCACTTCGTCGAACAGCACGTCGGACTTGACCTTGAATTCGGAGATTACCGCGCCGTTCTTGAGGGCCTTGCCTTCATAGGGGCGCAGTTCCACGACGTCGCCCATTTCCATCTGCGACACGTCGAGTTCGATCGGCAGTGCGCCGGCGTCTTCCATCGTGTTGTAGAAGATCGGAGCAATCTTGCTGCCCAGGCACACGCCGCCGAAACGCTTGTTCGGCACGAACGGGATGTCTTCGCCGGTGAACCACAGCACCGAGTTGGTGGCCGACTTGCGGCTCGAACCGGTACCGACCACGTCGCCCACGTAGGCCACGAGGTTGCCCTTTTCCTTCAGCGACTCGATGAACGCCACCGGGCCGCGCTTGCCGTCTTCTTCAGGCTGGAACGCAGCGCCCTCGCGCTTGTTCTTCAGCATGGCCAGCGCGTGCATCGGAATGTCCGGGCGCGTGGTGGCGTCCGGGGCCGGCGACAGGTCGTCGGTATTGGTTTCGCCCGGCACCTTGAACACGGTGATCGTCAGCGATTGCGGCAGTTCCGGACGGCTCGTGAACCATTCGGCATCGGCCCAGCTTTGCAGCACGGACTTGGCGTTGGCGTTGCCCTTGTCGGCCTTTTCCTTCACGTCATGGAAGGCGTCGAACATCAGCAGCGTCTTCTTGAGCGCTTCGCCAGCGACGGTACCGACTTCGGCGTCGTCCAGCAGTTCGATCAGCGGCGAGATGTTGTAGCCGCCCAGCATGGTGCCGAGCAGTTCGGTGGCGCGGGCGCGCGAGATCAGCGGAGTCTTTTCCGAACCCAGGGCCACGGCGGCCAGGTACGAGGCCTTGACCTTGGCGGCGTCATCCACGCCAGCCGGCACGCGGTAGGTAATCAGGTCCACCAGGGCCTGCTCCTCGCCCGCCGGCGGGTTCTTGATCAGTTCGATCAACTCGGCAGTCTGCTTGGCGGTCAGCGGCAGAGGAGGAATGCCAAGCGCGGCGCGTTCGGCGACATGGGCGCGATAGGTATCAAGCATGGGAACCTGCTGTTAATAGGGGTTTGTAACGGTACTGGCTTGTCTCTTGTGGACTGGTGGCGCAGAACCTCCAGTTGCCGCGTGATTGTAATCCGAAGACGGACTCAGATCAAACGTCTTATATCTTATATAAGAGTTAAACAACATGAAACGAGGCGCAGCAACGGTTGGCGGCTGCAAGACTGCGCAAACCTGCAGAAATGACGTCGCATCGTCCCCACACAGCCTTGTGCTTCGACATGCCATCGCGCGCACATTGAATGTGCCGCATGCGCCATACAGCCCTATCATCGGCGGTTCACACGTCATAGATGTCTTAAGTTCCGCGCCCCTTTATCGTTAACCAGCATGCAGGCGCAAATGGCGCGCCGATGCGCCCCTGCGCCCGATGCCCGACCAGCTCAAACGGCCAAGCTGAGCGGGTTTCCCCCTTTTTATCGGCCCTTTGCTTGCCCGCGATTCGGGAAGAATTGCAGGCATTCCGACACAGGCATCTCATGGCGAACACGCTTTCCCCCTCCCAGAACGGCGGCAACACGAGCAAGCGCGGCCGACTGATGCTGATCGGCGGCGGCGTGCTGGTGGTGGCGCTGGCCGCAGGCGGCTTCGTACTGGGCAGCGTTCTCAGCGGCAATCACCAGCCGGCGGCTCCGGCTGCCCCGGTCCTGCCGCCGCCGATTTTCGTGCCGCTGGATGCGTTCACCGTGAACCTGAAGAGCGACGACGGCGACCGTTTCCTGCACACCGGGCTGTCGCTCAAGGTGGGTGACGCGGAAACGCAGGCCCGCCTGGCGCAGTACCAGCCGGAAGCACGCAGCCGCATCCTGCTGCTGCTCTCGGCGCGCCAGCCCGCGGACCTGGCCACGGTGGAAGGCAAGCGCAAGCTGGCCCAGGACATCCAGGCGGCTATCAGCCAGCCGTTTGCCCCGAGCCTGCCGCCGCAGAAAGTGCTGGATGTCTTGTTTACATCGTTCGTGGTGCAGTAAAGCCGTACCTGCGCCGCGAACCCAGAGCCAAACCGATATGAAACTGCCCGCCGATTCCCTCTACTGCCGCCGCGCCGTGCGCGGCGCCTGAAGATGGACATGGACCGTTTCATCCTTACAGCCGTTCACGGGGCAGGACACTAGATGGCCTACGACAAGTTCCTCTCGCAGGACGAGGTAGACGAACTACTGAAAGGCGTATCTGGCGAAGCCGATACGCCAACCGCAAG
Organism: uncultured Cupriavidus sp.; assembly: GCA_963543405.1. Lineage (GTDB taxonomy): Bacteria > Pseudomonadota > Gammaproteobacteria > Burkholderiales > Burkholderiaceae > Cupriavidus. Next base: position 44,302 of record CAUUBQ010000034.1, read on the forward strand.
CGCACCGGTGGTCGAGGAAGGCGGCGTACGGCCGTACAACCTGGCCAACCAGGAACGCGTGGTCCGGGGCCGCCTGCACACGCTCGAAATCATCAACGAGCGTTTTGCCCGCGCGCTGCGCACGGCGCTGTTCAACTTCATCCGCCGCGGCGCCGACATCTCGGTGGGCACCGTAAGGATCGAGAAGTACGGCGATTTCGTGCGCAACCTGCCCGTGCCGACCAACCTGAACCTGGTCCACATGAAGCCGCTGCGGGGCACCGCGCTGTTCGTGTATGACCCGAACCTGGTCTTCCTGGTCGTCGACAACCTGTTCGGCGGCGATGGCCGGTTCCATACCCGCGTGGAAGGCCGCGACTTCACGCAGACCGAGCAGCGCATCATCCGCCGCATGCTCGACCTGACGCTGAACAGCTACAGCCAGGCCTGGGGCACCGTGCATCCGATCGAGTTCGACTATGTCCGCTCGGAGATGCACACCAAGTTCGCCAACGTGGCCGGCCCGAACGATGCCGTGGTAACCACCGCGTTCCATATCGAACTGGGCGCCGTGGGCGGACAACTGCATATCTGCATTCCCTTCTCGATGATCGAGCCGCTGCGTGATCTGCTGATGAATCCGCTGCAGGACGAAGTCGAGGTGGACAAGCGCTGGCTCGGCCAGCTTTCCAACCAGTTGCGTGCCGCCGAAGTCGAACTGGTGGCCGAATTCGCACACATCCGCAGCACCGTGGCCGAGGTACTGGCCCTGCGCCAGGGCGACGTGCTGCCGATCGAACTGCCCGAGAAGATTTTCGGCAAGGTCGACGGCGTGCCCGTCATGCAGTGCGGTTTCGGCACCATGAATGGCCAGTACGCACTGCGCGTGGAACGAATGATCAACTACCAAGACAGCGATTCCAACAAGGAAACCGATCATGACTGACGGCACTCAGGACAAGCCGGTCGATCCGATGGACGATTGGGCCAGCGCCCTGGCGGAGCAGACCAGCGCCGAGCAGGTGGCGCCCGCTGCCGCACCGGCCGCGACCACCGCCCCGGCGGCACAGGCCATGCCTGCCGCCACGCCCGCGGCTTCCACCGTGTTCCCGCCGCTGGCGCAAGAAGCGCCGAGCGGATTCCACAACGATATCGGGATGATTCTCGATATCCCGGTGCAGCTGACCGTGGAACTGGGCCGCACCAAGGTACCCATCAAGAACCTGCTGCAACTGGCGCAAGGTTCCGTAGTGGAGCTCGACGGCCTGGCCGGCGAACCGATGGACGTGCTCGTGAACGGCTACCTGATCGCCCAGGGCGAGGTGGTGGTGGTGAACGACAAGTTCGGGATTCGCCTGACCGACATCATCACGCCGTCCGAACGTATCCGGAAGCTCAACAAATGACAGCCGCCTCGCGCCGGTTTGCAGCTGCCGCGCGCATTGCCTCCGGCATCGCCCTCGCGGGCCTTGCCTTGACCGGCGCGCAGGCCGCTGACGTCGTACTGAGCACCGCCCAGGCGGGCAACCCCGCCAGCGGCGCCGCCGCGAGTCACTTCGCGGCCAGCAGCACCCCGGTCATCAGCAGCGGGGCCAGCCTGGCCCAGGCTGGATTGGGGCTGTTCGCGGTCATCGCGCTGATCCTGGCCATGGCCTGGGTAGCGCGTCGCGTGGGCCTGGTGCGCCATGGCACCGGCAATGCCTCGATCAAGGTCGTAAGCAGCCTGATGCTGGGTCCCCGTCAGAAGATCGTGACCGTGGAAGTGGGTGACACCTGGCTCGTGCTCGGTGTCTCGCCCAACGAAATCCGCCCGCTCCATACTCTGCCGGCCCAGCCCGACAGCGGCGCACCCACGTCCTCGCACCCGTCCCAGCCGATGCAAGGCGGCTTTGGCGAGCGCCTGATGCGCGCCATGCAGGAAAACCTCAAGAAATGAATTCGCCGCGTGCCGCCGCCGTCGAGCGGCAACCCGTGAAGCCCATCGTGCGCCTGTCGCGCGTGGCCGGCACCGCCGCGCTGGCGTTGTTGCCGCTGGCATTGTGGCTCGCGCCCGAAAGCGCGCTGGCCCAGTCACTGCCTGGCCTGACCAGCCGCCCGGGTCCCGGTGGCGGCCAGACCTGGTCGCTGTCGATCCAGACGCTGGTCCTGCTGACGTCGCTGTCGTTCCTGCCGGCCGGCATGCTGATGATGACGGGCTTCACGCGCATCATCATCGTGCTGGGCCTGCTGCGCAACGCATTGGGTACGGCGTCATCTCCACCCAACCAGGTGCTGGTGGGCCTGTCGCTGTTCCTGACCTTCTTCGTGATGTCGCCGGTGTTCGACAAGGTCTACACCGACGCCTACAAGCCGCTGTCCGAGAACAAGATCAGCCTGGAAACCGCCGCGCAACGCGCCGCGGTACCGGTGCGTGCATTCATGCTGCGCCAGACCCGCGAAAAGGACCTGGCGATGTTTGCCCAGATGGCCAAGACGCCGGAAATGCAGAGCGCCGACGACGTGCCGTTCGCGGTGCTGGTGCCGTCTTTCGTGACCAGCGAGTTGAAGACTGCATTCCAGATTGGCTTCACGATCTTCATTCCATTCCTGATCATCGACCTGGTCGTGGCCAGTGTGCTGATGGCAATGGGCATGATGATGGTGCCACCCGCCACCATTTCGCTGCCGTTCAAGCTGATGCTGTTCGTGCTGGTCGATGGCTGGCAACTGCTGCTGGGTTCCCTGGCGCAGAGTTTCATGAACTGAGCGGAGCCCCGACATGACACCCGAAATGGTCATGACCATCGCCACGCAGGCGATGAAGATGACACTGATGCTGTCCGCCCCGCTGCTGCTCGTGGCGCTGGCCGCGGGCCTGGTGGTGAGCCTGTTCCAGGCCGCGACGCAGATCAACGAAATGACGTTGACGTTCATCCCCAAGCTCGTCGCGCTGTTCGTGACGATGGTGCTGGTCGGACCGTGGATGATCAACACGTTCGTCGACTACATGCGCGAAGTGTTCCAGGGCATCCCCGTCCTGGCGCACTGAGTTACCCCGTTCCCAACCCGCCAGGCCGAGCATCGTGTTCGAGGTCACCACGGACCAGATGTATGGGTGGATTGCCGCCTTCCTGTGGCCGATGTTCCGCCTGCTGGCACTGATCTCTACCGCGCCGCTGTTCAGTGAGTCGGCCATCCCGCGCCGCGCCAAGGTGCTGCTGGCCGCCGCGCTGGCCACCATTGTCTCGCCGACCATTGGCAAGATTCCGGTCGCGCCGGTGTATTCGTTCGAAGGCTTCCTGATCATCCTCAACGAAGTCGGCATCGGCGTGGCCATGGGCTTCTCGATGCGGCTGGTGTTCGCCGCGGTGCAGATGGCTGGCGAAGTGATCGGCCTGCAGATGGGCCTGTCGTTCGCATCGTTCTATGACCGTTCGGCGGGTGGGCAGACCATGGTGTTGTCCCGCTTCCTCAATATCGTTGCCATGCTGATGTTCCTGGCGCTGGACGGCCACCTGATGATGCTGGCCGCGCTGGTGGACAGCTTCCAGGGCGTGCCGATCGCTGGCGTGCCACTGTCCGGCCATGGCTGGGGCGTGGTGGCACGTGCCGGTTCGATGGTGTTCGCCTCGGGCACGCTGCTGTCGTTGCCAATGATTGCGGCACTGCTGACGCTGAACCTGGCCATGGGTATCCTGAACCGTGCCTCGCCGCAGTTGTCGATTTTCGCGGTGGGCTTCCCGGTGACCCTGCTGGGCGGCATGCTGGTGATGACGCTGTGCATGCCGCAGATGGGCGTCTACATGCAGCACCTGATCGACACCGGGCTGCAGACCGCGGCGACGGTGATCGACCAGTTGGCACCCAATTAGGCCCAGGCTGCCATCACGGCAACGCACCGGCCTGTTTCAGCACCGCACGTGCAATCTCCTGACGCCGGGCGCCCACCTCAGGTTGTGGCATGTCCAGGTTCATGGCGAACACATAGGTATCGTTGCCACGCGTGACCCAGCCCACCCACCAGCCCACATCGACCTTGCCGGACGTAGCCCACCCGGTCTTGGCGCGCAGGGTGTAGTCGGCGGTCTTCTCGATGGTCAGGATGTCGTCGAGCGCCTCGAAGCTGCGCTCTGAAATCAGCGGCACCTTGTGCGCCGCCGCGTCGCGCAGGAAATCGACCTGCTGGTAGGTGGTGATCTTCAGGTGCCCGTTGAGCCAGAACGCGTCTACCGGCCCGTCGACATCGGCATTGCCGAAATGCGCGGCGGACAGGTACTTGCGATACTGCGCCGCCCCCACCCGCCGCGCCAGCGCCTTGTAGGCCGGCACGCACGAGTTCTTCAGCGCCACGCGCAGCGTGACATCGCCATTGCACACCGGCGGCAGGATCGGCTTGCCATGATGCATCCAGACCTTGCCGTCCCACGGCAACGTATCGTGGTCGACATCGGCCACGCCGCCCGTTTCGAGTCCGATCAAGGAATTGAAGATCTTGAACGTGGACGCGGGCGAATAGGCCGTGGCGGCTCGCTGCGGGTTGTAGGTCAGCGTACGCTGCCGGCGCACGTCGTAGATCACCATCGTGCCGTCCACGCCGGCGGCGTCGAACAGCGGCTTGGCATCGATGGGGGTCTCGGCGGCATGCGCGATGGTGGCAACTGTGGCCGCGCCGGCCAGCAGCAGGGTCGTCAGGAGAATGCGGGCAAGTCTGTTTGGCATATCAACACGCTTTGCGGTTGGTTGGAGTTCGTCATGCTGACGGATGGCAATCCAGGCCCGGATCGTGGTGCGGAGCATAGGCGGACATGGCCGCAAGCGCCAACCACGCGAGCTGTAACACGCGTAACATGGCGGCCATGTCCGCATCCACGATCCTTGTCGAATTGTCCTCACCCTACCGCGTCGCCGACCACGCGGCACGCTACCAGTCGGTCTGGCTGCTGGCCCGCATCTGGCTGGCCGCATCGCGCGATAGCGAAGACCTGGCCGTAGCCACCGTACGGACACGCTTCGCCGATGCCGTCGATATCCGCATGATCGTGTCGCGCGCCTTTGCCGATTTCGCTCGCTGGGGCATTCCCGTCGGATGGGGCACGGACAAGGCCGTTGGCATCTCGGGACTTCGCACGACGAGCCGCAGCCGCGGGCCCTTCTGGATGCCAGTGGCCGCCGCGCGGCGCCTGCGCTTTGCCGCCGATGGCAAAGCGCTGGGCGCGGCTGGTGTAGCCCGCTGGCTGGGCCAATCGCCGGAGAACGACGCGGCAGCCCCGGCACGGACCGATGACGGCCTGCAGTACGTGATGCGCGACATGGCTTTCTGGCGCCATCTGACGCAGGCCATGCGCGGCGCGCAGGACGGCTTCGCAGGCGCGCTCGACCACAGCGTGGCCGAATCCTTCCGCGCGGCGCAACGCACGGCCAGCGACGATTTCCAGCACGCGCTGTCATTGCTCAAGGAAAGCCTTGCATGGCGGCGCAGTGACCGGCTCGACAAGAGCCGGACGGCATTGCGAAAATTCGAACGCATCGTGGTGGCCGGCGGCGTCAATGCCGCGTTGCCAACGTTTGCCGCCATGGCGCACGTGGTACGTGCATGGGAGCACTATGCGCGCAGCGACCTCGATGCCGCGCAACGCGAACTGGCGCGGCTGTCTGGCGATGCGGAACTGCGTCCCGTGGTGCGCTACAACCCGCGCATCCGTTTCGAGACACTGAATCTCGAAGCATTGGTGCACAAGAGCGTGGCAATGCGTGCTGACAGCCCGGATGCCGCACCAGCGCCGGCGCAGCGGCAGGATGCCGCGCGGCAGGCGCTCGATGCATTCTCCGGCGCGCTACAGGCCGCGTATGAAGCCGACTCGGTCGACGCAGTCCAGCATGCGGCGGCCAATATCGGCTGGTCGCTGTGGCTGTTCTGGCAACATCGTCTTGTCGACGCCGCGCGCACGATGGCGGCCGGCGACGTGCAGCAGCAGGCCATGCGCTGGCTTGGCCTGTCGGAATGGATTTGCGACCGCTTCGGCGTCGGCGGTGGTTCGGCATGGAACACGATATTCCTGCTGCGCGTGGCGCGCGGCCATCTCGATAGCCATGCCGCCCCATCACTGGCCGCGTTCCGCGCGCAACAACCGCTGACCGTAACCGCCGCAATCGACGCGCTGCGGCCGTTCCACGCACCGTTTGCGCCGGCAAAGGGCTTTGTGCGCTGGTCGTCGGTAGCCGCCTTTGCGCTGGAAGAGCACGACACCGGACGCGTGCGTTACAACGCGCTGCAGTTGGCCAACCTGTTGCTGGAAACGGCCTGGTATCTCACGCACGAGCAAGGCGCGTCCCGGCAGGCGTATGGGGCCATGGAGCGGCTTGCGGTACAGCTTGGTGCGCTGCGTGCCGGCGAGCGCGGCTTTTTCCACGCCAGTATCAATATGTTCCCGCCAGAGCTGCGCGCGGCCGCCGCCGAAGCGGCCCGCGCGCAGCGCAAGCGTTCAGACCCTGCCTGATCTGGCGTTCAGCTGTACGCGACGTTGCCGCCGAGACGCCGCGCCGACTGACCTGTTACCAGGCGCCGCGCAGCATCACCGCTTGCCGGCAGCTTGAAGAAGGCCACCGCGTCGGTCAGCAGCTTGCCCTGCTCTTCCAGAGACTTCGATGCAGTGGCTGCCTCATGCACCAGCGACGCATTCTGCTGTGTCACCTGGTCGATCTGCACGATGGCCTGGTTGACCTGCTCGATGCCGCGATTCTGCTCGGCCGATGCGGAAGAGATCTCGTCGACGATATTCGTCACGCGCGCCACTGCCTGCGTGACTTCGGTCATGGTCTGGCCTGCCTCGCTGGCCAGCGTCGAACCCGCCTGCACCTGTGCAACCGACGCTTCGATCAGTTCCTTGATCTCCTTGGCTGCGGTCGAGGATCGTTGCGCAAGGCTGCGTACCTCGCTGGCCACCACGGCAAAGCCGCGACCCTGCTCGCCGGCGCGTGCCGCTTCCACCGCGGCGTTCAGCGCCAGGATGTTGGTCTGGAACGCGATGCTTTCGATCATGCCGGTGATATCGGCGATCCGGGCCGAACTGGCGCTGATGCCTTGCATGGTATCGACCACGCGTCCCACGGTGCCACTGCCACGCTGCGCCACATCGGCCGCATTGCGCGCCAGTTCGCTGGCCTGCCGCGCGTTCTCGGTGTTGTGACGCACCGTGGCAGTCAGCTCTTCCATGCTCGCGGCCGTTTCCTCCAGCGATGCGGCCTGCTGCTCGGTGCGGCTCGACAGATCCATATTGCCATTGGCGATCTCGCCAGTGGCCAGGGCAATGCTGCCACTGCTCTCACGCACGCGCGCCACAGTTTCCGTCAGCCGGTCGTTCATGTCGCGCAACGCACCCAGCAGGCGGCCGGTTTCGTCTTGCGAGTTCACCTCGATATGGGTACCGATCTCGCCGCGCGCGACGGTACGCGCGACTTCCACGGCGCGCTGGATCGGGCCCGTGATGGAGCGCGTCAGCGTCAGGCCACCGAGCAGGCCAAACACCACTGCGGCGATCGCCACGATGATCAGGAAGATGCGTTGCCGCGCATAGTCGTCATTGAGCTTCTGGACCATCTCGTGCTGGCGCGCACGCGTGAATTCCGCGTAGTCGCGCGTGGCCTTGATCAACGCGGCCAGCAGCGGCCGGCATTCGGCGTTCATCTTGGCGATGGCCGCTTCCTGCTTCTTGTCGAGTGCGAGACCCACGATGTCGGTGGCAACCGGGCCATAGCGTGCTTCCACCCGGTCCATCTCGGCCACCAGGTTGCGCGCGCCTTCGCTGACACCTTCGGCCATGATCATCTGCTTGAGCTTGCCCAGGCGTTCCTGTACATCGCTGTGGGCCTTCAGGACTTCGGCCTTTTCCAGGTCGAGGTCGGCCTGCGTGGTGACAAGTACAAGATTGCGCGCCGCAATCGCGCGCCGGTCCACTGCCGTGCGCACCTGCGCTGCCACTTCGGCGCGCGCATTCAGGCCGTTGATGTATGCACTGAAGCCATCGGTGGACTGGCTGAGCGCGCGCAACGATAGCCCCGATACCACCAGCACCACGAGCGCCAGCGTGCCAAACCCGGCAAGGAGTCTGGTCTTGATCGACAGATCTCGGAATTTCACGGTATTCCCCTCTATTTCCCGAACAAAAATGGCCGAACGGCACAGGCCAAACACGATCGCACCATGGCTCGTGAACGGGTGAGCGCGTGGGGCGGGCATCGTTGAAGCAACCCGTTCTATCTGAATTGGCATGCCGTGAGACGGCCAAGTCACTGGCCGCCGCCAGCTGGCGTTTTAGACGCCATGCTCTAAATGTATTGTTCGCAGGCTAACGGCAAACCGCAGCAACTTTGACCCCTACACGAGGAGGGTGCACGCAATACAACGCCTCGGTTCTTCTCCGTCTACGCAACGCATTGCATACTCGACCATCTTATAAATTGCATTAAACATGCATCTTTTATAGAATCAATTCCGTCACGTCATGACACGTTGCCTGAACTCCCGCACCGCGCTCCAACGCGCCTCGATCATGTCCGTCCTGCTGCAGATCTCCCCACCTTCGCGCACCCCGGCCTATCGTGGCTTGCCGGTGCTGGCATTGGGCTTTCGTCCGTTCTACCTGCTGGCCGCCGCGTTCGGCGCCTTAGCCGTGGCTGCGTGGGTCGCCATGTACCTGGGCTGGTGGATACCGACGAGCCAGCCCTGGCTGGGTGCGATGCTCTGGCATGCGCACGAGATGGTGTTCGGCTTCTCAGCCGCCGTGGTGGTCGGGTTTCTGTTCACGGCGGGCAAGAACTGGACAGGGCTGCAAACGCCGCAGGGGGCCTGGCTCGGCGCACTGGCCGGTATCTGGCTACTGGCACGCGTGCTGATGTGGAGCGGCCCGCCGTGGGCCGCCATTGCCGTGGATGCCATGTTCCTGCCGCTATGCAGCCTGAGTTTCATCCGCATCCTGCGTCGCGCCAAAAGCCAGCGAAACTATGGGCTGGCCATCGCGCTTGGCGTGATGGGTGCATTCAATATCGGATTCCATGCCGCGGCGCTGGGCGGACGACCTGACTGGTCGCTTCACGCTGCTGAAGCCGCCACCGGCTTGGTCGCGATTTTCGTGACGGTGATTGGCGGACGCGTGATCCCGATGTTCACGGCCAATGCGATTCCCGGCGTGCGCATACGACGCTGGCAGGCCGTGGAGCGTCTGGTCATTGCGCTGACGTTGCTGGCCACCCTCGCCGCCGCCATGCAGGCGCCGGCCCTGCTTACCGCCCCGCTGGCATCGGGTGCCGCCATCGCTCATGCCGTGCGGCTGTCCGGCTGGGATCCGCTGCGCACATGGCGCAAGCCGATCGTCAGCATCCTGCACGTCGCCTATGCCTTCCTGCCGGCCGGATTCGTGCTGATTGCCGCCGCCTCTTTTGGTTGGCTCGACCGGTCCACCGCCCTGCATGCGTTGACCGTGGGCGTGATCGGTTGCGCGATCATCGCCATGGTCACGCGCACCGCGCTGGGCCATACCGGGCGCCGGCTCGAAACGAGCCGCATCGAACATCTGGCTTATCTGTGCATGGCTCTGGCTGCCGTCGTGCGCGTGGCCGGCCCGTTGCTGCTGCCCGCATGGAAGCCCCAGGCCATTGCGCTGTCGGGCGCATTGTGGGTAGTTGCGCTGGTGCTCTACCTGTTCAAGTACACGCCTTTCCTGCTGCGCCCGCGCCTGGATGGCAAGGAAGGTTGATCCGCTTTCTAGCCCAATCCAGCGCTGTCTCCCGTCCGCAACCCCAGCGTTGCGGACTCTAATTGATGTGATACGATGACTTACAACTAATGCGGCGACCGTCCGCATCGGTTGCCCTGTCAGTTGCCCTCAATCGAGACCAGGCATTACAAGAAAATCGGGAGACATCATGCGTAAATTCACTGCGGCGCTAGGCGCCGCCGTTGTACTGGCCGTGGCCGCAGCACCAGTCCTGGCCCAATCCGGCGAATCCCAGACCGTCACGGCCGCAGCCGAAAAGCTGCGTGTCGCCATGGTGGATCCGGACCAGGCCACCTTGTCTGGCCTGGTGGCCGACTCGTTGAGCTATGGCCATTCGGGTGGCCGGATCGATACCAAGACCAGCTTTATCGGCGACCTGCTCGACAAGAAGTCTGACTTTGTCAGCATCAACATCACCGAGCAGACCGTCAACGTATCCGGCGATGTGGCCGTGATCCGTCACACGCTGGCAGGTGAAACGCTCGATAACGGCAAGTCTGGCACCGTGCTGCTCAAGGTGCTGCAAGTGTGGCAAAAGCAGGCCGGCCACTGGAAGCTGATTGCACGCCAGGCGGTCAAGGCAGCCTGATTCAGCTTGACTGAAATGAAGTCGGACATTGTTAGGATGTCCGACTTCGCCACCATCTCTTATTGATCACAACGATTGATCACAACGATTGATCACAGCGCTCCGCGCAGTACCGGCAGCAGGTCATTCTCGGACACGGCAACATTGTCGAATGTTACGGTGCCGCTGGCCGTGGTGCGCTGCCCGAACGACGACCAATCGTCCACCACGATCAGGCCCGCGGCGTCGCGCGGCACCCAGACCTGCACAGGGCGTTGCTCGTCATCGATTGCGCGCACCGGCGGCGAAACCCTTGGCAACGTCGCGCGCTACATCGAGCGCCTCGGCATCATCGGCAATGCGATGGAGGGGAAGGTCAGACAGATTCGTCATGAGGCATCGGCTGCGAGTACGCGACCGGGTCTACGGACACGCCGCACGAATCCAAACGATGCTTTTCAACGGTCGATATGCGTAACGCGGCGGTGCCATCGTTGCAGGGTATGACTTCCTGTACCATGTTGGCTTGACGTCGCCGTACGCCAGCCTGATGGCATTTTTCAACTGGATGCACGGCGCGGTTCTCGGGACCACCATCCAAAGTGACTGAACGCACGGCCCCTTCCGAAGATGTACTGGCTGCGCTGCGCGCTGCCACCGCCGGACGACACAACGCGCTGGACCGCGCGATGCCGCTGTCCCATGATTCGCCCACACTCGACGACTATCGGGACCACCTGCTGATCCTGCGCGCCTGGCTGGCACCGCTGGAGCGCTGGCTGGCGCGCTTCGGCGATGGACCCCAGGATCCCGCGCGGCTGGCGCAGGTTGCGCGCCTGCCGGTGCTTGAACAGGACCTCGCGCACCCTGCCACCCCCGCTGGCGGCGTTGCGATACCCGATATCGACGTCACTGCCCTGAGCAACCACGCCGCGTACCGCTGGGGACTGTGCTACGTGATAGAGGGCTCCCAGCTTGGCGGTGCGGTGTTGTATCGGAGCCTGTCCGGGCGGCTTACGCCACATCCGCTGCAATATCTGGGTGGCGGCAGTGCGCCTGGCCCACGTTGGCAGCAATTTTTACAAGCACTGCGTGCCAGCGTTCGCGAACGTTCGGAGATCGCACTGGCCTGCGCAGGCGCCCAGCGTGCATTCGACGACCTGCTCGCGCGCGTTCCCGCCGACGCGGCAAACGCGCGCTAGACGGTGACCACCATGCCGGGCGTGGAGCCGAGTATCCTGCAACCACAGTCCGTGGACACCACCGCGCTGTTCGAGGCGCTCCCCGAGCCTTATCTCGTCCTCAATTCCCGACACGAGGTGATCGCAGCCAACACGTGCTATCTGGCGATGGCCGGCAGGTGTCGCGAGGATGTTGTCGGCAGGTCGATCTTCGACATCAACCCGACGCTCTCGGAAGTCCAGATGCTGGCTCGCCGCGAGTGGCTCCAGGCTACGCTGGGTGCGCTGGAAGTGGGCGAATCGCGTCTCTCGCCCCTGATTCGGTATGACGGCTATCCGGCCGGCAACGGCAATGGCGAGCGTTACTGGCAAGCCAAGGCCACGCGCCAGGAGCTTGGCGGCGGGGAAATGGTGGTGATTCTGCAGGTCAACGATGTCACCGACCAGATTGTGCTGACCGAGCAACGTCGACGTGAAAACGCCAAGCTGCGCTCACAGGCGAGGCTGCGCAAGTTGCTGGTTGACGAAGCCAATGCTGAACTGCAGTCGCATCGCGAGCGGCAGGAGGAACTGCTTGCGTTCGCCAAGGTAGGTGCGTGGCAGCTCGACATCGCAACCGGCGCGATCAATTGCACTGACCAGTGCAAGGCCAACATGGGCCTCGCGCCTGATGACACCATTGACGAAGCGCGCGTGTTCGGCGAGCTGATGCATGTGGAGGATCGCCGCTTCGTCCGCGCCGCAATGGACCGCGCCGTCGCTTCGCAAACGCATTTCGAGGTCGAATATCGCGTCAACTGGCGCGACGGCTCCATGCACTGGCTGATGTCGCGTGGCGCGGCACGCTATCTGCTCGATGGCAGCGCGCAATCGCTGTTCGGCTTCACGATCGACATCACGGCCCGCAAGGCGTCCGAGCTGCGCTACCAGGCGATTGCCGAGGAAGAACAACGCGCCCGCGAGGTGAGCGAGCGTGGCGCACGTGCCATGGACCATTTCGTGGCGGCGGTCAGCCACGAACTGCGCTCGCCACTGCATGCCATCCTGTGGTGGACTACGCTGCTGGAACGCGGGACCGACCCGGCTCATGTGGGACGGGCGGCGCAGGTCATCGAGCGAAATACGCGCCAGCTCGCACGCATGGTCGACGACCTGCTCGACAGTGGCGCGATTGCCACCGGCAAGCTTTCTGTCGAGCTGCGACCACTCGACATGGGCGCGCTTGCCGCTACCGTGGCCGAAGACTTGCGTCTCGACGCCGAATCGCGGCTGGTCTCGCTGATCGTGTCCGATCTGGTGCCATGCACGGTGATGGGTGACGAGAACCGGCTCAAGCAGGTTGTCTTGAACCTGCTTAGCAATGCGTTGAAATTTGCCGAACGAGGCACCGTGGAAGTGGCCGTCACGGTCGATGGCGACCATGCAGTGCTGTCGGTGCGCGATTCAGGAGTGGGCATTTCACCCGAGGCCCTGGAACGGATCTTCGAAAGGTTCGAACAGGCCCATCACGACCGCACCAACCGCGCGCCGGGACTCGGGCTCGGACTATGGATGGTGAAAAACCTCGTGTTGATGCACAACGGCACCGTGAACGCCCACAGCGAAGGGCTTGGCAAGGGTGCCACGTTCCGTGTACGACTGCCGCTCGCCCGATACTAGCGCGTATAAGGCGGCGGTTCGTTCAGTACCCCCCAGAACACCCCGAGGTCATTGATGGCATCCATGAAATCGTCGAACTCCACCGGCTTCACAACGTAGGCGTTCACACCCAGGTCATAGCTCTTGAGCAGGTCACGCTCCTCCCGCGAAGACGTCAGCATCACCACCGGAATGCGGCGCAGCCGCTCATCGGCGCGAACCTCGCGCAACACCTCGTGACCATCCACCTTGGGCAGTTTCTTGTCCAGCAGGATCACCGCCGGATTCTCCTCCGCGCGGTCCGCGTAGGCACCTTCGCGGCGCAGAAAATCCAGCGCCTCGGCGCCATCGCGCACCGAGACAACCGGATTGGCGAGGCGGCTCTTCTGCAACGCAATCAGCGTCAGCTCGATATCGTCAGGGTTGTCTTCCACCAGCAGGATCGGCCTCAGCACGCTCATTCTCCATATTCGTCAAATCTTTCAACACCGGCCGGTATGGCTGGCCGGACGATACGGCCGCCAGCCGTGCAGCAGCCTCCGCGGCCGTCTCGTTGACGCCGGCCGTACCTTCAGGCACGAAATCGCGCGGCAGCGAAAACCAGATCGTGGCGCCACGATCTGGCTCGCCTTCGGCCCAGGTCCTGCCGCCATGGCGTTCGACGATCCGGTGCACGCTGGCCAGCCCAATGCCGGTTCCGGGAAACTCCTCGACCCGATGCAGCCGCTGGAACACGCCAAACAGCTTGTCGGCATAGCGCATGTCGAACCCGACGCCATTGTCGCGCACATAGAACACATCATGCCCCGCCAATGCGCCATCGCCCGGAACCATGCCCAACTCGATGGTGGCGGCCGGACCGCTTTCATCGATGCCGCGCGTGCCAGTGAATTTTATCGCGTTGGCGATCAGGTTCCGCAATACCACATCCATCAGTACCGGATCCGCCGTCACCACGCCCAGTGCGCCAAACTGATACTGCAGGCGCCGCGTGCCAATTTCCTTCGACTCCTCGCCCAGCAGGCGCTCGGCCAGCGCACGCAGGTCGACACGCTGCGGACGCAAGGCCGCCCGTCCCATCTGCGAAAACGCCAGCAGGTCGTCGACCAGCTTGCCGCCGAAACGTGCCTGCGCCATGATCCGGTCCACAAAATGCTTGCCACGCTCGGACAGGCGGCTGTGGTCCATCTCGCGCAAGAGATCGGCAAAGCCTACGATATGGCGGAGCGGTGCGCGCAGGTCATGCGAGACCGAGTATGAGAACCCCTCCAGTTCGCGATTGACGCGCCCAAGCTCCAGCGCCAGCTGCGCCAGTTCTTCGGCCCGCTTGAGCACGATGCCAAGCAGCGCCCCGCGAAATTCCGCGGCAACCTCGAGTTCGGCCGCACGCCACGGTGCCGAACGTCCGCGTACCGTCTGGGTCCAGGCCTCGAAGCTCTCACGTGGCGACAGCGACGCGGACAACGACAACAATTTGGCACGCGGATCGCCCGCCCAGCGGATCGTGCGCACCACCTCGGCCCGAAACCAGATCACGTAGTTGCGGAACATGCGCGACAGCGATACCACCAGCATGCCCGATGCTTCCGACCCCATGCCGCATGCCTGTGCATCAGGCCACGCCACTGACAGTTGGTCGGTGGCATAGACCTCATCGCTGCGCGCATCAAGCCACGCCAGAAGTTTTTCGATAGCTGCGTCATCGGGCGCATCGCCCAGTCTTGCGATGCGTCCCTCGAACACCGCCACGGCACCGGTGGCCCCTACCAGTGCCAGCAGGTCCTCCGTATCTCCGGCGATGGACTCGACAAAGTCATCGGTATTGGCCATCGAGGCCAGCAATTGGGTCTGCCGCCTGCGTAGCGCGAGCCGGTAGTCGGCCTCTGCGTGATCTTCCTTCGCCTCCACCTGTAGCGACAGCACCTGCGCGACGTGCTCGCACGCCGTACGTACCTCGAACGACGGTACAAGCGCCGTGTGGTGATGGCACGAGATCAACCCCCAGAGCCGGCCACGCACCACAATCGACATCGACATCGAGGCCCATGTCCCCATGTTTTTCATGTACTGCACGTGTACCGGCGAGATGCTGCGCAGCGATGCAAATGTCAGATCGGTGGGCTTGCCAGTCGCCGGGTGCAATGCCGGCACCAGCGGCTCGGCCACGTAGCCGGCATCGGCAATCAGCCGGATACGGTTGCGCACATACAGCGCCCTTGCCTGCGCCGGGATGTCAGAGGCCGGGAAACGCTGGTCCAGGTAGGTTGCGTAGCCCGGTTCGGCGGCCTCGGCAATGACGTGGCCGTGCCCTTCCTCGTCAAACGAATAGACCATGGTGCGACCGAAACCCGTGATGCGATGGATTTCCTCGGCGGCCAGCCGGGCCAGCCCCACCACGTCATCAACGCCCTCCAGCCGGTTGATGAAGGTACGCACCAGCGGATACATCGACGCGAACACATCGGCGGTGCCGCGTGCCGGCTCAAGCTCGACGATGCGCAAACCCTGGTACGCATGGACAACGATCGCCAGCGGCGAATACGTGTCCAACCCACTGCGCCCGTTGCGCGGATCTTCGATCGAGCCGGCGTACAGCGGAATGCCTTCCGCCTCCAGCAGTTCCAGCGCATCACGCACCAGTTTCGCACCCGTGCCGATAAGTTCGGCCAACGGCTTGCCAAGCACCGCGTCGATCTCGGCACCGGCCAGCAGCGCCACATTGCGGCTGGCCTGCACGACGATGCCATCGTCGTCGACACTCATGAGAAATCCGTGCGGCTGGATACCGCCAGGAATATGAATCGGCTCCCTCGCGCAATTGTCAGCCAATGTACTTGCCATCGAGGTGGGGTCGTGGCCCATGCTTGCTCCGCCGGTACGCATGCGGCGATTCTCGCACAGCCGCCGCGCCGGCGCCGGCATTGGACGCAATTGACAGTGACCCACACAGCCAATCGGTAAGAACTACAAATCCACAAGCTCCGGTTATGTCCTCGGCGATCTCCCCTCCAGCAGCGGGAGGGGAGCTTTTATTCACGACCCTTGCCCGAACGCGCTGAACTTCTGCGCCAGGAACTCCACGAACAGTCGGATGCGCGACGACAACTGGTGCCGTTGCTGGTACACCGCGTAGATATTTGCCTCGGGCGTGGCGTACTGCGGCAGCACCTGCACCAGCCGCCCGCTGCGCAAGTAGCGTTCGACATCCCACTCGGCGCGCAGGACGATGCCGTGACCTTCCAGCGCCCAGTTCACGGCAATCTCGCCATCGTTGGTGGTGAGATTGCCGCGTACATGGATTGCGTCGGTGCGCGCCTTGGCACCCTTCACGGGCGTAAGCCGCCAGACGCCATATGCATCGCTGCCTTGCCGGATGCCGATGCAGTTGTGGCGCGGCAAGTCGGCCGGCGACTGCGGCGTGCCGTGCTCGCGCAGGTATCTGGGCGACGCGCACAGCAGGCGCCGGTTTGGCGCCAGGCGCCGGGCCACGATGCGCGCATCGGGCGGTTCGCCGAACCGTACACAGACATCGAACGCATCCTCGGACAGTGGTGGCGGATCTGCCGACAACTGCAGTTGCACGTCCACATCGGGGTACATCCGGCTGTACTCGGAAATCACCGGCGCCACGTGCATGCGGCCAAACCCCAGCGTTGCATTCACGCGCAGCAGGCCGCTGGGGCGCCCCTTGGCACTGGTCAGCAACTGTTCAAGGTCGTCGATCTCGCCGAGTATCCGGCGCGCATGTTCCAGGAAAACCTCGCCCTCCGGGGTCAGGCTCATGCGGCGTGTGGTGCGTATGAGCAGGGGCATGCCGATACGGCCCTCCATCTGTGCCAGGCGCTTGCTGACCGCCGCGGTGGTAATGCCCAGGTCGCGGGCGGCCGCACTCAGGCTGCCGGCCGTTGCCACGGCGGCAAAGAACCCCAATTCCGTGGGCTGGATGGCGCTGCTCGATGCCATTTTGTCTTTAACTTCCAGTTAAGAATGGTTTAACTTTAGTGCCGATCCAGAACCTCGTCTAGCGTCCAGAATCCGTTCCACGCACTCAGCGGTGAATCTGAAACCAGACCAGGAGACACAGATGAAGACCTACAAGATCGCAACCATTCCCGGCGACGGCATTGGCAAGGAAGTGGTACCGGCCGGCCGTGAAGTCATGGAAGCACTGACCGCCGCAGGCGCCGGCTTCCGCTTCGAGTTCGAGGATTTCGACTGGGGCGGTGACTACTACCGCAAGCACGGCGTGATGATGCCCGCCGACGGCCTCGACGCGCTGCGCGACAAGGATGCGATCCTGTTCGGCTCGGCTGGCGACAACCAGATTCCGGACCACATCACGCTGTGGGGCCTGCGCCTGAAGATCTGCCAGGGCTTCGACCAGTACGCCAACGTGCGCCCGACGCGAATCCTGCCCGGCATCGATGGCCCGCTCAAGCGTTGCGCACCGGAAGACCTGAACTGGGTCATCGTGCGTGAGAACTCCGAAGGCGAATACTCGGGCGTGGGTGGCCGCGTGCACCAGGGCCATCCGATCGAAGCCGCTACCGATGTCTCGATGATGACGCGCGTGGGTGTGGAGCGCATCCTGCGCTTCGCATTCAAGCTGGCGCAGTCACGGCCACGCAAGCTGCTGACGGTGATCACCAAGTCCAACGCGCAACGCCATGCGATGGTGATGTGGGACGAAGTCGCGGTGCAGGTAGCGAAGGATTTCCCCGACGTCACGTGGGACAAGGAACTCGTCGATGCCGCCACCGCACGCATGGTGAACCGTCCGAAGACGCTCGACACCATCGTGGCCACCAACCTGCACGCCGACATTCTCAGCGACCTGGCCGCAGCGCTGGCCGGCAGCCTGGGCATTGCCCCGACCGGCAATATCGATCCGGAACGCCGTTATCCGTCGATGTTCGAGCCGATCCACGGGTCCGCGTTCGACATCATGGGCAAGGGCCTGGCCAATCCGGTCGGCACCTTCTGGTCCGTGGTCATGCTGCTCGAACACCTTGGCGAAACCTCCGCCGCGCAACGCGTAATGGCCGCCATCGAAGCCGTGACCGCCAACCCCGCGCTGCATACCGGCGATCTCGGTGGCACCGCGAAGACCGTCGACGTGACCAAGGCGGTCTGCGACTTCCTGGCTGCGAACAAGCAGGCCAAGGCCGCCTGAGCCGCCATCGCGGGGCCTGAGCTCAGGCCCCGGCCTCACCTGTAGCACCCTTCGCGCCCGGTAACCGCCGGGCTGCCGGCAGGCGCGCGCCTTGCGTACGCGCCTGCACCCTTGCGGGCACCAATAACGGCCACCAGAGCCCCGGACCGCGAGCGACTCACCTCGAATCAGCAGGAGACAGCCATGATTCAAAGGCTATTGGGCAAGCTGTACGTGCAGGTACTGCTGGGCGTGTCCGCCGGCATTGCGCTCGGCGTGTTCTATCCCGAACTCGGCAGCAGCCTCAAGCCGTTCGGCGACGTATTCATCAAGCTCATCAAGATGGTCTTTGCACCGATCATCTTCGCCACCGTCGTGCTTGGCATTGCACGCATGGAGAACATGAAGGAGCTGGGTCGCGTTGGCGTGCGTGCCCTGCTCTACTTCGAAATCCTGTCCACGTTCGCGCTGGCCCTTGGCCTGATCGTCGTGAACCTGGTGCAACCAGGTGCCGGCATGAATGTCGACCCCGCGCACCTGGACACCAAGGCCATCGCCAACTACACCCATGCAGCAGAAAAGCCGCACTCGTTCATCGATTTCCTGATGAACATGGTGCCGACCAGCGTGATCGACTCGCTGGCCCGCAACGACATCCTCCAGATCCTGGTCTTCGCCACGCTGTTCGGCATTGCGTTGTCGCATATCGGCCCGCGCGCCAAACCCGTGGTCGATTTTCTCGATTCGTTCACGCACGGCATCTTCTCGATCGTCGGCATGGTCATGCGCCTGGCGCCACTGGCCGCGTTTGGTGCGATGGCCTTCACGGTCGGCAAGTATGGCCTGGGCTCGGTGGTCTCGCTGGCCAAGCTGATGGGCACGATGTACGTCACCTGCTTCCTGTTCGTGGTGATCGTGCTTGGCGGGGTGGCGCGCATATCCGGGTTCAGTCTCTGGAAGTTCCTGCGCTACATCCGCGACGAACTCTTTACGGTACTGGGCACCAGCTCGTCGGAATCGGTCGTGCCGCAACTGATGCGCAAGCTTGAGAATGCCGGCGTTTCCAAGCCCGTGGTGGGCCTGGTCGTACCGTCCGGCCTTACGTTCAACCCTGACGGCCAGTGCATCTACTACACGATGGCCGCCATCTTCATCGCCCAGGCAACCAACACTCCGTTGACGCTGATGGACCAGCTCGTGGTGCTTGGCGTGCTGCTGCTGACATCCAAGGGCTCGGCCGGCGTTACCGGTTCCGGCTTTATCACGCTGGCCGCCACGCTGGCATCGATGGGCAAGATCCCGGTGGCCGGCATGGTCTTGCTGCTGGGCGTGGACCGTTTCATGTCCGAAGCCCGCGCCATCACCAACACGATTGGCAACGCGGTGGGTACGCTGGCCATCGCCCGCTGGGTAGGCGCCATCGACCAGAAGCAACTGGAGGATGCACTCGACGGCAAGATCGTGGACGACCCCGAAGTACTGGTCGAGCCCGCGCAAGCGCCATCGCTGGGCACACGCCTGTCTCGTGCCGCCGATGCGCACGCCGGCCTGATGCACTGAAGGCAGATAACGATGACCATCGATACCACGCAGGCGCGCACACTGTTGCGCGGCATGTTCGACGCCGCCATCGCCGCCGCGCAGCCATCGCTGACGCTGGCGCGCTACCTGCCCGAACCGCCGAAAGGACGCACGATCGTGATCGGCGCCGGCAAGGCATCGGCAGCCATGGCTCAGGCTTTCGAAGCAGCCTGGCCGTGGCCGCTGGAAGGGCTGGTGGTCACCCGCTACGGCTACGCCGTGCCGTGCGAACGCATAGAGATCGTGGAGGCCGCACATCCGGTACCCGACACCGCCGGCCATGCCGCCGCGCGCCGCATGCTGGAACTGGTGGCCGGCCTAAGCGAAGACGACCTGGTAGTCAGCCTGGTGTCCGGCGGCGGATCGTCGTTGCTGCCGTTGCCGCTGGCGGGCATCTCGCTCGAAGACAAGCAGGCCATCAATCGGGCGCTGCTGAAGTCGGGAGCGACGATTACCGAGATGAACTGCGTGCGGCGTCATCTGTCGGCCATCAAGGGCGGGCGCCTGGCCGCCGCGTGCCATCCGGCGCGGGTCTGCAACCTGCTGCTTTCCGATGTCCCTGGCGATGATCCCATCGATATCGCCTCGGGCCCTACCGTGGCTGACCCAACCACGCGGCAGGATGCGCTCGACATCATCGGCCGGTATGGCCTGGAAGTGCCCGCGCACATCATGAACGTACTGCGCGCCGATGCGGCCGAGACCGTCAAGCCTGGCGACACACGACTGCCGCGCATCGACACCACGCTGATTGCCACGCCACGCATGGCATTGGAAGCCGCCGCCGCGGTGGCACGCGATGCGGGATTGCCCGTGTTTTTGCTGGGCGATGCCATCGAAGGCGAAGCCCGCGACGTGGGGTTGGTGCTGGGCTCGATTGCCCTGGAAGCAGCCGGCCATGAATTGTTCCCCACGCCTTGCGTGCTGCTGTCCGGCGGTGAGACCACGGTCACGGTGCGCGGCAAGGGCCGCGGCGGCCGCAATGTGGAGTTCCTGCTGGCACTGGCGCTGACGCTGCGCGGCAGCCCAGGCATCCACGCGCTGGCCGGCGACACCGACGGGGTGGACGGCCAGGAAGAGATTGCCGGTGCCGTCCTCACGCCCGATACCTTGCAGCGCGCCTGGAAACTCGGCATCCGTCCGCAGGACGCACTGGCCAACAACGACGGCCATGGATTTTTCGAAGCATTGGGCGATGCCGTGATCACAGGCCCGACGCTGACCAACGTCAACGATTTCCGCGCGATCCTGATCGCGCCCTGATTGGAGTCATTGCTATGAGACGCCTTCGCAACGCGAAGATCGTGGCCACGCTGGGACCCGCCAGCACGTCACCCGAGGTGATCGATGCACTGTTTGAAGCCGGTGCCGATGTATTCCGCCTGAACTTCAGCCATGGCAGCCATGCCGATCACAAGCAGCGGCTCGATACGATCCGCGCCATCGAACAGGCGCGTGGCCGCCCGATCGGCGTGCTGCTGGACCTGCAGGGTCCCAAGCTGCGCATCGGCACGTTTGCGAATGGACCGATCGAACTGGCCGCCGAGGCGCCGTTCCGTCTTGACCTCGATATCGACACCCCGGGCACCACCGAGCGCGTAGGTATGCCTCACCCGGAGATATTTGCCGCGTTGCACGAGGGCGCCGAACTGCTGCTAGACGACGGCAAGATCCGTTTGCGTGTCGACCGCTGCGGTCCCGATTTTGCCAACACCACGGTATTGAACGGCGGCCCGCTGTCCGACCGCAAGGGCGTGAACGTGCCCGGCGTGGTACTTCCACTGTCGGCCATGACCGAGAAGGACCGGCGCGATCTGGATTTCGGCCTGACGCTTGGCGTGGACTGGATTGCGCTGTCGTTCGTACAGCGCGCCGAAGACATTCGCGAGATTAACGCGATCGTGCAGGGCCGCGCCGGCATCGTTGCCAAGCTCGAAAAGCCCGCCGCGATCCAGAGCCTGGAAGCCATCGTGGCCGAAGCCGATGCGGTGATGGTGGCGCGCGGCGACCTTGGCGTGGAAATGCCTGCCGAGCAGGTGCCTTCGTTGCAGAAGCAGATCGTACGTGCGTGCCGCAAGGCCGGGAAACCGGTGATCGTGGCCACGCAGATGCTGGAATCGATGATCGCCGCGCCAGTGCCCACGCGCGCCGAGGCATCGGACGTAGCCACCGCAATCTATGACGGTGCCGACGCGGTGATGTTGTCGGCCGAATCGGCCTCGGGCCGCTATCCCCTGGAAGCCGTGAAGATGATGAACAGCATCATCACGCGCACCGAATCCGATCCGCTCTATCACGACGCCATCCAGGCCTCGCACACGCCACCGCGCGCCGAAGCTGCCGATGCCATTGGTCATGCGGTGCGCCATGTGGCCGGCCTGCTCAAGGTGCCGGCCACCGTGGCCTACACCAGCTCCGGCTATTCCGCGCTGCGCATGGCGCGCGAGCGGCCCGAAGTACCGATCCTGGGCATGACCCCGCGCATCGCCACCGCCCGCCGGCTGGCGCTGGCCTGGGGTGTACATGCGGTGCTGTGCCATGAAGTCGTCGATGTGCTCGAAATGACCGAACTCGCCAGCCGCACCGTGTTGAAGGAACGGTTCGGCCAGAGCGGCCAGTCGATCGTCATATCCGCCGGCCTGCCGTTCACGGTCGCCGGCACCACCAATCTGCTGCGCATTGCGCAGGTGCAATAAGGCAAGCCACCATGTCAGTCATCCAGGAAGTGCGCGGCTACGAGTTTCTTGATTCGCGCGGCAATCCCACCGTGGCGGCGCAGGTGCTACTGGCCGATGGCAGCAAGGGTTTTGCCGCCGCGCCTTCGGGAGCCTCCACGGGCTCCCGCGAAGCGATCGAGTTGCGCGATGGCGACCCGCAGCGCTATGGCGGCAAAGGCGTGCGCAACGCCGTGGCTCACATCAACGTCGACATTGCCCGCACTCTGGCCGGCATGCACGCAGCGCACCAGGCCGAGATCGACCAATGCCTGATCCGGCTCGATGGCACCGTCGACAAGTCGCGTCTGGGCGCCAATGCTCTGCTGGCCGTGTCACTGGCAACCGCGCACGCCGCCGCGGCATCGCAAGGCGTACCGTTGTATCGCACGATCGGGGCAGCCGAGCGCAGCATGCGTCTGCCGATGCCAATGATGAACATCATCAACGGTGGCGCACATGCCGACAACAGCGTCGACATGCAGGAGTTCATGATCCTGCCAGTGGGCGCTCCGTCCTTTTCCGAAGCGGTGCGCTGGGGTGCCGAGGTGTTCCACACGCTCAAGTCCTTGCTCAGGCAGCGCGGCTTCTCTACCGCGGTGGGCGACGAAGGCGGCTTTGCACCGGACCTGAAGTCGAACGAGCAGGCGCTTGAAGTCATCATGGAAGCGATTGCGTCGGCCGGTTTCGCGGCGGGCCGCGAGATCGCACTGGGGCTCGATGTCGCCAGCTCGGAGTTCCATCGCGACGGCGCCTATGTACTGCAGTCGGAGAACCGCAGTTATGACGCGGCGGGCTTTGTCGACCTGCTGGCCAGCTGGGTCGCGCAGTATCCGATCGTCACCATCGAGGACGGCATGGCCGAGGGCGACTGGCAAGGCTGGAAGCTGCTGACCGATCGCCTTGGAAAGCGGGTGCAGTTGGTGGGCGACGACCTGTTCGTCACCAACACCGCCATCCTCGGGGAAGGCATTGCATGCGGCGTGGCCAATGCCATCCTGATCAAGCCAAACCAGATCGGCACGCTGACCGAAACGCTGGCCGCCATCGACATGGCGCAACAGGCCGGCTATGCATCGGTGATCTCGCACCGCTCCGGTGAAACCGAAGACACCACGATTGCCGACCTGAGCGTCTGCACCGCTGCCACGCAGATCAAGACCGGATCGCTGTCGCGCTCGGACCGCATCGCCAAGTACAACCGCCTGCTCTACATCGAGGCGGAACTCGGTTGTGCAGCGACGTTTGCGGGCCGAGACGCGTTGCCGGTTGCGATCTAGCCGGGCAGTCCCTTACCCCGGCACCGCCATCAGCACCATCAGCACCATCACTACAACAAGAGGAGACACAAGCATGCGTACATCACGAACCATCCGCCAACTGTGTGGCGTGTCGTTGCTGGCCATCGGGCTCGGCGTGGCATCGGCAGGCATGGCCCAGGAATGGCCGGCCAAGCCGATCAGCCTTGTGGTGCCGTTTCCTTCGGGCGGCACCACCGACATCCTGGCGCGCGCGCTCGGCGACCAGTTGTCGAAGAACCTCGGTCAACCGGTCATTGTCGAGAACCGTCCCGGTGCCGGCGCCACGGTGGGCGCCGACTATGTGGCCAAGGCCAAACCCGATGGCTACACGCTGCTGATGGGCGCCGTCCATCATACGATTGCCATCAGCGTCTACCGCAAGCTGCCCTACAGCTTCCAGAAGGACCTGGCTCCGGTGTCCACGCTGGCAATGGTGCCAAACGTGCTGGTCATCAATGCGGCAAAGACCCCTGCCAGGAACGTAGCAGAGCTGGTGGCGCTGGCGAAGAAATCGACACCGGAACTGTCGTACGGGTCGAATGGCAACGGCACCGCGCAGCACCTGATTGGCACGCAGTTCCAGGCGGCTACCGGCACCCAGTTGCTGCACGTGCCGTACAAGGGCAGCGGACCGCTGACCACCGATCTGCTGGGTGGCCAGGTGTCGATGTCGTTCGACACGCTGACCACGGTGCTGCCGCATATCAAGGGCGGCAAGCTCAAGGCGCTGGCAGTGACTACCGCCAAGCGCTCCAGCGCATTGCCCGATGTGCCCACGTTGGAAGAAGCCGGGCTCAAGGGCTTCGATATCGGCACCTGGTTTGGCGTGCTGGCACCGGCGGCCACGCCGAAGCCGATCGTCACGCGCCTGAATGCCGAGATCGTCAAGATCGTGAACTCGCCCGACTTCCAGCAGCGCATGCTGGCCGCCGGTGCCGAACCCATGCCAAGCACGCCTGAAGCGTTTGCCAAACGCATCAATGACGAAACGGTGAAGTTCGCGACACTGGTGAAGGAAGGCAAGGTGACGATCGAGTAGCCCAAGGGCCTTCCCGGCCCCAACGGGTTTTCCCGGACTGTCCCGTCAAGCAAAAAAGTTGTCCCGGATAGTCAAACCGCAAGCCGTCATTCCTAGATACTTCGCTCGTCGCGATCAGACCCTCAGACCGCGACCACGCTTGATCCAGGAGACGGTTTCATGTTCGGACTACGTTCCACACGTCCACAATCGACGGCCGGCGCCAACGGTGCCCGGCCGTCACGCTTCTACCCGTGGCTGGTCTTTGCCCTGAGCTTTGGCCTGCTACTGTCGGACTACATGTCCCGCCAGGTACTGAATGCGTTGTTTCCGCTGCTCAAGGCGGAATGGGCACTCAGCGACGCCAGCCTTGGCGCACTTGGCGGCGTGGTGGCGCTGATGGTCGGCATCCTGACGGTGCCGCTGTCGATCCTGGCCGACCGCTGGGGTCGCGTACGCAGCCTGACGCTGATGGCCGTGCTGTGGAGCGTGGCCACGCTGGGTTGCGCGGTGGCCAACTCCTATGGCGAGATGTTCGTCGCGCGGCTGTGTGTCGGCATTGGTGAGGCTGCTTATGGCAGCGTTGGCATTGCGTTGGTGCTGTCGGTATTCCCGCGCCATCTGCGTGCCAGCCTCAGTGCCGCGTTTATCGCCGGCGGCGCGTTCGGCTCCGTGCTCGGCATGGCGCTGGGCGGCGTGATTTCCGCGCATTTCGGCTGGCGCTTTGCGTTTGCCGGCATGGCGATCTTCGGACTGGTACTGGTCGGGTTCTACCGGCTTCTTGTCACCGAACGTGGCCTGCAGAAGCAACGCCAGGCGCTGGGCGAGCAGGACCAGGCCGAACCCCGGCACCGCATGATGTCGCTGCGCGCACTCGCCAGCGCGCTGTTCTCTTCGCGATCGATACTCTGCGCCTATGTCGGCAGCGCCCTGCAACTGCTGGTCATGGGATCGCTGCTGGCCTGGATGCCAAGTTACCTGGGCCGCTACTACGGCATGTCCACCGAGCATGCCGGCCTGGGTGCCGCGTGTTTCGTACTTGCAGGCGGCGCCGGCATGATCGTGTGCGGTGCATTGACCGATCGCGTGGCGCGCGTGGCGCCGGCACGCAAATGGCTGATGGCCATGGCGTACAGCGTGATTTGCTTCGTGCTGCTGGGCGTGGCCTTCCATATGCCGCCCGGTGCAGCGCAACTGGCGCTGGTGGCGGGCGGCATGCTGCTGGCCGGTGGCAGCGCCGGCCCGGCCAGCGCGGCGGTGGCCAACCTGACCGATCCGAGTATCCACGCCAGCGCATTTGCCACGCTGACCCTGGCCAACAACCTGCTGGGGCTGGCCCCCGGACCTTTCGTGACCGGCTTGCTGGCCGACCACATCGGCCTGGCCGGCGCGCTGCAGTGGCTACCGCTCACTGGCCTGCTTGCCGCCATCTGCTTTGTGGCCGGACGACGCACCTACGTTGCAGACCTGCAGAAGCTCTCGCAACGGCATCGGCCCGCCTGATTCGCGCTCGTTTGCGCTTGTACCGCACCCGTTTTACCCCACTACTGAAAACAAGAGAGGAGACCTTCCTTATGAAGTTCCAGCGCATCGCCCTGGCCGCGTTGCTCACCTGCACGGGGAGCGCCTTCGCACAATCGAGCGTCACGTTGTATGGCGTGGCCGACATCAATGTCGAGTACGCCAACCACGTGGGCAACGTGCCCGTCGCGTCAAACGGTTTCAACCCCGGCCCATCCAACAATGTCTACCGCATGAACTCCGGCGGCATGGCCGGCTCGCGCTGGGGCCTGCGTGGCACCGAAGACCTCGGTGGCGGCCTGAAGGGTGTGTTCGTACTGGAAAGCGGCATCAGCCTCGACAATGGCACGCTGCAGCAGAGCGGTCGCCTGTTCGGACGTCAGGCCTTTATTGGCCTGAACAAGGCCGGCATCGGGCAGATCAGCCTGGGGCGGCAATACACCTCGATGTTCGAGGCCCTGGCCAACTTCTCGCCCACCGCGTATGCCACGCAGTATGAACCGGTGGTGCTGCAATCGGGCGCCAACTTCCGTGAGGACAACACGATCAAGTACACCGGCCAGTTCGGTCCGGTGACGGCGCTCGCGCACTGGTCATTTGGCACCGGCCTGGCGTTGCCGGCATCGGTAGGCATTCCCACGCCGATCGGCGGCAACGGCGAAGTGCCCGGCGCGTTCCGGCGCGATACGGCCTACGGCGCGGCCGTGGCATGGTCGGGCGGCCCGCTCGGCCTGACCGTTGGTTATGACCAGTGGAATCCCACCATCGGCGCCAGCAGCGGCACGATGAAGAAGGCGGTCATCGGCGCCAGCTACGCGATCAACAATGTGGTCAAGGTCATGGGTGGCTATCGCTGGGGCCAGAACAAGAACGCGTCCGGTACCGTGATCCAGCGCGACGACTTCTACTGGATCGGCGCGAACTATCAAGTCACACCGGCGGTTGGGCTCACGCTCGAATACAACTATGACAACATGAAGAACCTGTTCGGCACCAACGCGCCGAACCCGTGGCAGGTGGCATTCGTGGCCAACTATGCGTTCTCGAAGCGCACCGATGTCTATCTGTCCACCGCCTATGCTAAGAACGCGGGCCTGATGCTGGAATCGCTGGGCACGGTGTATGCCAACAGCCTGTCGCTCGGCAACAGCTATGCGCTAGCCAACGGCCAGAGCAATATGCTTGGCGTGGCGCTAGGCATCCGCCACAAGTTCTGAGGCGCAAAAAAAACCGGAGCAATCGCTCCGGTTTTTTTCATCTCGACTCCACTCAACTCACCACGGAATCCGTCGGCCGGTTGTGGTTGTGGTTGCCGTTCTCGCCCTCTTCATCGGGCCACGAACGGCCCACCATCCATTCGTAGAGCGTGGGCAGTACGATCAGCGTCAGCAGCGTGGCCGTGATCAGGCCGCCGATGATCACGATGGCCAGCGGGCGCTGCGTTTCCGAGCCGATGGCACGCGAGATCGCCATCGGGAACAGGCCCAGCATGGCCAGCATGGCGGTCATCAGCACCGTGCGCAGGCGGTCCATCGAGCCCGTCAGCACGGCCTGGCGTACCGGCATGCCTTCGTCGCGCAACTGGTTGAAGTAGGTCACCATCACCACACCGTTCAACACTGCCTGGCCGAACAGCGCGATAAAGCCGATCGCCGCCGATACCGACAACGGAATGCCAGTCAGGAACAGCGCGAACACGCCACCGATCAATGCGAACGGAATGTTCGAGATGATCAGCGCCGCGCTCTTGAACGACTGGAACGCGTTGAACAGCAGCAGGAAGATCAGCAGCACCGACAGCGGTACCACGATCGACAGGCGTGCCATTGCGCGTTCCTGGTTCTCGAACTCGCCTGACCAACCGATCTTTACATCCTCGGCGTTGACGTTCTTCTTGACCAGCGCCTGCATGTCCTTCACCACGCTACCCATGTCGCGGTCGTGGATGAAGATGCCGATCGACGTGGTGCGCTGGCCGTTCTCGCGGCTGATGTTCATCGCGCCCGAAGCGGCACGGAATGTCACCAGTTGCGACAGCGGCACCTGCGCGCCATCGGCGGTCTGCATGAAGATGTTCGGCAGGTTCGGCAGTTCGCGCTCGCCCGGTTTCAGGCGCACCACCACGCTGAAGTGCTTTTCACCCTCCCACAGTTCCGTGGCGGCCTTGCCGGCCAGCGCGCTTTCCATCATGTCCTGCACGTCGGCCACGTTGATGCCGTAGCGGGCCGCCTGTGCGCGGTCGAAGTCCAGCACGTACTGCGGCAGTTCGCCGTCGCGGTCGATGAACGCACGCATCACGCCCTTGACCGACTGCACATTGGCCAGGATCTGGTCGGCCACCTTCTTGTTGTGCTCAAGGCTGTCGCTCTGCACCTTGATCACGATCTGGCCCTTGATCTGCGAAATGCTCTCAAGGATGTTGTCGCGCACCGGCTGCGAGAAGTTAGGTTCGATGCCCGGCAGCTGTCGCAGGTTGCGGTTGATTTCCTCGATGATCTTGCGCTTGTCGTAACCAGCGCGCCATTGCTTGTCGCTCTTCAGATCGACCAGGATCTCCACGGTGTTGATCAGCTTCGGATCGGTACCGTCGTCGGGACGGCCCACCTTGGAGATCGTGGTATTCACCTCGGGCGTCTTGCGGATGACACCGCGCAGCAGGCGGGCCTGGTCGCGCGCCTCGTCCAGCGACACCGATGCCGGCAGGTCGAAACTCACCCACATCGAGCCTTCATCCAGTTCGGGCAGGAACTCGCTGCCCAGGAACTTGCCCACACCCACCGTGGCTACCAGCATGCCCAGCGCAATGCCCACCACGGTCTTCTTGTTGTCCAGCGCCCAGGCCAGCATCGGTTCGTAGATCCGCTTGCAGTGGCGCACTACGAAGTTGTCCTCGTGGGCGATGTTCTTCTTGAGCAGCAGGTGGCACAGCAAGGGCACCACGGTCAGCGACAGGATCAGCGAACCGATCAGCGCGCCAGTCACCGTATAGGCCATCGGCGCGAAGATCTTTCCTTCGTGACGCTGCAGCGTGAAGATCGGAATGTGCGCTGCGATGATGATGATCATCGAGAACACGGTCGGACGGCCCACCTCGGTGGTGGCCTGCAGGATTGCATAGAGCCGCGCCTTGTTGTCCTTGATCTGCGCTTCCTTGAGCTCGCCCAGCCGCTTGAAGATGTTCTCGACGACGATCACCGCGCCGTCGACGATGATCCCGAAGTCCATCGCGCCCAGTGACAGCAGATTGGCCGGAATGCCCACCCAGGTCAGGCCGATGAATGTCGACAGCAGCGAAAGCGGAATCACCAGCGCCACGATTGCCGCGGCGCGCACATTGGCCAGGAACAGGTAGAGCACGGCCATCACCAGCAGTGCCCCTTCCACGAGGTTGCCGAATACCGTGTGCAGTGTCTTGTCGATCAGCGTGGAACGATCGTAGTACGGCACGATCTTGACGCCCTTGGGCAGGATCTGCGAATCGAGCACGTCGATCTTCTGCTTGAGCGCCTCCAGCACCACGGACGGGTTCTCGCCCTTGCGCATCACCACGATGCCCGAGACGATGTCGTTCTCGTCATCCTGGCCCATCAGGCCCTGCGGCGGCGCGGAGCCGACCTTCACCTCGGCAATGTCCTTGACCAGGATCGGCGTGCCGTTGTTCTCGGCCACCACCACATTGGCGATGTCGGCAGACGAACGGAAGCTGCCCAGCGAACGCAACAGGTACTGCTGGCGGCCATGCGCCACCGCGCCACCGCCGGCATTGGAATTACCGCGCTGCAGCGCCGTGAACAGTTGCGACAGCGAGATCTTGGCATCGCGCATGCGGCCAAGGTTGGGGTTGACTTCGTACTGCTTGATCGAACCGCCGATGGTCACCACATCGGCCACACCAGGCACCTGGCGCAGGTTCTTCTCCACCACCCAGTCCTGCAGCGTGCGCAGTTCCTGCGGGGTATAACCCTTGCCGGTCAGGCGAAAACGGAAGATCTCGCCAATGGCCGTGGATAGCGGCGCCAGTTCCGGCTGCACGCCGTCGGGCAGGTCCACGCCGCGCAGCCGCTCGATGATCTGCTGGCGTGCGGTGATGTCGGTGGCCTTGTCATTGAAGGTCACCATCATGAACGACAGGCCGAACTGCGTGTGCGAGAACACGCGCACTGAATTCGGCGTACCGGCCAGGGCCGTTTCGATCGGAATCGTGACCTGCCGTTCTACCTCTTCGGCGGCCCGGCCCGGGTACAACGTAATGATGTTGACCTGGATGTCCGAGACATCCGGGAAGGCCTCGATCGGCAGGTTCTTGAAGGCGGCCAGGCCGCCCGCGACAAAGATGACCAGGCCGAGCCAGACGAACAGCTTCTGGTGCAGCGCAAAATTGACGATACGTGAAATCATGAGGCTGCCGTCCTTATTGCTTGGCAGCCGCACGCACGGCATTCACCGCGGTGGCATCGCGCAGGATGTCCTGCAGGTAGAGATTGCCGTCGGTAATCACCACCTCGCCGGCCTTCAGGCCCGATACGACCTCGGTGGTACCCGGCAACGTGACGCCGACCTTGATCTCGCGGCGTTCGAACACGTTTGGCGTGGTCGAGGTGCGCACGAATACATAGTTCTTGTTGTCGGCCAGGAATACCGCCTTGGACGGTACCGAGATGCCCTGGAACGATGCCGCCCGTACCTTGGCCGTCACGAACATCTCGGCCTTCAGGCGCCGGTCAGCGTTGGCCACGGCCAGGCGTACCTTCACGCTGCGCGAGGACGGATCGACATAGTCGGCAATCTTGACCACGGTGCCCGTGAACGTTTCGCCGGGATAGGCGGCACTGCTAAGTTGCACATTGATGCCGGGCTTGAACAGGCCAAGGTCAGCCTCGGCGGCATCGAGCTGCGCCCACAGCGTGCTCGGATCGGTAATCAGGAACAACGGCGCATTGGGTTGCTGGTCCGGGCGCACTTCCATGCCCTGGTTGATATTGCGCTCGACCACCAGGCCTTCGATCGGGCTGCGCAGCGCAAAGCGCTGGTTCACCGCATCGCCGCCGGCGGCGCCGTACATGCGCAGCGCGGCCTGCGTGCGCGCCAGGTCGGCGGCGGCACGCGCGTTGTCGGCCTGGGCCTGGTCCATATCCTTCTGGGCAATGATGCCCGCCTGGTACAGCTCGCGCTGGCGAGCCAGCGACTTGGCCGCGACGGCGCTATCGGCCGCGGCCTTGCGCGCATCGGCCTGGGCCACGCCGAAATCGGGCGACGTCAGCATGGCCAGCGGCTGGCCGGCCTTCACCGTGGCACCCGGCTGGGCCAGGACTTCCATCACGCGGCCGGCAAACGGCGTAGCTACGCGCACGGTGCGATCTTCGTTCCAGACCAGGCGGCCAGGCATGCTCAGCATGCGGTCGCCGCCACTCTGCACCGTTTGGCCGACGATACCTGGCAGCACCTTCACGCTGGCCGGATACGTGATCACCTGCCCGGTGATCTTCGGATCGTCATCGTTCTCCGGGACTTCCTTCTTGCCACAGCCGGCCAGCGCCAATGCGCACAGCGACACCACGGCGGCCATCCGCACGGCACCGGCGCGGGTCAGACGAAAATCGCTGGAAAGAGACATATTAAGGACGCGACGCATCGGTACGAACCTGGGGAAGCTTGTTGATATCGGAATTGGTGGCTTGCAGCGACGTCAGATAGGCCGACAGCGCCTTGGCGTAATTGCCCTGCGCCTCCACGGCATCGACGCGGGTCTGGCGCAGCGCGCGGCGCGCGTCGAGCAGATCCAGCACGCCGCTGGCGCCCTTGGTATAGGCGAACTCGGCGCTGTTGGCCACGCTTTCGGCGGCCGGCAATACGGATTCGCGCATCTGTTGCAGCGATGCGCGTGCAGCGTCCAGTTGGGCACGCAAACGGCCCACATCGTTCTGGGCTTCAAGCAGGATGCGGTTGCGGTCATCTAGCGCGGCGTAGTAGTCCACTTCGGCGCGGCGTGCTTCACCACCGAAGCTGTGCCGCACGAACAGCGGGATCGACACGAACACGCCATAGCTGTTGCCGCTGCCCGTGGTATTGGCCTCGGAAACGGGATAGTGCTCGTATTGTGCACCCACTGTCACATCGGGCACGCGGCCAGCGCGAGCCAGGTCGCGTGACGATGCGGCGGCGGCCAGGCGGGCTTCGGCCGCGGTCACGTCCGGACGGCGTTGCAGGATTTCCGGGTCGAACTGGGGCACCGCTGCGTCCAGGGCCGGCCAGTCCGGCATCAGCCGGTTGTCCATCAGCGTGCCCGGCACACCCATGGCCGCCGCGAGGCCGGCCTTGTCGCTGGCGTGGTCGGCGATGGCGGCACGCAGGTCGTTTTGCGCGCGCAGCGTCTCCAACTGGAGCTTGGTCACATCGGCACGCGACACGTCGCCAGCTTTCAGGCGCGTTTCGTTGGCCTGCTGCGTTTTGGCATAGAGGCCGACGGTTTCGGTCAGCACTTCCACCCGCGTCTGGCTGACCACGGCCTCATACCAGGCCTGGTCCACGGCGCCCAGTTGCTGCGCCACCACGGCCTGGACCTGCTCGCCGACGGCCGCACTGGCCTTGCGCGCGGCATCAGTGCGCAGATTGCCCTTGTTGGCGGTCTCGATGACCTGGTCGACGCGCACCGTGGAATCCACGGTCTTGCTGCGCCAGTTGCCTGCGCCCACGCCCAGGTGCGGGTTGATATTGGCAACCCCAAGGCTCAACACCGGGTTGGGCCGCTGGGACGCAATCTGGATATCGGCCTGGCTGGCCTCTTCACTACGGCGCGCGGCGATGATGTCGCGATTGCACCGTAGCGCATCCAGCCGCGCTTGCGAAAGGGTCAGGGTGGCCTTGGCCGGCGGCGGCACGCAGGGGCCGTCGGGCGGCATCGGCTCGCTGGCGGCATGGCCAGCGCTGGCCATCAGGGCAAGCAAGGTTGCCGCGACGGCACGGGAAACAGGAAAATGCACGATCAGTCTGGCTCGATTCGACTTCGGTCTGAAGTAAACGACCGTGCCAGTCGAATGGTGCACCGGGTAAGTGACTTTTATCGTTCTGTTTTACCCGGAAACCTCCTTACCATTCGCCAATAGTGACTGCGCACGATCTCCGACGTGCATTTCACCGCAACCTGATTACAAATGGCTTACATCCGACGATAAATATCGGCATGTGCGCCGAACCAACCGGTCAGGGAAAACACCGATTGGCGCCGGCATGCCTTAATTAGCCAAGCCGCCAGATCTTAATAAAACGTTAATGGACGGCGACCGAGATAATGCGTTGCGCACGTTCCAGTACCGGGCGATCGACCATCTTGCCATCCACCGCGATGGCAGCGCCTTGAGCCGCGGCGGCCTGCTCCACCACGCGTTTCGCCCACCCCAGCTCCTCTTCGGTCGGCGCCAGCGCTGCATGCACGCCGCTTACCTGGCTGGGATGGATCAGAAGTTTGGCGCCAAAGCCGAAGCGGCGCCCGCGCGCCGTATCGGCGGCCAGCGCATCGGCATCGCCAATCGCGGTGCACACGCCATCCACCGGCGCAGGCAGGCCCGCCGCACGCGAATGGAGCACCAGGTCGCTACGGAAGGCATGTAGCGGCACATCGTCATCGCTGACATCGAGGTCGAACATCAGGTCGATACTGCCAAACAGCAGCCGTGTCACGCCTGCGGTGCGAGCTACGTCGCGCAGATCCGCGAATCCGGCGGCGGTTTCCAGCAATGCATGGCACGGCAGGTTTGGCAGCGCCGCGCGCAACGCCGCCAGCGACGCAACGTCGGCCTTCGGCAATACGATTTCCCGCACTGCCTGCGCGCGGCAAAAATCGATATCGTCGGCGAAATAATTCGTATCGGCGCCGTTCACGCGCAAAAGCAATACCACACCCGCAGCATCGGCCTGCGCTTGCAGATCACGCCACGGTGCGCTCAAGCCGCTGCGCGCGGCGGCCTTGGCGTCGGGCGCGACGGCATCTTCAAGATCGACGATTACCGCATCGGCGCCGGCCGCGATGGCCTTGCCGATACGTTCCGGCCGCGACGCCGGCACAAACAGGTAGCTGCGCGGCGCACGTACGGACTTGGCGGGGGGCGAGGTGGTGGCAACTGTCATGACCTGCCCTCAGACCACACCGTCGGCGTGCAGGGTGGCGATCTGGCTGGCGGTGCAACCGGCCTCGGCCAGGATTGCATCGGTGTGCTGGCCGACCGCCGGCACCGGGTCCATGCGAGCATCTTCCATGCCCGGGGGCAACAAGGCAGGGATCGGACCGGCGGGCGTATCCACCTGGCGCCAGCGCTCGCGCGCGGCCAGTTGCGGATGTTTCCAGACGTCGGCCATGGTATTGACGTTGGCGTTGGCGATCTTTGCCTCTTCCAGCCGCTGCACCACCTCGTCCGCGGTCAGGCGCCCGAAAGCCTCGACGATTCGTGCACGCAATTGCACGCGGTTCGCACTGCGCAGGCTGTTGGTGGCAAAGGCCGCATGGGTGGTCAGCTCAGGTTCCTGCAGCACCACTTTGCAGAACACGGCCCATTCACGCTCGTTCTGCAGGCCCAGCATCACAGTCTTGCCGTCGCCGGTCGGGAACGGGCCATAAGGGTAGATCGTGGCGTGCGCCGCTCCGGCGCGCGGCGGCGGCTCGGCGCCCTCGAACGCGTAGTACATCGGAAAGCTCATCCATTCGACCATCGATTCCAGCATCGACACGTCAATGCGCTTGCCGCGCCCGGTCTGGCCGCGTTCGATCAGGGCAGCCAGCACATTGCTGTAGGCGTACATGCCCGCCGCGATATCGGCCACCGACGCCCCGGCCTTGACGCCGTCGTCCGGCGTGCCGGTCACCGAGACAAAGCCCGACTCACTCTGTACCAGCAGGTCATAGGCTTTCTTGTCGCGATAGGGGCCATCGCCGCCATAGCCCGAGATATCGCAGACGATCAGGCGCGGATAACGTTGCGACAGCGTGTCATAGTCCAACCCCAGGCGGGCCGCGGCGCCCGGCGCCAGGTTCTGCACCAGCACATCGGTCTTTTCCAGCAGCGCGGCCAGCACCGGTGCGGCGCCCGGCGCCTTGACGTCGAGCGTCAGGCTTTCCTTCGAACGGTTGGTCCAGACGAAGTGCGAGGACAGTCCACGCACCCGTCCGTCATACGCCCGTGCGAAATCGCCGGGCCCTGGACGTTCGATCTTGATGACACGGGCACCCAGGTCGGCCAACTGGCGGGTGCAGAACGGCGCGGCAATCGCCTGTTCGAGCGAGAGTACGGTAATGCCTTCGAGAGGTCTGGACATGGCAATGTGCGGGGCGGGTTGTGCAATGGGGCCAATCTACCCGTCCGCCCGCGCCATGTGAAATAGGGATTGCCGAAGGCGCCATAAGTAGAATCAATAGGCCAACCCCATTGACCTTGTGAACTTGTAAGGATCCACAACCCATGGACATTCGAGCCATGCGCTACTTCGTGGCGATTGTCGACCACGGCAGCCTGACCCGCGCGGCGGAAGTGGTGTGCGTTGCCCAGCCTGCCCTGTCCCAGCAACTGGCCGCGCTGGAAGACGAGTTCGGCGTGCCGCTGCTGCACCGCAGCGCCAAGGGCGTGCGCCCCACCGAGGCCGGCAAGACGCTCTACCGGCACGTGCGCAATATCCTGCGCCAGGTGGAGATTGCCGGGGCCGATGTGCGCGTGGCGGGCGCCGAGGTCTCGGGCACCGTGGCCATTGGCCTGCCCACCACGGCGGCCGCCGCGTTCGGCATGGCCCTGGTGCGTGCGGTGCGGCAACGCTATCCGCAGGTGCGGCTACAGCTGTTCGAGAGCATGAGCGGCTATATCTCGGAGTTGCTGAACCAGAACCGGCTCGACTTTGCGATCTTGTTTCGCGACACCCCGTCGCGCGTGGTGGAGCCCGAACCGCTGGCCAGCGAGCCGCTGTACCTGATCGGCACGCCGCCCGGGCCCGCATCTCGTATCAGGAGCGCCGATACCATTGCGCTCAAGTCGCTCGACGGCATGCCGCTGGTATTGCCCAGTGGCTCACAGGGCCTGCGCGAGGTGGTGGAGCGTAGCTTTGCCAAGGCGGGCATCGCGCTGAATGTGGTGGCAGACCTCGATTCACTGCCATTCCTGCTGGCCTCCGCACGAGAGGGGCTGGCCTGCACGATCCTGCCGGCCTCTTCGCTCGATGCAGACGATGCCGCCGTGCCGCGCCGGCGCATCCTGCCGGAACTGCGCCGCACACTGTCGCTATGCTGGCCGCGCGCGCTACCGCGCTCGAATGCAGCGGAGGCGGTGGCCGAGACATTGAGGGAGATCGTGAACGAGCGGATTGCGGAGGGGGGGTCGCTGGCGGCCGTCGGCGCAGCATAACTTGCAACGCGCGGGCACATACCGCATCATCGCCAAATCGCCGTCGTTCGTCGTCTACCCAGTCAGCCATGGCAACTGCCAGCTACGAGTTCAAGCCGCATGAACGGCCGTCGATCCCAGGGTCGCCTGCCACGCCGGACCATCCTACGCCGCGGCGCGTGGCCTATTTTTGCGTGGGCGTGCTGATCGGGCTGACCGGCGGATTCGGCAATGCGCTGGTGGTTGCGAACCTCAACAACATCCAGGGCGTGTTCGGCCTGTATAGCGACGAAGCCGCATGGTTGTCCACGGTGTACGTGATGACCAATGTCTGCATGTCGATGCTGGTGATCAAGTTTCGCCAGCAATACGGGCTGCAGCGCTTCACCAAGGTCTTCCTGCTGTCCTATGCGGTAGTCACCGCCGCGCACCTGCTCACGCATTCGTTTGGCACCGCGCTGCTGGCACGCGCCGCCAACGGCATCGCCGCCAGTGGCATGTCCACGCTGGCGCTCTACTACATCATCCAGTCGCTGCCCGCGCGGCACCGCATGCGTGCGGTGGTGATCGGCTTCGGCGTGCCGCAACTGGCCACGCCGCTGGCGCGCACGTTCTCGACGGGCATGCTCGAAGCCGGCAACTGGCAGACGCTGTACCAGTTTGAATTCGGCATGTCGCTGCTGTCGCTGGTAGCCGTGGGGCTGCTGCCCCTGCCACCCAGCGAGCGCATCAAGGCGTTCGAACCGCTCGACTTCGTTACCTTTGCACTGTTCGCGCCGGGCATGGCACTGCTATGCGCGGTGCTCGGGCAGGGCCGCATCCTGTGGTGGACCGAAGCACCATGGCTGGGCTATGCGCTATGCGGCGCAGTGATCCTGATTGCCGCCGCGCTATGGATCGAGCATAACCGCGTCAATCCGCTGCTCAACACGCGCTGGCTGGGCAGCATGGCCATCATCCGCTTTGCGGTGGTGGCCACCTCGGTGCGGATGCTGCTGTCCGAACAACCGTATGGTGCGGTGGGCCTGCTGACATCGCTGGGCATGGGCAATGACCAGCTGATCTCGCTGTACATCGTCGTGTCGATTGCCACGGTGGCCGGCATTGCCTGCAGCGCGTTGACGCTGAACCCGCAGAACCTGGGGCGTCCGATCCGCATCTCGCTGATCCTGATTGCGATTGGCGCATTCATCGACGCCGGCTCCACCAACCTGACCCGGCCGCAGAACATGTACTTCACGCAATCGCTGATCGCGTTCGCGGCGGTATTCTTCCTGGGACCCACGCTGCTGATCGGCATGGGCAGTGCCCTGCAACGCGGCATGAGCCACTTTGTCAGTTTCTCGGCGCTGTTCAGCATTACGCAGTCGCTCGGTGGCCTGGCCGGATCGGCCCTGCTTGGCACGTTCCAGACCTGGCGCGAGAAAATCCATTCGCACGCACTGGTGCAAGGCATCACCCTGAGCGATCCGCTTGACGCGGCACGCATCCAGTTGCTTGGCAATGTCTACAACCGCGTGCTTGGCGACTCGGTGCTACGCCAGGCCGAAGGTGCCATCGCGCTTGCGCAGCAGATCACACGCGAAGCCAACGTGCTGGCGTTCAACGATGTGTTCCTGCTGATCGGGATTCTTTCGACAGTCACTTTCGTGTGGTTGCTGGCACTGTACCTGGGCAAGGTCGTGCCGGGCCACGTGGCTGACAAAGACAAACCCAAGCCCTAAGCCGATCCCTCCCTGGAGACCAGATCTTGAGCGACGCGTCAGATCGCAACCCCGCACCACCGCCCGGTGACAAGCCCGAACGGCTCGAAGACCCGGTCGAGGTCCAGACCGCGCCGAAGGGCTGGGCGCCGCCGCGCGGTTCGCTGCGCTTGACCGTGCTGATTGTCACGGTGGCGCTGCTGAGCGTGCTGATCATCCTCTATGCCTGGGGCCTGCCGCCGTTCACGCCATCGATCCAGAGCACCGACAACGCCTATGTGCGCGGCCAGACCACGATCATCAGTCCGCAGGTCAGCGGTTATGTGACAGACGTTCCCGTGCACGACTTCGACCTGGTAAAGACCGGGGCCGTGTTGCTGCGCATCGATGACCGCATCTACCGGCAACGCGTGGAACAGGCGCGCGCATCGCTGGACACGCAAGTCGCCAACCTGGCCAATGCCGACCAGACCCAGCGCGCACGCGAAGCCACGGTAACATCGCAGGTCGCCAACGCCGACAACGCCAAGGCGCAGCTGCTGCGCGCGCAGGCCGACATGAAGCGTGTGGATGAACTGGTGGCCGATGGCTCCGTGTCGCTGCGCGAGCGCGACCAGACGCGTGCCGCACTACGCCAGGCCGAAGCCGCGGTCGAGCAATCACGTGCCGCCGTGGAAATCGCCCGGCAGGACGTTCGCGCCGTACTGGTAAGCCGCGATGGCCTCAAGGCTGCCGTGGAACAGGCACGTGCCGCCTTGCAGCTGGCCGAGATCGACCTGTCGAACACCGTGGTGAGCGCGCCGCAGGACGGCCGCCTTAGCCAGATTGGCGCACGGCTCGGCCAGTACGTGACATCGGGCACGCAACTGATGTTCCTGGTACCGCCGCAACGCTGGGTCATCGCCAACTACAAGGAAGCGCAGACCGCGCACATGGCGCCGGGACAGAAGGCCAGTTTCCGCGTCGATGCGCTGGACAACGCGCGTCTGACGGGCACGGTCGAGCGGCTGGCGCCGGCCGCGGGGTCTGAGTTCGCGGTCATCGTCGCGGACAACGCGACCGGCAACTTCGTCAAGGTGGCGCAACGGATCTCGGTGCGTATCGCGATCGATCCGGACCAGCCAATGGCGGAACGCCTGCGCCCCGGCATGTCGGTACAGGCCGAAGTCGATACCAGCAGTGGCCGGCCGCCAGCGCGATGAAACCGGCACGCCCTCTTCCGCTCATTGTCCTGGCCGTGGCGCTCGCCGGCTGCATGGGGCCACGGCCACCGATGCCCGAAGCCATGACACCGCCGCTTGCATGGCGTGTGGACCCCGGCCCTGGCGTCGCCATCGAGCGCGACTGGTGGCTCGCTTATGGCGACCCCGCGCTAAGCGGGCTGGTGGGCCAGGCCCTGGCACAGAACGACGATATCGCGATCGCCATCACCCGCGTGCGGCAGGCCGATGCCCAGGCACGTATTGCACGGGCCGAACTGTTCCCGACACTCGACTTCACCGCCGGCGGCACCCGGGCACGCGCGATCAATGCCTTTGGCCAGGCAGGTACCGCCAACACCGGACAACTGGTGTTCGATGCATCGTACGAGGTAGACCTGTTCGGCCGCATCCGTGATGCGGTGGGTGCCGCGCGTAGCAACCTGCTGGCCAGCGAAGCCGCGCGCGACACCACCACTTTGTCAGTCTCGGCCGCAGCGGCGCGCGGCTATATCACGCTGCGCGCGCTCGATGCCCAGCTCGACGTGGTGCGGCAAACGCTGACCTCTCGTGCCGATGCACTGCGCCTGGCGCGCGATCGCGCACGCGCGGGCTACACCTCGCAACTTGAATATGAGCAGGCGCGTGCCGAGTATGAATCCACCGCCCAGGCAGTACCGCAAGCCGAGCTGGCGGTAGCGCGACAGGAAAACGCGCTTGGCGTGCTGATCGGCAACGGCGATGCATCCGGTATCACGCGCGGCTTGCCATTGCAGGCGCTGCAGCAGCCCCCGGTGCCGGCCGGCCTGCCGTCCGACCTGCTGCGGCGCCGCCCCGATATCGCCCAGGCCGAGTACACGCTGGCAGCCACCGATGCGCGCCTGTCCGCCGCGCGCAAGGCCTATCTGCCGAGCATTCCATTGACGGCTTCCGGCGGACTGGTCTATGCCACCGGACTCGCCAATCCCGTGCGCATCTGGACACTCGGCGGCAGCGTGCTGGCCCCGCTGTTCGAGGGCGGCCGTATCGTCGCGGGAGCCGACGCGGCGGCCGCGCAACGCGATGAAGCGGCCTATACCTACCGGCGCGTGGCGCTGAACGCGTTTCGCGAGGTCAACGACAATCTCGCTGCGGTGCAAAAGCTTGGTGAACAGGAAGCACGGCTGCGCGAGCAACGCGACGCACTGGCCGCCGCCCTGCGCCATGCCACGAACCGCTATCGCGCCGGCTACTCGCCCTATCTGGAACAGCTCGACGCGCAACGGCAACTGTTCAGCGCCGAGCTGAACCTGATCCAGGCCCATGCGGACCGCCTCAACGCCAGCGTGGCGCTATACCAGGCCATGGGGGGCGGATGGCAGGCAGAAGCTGGAGCTACGGCCGGGCCTGCCCGATAAGAAAACCTTATGGTACTAGTCACCGATTGAATTTCTCTGGCGCGCGTGGCTCGGCTAGAGTGGCCCCCAAGAAAAGCATGCCCGGACGGATGAACACACCACCCGCCGTGCCGCATGAACAGGAGACTACATGCTTCGCAGCTTCCGCGCGCTGGCCGGCGTGGCCCTGGCCTTTGCCGCCATCGGCCACGTACACGCCGACACCTGGCCGTCCCGCCCCATCCAGATGATCGTGCCGCAGGCACCGGGCGGCACCAACGATATCGTCGCGCGGCTGGTAGCCGCCGACCTGTCGCAACGACTGGGCCAGCAGGTGGTGGTGGAGAACCGTCCCGGCGCTGGCGGCAATATCGGTACGCAGGCCGCCGCGCGCGCCACGCCCGATGGCTACACGCTGCTGATGACCATCAGCAGCACTCAGGCGATCAATCCGTCGCTCTATCGCAGCATTCCGTTTGATCCGGTCAAGGACTTCGAGCCGATCTCGCCAGTCGCCACCGTGCCGAACGTGCTGGTCGTGAACCCGGCATTCCCCGCCAAATCGATGGCTGAACTGATTGCGATGGCCAAGGCCAAGCCCGACTACTACCGCTTTGCGTCGGCCGGCAACGGCACGCTGAACCACCTGCTCGGCGAGATGCTGAACAGCATGGCCGGCATCAAGCTCGAACACGTGCCATATAAAGGCGTGGCCCCCGCGTTGAACGACGTGCTTGGCAATCAGGTGCCAATTGCGTTTGCAAGCCTGCCTTCGGTGCTGTCCCATATCAAGGCGGGCAAGGTGCGCGCGCTCGGTGTGAGCTCAGCCAAGCGATCGCCGTTCGCACCGGACGTGCCGTCGATCGGCGAGACCGTGCCCGGCTACAGCGGCGACCTCTGGGTGGGCCTGTTCGCGGTGCGCGGTACGCCAAAGGAAGTCGTGCAGAAGCTGTCCACCACACTGCAGGCAGCACTGGCCGACAAGGCGCTGCGCGACAAGCTCGCGGCGCAAGGCGCCGAGGTACTGAGTGCCACGCCGCAGCAATTCGCGGGCATGCTGCGCACTGATATCGACAAGTGGGCGAAGATCGTCAAGCAGTCGGGCGCGCAGGTGGACTGAGACCAATCCCTTAATCACAAAACCCTTAATGCCGCAATCACGCAGTGCCGTGATTGCGGCATTGTCGTTTTGGCGAAACGCGTGTCATCAGATCAAATGACAGCGGTTGTCGCAAAAGCAGCAAATCTGAAAAATTCCCGTCGGTGCGTGTCAACAAAACTTTAGGTCTTGTTACCATCCGCACCGAATTCAGTACAGACGCGTGTGCAAGAGCCAATCCGGGCGAATCAACGCACGGAACATCGCACAAACGGCGCATAAAAAAGTCGCATAAGAAGTCGCATAAGACATTGCACGACAAGACGCGCATCAGCGCGCTGTCCAACGGGAAACGGGAAACACCTCAATATGTTTACAGCACACTCGCTGCGGGGGAGCAGCGTTGCTGGCGCGCGCCTGCGCCAAGGCTTTGTTCGTCCATTGCCCGCGCTGGGCAGCATCGCGATGGCCATGCTGGCAACTTTCCACGGCACCGCATGGGGCCAGACCAACCCGGCCGCCGTGCTGGACCGCCAGAGCCAGATCATCGAAAGCCAGCAGCGCGACCGCTTGCGCGAGGATCAGGAACGCGCGTTGCGCGCGCTGCCGCCACCGGGCGGCACCAACCTCGACACGGTAAAGCCGCAGGTACAGGTACCCGATATCGGCGTGGTGTGCCGCGACATTCGCGAGATCGAGATCAAGGGCGATACGCAGCGCGTGCCTGACTACCTGCGTCATGAGATTACGCGCGACCACGCTGGCCGCTGCCTCTCGGCCAGCGACCTTGAAGCCATTCTGGCGCTGCTGACCAAGAGCTTTATCGACCGTGGCTTCATTACCACGCGCGCCTACCTGCCCGCGCAGGACCTGCGCACCGGCAAGCTGGAAATCACCGTGGTGGAAGGCCGTATCGAACGCTACGAGATCGAGGGCGGCCGCAACGGTGCAATCTGGCCGCACGGTGCATTTCCCGGCAATCCGGGCGACGCACTGAACCTGCGCGACCTGGAACAGGGCATTGACCAGATCAACACGCTGGCCTCGAACAACGCGCGACTCGACCTGCGCCCAGGCAGCCAGCCGGGTCAGACCGTGGTAGCCGTGCAGAATGCCTCGAGCTTCCCGGTGCACCTCTATGGCTCCTACGACAACCTGGGTACCGCGGCCACGGGCCGCAATGCGGCGTCGGCCACGGTCACGCTGGACAGCCTGCTGGGCCTGAACGAACTGTTCGC
Organism: uncultured Cupriavidus sp.; assembly: GCA_963543405.1. Lineage (GTDB taxonomy): Bacteria > Pseudomonadota > Gammaproteobacteria > Burkholderiales > Burkholderiaceae > Cupriavidus. The sequence goes on from CAUUBQ010000034.1 coordinate 87,680, forward strand.
GGTGACGCGCCGGCAGTCGGTGTTCCCGGCCAGCGGCGGGCACAAGTCCGATTCCACGGCCGTGCACGCGCAGTTGCCCTACGGCTACAACACCTTCATGGTGGACTACAGCCAGAGCAACTACACCAACACACTCTCGCTGCCCAGCGGCACCACGCTAAAGGCCACCGGCAAGACTGACACCTGGAGCGTGGGTGGGGATCGCGTGATCTTCCGCGACCAGGCCAGCCGCGTGGCACTGTCCGCACGGTTGACCACGCAGGAAAGCAAGAACTGGCTGGGTGGCGAGTTCCTGCAGGTCAGCAGCCGTACGCTGACATTCCTGGATGTCGGCGTCAATGCGTTCACGCAAGCCTACGGCGGCATCTTCAACGGTCGCCTGGCCATGGTGCAAGGCCTGTCGCTGCTGGGTGCACTGCATGATTCGCCCGACCTGCCGCGCGACCTGCCGCACGCCCAGTTCAACAAGTTCACGCTGGATCTTGGCTACAACCGGCGCTTCAATATCGGCGGCACGGGACTGACGTTCTCCACGCAGTTCAGTGGCCAGGCTGCCAACGACACGCTCTATGGCACGCAACAGATCCTGATCGGTGGCCCTTCATCGGTGCGCGGCTTCCAGAATTACACGCTGGCGGGCGACAACGGCTACTACATGCGCACCGAACTGGGCCTGCCGTGGCAGTTCGCCACCGAAGCGGCCGGCAATATCGCCGGCCGTGTCTATGCGGGCTTCGACTGGGGCAACGTGACCAACCGCGCGGCCGGGGTGCCGTCCGGTTCGCTCTCCGGCGCCACGCTCGGCGTGGGCCTGTTCTGGAAGACCGTCAGCGTCGACGCCTTCGCTTCGCGCGCCGTGCGCGCGCCCTCCTCCCAATTCCGCGAAGGCACGCTGTTCAGCCTGCGCCTGTCCGCTTCGATCTGAGGTCTGCCGCCATGAACCACATCTATCGCGTCATCTGGAATGCCGCCACAGCCACGTGGACAGCAGTCGCCGAAACGGCCCGCGGCCACGGCAAGAGCAAGAGCGAACGGCGCGCTGCCCGCGCGGCATTGATTACCGGCGGCCTGGTCGCGGCGACCATGCCGCACGCGCTGCTGGCGCAATCGGTATCGGTGGCGAACGGCAGCGGCAAGACCAATGCCTATGTGGCGCCCAATGGCACCACCGTGGTCAACATCGACACGGCCAATGCGGCTGGCCTGTCGCACAACCGTTACAACAGCTACAACGTCAACGACAAGGGCGTGGTGCTGAACAACACCACATCCGCACAGATTGCCTACCAGTCGCAACTGGCCGGACAGGTCACCGCCAACTTCAACATGACGAACACCGCCAAGGTGATTCTCAATGAAGTGGTATCCAACAACCGCAGTACGCTGGCGGGCTTTACCGAAGTGCTCGGCGGCCGCGCCGATGTGATCCTGGCTAACCCGTATGGCATCACGTGCTCGGGCTGCGGCTTCATCAACACCGATCGTGTCACGCTGACCACCGGCACGCCGTACCTGAACGCCAACGGTTCGCTGGGCGGCTTCACGGTCAACCAGGGCGACATCCTGATCAACGGCAACGGCCTCAATGCCACGGCCCAGCAGATGCTGGACCTGGTAGCCCGCACCGTGAAGCTCGACGGCACGATCAACGCACAGGACCTGTCGATCACGGCGGGCACCAATCGCTACGACTACGCGAGCCGCTCGGTCACAGGCACGGTGCCGGGTGCGGGTGCCGCGCCCGCGTATGCGATCGACAGCTCGGCACTGGGCGGCATGTATGCCAACCGCATTCGCCTGACCGCCACCGAAGCCGGCGTCGGGGTACGCATGCTCGGCGACGCCGCGGCATCGGCCGACGATTTCACGCTGTCGGCGGCGGGCCGCATCGAGCTGCAGAACCGCATCTCCGCGCAACGCGATGTTCTGGTGGCCAGCACCAGCAACGACGCCACGGCACTGGCACTCGCCAATGCCAGCATCACGTCGGGCCGCAATACCACGCTGAACGCCACGCAGGGCGGCGCCAACCTCGCGGGCGGCGCCATCGTGGCGGCCGGCGATCTGGCCGTCAATGCCGCATCGCTGATCGACAACGCCACATCGGCCACGCTCGACAACAACAATCTGCGCACCGCAGGTGGCACGCTGGGCCTGGCGATTGGTGGCGCAGCCAACGTCACTGGCACACGCTGGACCGCTGCCGGTAACTGGCAAGGCCAGTTCGGCAGCCTGACCATCGGCGCGGCTACGCGCTTCCAGTCGTCGGGCGCGTTGGCTGCCAGCACCACCTCGGGTGACATGAACCTCGGCGTGGCAGCGCTGCAGGCCAGTGGCGACCTGCTGTTGACCACCGTGGGCAAGCTCGTTACCGCAAAGGATGCCGACCAGGGCCTGCAGAGCCTGAACGGCAACGTCAGCCTGAATGCCGCGCAGGGGCTGGACAATGCGGGCGTAGTCACCGCCGACAAGGGCAGCACCACGCTGCGCGTGGACGGCACGATCGCCAATAGCGGCACCGTGCACGCTGCCACTACACTCGACATTGCCGACCGCAACGGCACGGGCACACAAGCCGTGACCAACAGCGGCGACTTGCTGTCTGATGGTGCACTGGCCATGAAAGCCGGCGCCATCCAGAACACCGCGAGCGGCTGGGTACAGGCCAACACCGGCAGCACGATCGAGGGCACCAGCCTCGACAACGCCGGCGCCATGCTGTTGTCGCAACAGGCTAGCGCCAGCGACACTGTGGCGCTGAGTGGAAACCTGACCAACAGCGGCACGCTTCAGTCCAAGGGCAACGCAACGCTTGCCGCGCGGGACGTCAGCAATTCACGCACATTGCTGGCCAATGGCACGCTGGCCATCGATACCACGGGCAACGTCACCAACCAGGCCGGCGCCATTGCCCAGGCGGGTCAGGCGCTCAGGGTGAACGCTGGTGGCAACATCGCCAATCAGTCGCTCGCCACGCTGCGCGCCGACAACGTGACACTGACCGCGGCGGCGGGACTGACCAACGACGGCCTGGTCAGCGCCGACAATGGCACGGCAACCTTGCGCGTGGACGGCACGCTGCGGAACAACAGCACCGGTACGCTGCAGGCCAGTCAGAAACTCGATATCGCCGATCAGCATGGTGGCGCCACGGAGGCCATCGACAATACGGGCGCATTGGTCTCGAACGGCACAATGGCAATCCAGGCTGCCTCGATCACGAACACCAGCAATGGCGTGGACGCGGCCAGCGGTGTCATCCAGGCCAAGGCGGGCAGCACCGTTACGGCGGGCACCATCGACAACAGCGGCACGTGGCTGCTTTCACTGCAATCTGGCGGCATCACCACGCTGACCACCACCGGCACGCTGACCAACAATGGATTCCTGCAGGCCGCGGAAGATGCCACGCTGACCGTCGCAAAACTGGTCAATGCACGAAACGCCGCGCTACGTACCGGCCGCGACCTGTCACTGGTGCTTGGAAGCGGCACTGCGCTGGATAACAGCGGTACGGTACAGGCCATCGGCACGCTCGGCATCGCCGGTACGGGTGCGGCACTGACCAATGCCACATCCGGCAAACTGCTCGGCGACCGCCTTAATTTCAACGTCGCCAGCATGGACAACAGCGGCATCGTGCAGGGTGGCAGCAGCACCACGAGCTCGATCACGCTGACCGGGGTATTCCTGAACCAGTCCACTGGCGTCACCACGCTGGCGACGGCCGCGACCGGCGCGGGTTCTCTTGCCGCCGCGCAGATCGACAACCGGGGCACCCTGCAATCGTTCGGTGCGATAACACTGGGCGTCGGCGCCTCGGGCCTGACCTCGACCGGCGACATCCTGACTGGCGGCGACCTCAATATCGGCGCAAGCGGCAGTAACGACTACACCGCCACGATCAACGGCACGGTACAGGCCGGCAATGCACTGCATATCGACAAGGCCACCGGCAAGACTGGCACCACGCTGTCGATCCAGCAAGGCAAGACGGTCACGGGCAAGACTGTCGATATCGACATGAATACGGTCAGCCTTGCCAAGGATGCCGTACTGGCGGCCAATGGCAACCTGAACCTGACCGCCACCACGCTGACGCTGGCCGGCGACAGCAGCAGTACCGCACGTATCGTGGCCGCGATGGACGGTGCGGGCAAGGGCACGGTCACGGTCAACAGCGCGTTCACCAATAACGGCCTGTTGTATTCGAAGTCCGACCTCGATGTGGTTGCCCAGCACATCACCAACTCTGGCACCGGCGGCATTGCGGCATTGCGTGACCTGTCGCTCAAGACAAGTGCCGGCCAGCTCGACCTGACCACCGCCACACCCGATGCCAGCGCTGGCAACATCACCAACAACGGGACGATCTACGCCGGCAGCAAGCTTGATATCACGGCCAACGGCACGCTGACGAACACCAGCACGATCAGTTCGGGCGGCCAGATGACCCTGCGCGCCAACACGCTGGTCAACAACTACGACATCGTCAGCAACGCCGGCATCGACATCGTCGCAGCTACGCTGCGCAATGAAGTACCCGGTGGTGATACGCGCGCGTGGGGTGCGGACAGCACGCATGCCACGGCACGCGACGGTTCCGGGTACGACGATGGCGGTGACGGCGGCAATCTCGACGAATTCCGCGACTTCAAGACCACGTGGACCGTTTCGCAGTACTACACCGGTGGCACGCCGGGCCATGCTCCGCAGATCCTGGCCGCCACGGCCCTGAAGCTGGCTTTCCACGAAGGCAAGAACCTGGGCGGCATTCTCTGGGGCGGTCAGTCGGTCACGATGCAGGGCTTCTCCGCCGACAGCGCCCAGACCAATGGCAATGCCTACAAGGCGCAAGGCATCTGGGATGACCGCGGCCATGGCTTCGTACTGTCTGGCGCGACGTTCACAAACGACAGCCTCGCACTCGAAACGCGCAACTACACCCAGTACTACACCGAGACGCGCAAGGAAGCCGGCCCGGCCGGTGGTATCGAGATCTACGACTGGCATCTGTGCAGCAACAAGGGCGATGCCAACAGCAAGTATGACGAGGGCTGCCGCTACAACGGCTACAGCACGAGCTACTCCAGCACCTACAACAATGCACTGAACGCTGGCATCCATACCGTACTGCTGACCGGCAGCGGCTTCACGCTTAACAACAACGGCGCCGTCACGAATGGCGCCGACAACAGCAGTCGTGCCGGCACCTCGAAGCCGACCAGTACGGGCACCAGGCAGACCCCCACGCCAGGTGCGGTGGGCACCGGTAGCCTGACGAACCAGAGTGGTGGCGTGGGCGCTGCGGGAGGCACCTCGCTGGTCGCCGGCAATGCAGCCAACGGCGTCAGCGGCACCTCGTTCGGGGGCATCAATATTCCGCTGCCGACCAATCCGAACGGCTTCTTCGTGATTGCGAAGGAACCAGGTGCCAAGTATCTGGTGGAAACCAACCCGCTCTACATGAGTGGCACGGCTACCTATGGTTCGGACTACCTGACCAAAATGCTGGGCTACAGCACCGACGAGATCGGCCTGCGCCTTGGCGACGCCAGCTATGAGAATTACCTGGTCAAACAACAACTGATTGCGCAGACCGGCAATGTGCTGCTGGCCACCTACCAGAACGGCGACGCACAGATGCAGGCGCTGTTCGACAATGCCGCGTCGCAAGGCAAGAGCATGGGCCTGGAATTCGGCAAGGCCCTGACGCCCGAGCAGCAAGCCAACCTGAAGCAGGACATCGTCTGGATGGTGCAGACCGTGGTGGACGGCAAGACCGTGTTGGCACCGGTGGTCTACCTGTCGCAGAGTACCAAGGCCAGCATCAACAGCGGCGCCGTGATCTCCGCGCAGGACGCCAGCCTGAACCTGGCCTCGCTGAACAACACAGGCGGCACGATCCTTGGCGGCAAGTCGCTGGTGGTCACCTCGACCGGCGATATCACCAATACGTCGGGTGTCATCAAGGGTGGCGACGTGAGCCTGACGTCCACGACGGGCAGCATCGTCAACAAGACGTTCAGCACCGGTAACGGTACGGACCAGTTCTACCAGACCACGGTTGGCAAGACCGGCTCGATCGAATCAACCGGGTCCCTGTCGCTCGACGCGAAAAAGGACATCACGAACCTGGGCGCGACGATGAGCGCCGGCACCGATGCCAGCCTCAAGGCCGGCGGCAACGTGACATTCGACACGATCGAGAATCGCAACACCAACACCACCGGCAGCAATATCGGCCCTGACGGCAACAAGGGCATCACCACCACGACCACCACCACGGTGCAGCAGGTGAAGTCCGGCCTGACCGTTGGCGGCAACCTGAATGCCCAGGCCGGCAACGACATCACGCTGGCCGGTACCGATGCCAGGGTGGGGGGCAATGCCGACCTGAACGCCGGCAATAACGTCAACATCGTCGCACGTGAGAACACCACCACGACCAGGACCACCAGCGAATCGAACGGCTTTGGCCAGAACAATTCGCTGTATGGGTCAACCAAGGTAAGCACCGATTCCACTTCGGTGCGCAACGTTGGCAGCAATCTGGAAGTCGGTGGCAATGCGAACGTCACGGCGAAGAACGATGTGACGATCCAGGGCTCGAACGTTGACGTGAAGGGCAATGGCACGGTCAACGCCACCAACGTCAATGTCCTCGCAGGTCGTAACTACGACGAAACGCATACCACCACCGAACGTTCGGGCATCATGCAGGTCAGCGCGGCCGGTAGCCGATCGTCGGGTGCGGAGGCATCGGCATCGGCATCTTCCGGCCGCGGCAGCGCAGCGGCGGCGGCGGGCGCATCGGCGGAAGCGACCGGCACCGGATCGGCGGGCCTGGCATTCAGCAGCACCACGAAGACGCAGACCGATACCACCGACCTGCGCCATGTGGGCTCGAACGTCAACTTCGGTGGCAATGTCACGATCAATGCCACGCAAGATGTCAACCTTCAGGGATCGAACGTCAAGGCCGGCGGCAATGCCACGGTCAATGCACAGAACGTGAACCTGCTGGCTGCCGAAGACAAGAAGACCTCGACCACCACCACCACGAGCACGTCGGTAGGCCTGATGGCCAGCAGCACGAACAAGGCCGAGGCAGAAGCCAGTGCCAGCGCGAACGCGGCAGCCGGCAAGGGCAATCCGAACGCGGCCGCCAATGCATCGGCAAGCGCGTCGGCAAACTCGGAGAACCATCTCGACCTCGTGCAGCACAGCACCAGCACCACGTCGACGCTCGATACCACCCACCAGGGCTCGTCGATCAGTGCCGGGGGCAACCTCGATGTGAAGGCCACCAACAACCTGACACTGGAAGGCTCGCAACTGGCATCGGGTGGCAACATGAACCTCGACGCCCGCGACATGAGCTTCAAGGCGGTCGACGACGTGCACGAAACGCGCTCCAGCAGCAGCACGACCACTGCGGGCTTCTATGCCAGCGGCAATGCCAGCGCGGAAGCACAGGCTGGCGCCGGCGTTGGGCTTGGCGCGAAGGCCGGCGCGTCCGCCGAGGCTTCCGCGCGCGGTGAAGTGGGGCTGTACGGATCGAATACGCGTACGAGCAATGTCGACGGATCGACTACCGCGGTGACGTCGGGCATCTCGGCTGGCGGCAATATCACACGTACGGCAACCCACAGCATCAACGACGTCGGCACCCAGATCACCGCTGGGGGCAACCTTACGCAATCGGCACAAACGATCACGAGCCAGGCCGCCGCCAATACCACGTACAGCTCGTCGAGCAGCGCCACCGACACGGCCAAGGTCGGTGCGTACGCGGAAGCATCGGCTGGCGTATCGGCCGATGCTTCCGCGGGTCCTGGCGCCGGCAAGCCTGCCAAGACCGAGACCTCGGCAGGTGCAGGCATTACGGCCAGCTACCAGCATGACGATGCGTCGTCGACATCGAACACCAGCAATGCCGTGGTCTCGAACATCAAGGTCGGCGGCAACGTGACCAGCACGTCGACCAATGCCACCACGCTCGAAGGCACGACGATCAGCGCCGGCAAGGATGTGACGCTCAATGCGGGTTCGCTTGACTACCGTGCCGCCGCCAATACCTCGAGCAGCACCAGCAACAGCACCAGTGCGGGCGGCAAGGTAGACGTCGACATCGTCAACAAGAGCGCCAGCGTGGGGGTCAATTACCAGGGCGACAAGTCCAGCGACAGCAGCAGCAATGCGGTGGTCGGTGGCATCAACGCCGGCGGCAACCTGTCGATCAACACCAAGGGCGACACGCGCCTGGAGGGCACCAACCTGGCGGCCGGCGGTGCCGCAAGCGTGACCACGGGCGGCAACCTGACGTTCGATGCGGCAAAGAACACCAGCAGTTCCAGCAGCCAGAGCGTGGGCGTGGAAGTGGGCGTGACAGCCGGCAAGGGCGAAGGCGGCGCCAGTGTTGGCGTGGGTGTCGGCAAGGCATCGAGCAGCGGCAATACCGATGTGGCCGGCAGCATTGCCAGCGGCAGCGGTCCGCTGACGATCAAGAGCGGCGGCGATGCGACGTTCACCGGTACGTCACTGGCCAGCGGCAGCGATGTCAGCGTGGCCGCTGGTGGCAACCTCACGTTCAATGCCGCCCACGACAAGCAGAGCAGCCAGTCCACCACGGTGGACGTCAGCGCGGCGGCTTCGGGTGGCAAGAAGGAGAATGTTGGCGGCACCAAAGGCGCGAACGGCCAGAAGACCGGCGGCAAGACCATGAACGAGCGCAGTGGCGAAGCCGAGCTTGGCGTGGGCGTGCAGAACTCGCAAAGTGATATGGCAAGCGGCGCCAGCATCAGCAGCGGCGGCAATATCAAGCTGTCGTCGGGTGGGAATACCACGCTGGAAGGCACCCAGGCCAACGCCAATGGCAGCATCGGCGTGGCCGCCGGCGGCGCCGTGACACAGAAGGATGCGGTCAGTACGTCGAGTTCGACCGATGTGAGTGTGTCTGCTGCGGGGTCGGGTTCGAGCCTGACCGCGCCGACGAAGAAGACCGGGACTACTGGCACCGGCGGCACGGGGGGGACTACTGGCACGAAACCGCGTGACCCCTACGCGCAGCAGAAGGGCAGCGGCGTGGCCAACGTGGGTGTCGATGTCCAGAGTTCGACAACGTCGCAGAAGACATCGTTGAATGGCGGCCAGGGCGTGACTATTACGTCGGGGCAAAAGTAAACCAGCAGGTGGTTGATATGCCCGTGGTGGCCTCCCCTCGCCCGCGTCGCGGGGAGCAAACCGGCCGCTTTTGATATGCCTGTGGTGGTCTCCCTGTGGTGGTCTAATTTCCTCAGACAGGTCGATAGGTGGAAAATCACGATCGACG
>CAUUBQ010000035.1:0-90675 GCA_963543405.1 uncultured Cupriavidus sp.
GTTAAAGCACCAGACAACCTTAGTACCTGTCTGAAAAAACTTGACCACCACAGAGCAAGACTCCAGTGCTTCAAATGCTGTGGGTTTTCTCCCCTCTCCCGCATGCGGGAGAGGGGCGGGGGAGAGGGCCAGCGGCTCAAATTGCGACAGGTCGGCAAGCAGAACCTCACGCCCTCTCCCCCAGCCCCTCTCCCGCGCCGCGGTGAGAGGGGAGCAAGACTCCAGTGCTTCAAATGCTGTGGGTTTTCTCCCCTCTCCCATGAAATGGGAGAGGGGCGGGGGGAGAGGGCCAGCGGCTCAAATTGCGACAGTCGGCAAGCAGAACCTCATGCCCTCTCCCCCAGCCCCTCTCCCGCGGCGCGGGAGAGGGGAGAAAAAAAGAGGGGAGCCAAAACCCTCAGAGTTTCAGCGCGCCATAGAGCATCACGCCAGCGATTGGTGTTGATACCAGCGCGATCACCGCGCTCTGTTTCATCGTGGCCTGCAGCATCATCGCAAAGCCCAGCGCAAATGCCAGGAAGCCGATGACCGAAGCCACCAGTGCAGAGATGCCGGTCACCGGGCCACCGGCGATTTTTGCCAGTGCAGTACTGATGATTGCGTTGAAGAAAACCGCCAGGGCGACGGCTTTGAGCGACTCACCGAGGGTCGGGTCGTTGCCGGTAACCATGCGAGCCACGATCTTGACCACGAAGCCGATCACCACGATCAGCAGCACCATGCCGATCGTCACCTTGAGCGGCAAGATAAAGGCCATGAACAGGAACGCGGCGATCAGCAGCAGGTAGACAATCATCTTCGGTCGACAGAGTGGAAGGCGGGGCACACGCTATCACGTGGCTGCCACGTCCGCAGCAGCGCCGAAGTGGGGTATGCAACCTGATGCCACATACCCCGGGGTCGGGGCTTTTTACATGCCCGGCGGCGGGTTCACCGGAATCTGGTTGCGCAGGCTCAGGTTCATCACGTTCCAGCCGCGGATGGCGGCGATCGTGTACAACATCTGCGCGATTTCCTCTTCGCTGAAGTGCTCACGCAGTTCGGGATATACGGCGTCGGTGTCGTCACGATGCGGCAGGGCGTTGACCGCTTCGGCCCAGGCCAGCGCGACGCGTTCGCGGGCGTCGAAGAACGGTGCCTCGCGCCAGCCGGCGATCGCGTTCAGGTGGCGCGGGTCGACGCCTTGCTTGATCAGGTCGCGCCAGTGCATGTCGATGCAAACCCCGCAGCCATTGATCTGGGATACGCGCAACTGGATCAGTTCCACCAGGCGCTCGCCAAGTGGCCCAGTCTTGCAGGCCTGGGACAGCGCAATCAGGGCCTTCTGGTTCGGCAGGGCCAGCTTGAAGAAGTTGAGACGTGCAGACATGATGTTCACCTTTCGTCAGGTTGATGGAGGCGGATGCGGCAATCTGCATCCGTTTGTCCATAAGACGAACCGGCGAACGCGGTTGTGACAGGATTTCAGAAATAATTTCGCATCAGAGCTTGCCCTCGATCGTCTTGCGTTCGCGCCACATCTCCTGCACGAACGGATCGGTGATGCCATACAGGCCGTGGCCCTTGCGCATGATCAGGTTGGTGGCCATCAGTTCATTGACCAATGGTTGCGCTTCTTCCACCTTCACCTCGCGGCCGATGGCCTTTGAGTACTCAGCGGCGGCCTCGGCCGAAAACAGCCCCCGTGCGTCGCCTGCGGCCGAGGCGATGCGGTCGAAGATCGCCGTGGCCAGGCCACCCAACTGCTCCAGTTTCATCAGTTCGATATCGGCGGCGGCCGAGCGCAGCGTATTGGCGATGACGGGTAGGTGCTCGTCAGGGTTGCTGCCCTGGGGTAGATGGAAATGCAGCTGGCGCAGCGCCTTGATCATTTCCTCGGGCCGGTTGCCCAGTGTCTGGAATGCCTGCACAGCCACCTCGAGCGTCGGCAAGGACGCGAAACCCTCCGCCGAAAGCCGGTCGAGCAGGTAGGACACATATTCCTTGTCCAATACCGGGTAGGCCACCGACGTGGCGCCTGTGAACGCCTGGTTGCGCCGCGCCGTGAGTTCGCCCACCAGTGCACGGTGCGAGCCGGTGCCTACGAACAGGAAGTGCCCGGGCGTGTCGGGGCGTGGGTTGATGGCATCGCGCGCGGCCTTGAGCGCCAGCAGCATCTGGTTGCCTTCGTCCGAGGTAATGGCGTGCTGGACCTCGTCGACGATCAGTACGACATCGGTCCGGGCCTGATCGACGACCTCGCCAAGTGCCTGCGCCAACGTCGCGCCGCCAGCTTCACCGAGGTTTTCAAGTTTGAAGCCGAACTTGAAGCCAAACGCGCCGACATCGGCACCCGCAAGACGTTTGAGCTTGCGCGCGGCCGAACTGGACGGCGACTCAAGATCCAGCAGTGCTTTCTTGACCGCGGCAAGTATCAGTGCGGCCGGACTACGCTGGGTGTCGCTCCACAGGTCCACGTAGATCACGATGGCGCCAAGTTCTTCCAGCGCGGGTATCAGGTCGTTGCGCAGAAACGTGGTCTTGCCGATGCGCCTCAAGCCGGACAGGAACAGGCCGGAACGCAAGCCCTCATCGAGCACGCCCGGGTACAGCAGCTGTCGGGCCATCTGCATGGCGAGTCTGGGGCGACTGAATAGGTAGCTCATGAGGCACTTAGTCTGAATCATTGAATTTCAATAATTATAGGCTTTCCATAATTACAAGTAAAACGGCTCCCCAGAACGCTTTGAAAGTTTACTTAGCGCCACTTTTGTGGCGTTTCCCGGACATTAACGTATCAAGGCTGGCACAATGCGTCACACATCGATTCCGGATCGAAGAGCCATGAACCTGTCGCCCGCCATCCCCATCCTGCGCATTTTTTCCGTCGACAAGGCCAGGGAGTTCTACGTCGATTTCCTTGGCTTCACGGTCGACTGGCAGCATCGATTCGGTGAAGACTTCCCGCTCTACATGCAGGTGTCGCGTTCGGGGTTGACCTTGCACCTTAGCGAACACCACGGCGACGCCACACCGGGCTCGGCCGTCTATGTGCGGATCGACGACGTCGATAGCCTGCAGCAAGAGCTGATCGCCAAGCAGTACACCTATGCAAAGCCCGGTGTCGTAGAGGAGGATTGGGCGCGCCAGGTACGCATTACCGATCCGTTCGGCAACCGCCTCTGCTTCTCGCAGGAAAAGGACTGACCGGCCAGCGCCACCTCATTCGGCGGGAATCAGCGACGGATTCCAGACCACTTCCCAGAGGTTGCCATCCGGATCCTGGAAGTAGCCCGCATAGCCGCCATAGAACGTGTCTTGCGCCGGCTTGACGAGCTTGCCGCCGGCCTGGGCGACTTGCGCCATCACCTGGTCTACCTCGGCCTTGCTGCCGACGTTATGGCCAACCGAAAAGCCCGTGGGGCAGGGCGTGCCGAGCGGTAGTCCGGTATCCCACGCGAGGTTGTCGCGTGCCCACAATGCCAGCTTCAGCCCCGCCTGCAGCTCGAAGAACGCGACCGCGCCGTGCTCGAACTCCTTGCCGATGATGCCTTGCGTGGGCAGGCCCAGACCGTCGCGATAGAACGCGACGGCGCGCTCGAGATCGGTGACGCCAAGCGTCAGGACGGAAATGCGCGCTTTCATGACAACTCCTGCAACGGATTGGCGGGGGCTGGTATCTCTGCCCGGGTGGGTTCGGCCACGCGCACGTCGTGCAGCAGGACCGTGGCCTTGGCTACGGCGCGCGACAGCCGCGCAACCTCGTTGAGATGCTCGAACATGTCGTTGGCCAGGCGAAAGTTCACGACGTCGTCGGCGGTGCGCAACGGCAACGCGGCCATGATGCCTTGCCTGGCGGATGCCGCAAGATTCTCGATATCGGCCTTGGCCGCCACCATGCGTGCCACGTCCTCGGCGTCGGGATGGACGATCCGGTCCACGGCCTGCCCGAAATACCCGAGCACCGCCGTGGCCAGCGCCCCGGTCTGCGGATTGCGCAGTCGGTCGAGGTCCGCGCCTTGTGCCATCCGGCGCTGGCTCAATGCCAACATGCTGGTGGTGGCCACCTCGCGAATGGCGTCGAGACCGGCGGCAATGCGCGTAAGGTCCACCAGTTGCCGGCTTTCGTCTTCGGAATGATCACCATCGGAAAGTTTGCCGATATAGCCGAGGATGGCCGTGTTCAGCTCGTCAGCCGCGCGGTCGTGCTCGGCCAGCGCAACAATGTCGTGCGCGGTGCCACGCATGGCCGTGGCCGCGCTACGCTGGACCAGTTCCTGCACCTGCTTGCCAAGGTTTGCCAGTTCCAGCTGCACACGTGCAATGCCCAGTGCCGGCATGTCGAGCAGCGCTTCGTCCAGAAAGCGTGGCACGCCGGGATCGTGCAAGACCTTGCGCGACGACGGCGCAATGCGTTGGGCAAGCCAGCCGATCGGACCCGTGAACCAGATCAGCAGCGCGGTGCTGACCACGCTGAAGATGGTATGGGCGTTGGCGGCCTGGCGCGGCGTTTCGGCGGCCAGGCGTGCGGCACCGGTCAACTCCGGTGCGCTTGGCGACAGCATCCGCACCACATCCGCGAATTGCGGAATGATGAAGGCGAAGAACAGCACGCCCAGCATATTGAACAGCAGGTGTACCACCCCGACCTGCGTGGCCTCGGCGTTCTTGCCGATGGCGGCCAGTAGCGCCGTGCCGCAGGTACCGACATTGGCGCCAAGGATCAGGGCAATGCCGGATTCCAGCGGGATCAGCCCCTGGCTGCCCAGGGCGATCACAATGGCCAGCGTGGCCGCCGAGCTTTGCACGATCGCCGTGAAGACCGCGCCAATCAGGATGCCGAGCAGCGGGTTGCGCATGTCCTGCATTACGGCGATAAACGGCTCGTAGTTGCGCAGGGGCCGGGTAGCGTTGCCCATGAACTCGATGCCAAGGAACAGCAGGCCAAGGCCCAGCAGCACGCTGCCCAGTTGCCGCAGCAGCTCCTTTTTCGAGAATCCGTGCAGCAGGAAACCAGCCGCGAGCAGGTAGGGAATGATCGCCGAGATATTGAAGGCGATGATCTGCGCGGTCAGCGTGGAGCCGATATTGGCACCCATGATCACCGGAATCGACTGCGCCAGCGTCATCAGTCCGGCCGAAACAAAGCCAACCAGCAGGACCGTGGTGATGGTCGAGGAATTGAGTAGTGCGGTGATGCCGGCGCCGGCCAGCACGCCCCGCAAGCGGCTGGCGGTCAGGGTGCCGAGCAGCGATTGCAAGCGGGTCCCGGCGATGGCCTTCAGCGCGCCGGTCATGCAATCGAGGCCATACAGGAACAAGGCCAGCCCGCCAACCAGCAGGCCAACGATTTCAGGCAGGTTCAAAGAGGCACCGGGCTGCATGGTTTGGCATTCAGGACCACGGGGCTGCCATTGTACGGCGTGTCCGTGCGCGCGCCTATGGCCGTGGCCGCTGGCGGCAACGGACTTCGGAACCTGCGGTGTGCTACAGCGGCATGCCGATCAGCATGAGCGTGGCAGTCGTACGCCCGACCCCGACCAGGCGGTGCAGGTACTGCTCCAACACCCGTCCGGCACGCGCCAATGAACCGTTGCCATGCAGTTCGCGCTTGAGTCGCCACCATACCCGCAGCGGCAGACGGACCGCGCGCGGTACCTCGTTGCGGCAGAAGGCAACCTTGCGCACGTAATGGTCCACCTCCCAGAGCCATGACGACCCGCACGGAAAATAGCCCACATCGCCAGCGTTGAGCGTATGGCTTGTGCCATGGCAGTCGGTGACCCGCACGCTGCCCTCCAGGATCACGACCACTTCATCGATGCTGTAGTGCCATTCGAACGTGCTGCGCGTGCAATCCCAGACCATGGTCCAGGCCAGGCCGTCCGCGGTGGTGGAGTGTTCGTTGCAGCGCGTCACGGGGGTGCCGCTGCGTATCCATGCCGGCTCGATCGGACATGGGCTATCGGGCCAGCCTTGAACAGGTTGGAATGTGCCGGACTGGCGCAGGTCATGCGGCGTATCGCCCATGGTGGACTTCTCCCGTCGATCCGTTGGCATGGCCGCATGTTTCCCGAATGTGACAGATGGCTATATGCGGAATCGCACAAAACGGACCCAAGCGGACCAAAGCGGACGGGCGGGAGGGCAAAAAAAGAACCCGCCTGACAGGGATGCAGGCGGGCTTGCAGGGGGAGGTTGAAAAGGACGGGTCAGGTCCTGAGAAGAATCGTAGAGTGCGGCACATCGCCCGGCTGTAGGTCTTTGTCTGATTTTGCATTTCTAGCATTTTGTGTGCAGCTTTGCTGTCAATATGCCTGCGGTGCATGACTGGCAGCGGGTTAATCCCAACCGGTCATCAATGGAGAAGGCTGGTGCTTCACTCCGGAAGCCGCTACGATGTGTCTTATGCAACCAGTTGCATAAAAAACTAAACCAAGGAGACCCGCATGGACGTTCAAGGCCTGATACCCGCCGCTCAGCAAACGCTGGACACCTGGCATCAATTGCTGGAGCGCAATGCCATGGAGGAGTTGGATCCGCTGCTGTCAGACCGGATCGTGTTCCGCTCGCCCGTGGCACATAGCCCGTATCCGGGGCGCGCGGCAATCAAGCTGGTGCTGAAGACCGTGAACACGGTCTTTCAGAATTTCACCTATCACCGCGTGTTTGCCACGGCAGACGGACAGGGCGTGGTGCTGGAGTTCAGTGCGGAGATCGATGGCAAGGCGTTGAAAGGCATCGACATGCTGCGCTTTGACGAGGCCGGCAAGATCGAGGAGTTCGAAGTCATGGTGCGGCCGATGTCCGGGCTGCATGCGCTGGCCGAGGCCATGGGCGCAAAGCTGGCTTCGCAGCAGGCCGTACTGAAGGGGGGAAAGTAAGATCGTTGGCCGCTAGGCGGGAGCACCTGCTACCGCGATACCGGCCGGGTTCAGTTCGAGAGTCACCACCCGTAGCGTGGCGTCGTCCGCGCAGATCGTGTCGGTGAAGCCGAGCCGATGGGCCAGCCCGCGCATCGCGGTGTTGGAGGCCAGCACATAGCCCTCCATCATATGAAAGCCGCCGGCGCGGGCTGCCTCGATCAGGGTTTGCATCAGCACCCGCGCTAGTCCCTGCGCATGCCAGCCGTCGAGCAGGGTCACGGCAAACTCGCAGGCATCGCGGCCCGCAATCGCGGTATAGCTGGCACCGCCGACCAGTTCGCCGGTCTTGTCGGGATTCGCCACCGCCACCAGCGTGCATTCGCGTCCGGGCTGCGGGTGCACGACATGGTCGAGCAGCGCTTCGGGCAGGTCCTTCATCATGGCCATGAAGCGCGTGTAGCGCGAATCGTCGGAAAGCAGCTGAAACGCGTCGAGCACGCCGGCCTTGTCGTCTGCGCGAATCTGGCGCAACAGTATTTGCTGTCCGTTGCGCAAGGTCACGCGCGCCGGGAGTTGGGGCATGGAGCAGGGCAGCGGGGCGGGGTCGGCAGGCATCGGCGGGGTCCGGTAGTCGGCGTGATGTCATGGTAGGCAAGCGCCGTGCATGCGCCAAGCCTCAAGCCGAGCAAAAAGTAGCCGTTAAGGCACTGCATCAAGATGATACCGGTGCTTGTATGGTTGCCATTTCCTCAGTGGGCTCGCAAAGCCTGATCGCGCAGCAGCAGACCGCAGCCAGCCAGGCTGCCACATCCGCCGCCTCGACCCCGGTCGCTCCAGTCGCCAGCACGGCATCGGCATCACCGTCGACGGTGGTTACGCTGGGCCAGTCGAGCGTATCGCCAACCTATTCCGCCGTCCAGACCGCCCCGACGCCGGTTTGGGAAAGCGCGCCGAACGACCTGGTTTCGCTGCGCATGGCAGGCAATATGTCGGCCTCGAAGTTGTCCGGCCGCTTTGGCGGCCTTGGCGCGACGCTGCTCGATCAGGTCAGGGATGGCGGCTCCAGTTTCTCGCAGGCGGTGATCCAGTTGGCGCCGGGGACCTCGGTCGATACGGTGTCCGCAACGGATTTCCATACGCAGGCCGCCAATGAGATCAAGCTGACTATCACCACGCGCGGCGGTGCCACGGTTGGCATCACGCTAGGCAGCGATGGCGATCGACTGGCCGTGAAACTGTCGGTCAGCGACGGCGAGCTCAGTGATACGGAACGGGCGGCAATCGGCAAGCTGGCGCAGTCGTTCCAGCAATCGATCGACGCGTTGAGTGAAGTGCCGCCACGGCTCGACATCTCCGGCCTGACGCAGTACGACAGCACCGCGCTGGCATCTGTGAAGTTGCAGGCCAGCGTTGCCGTCGGCAACAACCAGGTGCAGACCGTCGAATTCCAGGCCGACGACCAGCAACGCTCGGTCACGTCGACCGGTCCGACCGGCACGCTGAAACTGAGCGTCGACATGGCCAACGCGGCGATTTTTGGCACGCCCGCACAGCAGGCCAAGGCCGTCAGCAAGTATCTGCAGCAGTTTGACGACGCCAGGTCGCGAGGCCAGGGCGATGCCGCGCTGATGAGCATGTTCAAGGACGCGTTCAGTGCCTTGCACAGCCACTACAACACGGCCACCACGCAGCAGTCGCGCTTTACGCTCAGCAAGGGCGATCACGGCATGCTGACGGGGCTGGCCGATTTCTCGGCATCCGTCACCCAGACGCCCACCTCAAGCAATCCGTTGCGGACCGACGAAGTCGATTCATTCGCCTACAAGGTTTCGCAGGATACGCAGTTGCAGGGCCGCAGCCAGGCGGATCGCGCCGTGACACAGCAACAGCAGTCGAGCCTCGATGCGAGTTTCCATCGCGCGTTGTCCGCGGATGCAAAACTGTCCCTGACCGAAAGCAAGTATTCGCAGAGCTATTACTACGACCAGATCCACGACAGCGCCAGCAGCCAGAGCCAGTTCGCCTATCGCAAGGGCAAGCTGGTCAGCGCCACGTTGACGCAATCGGCCCAGCAGTCGCAACGCACCCAGAAGTACGTGATTGGCGAACTGGAGTCGGATACCACAACGCCCACGTCGCGCACCCGTACCGTCGACGTGCTGGCGCTGGTCAAGGCGGCCGAGAAGGACAGCCGCGACGGCTTGCGCGGCAATCAGCAGGTGCAGGAGAACGTCCTGGCCGGCATGGAGGACAAGGTCATGCTGGAGCCGCATACGTCAGCGCTGCTGGGCTGATCCTCCAGCCCTCTGGCGCATCCGGCCGGCTGGCAGGCAGCCCAGCAACACCTCGAAGGCTGGCCCGATGTCCTCTTCGGGCACCGACGCATAGCCAAGCAGCAATCCCTTCTGCACGGGTTTGCCAAGGTAGTAGCGCGAGAGCGGGCGTACCACGATACCCCTGGCGCGGGCTGCCGCGGTAATGGCCACGTCGTCCGCATCGTCGGGCAGGCGCAGCACAAGGTGCAGGCCGGCATTGCTGCCGTGCGTGTTCAGTGCCGAGGGGCCCAGGTAACGTTCGACCAGTGCGGCCAGCACCGCGCGCCGCCTGGCATAGAGCGGCCGCATGCGTCGAATATGCGCCGCGTAGTCGCCAGCCTGCATGAATTCCGCAAAGGTGGCCTGCGTCATCAGGTGGCCCGCGCGGTAGAGCTCGGCGTGGGCGGTCTGGAACGCGTCGGCCAACGGGCGCGGCAATACCAGATAGCCCATGCGCAAGCCGGGGTATAGCGTCTTGCTGAACGTGCCGATGTAGATCACCGGCGCGTCGGCTTCCATGCCTTGCAGCGACGGAATCGGCTGGCCCGAGAAACGGAACTCGCTGTCGTAGTCGTCTTCCACGATCCAGCTGCCGTTCTGCCGTGCAAATTCCAGCAGCGCACGCCGCCGCCTCAGGCTCATGACCGCCCCGAGCGGATACTGGTGCGAGGGCGTGACAAAGATAAAGCGCGGCGCAGGCTGGTCTCGGTCATTCTCCGATGTAGGAAGCGTCAAGCCCTCATCGTCCACTGGCATCGGCCTCATGCCGATATCGCTGACCTGCAGCACGCCGCGAATGCCCCAGTAACTCGGTTCTTCCACCCATGCCTGATCGCCGGGCGATCCCAGCAGCCGAACCACCAGGTCGATGGCCTGATGGATGCCTTCGGTGATCAGCACCTGTGCGGCATCGCAGCGCACCGAGCGTGCCACGCGCAGGTGCGCCGCCACGGCCTCACGCAAGGCGGGCAGGCCGCCCCCGTGGCTATAGCTGAGCCATTCCGGTTGCGGTTGTCGCCACAGCCGCGCCGAAATCTGGGCATAGCGCCGATGTGGAAACCGCCTGAGGTCAGGCACACCGGGCATGAATGCACCCCATTGCGTGGGCGATGCCGACGCGTTCGCCAACAGTTGCTGGCCTCTTGGCGAGATGCCCGGCATGGCGCGTGGCGCTGACTCGGTGACGGTCTCGGCAGTGGCGTTGAGATAGCTTTCCGGCGCCGTGTCGGCCACAAAGGTACCGCTGCCGGTACGCGCGCGCAGATAGCCTTCGGCCAGCAACTGCTCGTACGCAAACATCACCGTATTGCGCGACAACCCCAACTCGGCTGCCAGGTCACGCTGCGGCGGCAGCCGCGTGGCCGGCGCCAGGCTGCCATCGAGAATCGCGCCCCGGATACATGCGTAGAGCCCCCGGTTCAAGGGCTTGCCGAACGCGGCCAGGCCCTCGGGTCCCAGGCGCTGGAGCAACAGGTCACCGCAGATCGATTTCAATTGGCACCATTGGATTTATCAAAGTGGCGCTGGATTGTAGAGCCAAATCTGATGAAATGTGCAACATCGCTGTGCCATTGATTGCTCCACGACCATGAAAAATATCGAACTGAATCAACGCCGTGCCCTTGCCACACCACGCGGTGTCGGCGTGATGTGTGATTTCTATGCGGACCGTGCCGAGAACGCGACGCTGTGGGACGTGGAAGGCCGTGCCTACACCGACTTTGCCGCCGGCATCGCGGTGCTCAATACCGGGCACCGCCATCCACGCGTGATGCAGGCGGTGGCCGCGCAGCTCGAACGCTTTACGCACACCGCGTATCAGGTGGTGCCGTACCAGAGCTATGTGGCGCTGGCCGAGCGCATCAACGCACTGGTGCCAATCACGGGCCTGAACAAGACCGCGCTGTTCACGACGGGCGCCGAAGCCGTGGAAAACGCCATCAAGATCGCGCGTGCCCATACCGGCCGCGCCGGCGTGATCGCGTTTTCGGGTGCGTTTCATGGGCGCACGCTGCTCGGCATGGCGCTGACCGGCAAGGTGGTGCCGTATAAGGTGGGTTTTGGCCCGTTTCCGTCGGACATCTACCACGCGCCGTTCCCGAACCCATTGCACGGCATTACCACCGAGCAAGCGTTGCAGGCGCTGGACAACCTGTTCAGGTCCGATATCGATCCACAACGCGTAGCGGCGATCATCGTTGAACCCGTACAGGGCGAGGGCGGCTTCCTGCCCGCGCCAACGGAATTCATGCGAGGCCTGCGCGCGGTGTGCGACAAGCACGGCATCGTGCTGATTGCCGACGAAGTGCAAACCGGATTCGGCCGCACCGGCAAGCTGTTCGCGATGTCGCACCACGACGTGCAGCCCGACCTGATCACCATGGCCAAGAGCCTGGCTGGCGGCATGCCGCTGTCCGCCGTATCTGGCCGCGCAGAGATCATGGATGCCCCGCTGCCGGGCGGCCTCGGTGGTACCTATGCCGGCAACGCGCTGGCCGTGGCCGCCGCGCATGCGGTGATCGACACCATCGAAGCCGAGCAACTGTGCGAGCGCGCCGCCGCCCTGGGTGCGCAACTGCAGGAACACCTGAACCACCTGCGCAAGCAATGTCCGGCGCTGGCCGAGGTGCGCGGGCTCGGTTCGATGATTGCGGCCGAATTCTGCGATCCCGCCACCGGCGCACCCAGTGCCGATCACGCCAAACGCGTGCAGGAGCGCGCGCTGCAGGCCGGACTGCTGCTGTTGACATGCGGCAGCTACGGCAACGTGATCCGCTTCCTGTACCCGCTCACGATTCCGCAGGACCAGTTCGACGCAGCGCTGGCAACGCTGGCGCAGGCATTGACCGCATAGCCCAAACAAACGAGAACGCCGGGCACCTCGACGGTGCCCCGGCACCAGGAGACAACGCCAGCCCCATTCGCACCGGCAAGACCAGAACCAAACCGGTGCGCAAGCCACGCAAACTTCGACACGCCGAAGGGGGCGGCAGGGGCTCGCGTCGCACATGCCGCAATGCCCGTGGCACGCAAATTGCGGAATGAAGAGGGCCATTCGCAGCGCATTTGCCGAGGATGGTCTTCATTCGAATCAACGAGGGTACAAGATATGCGTTTCAGTTTCTCTTCTTTCCGGGCACCGGTCGGGGCACTACTGTCAGTCACGCTCCTGGCCGCATCGTCGCTGGCCATGGCCCAGGGTGCGCGCGACTGGCCCACGCAGCCAGTGCGTATCGTGGTGCCGTTCCAGGCCGGCTCGGCCACCGACCTGATCACGCGGCAGTTGGGCGCGGGCTTGTCGAAGGAGTACGGCCAGACGTTCGTGGTGGAAAACCGCCCCGGTGCGGCAGCCATGATCGGCAGCGAAGCCGCCGCGCGGGCGCCCGGCGATGGCTACACGCTGCTGATGTCGGGGCCGGCGTCGATGGTGACCAACCGGTTCCTGTACAAGAAGCTGAGCTACGATCCGGACGCCTTCGAGAAGGTTGCCGTGGTGGCCATCACGCCGAACATCCTGCTGTCGAATCCGTCGCTGCCGTTCAAGACCCTGCCCGAGATGGTGGCCTATGCCAAGGCCAATCCGGGCAAGCTCAGCTACGCGTCGTTCGGCACCGGCACCACCTCGCATATCGCCGGTGAAATGCTCAAGGCCGCCGCGGGCATCGATATCGTCCATATCCCGTACAAGGGCGCGGGCGAGGCCATTCCTGCGTTGCTGTCGGGCCAGGTATCGATGTACTTCGACACCATCATGACCGGCCTGCCATATGTGAAGGCCGGCAAGCTGCGCGCGCTGGGCATGTCCACCGCCAAGCGCTCGCCACAGGCGCCAGAGATCCCGACCATTGCCGAACAGGGTTATGCCGGATTCGATATCGCGCCGTGGTACGGCATTGTGGCCCCCAAGGGTACGCCGGCCGATGTGGTTGGCAAGCTCAATACGTCGATCAACAAGCTGCTGAGCACGCCGGACTTCCGCGAGAAGCTGGCCGTGACCGGTGCCGAACCGCGCGGCGGCAGCGTCTCCGATTTCAACACGATGATTGGCGCGGAAATTCCCCGCACCGAGAAGCTCGTCAAGCAATCGGGCGTGACCCTGCAGTAAGTGCTTCATGCCACGGTGCCAGTGGCACTCTTGCATCCTCGCACCGTGGCGCCATTTTCATCTTCCTTACCTGATTTCCCATGTTGCCTTTCGACTGGTCGTTCCCGTATCCCTCCCAGAAAATGCCGCTGCTGGCCGCCAATGCCGTCAGCACCAGCCAGCCGCTGGCCGCGCAGGCTGGCCTGCGCATGCTGTACGAAGGCGGCAATGCCATCGACAGCGCCATTGCGAGTGCGATTGCGCTGACAGTGGTGGAACCCGTCATGAACGGTATCGGCGGCGACATGTTCGCGCTGGTCTGGCACGAAGGGCAACTGTACGGACTGAATTCAAGCGGCCGCGCGCCAGCACGCTGGACCCCCGAGTATTTCGCGGGCCGCGATCGCATGCCGTCCGTCGGGTGGGATACCGTGACCGTGCCGGGTCAGGTGGCAGGCTGGAAAGCGTTGTCCGCGCGCTTCGGCAAGCTGCCGTTCGCACGCCTGTTTGCCCCGGCCATCGAGTATGCGGAGCAGGGCTTCCTGGTGTCGCCGCAGATCGCGCGCCAGTGGGCCGCGCAGGTGCCGGTGCTGCGCGAACAACCGGGCTTTGCCGCCGCGTTCATGCGCGATGGCCGCGCGCCGGTGGCCGGTGAGCGTTGGCGTTTTCCGGAGCAGGCCGCCACGCTGCGCAAGATCGCCGAAAGCGATGGTGAGAGCTTCTACAAGGGCGAACTTGCGGCACGCATCGTCGCGTTCGCCGAGGAAACCGGCGGGGCGATTCGCGGCGACGATCTGGCCGCGCATACACCGTCATGGGTCACGCCGATCAGCCAGGATTTCCGTGGCTATACGCTGCACGAGATTCCGCCGAACGGGCAGGGCATCGCCGCGCTGATCGGCCTGGGTATCCTCGATCGGTTTGACCTCGAAGGCATGGGTGTCGATAGCCCGGACTTCTATCACGTCAGCATCGAGGCCATGAAACTGGCGTTTGCCGACCTGCATCGCCATGTGTCCGATCCGGCGACGATGCGGCATACGGCGGCCGAATTGCTTGATCCGGCCTACCTTGCGGAACGTGCCGCGCTGATCGACCTGAAGCGCGCTGGCACGCCCTCGGCCGGCACGCCGAAGACTGGCGGCACCGTCTATCTGGCGGCTGCGGATGCGGCAGGATCGATGGTGTCGTTTATCCAGTCGAACTATCGTGGCTTTGGCTCGGGTGTGGTGGTGCCGGGCACCGGTATCTCGCTGCATAACCGTGGCGAGGGCTTCAACCTGAAGCCGGGCCATGCCAATTGCGTGGCCCCGGGCAAGCAACCGATGCATACCATCATCCCCGGCTTTGTCACGCGCAATGGCGCACCGGTGATGGCTTTCGGCGTGATGGGTGGGTCGATGCAGGCGCAGGGCCATGTGCAGATGATGGCGCGACTGGCCGCATTCGGACAGAACCCGCAGGCCATGAGCGATGCACCGCGCTTCCGCGTGGAGCATGGACCGGTGGTCAATGTGGAAGCGCATCTGCCTGCCGACGTGGTGGCCACATTGCGTGAGCGCGGCCACCGCGTAGAGGTGGCGCCGCGTGACAGCCTGGAATTCGGTTCCGCGCAATTGATCTACAAGGCCGCGCACGGATACGTTGCCGCGTCTGATTCGCGACGCGATGGACAGGCAGTGGGCTACTGACGCGGGCTGCGCACGCAGAAGGAATCGGAGCGCTACATGCAGTATCCTGTGTCGCTACCGACAATCTTCACAGGAGCGCCCGATGACGGTGATCGTGCTGGCAGTAGACGGTTCGGCCCACAGCCTTGGCGCTGCGTCCTGGGTGGCAGACACCCGGGCGCTGGCCACGCCGCGCGTGGTCCATGTATTGCATGTTTCGCCGATGCTGGGCCGCACCGGTTTCAGTGCGGTCGACTTCGAACAGGAGAACCGTGAGTCGGCGCGCCTGGCATTCGAAGGCGCACGTCGCATACTCGACGGCCATGCCGACGAAATCCATGATCACTGGCTACGCGGCGACGCCGCCGATTCGATTGCCGGTTTCGCCGCGGAACATGGCGCCGACCTCGTGGTGCTTGGCGCCAAGGGCATCGGCGCCCTCAAGGCCGCGCTGACTGGGTCGGTCGTTTCGAAGGTTGTGGCGCAGTCGTCGGTCCCCACGATTGTGGTGAATGCCAAGGATGCGGAGACCCATCCATAAGTGGCAGAGCCTGCGGTGACATCACCGGTTTTTCCCCCGTTTGGGTATTGAAGGGTCCAACTTCAGGCCACTGTCCGGCCGGTCTGGCGCTGCCTAGACTTCGACCGGAAGTTCGGCCAGGGCCCCCACTGTGGCCCAAGGGAGGACCGGCATGGCAACCGAAACACTCCGGGTTGGCGATATCGGACCAGCCGTCTTGCGTCTGCAAAACCGGCTCAAGGAGCTGGGCTTCAGTCCCGGCGTTATCGATGGCGAGTTTGGCCAAGGTACGGCGGCGGCAGTGATCGGTTTCCAGCGCAGCGAGAACCTGCTGGCCGATGGCATTGCCGGGCCTCGCACGCTGACCGCGATGGGCCTGCTGGCCGACAACACGCTGCCTGATGCGACCGGTAACGTGACGGTACAGATTGTCAGCCAGATGTTCCCGCAGACGCCGCTGGCCAATATCAAGACCAACCTGCCGTTTGTATTGCAGGGGCTGCTTGACCACCAACTGCGCGACAAGCCGATGATCCTGATGGCGCTGGCCACGATCCGCGCGGAGACCGAGAGTTTTCGTCCCATCAATGAAGGGATCTCGCGCTTCAATACATCGTCGACCGGACACCAGTTCGACCTGTATGACAGTCGCCGCGATCTTGGCAACAAGGGCAGGCCGGATGGCGCCAGCTACCGGGGGCGTGGCTTTGTGCAACTGACGGGGCGTCATAACTACACCACGTATGGTCCGCGCCTGTCGCCGCGCGAAGACCTGGTCAACCAGCCCGAACGCGCCAACGATCCCACCGTGGCAGCGGCGTTGCTGGCCATGTTTATCGGCGATCGGGAACTGTCGATCAAGGACGCATTGCTGAGCGGCAACTTCCAGGCAGCGCGGCGGCTGGTCAATGGCGGTGTCCATGGCCTCGACCGCTTTGTGGATGCGTACCAGCGTGGCGATGCCCTGATGCCCGACTGAGCCGGACATGGTGGGTCTCGTCTTGGCACTGCCTATAATCGATCGACTACCTTGCCGGGAGCCTATCGATGACCACTTCCGATCACTTCGACGCGATCCTGATTGGCACCGGTCAGGCCGCTCCCGCCCTGGCCAATCGCCTGACCGCCGCCGGCATGTCGGTGGCGGTCATCGAGCGCGAGCTGGTGGGCGGGACTTGCGTGAACGTTGGCTGCACGCCTACCAAGGCGATGGTGGCAAGCGCCTATGTGGCGCGCATGGCGGCACGCGCGTCAGAGTATGGCGTAGTGTTGCCGGGCGCACCGCATATCGACATGCCTGCAGTACGCGACCGCGTGCAGGCGATCATCGCCAAAAGCCGCAACGGCGTCACACGCTGGATCGAGGGCATGCCACGGGCCACGCTGATCCGCGGCCACGCGCGTTTCGAAGGTCCGCATACCGTGCGGGTCGACCAGCGATTGCTGACGGCCGAGCGGATCTTTATCAACGTCGGCGGCCGTGCCCTGGTACCGGAAGCGATTCATGGATTGCCGCAGACCCCACATCTGACCAATGTCGACATGGTGGCTTTGGACACCGTGCCGCGCCACCTGATCGTGGTGGGCGGCAGCTATATCGGACTCGAATTCGCGCAGGTATACCGCAGGTTTGGCGCCGAAGTCACGCTCGTCGAACGCGGGCCACGCCTGATTGCACGTGAGGACGAAGAAGTATCGACCCAGGTGCAACAGATTCTTGAGGCCGAAGGTATTGCTGTGCGTACCAACGCGAACTGCATCACGGTCAGCCGGCATGCAGATGGCGTGCAGGTGGGTGTCGACTGCGCATCCGGCGAGCCTGCGGTGGTGGGCAGCCATGTGCTGGTGGCGGTCGGGCGACTCCCCAATACCGACGATCTTGGCCTCGACAAGGCCGGCGTTCAAACCGATGCGCACGGCAATATCGTGGTCGATGACCAGTTGCGCACCAACGTCGATGGTATCTGGGCGCTGGGCGACTGCAATGGCCGCGGCGCGTTCACGCATACCGCCTACAACGACTTCGAGATCGTCGCCGCCAATCTGCTGGATGGCGAACAGCGTTCGGTGGCCGACCGCATCCCCGTCTATGCGTTGTTTATCGATCCGCCGCTCGGACGGGTCGGCATGACCGAGGCGCAGGCACGCGCAGCCGGACACAGCGTGCGAATCGGCAAGCGGCCGATGACCCGCGTGATGCGGGCTGTCGAGAAAGGAGAGGCGCAGGGATCGATGCGCGTGGTGGTCGACGCCAAAACCGAGCGTATTCTCGGCGCCGCCATCTTTGGGCCCGGCGGAGACGAGGCCGTGCACTTCGTGCTGTCGGCAATGGCCGCGCAAGCCCCGTATACACAGCTTGCGCGGACCATGGCGATCCATCCCACGGTGTCGGAACTGATTCCCACGATCTTGGGCGAGTTGTCGGCGCCATAGGCCCGACGTCGGCCTGGTGCTTCGCTACTTGCCTTAGGCGAGCAGGCTCGCCAGCGCCGGCGGCAAGCCGGCATTCGTCTTTTGCGGCGGCCGGGCAAAGCTGCCTTCGCGCGCGCTGCCGGCCTGTAGTGCCACCAGCGATTCGCAGTGACGTACCGCGCTGCTGACGCCATCGACCACCGGCACCGGAATCTTGCCCTTGAGCGAGCGGGCCAGCCCCGCCAGCGGCGCACCGGCCACGATGATCACGTCGGCGCCGTCTTCGCGCACGGCTTGCAGGCTCAGTTCTTCGAGCCTTGCCGCGTGATCCTCCTGCACGCTGCCGATGTCGCGCAGGGGCGACTGCAGCGAACGAATGCTGGCCAGCCGCGATGCCAATCCATTGGCGGCGACGCATTCGCGATACCACGCTTCAATCCGATGCGAGATCGCGATGATCGAAAAGCGCTGGCCCAGCAGGCAGGCGCTGGCCAGCGCGGCCTCGGTCATGCCGACCACCGGGACATCGAACAATTCCTTGAGCCCGGCCAGCCCGGGATCACCAAACGCAGCGACCACCAGGCCATCGAACTTGCCCGCATGTTCGGCTGCCGCGCAGGCCGTGGCATAGCCGCCCACCAGCGCCTCGAAGCGCGTTTCGATATAGGCCACGCCGAATGCCGCCGTAGCCATTGTGATACGGGTATCCGGTGCGGCTGTGCGCTGGGCTTCCGCATGGATCAGGTCGGTGACCGACGCGCTGATATTGGGATTGACGATCAGGAGGTTCATGGGATTCAGAGTTCCGGTTGGCCGGCTTCAAGGAACTTGCCGCGGCCTGCGGCGGGCTCCAGGTATTCGCCATTGCGCACGATCATCTCGCCGCGCGAGAACGTGGTCATGGGCCAGCCGGTGACTTCAATACCTTCGTACGGCGTGTAGTCCACCGCATGATGCAGGTTGGTGTTGGCGATGCGCACCTTGCGCGAAGGGTCCCAGAGCACGATATCGGCATCGGCGCCAATCGCGATGGTGCCCTTGCGCGGATACAGGCCATAGATCTTGGCTGGCCGATACGACGTCAGGTCGACGAACTGGTGCAGCGACAGCTTGCCGCGCGTCACGCCATCGAACAGCAGCGGCAGGCGCGTTTCAATACCGGGCACGCCGTTGGGAATATGGTCGAACGGTTGTGCGCTGCCGCCGAGCTTCTTGCCCTCGGGGTCGTCATAGTTGAACGGCGCATGGTCCGACGAGAACACGCTGAACACGCCGTTGGTCAGCGCGCGCCACACCGCGGCCTGGTTCTCGGGGTCGCGCGGCGGCGGGCTGCACACGCATTTCGCGCCCTCGTAGCCGTCGTCACCGGGCAGGCCCATGTCCTCGGCGGTCAGGTACAGGTACTGCGGACAGGTCTCCGCCAGGATCTTCATGCCCCGGCCCTGGGCCCAGCGGATCTGTTCGATGGCTTCCTTGCCGGACACATGCACGATCAGGATCGGTACATCGACCAGTTCGGCAAACGATATCGCGCGATGCGTGGCTTCACGCTCCACCACGGCCGGGCGTGCCAGACCATGGAAGCGCGGCGCGATGCGGCCTTCGCCAACCAGCTTGTCGGTAAGCCACGAAATGCAGTCGGCGTTCTCGGCATGCACCATCACCAGCGCCTTGTTCTGGCGCGCGACATCGAGCACTTCGAGCATTTCGCGATCCGACAGCTTGAGGTCGTCATAGGTCATGTAGACCTTGAACGAGCTGTAGCCCTGGCGGATCAGCGCGGGCAGTTCGTCCTGCAACACGGCCGGCGTGGGATCGGCCACGATCAGGTGAAACGCATAGTCGATCACGGCCCGGCCATCGGCCCGGCGGTGATAGTCGGTCACGGCCGCCTTGAGCGAGGCGCCTTTTTCCTGGGCGGCGAACGGGATTACGGTGGTGGTGCCGCCGCATACGGCCGCGCGCGTGCCGGTGAAGAAGTCGTCGGCCATGCGCATGCCGTCGGGCATGGGCTGGTCCAGATGGCAGTGTCCGTCGACGCCGCCGGGCAGGGCCAGCAGGCCCGTGGCGTCGATTTCCTGCTGCGCGGCGGGCAAGCCGTGGCCTAACGCCACGATCTTGCCGCCACGTACACCGATATCGCAACGAAAGCGGTCGGAGGCGGTGACCACGTCGGCATTGCGGATCACCAGGTCAAGATTGTTGTCTGCGGGCATGGTCATCACTCTCCGATGCTGCTTGCTTACGCCACTTCGCGGAACAGACGGCCCCAGCCCTTCAGGGCGCTGGTGTCCACACCCGCCAGCCGCAGCGACTTCCACACCACGGTGGAGATCGTGTCGTAAAGCGGGATGCCGGTCTCGGCCTCAAGTTCCTCGGCCAGGTGCGCTGCGTGCAGGTTGGTGCAGAACGTGGTGATGGCCTGCACGTTTTCCTTTGCCAGCTCGCGCACCATCTTGCGGATGGTGTCTTCTTCCACTTCGGCGAAGCTGTAGTTCACATGCAGTTCCAGATGGCGTTCGGCCGAAGCGTCGAAGCCGCTGCGCTGGTAGTTGGCGATGATGCGCTGCTGTACGTCGCCGAGGTAGGGCGTGGCCAGGCCAAAGCGGCGCGCACCGGTTTTCTCGAGGATCTCGTTCAGTGCCAGCACCGAGGTGGTGGCGGGAATGCCGGTGGCTTCAGTGATCTGCTTGCACAGCGCCTGATCCTTCTCGAAGCCGAGCCAGCCCGACGACGTGCCGTTCCAGGCAATCACGTCGACGCGGGCATCGGCCAGCAGGCTGGCCGCGGCCAGGATCTTTTCCAGGTTGAACTGGCCCAGCGCCTGGTCACGCAGCGAGATCTCGGTGACGGTAAAGCGCGAGAAATGCGCGCTGACGTTGGGCAGGCCGCTGACCATCGCGCTGGTAATGGGCTCCAGCGCAGTATTGGAAGAGGGCGTCAGCATGCCAAGGCGAATCTGCTTGCTCATGGTTGGTTCTCAAGAGTTGTCGGGCACCGTCTGGGCGCGATGCCTCGGGATGGATATTGGTTTTATTGTTCGAGGTCGGCGCTGGAGGCGGGAAACCTCCAGCCGACTGTTGTCAGACCGGGAGCTTCTTTTCGTAGTCGATGGCCGTGGATGCCAGCAGCAGGCCCACGCCGGCGGCTGCAAAGAACATCAGCGCCAGGAAGTACGAGCCCGTGAACTGCACGATCATGCCGACGATGATCGGCACGCTGATGCCACCGATATTACCGCCGAGGTTCATCACGCCGCCCAGGAAACCGATCTTGTTGCGGGTGCCGAGGATCGACGGGATGCACCAGAACAGGCCGCACCAACGCAGGAAGAACAGCGTGGACGACAGCAGGGCCACCACCACCACCGGATTGGTCACGTAGGCCACCGAGAAGATCGAGACCGTGGCCACCACGGCGGCGATACCGAACAGCGTACGCATGACCACGTTGGGTCGGCCGCCGGCTTCCTTCCACTTGTCGGCAATCCAGCCGCCAATCAGTTCGCCGATGAAGCCGCAGAAAAAGATGATGAAGCTGGCGCCGCCCATGGCCTTGATGTCGAAGCCGTGCACCTTGTTCAGGTAGTTGGGCATCCAGGTCAGCAGGCCATAGAACACGGTGTTGAAGCACATCCAGCCAATGGCCATGCACCAGACCGAGCGGTACTTGAAGAAGTCGAGCGAGCGGCCCGACAGGTTGGCCGGTTCGGCGCGGTTTTCGTTGGCCTGGGCTTCCTCGATATAACGTGCTTCGAGTTCGTTGACGCCAGCATGTTCACGCGGTGAATTGCGGATGTACCACCAGGCCATCGCACCGGCAATCACGGTGCCGACGCCGGCCACCACGAACGCCAGGCGCCACGATCCAAGCGAGGCGATCAGCCACGTAATGATGATCGCGCCCAGTGCCGCACCCAGCGGTGCGCCGCCATCGAGCAGCGTGGCACCACGGCCGCGTTCGTTCTGCGTCATCCAGATTGCATTGAGCTTGCCGCCAGCCGGGTAGATCGGTGCTTCGGCAGCGCCAAGGCCCAGGCGTGTCAGCAGCAACGCGGTAGACGTGGTGCAGACCGCGGCCAGGGCCTGGAACGCGCCCCAGAACACGGTGGCGCAGGCAATCACGATACGCGGCTTGTACTTGTCGGCCAGCATGCCGCCCGGCACTTGCATCAGCGCATAGGTCCAGAAGAACGAACTCAGGATCAGCCCCTGCATGGTGGGGCTCAGGTCGAATTCCTTGGCGATCAACGGCATGGCTACCGACAGCGAAGCGCGGTCGATGTAGTTGATCGCAATCAGGAACAGCATCATCAGGAAGATCTTCCAGCGGACGCCGCTGCGCGTGGCCGACATGGTTGTGGCCTGACTTGTGGTGGACATGACGGGGGGTCTCCTTTGCTCCTTGGTGCTGCGTTTCGAGGCTTTCTGTTTGAGGTGTCGCGCAACTGGACGCAGTATAGGATAAGTAATCTGTAATTACAACGCTTGTAAGTTGTTGATTTATATAGATAGGGTAAGCACCAATTTTGGGTGTGATAGTCTTCGTTTCAGTGCAATTTCCCCATCCTGGTGATGTCCGTGACACAAACGCTGCCCAAAACCGCCCGACTCCGCACACTTGGCATGTCCGCCGAGATCGCGGCGCGGCTGCGCACCATGATTCAGGAGGGCGAACTTCCACCAGGGGTGCGTATCGACGAGAAGGCGTTTTGCGATGCGTTCGATGTCTCGAAGACGCCGCTGCGTGAAGCGCTCAAGGTGTTGGTGTCCGAAGGGCTGGTGCTGCATCGCCAATACATCGGCTATCGCGTTGCGCCGCTGGACCTGAACGAATTGCGCGAGACGTTCGAGACGCTGCATGGCCTCGAAGCGCACGCCGGAGAACTGGCTGCGCTGCGCATCGGGGACGCGGCGCTGACAAAAATCGAGCGCAAGCATCAGGCGATGATCGATGCGCACGCCGCGAGCCGGCGCACCGATTACTTCCGCATCAACCAGGAGATCCATCAGCTGATCATCGATAGCGCGGACAACGCCGTGCTATCGGGCATCTACGCCATGCTGATGAGCAAGGTGCATCGCGCCCGCGGGGCGGCCAACGCCGACCTGTTGCGCTGGCAGGAATCGCACGAGGAGCACGAGGACATCATGGCCGCGTTGCGCGAACCCGGCCGCCCGCGCCTGGCGCAGATCCTGCGCGAGCATTCCGAGAACACCGCCAGGGAAGTGCTGCGGGTTGTCGAGCTGACGCTGGCCGAACCGGCAGCGCAGGCCGCCAACACCCCGCGCCGCCAGCTGGCCCGGGCGAGCTAGCCGCTCACACCAACCAGCCTCAAAGCATCGACTTGCCCTGCGCAAGAATCTTGTCGCAGACCTGCTTGGTGACTTCGGCTTTCAGGCCGCTACTGCTGAGATCGAACTGCTTGCCGTTGCTGGTGGACAGGATGCCGCGCGAGCCCTCGCCATAGCCACTGTCCTTGGTGCCGCCCGACACAGAGCCGAGCAGCTTGTCTTTCACCGCGGAAGTCGCCGAGTCGGCATTCAGGTAGTTGTTCTTGACGCAGTATTCGATCACGCCGGCCGCATTGCCGGCGCTGCCGGAACTGAGCGAGGACACCGACAGCCCGCCCAGGTTGCCCAGCGCACCGGTGGCGCTCTGGCCGGCGCTGCCCGACGACAGTGGCGACGATTTCATCAGGTCGCCAAGCTGGGCGTTGGCGATGCCGGTAAAAACGATCAGGGACGCGGGTACGGCAAGCGTTAGCGTGCGACGCAACGTGGCGGAAACGGTGAACACGGCCATGGGAAGACTCCTTATGCGGTCATGCCTTGAATGGCCTCCTCAATATACGCGTGTGGCGGCGCCTGAGATGTGAAGGTTTTTTGCATCGCGATGCAGCATCATGTGGCAAACCTGCGCAAGCCTGCCGTTCGCGACGCCGTGACGGCGGTTCACGACATTTCCCGAGTAACTCCCGACAATTCCCTTGACCTGGCATCGCCCGCCATCTTCAATACCCCAAACTAAACAGTGATCAGATGAATGGGGAGGCCGATGTGGATCCACGACAGGACGCGGGCACGGTCACGAAAATGCCGCTGGGCATATGGTCCACCGGCAACTACGCGCCGGTGCAGCGCGAGATCGAGGCTACCGGGCTGTCGATCGATGGGGCTCTGCCTTCGGGCCTGAGCGGGACCTTGTACCGCAACGGCCCGAATCCGCGCTATCCGACACCGGCAACCCACTGGTTTGGCGGCGATGGCATGATCCACGCCATTTCCCTGGCCAATGGCCGGGCCGCGTATCGAAACCGCTGGGTGCGCACGCCACGCTGGATCGACGAGGATCGCGCGGGCCGCGCGCTGTTTCGCACCTTCGCTGGCAAGGTGCCCGATGCACCCGAGTGGGCTGGCACCGACAGCGGCGTGGCCAATACGAATATCGTCTGGCATGCGCACCGCTTGCTGGCGCTTGAAGAGGGGCACCGGCCCACGCAGCTGTCCGCGGCAACGCTGGATACCGTTGGCTATGCCGAGTACGGCGCGCAGCAAGGCCCATTTACCGCCCACCCGAAGATCGATCCGCACACCGGCGAGATGTTCTTCTTCGGCTATAACGCCGATGGCCTGTTCACACGCGGCATTAGTGTCGGGACGATCGATGCAGATGGTGGCCTGGCCCGCTACATGAAGTTCGAAGCCCCGTATTGCAGCATGGTGCACGACTTCATGATGACATCGCGGCATCTGCTGTTCCCGATCCTGCCGCTGACCGGCAGCCGCGAGCGTGCGGAGCAACGCCTGCCGGCCTATGCATTCGAGCCAGAACGGCCAGCAATGATCGGTGTGATGGCGCGCGATGCTGCGTCGCCGGTGCTGCGCTGGTACGAAGGTCCGCCGTGCTACGTATTCCACGTGCTCAATGCATGGGAAACCGATAACGCGATCATTGCAGACGTGATGGCCTATGACGAAGCGCCGCTGTTTCCGCGCGCGGATGGGTCGTCCGGCGATCCATCGCGCCAGCAGGCATTCCTGACCCGCTGGACCTTTGATTTGACGCCCGGCTGCAAGGTGTTCACCAGCCAACGGCTGTGCGACATTCCCGGCGAATTCCCGCGTATCGACGATCGGGTGGCAGGGCGCAGGCATCGCCACGGCTGGTTTGCCGCGAGCCGGCCAGGGGAAGACACACTGGGCGGACTGGTGCACGTTGATGCTTCGGGTGCTGCGGAGGGCGGGCAGCGCGAGTACTGGTTGCCGCGTGGCGACATCACCTCGGAGCCGGTGTTCGCTGCCCGGGGCCAGCAGGAAGGTGATGGCTGGATTCTGGCGGTGGTGTGGCGCAGCGCATCCAATACCAGCGAACTGCTGGTCTTCGAGGCATGCGACATCGCGGCCGGCCCGCTCGCGAAGGTGGCGTTGCCGCAGCGCGTGCCATTCGGCTTTCATGGCAACTGGGTGGAAGGGGAACTCGCATGAGCAAGCTGCTGCGTGTGGCATGGCCAGTCATTCTGGATACGCTTGGGGTGCTGGTCTTTGCCGTGCTGATGGCGTTGAAGGTCGATCTACGGATCGCCACGCTGGCGGGATTGACCGTGGCGCTGGCCGTGGTAGGCCGGGAGTTGCTACGCGGCCATCGGGTGGCCGTGCTGCAATGGATCAGCCTGGCATCGGTGGTGGTGTCGTCCGTCGCCACCTGGCTGACCTCGGATCCACGCTTTGTCATGGCCAAGCCCAGCGTCCTGTTCCTGATCATTGGCCTCGTCATGCTGCGCAAGGGCTGGATGAACCGTTATGTACCGGCCGAACTAGTGCCGCGCATCCAGCCGGAAATGACGCGCTTCGGGTATGCGTGGGCCGCGCTGATGCTGGTTTCGGCCGTGCTGAATCTGGTAGTGGCGGTCTGGCACACCACGTCATGGCCGGTATTTATCGCGATCTATCCGGCTGCGTCCAAGGCCGTGCTGTTCTGTGTGCAGTATGCCGCCGTGAAGATGGCATTGCGCAAGCGTCCCGCCACCGCGCCTGTCGCCGCGCCGCAGGAAACCCTCGACAGCGGCATCGCCATGTAGGATCGAGTCCTGGTTTTGCTTTTGACCTTCTGAAGCGAAATGTCACGCCGACCACCCAGGAACGCATCGGGCGGTGCCACCAAGCCTGAAGGGCAGTGGCACCATGGCGACTTGCGCGCTTCGCTGATTGCGTGGGGCCTGCATCTGCTCGACACCGAGGGCATCTCGGCCATGAGCATGCGCACGGCCGCCAGGCTTGCGGGCGTGTCGCCCGGTGCGCCGTCGCATCACTTCCAGGATCGCAATGGCCTGTTGGCGGCGATTGCGGCGCAGGCATTCCGCGAGCTCAAGGATTTCCGGAGCAGCCGGGCTGCCCGTTTGCCGAACCAGACGCCGGCCGACCGGCTACGCGGCCTGCTGGTCGGCTATGCCGAATTCGCGCATGCGTATCCGGCGCGCTTCCATCTGATGTTCGGCCCGGCCATCGAACGCCGCAGCGAGTATCCGGAACTGGTGCAGGCCGCGGGAAACTCGTTCACACGTGTACGCGATGCGGTCGCGGCGTGCCTGGACGGTCGGGACGCGGCCAATCTGTCGGAAGAAAAACTCGCCTTTGCGGTGTGGATCGCCGCCCACGGGCTGGCAACGATCACCGCCAGCAACGAGCGTATATCGGCCATCTCCGCGCAGCCGCTCGACGTCGACCAGATGGCCGACGTGGTGGCCGAATTCTGCCTTCAGGCGCTACGTGCATGCTCGCAGCCGGCAGGTTGAGCGAGGTTGGTGCGTTGCATCACGTGTCGGCGTGACACCGACAGCCATATCGGACTCTGCAGGGTAGGATAAGGCGCTTCGTGCCGGGGATGGCCTCGGCGCGCGGCCGCCCGTCATTTCCGTTCCCGACCGTATGTATTCGTCCTCCATGCAACGATTTCTGTTCGGCACCATAGTCGTTCCGGTGGCGATCGTAGTGGTATTCGGGATCGACGCGCTTACACCGCTAGGCATCGCGTCGTGGTTGTTCTATCTGGTTCCGGTTTGCATGACGCTGTACAGCGCCGATCCGCGCCTGCCGCTGATCTCGGCCGCGGCGGGAACGGTGCTGATCGGCATCGGATATGTAATTTCACCGGTCAGCAACGTCAATCCGGTCTTTGCCATCATCAACCGCAGCATTGGCGTAGTCATGCTGTGGTTCCTGGCGGTGGTGGTGTATCGCTATATCGTGGCCCAGCTTGCCACGCAACGCGCGGTCTGGCTGCAACTGGCGCAGGTGAGCGTGCATCAGGCCGTTCGCAACCCGCAGTCGGCCGGCAATGTCGGCGATGCATTGGTGCGCGCGCTGGCCCAGGCACTGGATGCGCACGTAGGCGTGGTCTACCAGCGCGATGGCGACCAGTTGCGCCGTGTGGCCGCCTGGGCGCTGGCCAACGACGCAACCCTGCCTTCGACGCTGGCACCGGGCGAGACGCTCGCCGGCCAGGCTGTGGCGGAAAACCGCGTCATCGCGCTGGGCGGGCTGCCTGCCGGGTATCTGCAGGTGGCCTCGGCGCTGGGCCGCACGACCCCCAATGAGATCATTGCCGCACCGCTGACATCCGAGGGCGAGGTGATCGGCGTGGTCGAACTCGGCTTCGTTACTACGCGACGCGACACCGCGGACGCGGTGGAACTGCTTGAACGGATTGGCGAATCGGTTGGCATGACCCTGCGCGCGGCCGCCTATCGCACACGGCTGGAAACGCTGCTTGGCGAAACGCAGCGCCAGAGCGAGGAACTGCAGGTCCAGCAGGAAGAGCTGCGTGTATCCAACGAGGAACTGGAGGAACGCGGGCACGCGCTGATGGATTCGCAGGCCCGGCTCGAAGCGCAACAGGC
This sequence comes from uncultured Cupriavidus sp., assembly GCA_963543405.1. Lineage (GTDB taxonomy): Bacteria > Pseudomonadota > Gammaproteobacteria > Burkholderiales > Burkholderiaceae > Cupriavidus. Next base: position 27,745 of record CAUUBQ010000035.1, read on the forward strand.
TGAACTGGAGCAGACCAACGTCCAGCTTGAAGAGCATGCCCAGCGCCTGGAGGCACAGAAGCGCGAAATGCTCGTGTTCCAGACGGACCTGGCGGCCAAGTCGCGCGATCTGGAGCGATCGAACCAGTACAAGAGTGAGTTCCTGGCCAATATGTCGCACGAGTTGCGCACGCCGCTGAACAGTGCACTGATCCTGGCCAAGCTGCTCCAGGAGAACAAGGAAGGTACGCTGACCGGCGAGCAGGTACGCTACGCGGCCACGATCCACGACGCGAACACCGACCTGCTGAACCTGATCAACGACATCCTGGACCTGTCGAAGATCGAAGCCGGACACCTCGTGATCGAAGCCGAACCGGTAGAGTTGCGCAAGCTGGCCGGTACGCTGGAGCAAATGTTCGGTCCCATCGGGGCGCAGAAGGGCCTGACGTTCCGGGCCGAGTTCATGCCGGGCCTGCCCGACGCCATCGTGTCAGACGGCCAGCGGCTGCAACAGGTACTCAAGAACCTGCTGTCGAACGCATTCAAGTTCACCGCGGAAGGTTCGGTAACGCTGTCCATGGCAACCCAGGGCGAGGATGCCTTGCGTTTCGAAGTGCGCGACACGGGCATCGGGATTCCGAAAGACAAGCAGCAGGTCATCTTCGAGGCATTCCAGCAGGCCGATGGCACCACCAGCCGTCGCTTTGGCGGCACGGGCCTGGGGTTGTCCATTTCGCGCGAACTGGCGCGGCTGCTTGGCGGCGCCATCACGGTGGCCAGCGAACCGGGGCAGGGCAGTGTATTCGCGCTGACCGTTCCGCTGACGCTGGTGGCCGATGTGCCGGCACCAGCGATGTCTGCGGTGCCGCAGATAGCGCCGCCCGTGGCGGTCCCGGTTCCCGCGCCGATGCCGATGCCGGTACCGGAACCGGTCGAGCCAGCCTCGCGCGGTTATCCGACGCCGATTCCCGACGACCGCGCCCAGCGCACGCGTGGCAGCCGACTGATTCTGGTGATCGAGGACGACATCGACTTCGCCGGCATCCTTTACACGCTGGCCCACGAACTCGATTTCGACTGCATCCATGCCACCACGTCCGCGCAAGGCCTGGAGCTCGCGCGCCAGCATCAGCCATGCGGCATCCTGCTCGACGTGGCGCTGCCCGACCAATCGGGCCTGACGTTGCTGGACTGGCTCAAGCGCGATCCCACCACGCGCCATATTCCCACGCACCTGATATCGGTCGGCGACCATGCCGAGGCCGCGCTGCATCTTGGCGCGGTGGGCTACACCTTCAAGCCAAGCGAGCGCGACAAGCTCGCCATGGTCATCCGCGGGCTTGAAGCGCGCATGACGGCGGGCCAGCGTCGCGTGCTGGTCATCGAGGACGACCCGACGTTGCGCGAAAGCATCCGCGCGTTGCTGAAATCGCTGGATGCGGAGATCGTGACCACTGGCACGGTTGCCGGTGCGGTCGACGCGCTGAACGGGGCGCCGTTCGATTGCGTGGTGCTGGACATGGTGCTGCCCGATGGCACCGGCCACGATCTGCTGGCCCGCATGGCCGAGTCCGATACCGGCGCCATGCCCCCGGTGATCGTCTACACCGGCCGGCAGTTGTCGGCCAATGATGAGCGGCAACTGCGCCGGTATTCGAAGTCGATCATCATCAAGGGTGCGCGTTCGCCAGATCGCCTGCTCGACGAGGTGACACTGTTCCTGCACAGCGTGGAGTCGTCGCTGCCGCCCGAACATCAGCGCATGCTGCGCGCCGCGCGCAGTCGTGACGACGCCTTCGACGGTCGCAAGCTGCTGCTTGTGGAAGACGATGCGCGCAATATCTTTGCGCTATCGAAAGTCATCGAGCCGCTTGGCGCCACGGTGGAAATCGCCCGCAGCGGGCGCGAGGCGCTGGACCTGCTGGAGAAGGTCCGTGACGTGGACCTCGTGCTGATGGACATCATGATGCCCGAGATGGACGGCATTACCGCGATGCGGCATATCCGCCAGATGCCGGAATACGCGCGGCTGCCGATCATCGCGTTGACCGCCAAGGCCATGCAGTCGGATCGCGAAGCCTGCCTGCAGGCAGGCGCCAGCGACTACATCGCCAAGCCGATCGATGTGGACAAGCTGCTTTCACTGTGTCGCGTATGGCTACACGCAAACTGAAGCCGGGTGGCGCCAATGCGCTGGCCATGCCCGATGCGGACGGGGTCTCGCCGCTGCCCGACGCCAACTTCGAGATCGAGCTGGAACTGCTGCTGGAAGCGATTTTCCGCAAGTACCAGCACGATTTCCGCCGCTATTCACGCGCGTCGCTGCGGCGCCGGCTGCAGCAGGCGCTGCACGACCTGGGCCTGGACACGCTCTCGCAGCTGCAGGACAAGATGTTGCGCGATGCCAGGTTGTTCGGTCGCCTGCTGCAGTACCTGACGGTACAGGTCAGCGAGATGTTCCGAGATCCCGGCTACTTCCGTGCGATCCGCGAGCATGTGGTGCCGGTACTGCAGACGTACCCATCGGTCAATGTGTGGGTGGCCGGCTGCAGCAGCGGCGAGGAACTGTGGTCGCTGGCCATCCTGTTCGAGGAAGAAGGGCTTGCGGCGCGTACGGTGTTCTACGCAACCGATATCAATCCGGAGGCGCTGGCCATCGCGCGCGCGGGTGTGTACGATGCGGGCCGCTTGCGCGGCTTTGGCGAGAATTACCTCGCGGCCGGCGGAAAGCGCTCGCTATCGGACTACTATCATGCGGCGTATGGCAAGGCCAAGTTCAACGCACAGCTGATCAGGCAATCGGTGTTTGCGGACCATAGCCTGGCGACGGACAGCGTGTTCCAGGAGGCCCAACTGGTGTCGTGCCGCAACGTACTGATCTATTTCGATCGTCCGCTGCAGGACCGTGTGATCGGATTGTTTCGCGATGCGCTGGCACGCCGTGGCTTCCTGGGGCTGGGCAGCAAGGAAAGCCTGCATTTCAGCGCGCATGCCCAGGATTTCGAGCCGGTGTTGCCGCAAGAGCGGCTTTACCGCAAGTGCTAGAGACTGCCATGAAACCGGCGAAGCGAGCTTGCAGCGGTGTGGTGATCGGCGGATCGGCCGGTGCCATCGAGGCGCTGAATGCGCTGTTGCCGATGCTGCCGGCGCAGTTCCGGCCTCCCGTAGTGGTGGTCATGCATCAGCTCGCGTCGACGCCAAGCCTGCTTCCGGAACTGTTCAAGGCACGCTGCGTGCTGCCGGTGCACGAAGCGGAAGACAAGATGACGCTCGAATCCGGGCACCTTTACCTGGCGCCGCCGGACTACCATTTGCTCGTGGAGCAGGACCCCGATACGCCAGCCGTGATGCGCCTGGCGCTGTCGGTGGAGCCACCGGTGCGGTTTTCCAGGCCATCGATCGACGTACTGTTCGAGTCGGCGGCCATCGCCTGGCGTGAACGCGCGTTGGGTATCCTGCTGTCAGGCGCCAACGACGACGGCGCGCGCGGGCTGGCCGCGATTCGGGCGGCCGGTGGCACCGCATGGGTGCAGGCACCGGAAAGCGCGGCGGTGGAAACCATGCCGCAAGAAGCCATTGCACGCGGTGCGGCCGACCGCGTGTTGAATCTGGAAGCCATTGGCCGCGGTTTGGCCCGCATTACAGAATGACCATTACCATGCATGCTCCCGTCAAGATCCTCGCAGTCGATGACATAGCCGCCAACCTGACGGCGCTCGATGCCGTCCTGGCCAAGCCCGACGTGGAAATCCTCCATGCGAGTTCGGGTGCCCAGGCACTGGAGATGCTGCTCGAACATGATTTCGGGCTTGCCATCCTCGACGTGCACATGCCCGAGATGGACGGCTTCGAGCTAGCCGAACTGATGCGCGGCAGCAAGCGCACGAGCCACATTCCCATCCTGTTCCTGACGGCTGCCGGCCACGACAGCCAGCGCGCGTTTCGCGGCTATGCCACAGGCGCGGTGGACTTCCTCTTCAAGCCGGTGGATGCACGCGTGCTGGCCGCCAAGGTCGACGTGTTCGTACAACTTGCGCGCCAGAAGCAGCAACTGGCCGAGCAACTTCAAACCGCCGAGCAGTTGCTGAAGACCAACGAGATGCTGATGGCCGTACTGGCACACGACCTGCGCACGCCACTCTCGGCCATCATCGCCTCGGCATCGTTCCTGGGCCGCTTCGGCGCGGAAGAGAAACTCAAGCCGGCGACCGAACGCATCACGCGCAGCAGCCAGCGCATGGCGCGCATGGTCGACCAGCTGCTGCATGTGGCACGCTTGCATGGCGGCCGCGTAAGCCTGATGCCGCAGGAAGCCGATCTGGGTGCCATCTGCGCGGCGATCGTCGACGAATGCGCAGTCGCGCGTGGCCAGACCCGCTTGGTACTGGAGAGACAGGGCGACACCCAGGCCAGTCTCGATCCGGACCTGATGGCCCAGGTAGTTCAGAACCTCGTGGGCAACGCGTTGCAGCATGGCGATCGTGACGCCCCGGTGACGGTGCGCGTGGATGGCACCGACCGGAACGATGTCGTGATCAGTGTGGAGAATGGCGGCGCGATTGCCGACGCACTGCTGCCGCACATCTTCGATGCTTTTCGCTCGGGAGAAGGAGCCGCTTCGGCGGGCAATGGCAATTCGGAAGGGCTTGGACTCGGCCTGTATATCGCGCGCGAACTGGTGTCGTTGCACGGCGGCACGATTTCGGCCACCTCCGATGCGGCGCGAGGCATCACGCAGTTCACGATACGCATGCCACGCGAATGCCGGAGCGCTCAGCGAAGCATTCGGGCCTGAGCGGGGAAGGGTACGCCCATGCAGGATGCGTGCCATGCCTGGCGCGCGATGCGGGGTTCCTGGTGCAATGCCGAAGCCTCCATGCTCCAGCGTCCCGTGCACCAGGAACCGTACCGCTAAGACAAAGCAACCGATCGACTTACTTGCCGGTTCCCTTCATCAGGTTCTTGGCTTCCTCGATATTCTGCTCGGCGCGTTTCGTGATCACGGCCAGCGCCTCGGCCTGCGATTTCTGGGCCATTTCCGCCAGTTCACGCATATTGTTGAATGCCGTCTGCAGGCCTTGCTGAACGAATTCGCCTTGCTTGGCCATGGCTTCGGCCGGATTGCCGCCGGCGGTCATCTTCTGCGCCGCGGCCTGCAGTTCCTGCATGCTCTTGCTCAGGATCTCCGTCTGCTTCTGCACCAATGCCTGCATCCCTTCATAGGCAACCTTGTTTGCCTCGGTGATGGCTTCGATATCCTTGCGCCGTGCTTCGATCACCGAAGCCATATCAACGCCGGGGAGCTTGTACTGTTCCAGCAACTTCGTGAAATCGGTGAACGGATTGGGCGAGGTAGCCATGGCGCAACTCCTTGTCAGGGGGTAGGGGAAGCAGGAAGCGGGCCCGCGCCGGACCACGGCTGGTGCAGTGCCGTCGCCGCGCGGTGCCCCTAGTGTAGCGCGTTGCGCCCGCCCGGCGACCATACCGGAGGATAAGATCGGCAAATCCGTCCCGGCCGGCATGCCGCGCGTCCCGCTACGGCAGCAAGGTTTGCAGCGCCACCCTGGCGTCATGCCGCAGGCGCTCGATATCGAGGCCCACGATCGCACCGTCGCGCACCACCTGTCGGCCGCGCACGAACACATCGCGCACGGGCGTGGGTTCGCCTGCCGCAACCGGGGCCGTGGCGATGTCGTGAAAGCCCGCGAAGCGCAGACCGGTGACATCGTAGAGAACCAGATCCGCGGATTGGCCGGGCTCCAGCGTGCCCACGCCGGGCAAGCCCAGTACCCGTGCGCCGCCCGCCGTGCCCCAGTGGAGCACCTCTTCGACACGCGTTTGCGCGGCGCCGCCCAGTGCACGATGAATCAGCCACGCAAAGTTGGCCTCATGCACCATGCTGCCCGATTCATTCGACGCCACGCCATCGACACCGATCGACACCGGCACGCCTGCATCGGCCATGGCCCGCACCGGGGCAATGCCGCTACCGAGCCGCGCATTGCTGACCGGGCAGTGCGCGACGCCGGTGCCAGTCTGGCCCAGCATGCGGATCTCGTCGCGGGTCACTGTCACCAGATGCGCGAACCAGACATCGGGTCCAAGCCAGTCATGATCCGCGACGAATTGCACCGGCGTGCAGTGGTACTTTTCGGCGCAGAAGCGTACGTAGTTGTCGGTTTCCGACAGATGCGTATGCAGGCGCAACTGCATGCCGCGCGCGAACGCCGCAACTTCGCGCAGTACCGAGGGCGGTAGCGAGAACGTCGGCGTGGTGGGCGCCACAACGACACGCCGCATTGCGTCGGCACTGGCGTCGTGATAGCGCGACTTGAGCCGTTCGATATCGCCCAGCATTTCGTCGAGCGTTTCCGGCACCAGCGCGGTCGCACGCATGCCAGGATGATCGGCCTTCGACTGCACGGCGCCGCCACGGCACAGTACCAGCCGCATGCCAAACTCCTCGGCCACGTCGAACAGCACATCGCCGGTCTCCGCACCATGACCGTGGTGATAGAGATAGTGATGGTCGGCGCAGGTGGTAGTACCGGATAGCAGCAGTTCGGCCATGCCCAGCCGCACCGCCGTGCGGAAGATCTCGGGTGTAAAGCGGTCCAGGCGTGGATATGGCACGCTGGCCAGCCACTGCTGCAGGTCGGCGTTCATCCCGGCCGGCACCGCCTTGAGCAGGTTCTGGAACAGGTGGTGATGGGTATTGACCCAGCCGGGATAGACCACACAACCGGTGGCATCGACCACGGTTTCGTCTGGCTGCGGCAGCAGGCCGGCTGCCAGCTCGGCCACACGGCCATGGCGGATGCGCAGGTCGACCGCACCCGCGCGCGAAGCGGTGCCGGCACGGCCGGTCATCACGGCGGAGGCATTGCGGATCAGCAGATTGCCGGAGGTGGATGTGGTTGTGGATGGCATCGACATGGTTCAGATCTCTGGGGCATGTTCAGCGGCCATGGCCAGTTCGGCGTCTTCTTCGCGCGCCGGAATGCCATTGAGCAGCAGGTTCAGGAATACGGAAACCACACAGGAAATGATCACGCTGCTGTGCACGAAGGGCTGCAGCGCTGCGGGCAGCTTCTCCAGCAGGCTCGGCATGATCACCGGCATCAGCGCGCAGGCCAGTGTGATGGCCACCACGCTCAGGTTCGCGGGCTTGCGCTCGTAGTCGACCTGTCCGAGCGTGCGGATACCTGCTGCCACCACCACCCCGAACATCACGATGGTGGCGCCACCCAGCGCAGCCGACGGTATCGAGGAAAACAGTGCCCCGATCTTGGGCACCAGCGCTACCGCGCAGAGCATCACCCCACACACCGCCACCACCCAACGGCTGCGCACGCCGGTGACGATGACCAGCCCGACGTTCTCCATGAACGCGATAAACGGAAATGCCGCGAACATGCCGCCAATGGCACTGGCCAGGCCGTTGGCGCGCAAGCCGCAGGTGGCCTCGCGCTCGGTCACCGGCCGTTTGACGATGTCCCCGATGGCAACGAAGAGGCCCATCGACTCCACCATCTGCACGACCATCACGATCACCATGGTGACGATTGCACCCGCGTTGAAGGTGGGCATGCCGAAGGCAAAGGGCGTAACCATCGTGAACCACGGCGCCCGCGCAACTTCGTCGAAATTGCCCATGCCCAGCAGCCACGCCGCCGCACCGCCGATCGCGAGCCCGATCAGCACTGCCAGGCTGCGCACCAGGCGACCGCCATGGCTATTGATAAAGAGGATCAAGGCCACGGTACCGAATGCCACCACAAAGAACAGCGGCGAGCCGAAATCCTTCGCGTGATGACCGCCGCCAGTCCACTGGTAGGCCACCGGAAACAGCGACAGTCCCACCGAGGTGATGATGCAACCGCTGACCACCGGCGGAAAGAAGCGCTTGAGCCGGCCGATCACGGGGGCCAGGAACATGGTCACCATGCCCGCCCCGATCACCGCGCCGCATACGCCAGTAAAGCCCAGTGACGGATCGGTGCCGATGGCGATCACCGGGCCCACCGAGCCGAAGGCCACGCCCTGCATGAGCGGCAGGCGCACGCCAAATTTCCAGAAACCCACCGTTTGCAGCAGCGTGGCGATACCGGACGTGAATAACGCCGTGCTGATCAGCAGCGTGGTCTGCGCCGGCGTCATCTTTAGCGCCCCGGCCACGATCATCGGCACGGCAATCGCGCCAAGGTAACTGACCAGCATATGCTGGAAGCCAAGCGACACCATGGCCCGGGCGGGCAGGATCTGGTCGACGGGATGGACGGGGGTAGTCATGGGGGCTCTCCTGCCTTGTCATGAGGTATGCACCCAACTTAGCGATGCGGCGTTCCGGCGCGTAGCAACATTGCGAAGGGGCGCGCACGCAAGCGAAATGGCAGCGGAAACGGCAGGGGTTTTCCGCAGCTTGCGCGGCGTCCTGAAAGCTCCCTACGATGAAGCCACCATCGCAAGCCCGTCCCCCCGTACGCACCATGGGCCATCATGCCGCTCCGAAGCTGAACACCGTCAGCCATGCCCGTGCACTCGATCACGTGCAGGCATTGTCGGCGCGCGTGTTCGGCCCGACCCGGCTGCATAGCGACGATGCCGATCCGGAAGTGCAGTTGCAGTCCTGCCAGATCGGGCACCTCACGCTGGTAACCACGCGCTACCGCCAGGCCATGGAGGTGGTTCCGCAGTTGGGCAAGGACGAGTACGTGATTCAGACCGTCACGGCAGGGCGGTGCCGTGTGCATGTGGATGGCGTGGAAGTGAGCATGGAAACCGGCAGCACGTGGGTGTTCTCACCGTCGGTGCCGGTGCGCCTGGTGCTGGACGCGGGCTGCGAACGCTTCAGCGTGGTGGTGCGCCGGCACGCACTGGTAGATGCGTTTCGGACCTGTTTCAACTTCGATCCCCCGGCGCCGCTGATCTTTGCATTGCAGCCATTGGCCGACGCCCAGCGCGCGGGACGCTGGCGCGCGATGATGACGTGGCTGCGCGCCGAGGCGGACATGCGTACCGTCCGGCCTGGCCTGCCGGCGGCCGATGGCGCCATCGAGCAGCTTTGTTTGACCACGCTGCTGGTCGATCATTTTGGCGAGGATGGCGGGTTGCTGCCGCGTGGCTATCTGCCGACGCTGCCGGTCTATGTCCGGCGCGCCATACGCTATCTGCGCGCCAATCTGGACAAGCCGATCACGCTACAGGAGCTGGCCGCGCATTGCGGCGTCTGCGAACGCACGTTGCAGCTCGGCTTTCGCAAGAGCAAGGACACTACCCCCATGGAATACCTGCGCGTGCTGCGCCTGCAGGGCGCACGTGCCGATCTGCAACGCGCGACGCAGGGCCCCGGCGTGGTTACCAGCATTGCGTTGCGCCACGGCTTTACGCACCTGAGCCTGTTTGCGCGCGAGTACCGGCGCGAGTTTGGTGAGGCGCCTTCTGCGACGTTGCGTGGTGGTGGTTGACCGGTTAACTCAAAAAAGGCGCAGCCGACGTGAGACGGCTGCGCCATCAATCCCCCGCCAGTGTCGCGGCGGGTTCCCAGAGCGTGAGTCGGGATGAACCGACAGTGATCAGGCGGCAATCTGGGTGGGCTGGCACACGCGCAGCAGCGTCTGCAGGCGGCCCCGATCGAGGTCGCGCCCGATAAAGACAAACTTGCTTTCGCGCGCTTGCGTGCCCCACGCATCGGCCGCATGGAAATCCATCAGCCGGTGCACTGCCTGCAGCACGTAGCGCTGGTCGTCGTCCTGCACGGCCACGATACCTTTCATGCGGAAAACGTCATCACCCTGCGCGGCCAGCAGTGCACGCAACCCGCTCTCCAACCGCTGGCGGTCGAAGGGCGTGTCGAACAGCAGCGACACCGAGGTCACCGACGGGTCATGACGATGCGTGTGGTCTTCGCCGCCATTTCCGTCATGGCCGTGATCGCACAGTTCGTCGCACACGTGGTCTTCATCGTGAGCGCCGTGGGGATGGCCGTGATGCTCGTGCATGTGTTCATGGACATCATCGGGAAGCTGTGTCACGCCGGGTGTAAAGCCGCCAATGCCAAGGATGCGCGACAAGTCCACCTGCGCGTAGTTGGAGCGCATGATCTGCGCGCCTTCGTTCAGGTGCTGCAGGCGGTGGGTCAACGCATCGAGCCGCGCCTCGGAAACCAGGTCGGACTTGTTCAGGATGATCCGGTCGGCCGCGACGATCTGGTCCACGGCCTGGTTGTCGAAACCGGACAGCCGGGGGTCGTCGAGATGGTCCTCGATATGCACCGCGTCCACCAGCGTCAGGATGCCGTCGAGCGTGACCTGCTTTGCCACATCGTTGTCCATGAAGAACGTGGCAGCCACGGGCGTGGGGTCGGCCAGTCCGCTGGTTTCGACCAGGATATGGTCGAAGCGCTCGGGCCGTTCCAGTAGCGTCTGCAAGATGCGCACGAGATCGGTCCGCACATCGACCACACAGCAGATGCAGCCGTTGGTCATCTGGTAGATCTCTTCATCCGATGTCATGACGAGGTCGGAGTCGACGTCGACTTCGCCAAACTCGTTCTCGATCACGGCAATGCGATGCCCGTGCTTCTGCGTAAGGATATGGTTCAGCAGCGTGGTCTTACCCGCACCAAGAAAGCCGGTCAGGATGGTGACGGGCACGGGCGGAAGGTTGCGTTGCATATCGGTCATGGTGTCTCCCGGGTGATGACATCGGTATTGACTGCGGAGAGCGTGGCGCGCATGCCGGGCCAGCGTTCGACCAGGCCCGCATGGTCCACGTCGAACAGGTCCAGTACGCGGCCCACTGTGTGGTTGACAAGATCGTCGACGGTTCGCGGGCAGGCGTAGAAAGCGGGCATCGGCGGCATGACGATGGCACCCATCTCGGTCACCGTGGTCATATTGCGCAGATGCACCAGATGCAGCGGCGTCTCGCGCGCCAGCAGCACCAGGCGGCGGCGCTCCTTGAGCATTACGTCGGCGGCGCGGGTGATCAGGTTGTCGGCCAGGCCGGTGGCCACCGCTGCCAGCGTGCGCATCGAACACGGCGCAATCACCATGCCGTCGCAGCGGAACGACCCGCTGGCCACGCTGGCGCCGATATCGCGGACGTTATGCACCACGCCGGCCAATGCCTCGACCTCCGGGCGCTGCATGCCCAGTTCGTGATGCACGGTGAGCAGCCCCGATGGCGAGCAGACCAGATGCGTTTCCCATCCGGCTGCCGCCTGCATGGCCTGTAGCAGGCGCACGCCGTACACCGCGCCGCTGGCACCGGTGATGGCTACCACCAGCCTGCGTGGCGCGCTCATGCCCGGACCTCCGCCGCGCGCTGTTCCGCCAGCGCCTGGAGTACCTGCTCAGGCTTGATTGGATAGTGGCGAAAGCGCACGCCAATGGCATCGAACACCGCATTGGCAATGGCCGGGCCGATCGCGACGATCGGATCCTCTCCCACGCCCTTGGCACCAAACGGACCGCCGGGGTCGGGCGCCGCTTCCAGTAGCACGGTGTGGATCTCGGGCATATCCATGGACAACGGCATCTTGTAGTCGACGAAGTTGGCATTCAACGAGCGCCCGGTCGCCATGTCGATCTGGTAGTCCTCGTAGAGCGTATGCCCAATGCCTTGCTGGATGCCGCCCTCGATCTGCCCGGCAGCGGCTACGGGGTGGATGACCTTGCCGATATCGTGTACTGGCACCACCTGCTTGACCGTGATAAAGCCGGTTTCGGTATCAACCTCGACTTCAACGAAATGCGCCGCAAACGAGTACGACTTGGTCGGGTGATAGGTAGCAGTGCCCACCAGTTGCGCGGCGGGCAGGCCCTTGCGCGGCATCACGGCCTCGCGTACGGTCATGGTGGGGCCCACGCGGTCGCGTACCGAGATCACGCCATTGACCACGTCCAGTTCATCCGGTTGGGCTTCCATCTGTTTTGCGGCGCGTGCCAGCAATTGCGTCTTGATCTCGCCGGCGGCCATCTGCGCGGCGCGGCCGACCATATACGTGGTGTGACTCGCAAACGCGCCGATGTCCCACGGCACCACATCGGTATCGCCATGCACCACGCTGACCGATTCAAATGGAATCGCCAGTTCCTCGGCCACGATCTGCGCCAGTGCCGTGTGCGCGCCCGTCCCCAGGCCTGCTGCGCCGGTCAGGAGCACCACGGTACCGTCTTCATTCATCTTGATGATCGCATTGCCCTGTTCCTTGATGCCGGGATACGCGCTGCTGCCGTGCATTTCGCAACCGATACCCCAGCCGCGCCGCAGTACACCTTGTTGTTGGCGCGTGCCAGCGCGGCGCGCGGCCCAGTCCACCACCTCCATGCCCTTGATGATGCAGGCCTCCAGTCCGTGGCCGATCATTGGGTGGTTCGATGGCGCGATGTCGCCTTCGCGCACCGCGTTGCGCAGCTTCAGTTCGGCAGGATCAAGGCCCAGATGCTCGGCCGCTTCGTCCATCTGGATATCGAGCGCATAGTAGGTTTGCACCACGCCATAGCCCCGGAACGCGCCCGCGATCGGACTGTTGGTGTACACGCAGCGGCCTTCGAGCCTGACGTTCTCGCAGCGGTAGAGTGACACCATGGCCGCCGTGCCCACGTTGGTCACGCCCGGCCCATGCGAGCCATAGGCGCCGGAATTGAACACGACCTTCGCTTCGCGCGCGGTGATCGTGCCATCGTTGCGAAACCCTTGCCGCAGCCAGATGCGCGCCGGGTGGCGTGTGCGGCCGCCCAGGAAGGTCTCTTCACGGGTGTACTCCATGCGCACGGGCCGATGCGTTTCCCGTGCCAGCAGCGCACACAGGAACTCGCCCTGAAACAGATCCTGCTTGGCGCCGAACCCGCCGCCCATATGGTCTACCAGCACACGCACCTTGTGTAAGGGCAGGCCCAGCACCTCGGCCATGATCCCGCGCACCATGAAGGCGGTTTGCGTCGAGATCCACACGGTCAGGCTGCCATTGCCATCCCACCTGCAGGTCAGGACATTGGGTTCCATGTAGGCAGGTGTCGGGCGGCCGCCTTCATAGACGCCTTCGAGGATAAAGTCGGCATCCGCGAAGCCTTGTTCGAGATTGCCGCGCTCGATCACCACGGGCGGCAGTACCAGATTGCCACCGGGCGCACGGTCGTGGATCAGCGGTGCACCCGGCGCGGCGGCCTCGTCCACGGTGAACAGCGCGGGCAGCGGTTCGTACTCGACTTCGATCAGTTCGATGGCACGCGCGGCGATCTCCTCGCTGATGGCCGCCACGGCGGCCACGCCTTCGCCCCAGTAACGTACCTTGTCGTCGAGGATGTACTGGTCGCACGTGACCGAAGCCGAACGTGGATGTGGCGAGCCCGCATGCAGCACGCGCGGCACGTTCTCGTGCGTGAGGATCGCCTTCACGCCGGGCAGCGCCAGCGCTGCGGTGGTATCGATGCGGCGGATGCGCGCATGCGCCACGTTGCAGCGCTTGAGCCTGGCGTGCAGCAGGCCCGCGAAGGGCATGTCGGCAACGTATTTGGCGTTGCCGGTGACCTTGTCCAGCAGGTCCGTACGCTTGACGCTGTGTCCGATCACGGCGTGGGTCATCATGCGCTCTCCGTTGCGTTCCGCGCGCGGCACGGATGATTGATTGCGTCGGCCGCCTTCTCCACCGCCTCGATGATCCGGGTGTAGCCGGTGCAGCGGCAGATATTGCCGGCGATGGCAAAGCGGATTTCCTCGCGCGTGGGGGTCGGATTGGCGTCGAGCAGGGCCTTGATGGCCACGATAAAGCCCGGCGTGCAGAAGCCGCATTGCGCGGCGCCGCAGCGCATGAACTGCTCCTGGATCGGATGCACGGTGTCGGCATCGGGTTGAATACCTTCGATCGTGGTGAGCTTGCGGCCGTGGGCCTCAGGTGCCAGCATCAGGCAACTGTTCATCGGCACGCCATCGACCAGGATCGTGCACGAACCGCATTCGCCCACATCGCAACCCTTCTTGGTGCCGGTCAGGCCGGCGTCGTAGCGCAGCGCGTCCAGCAGCGTGGCATGCGGCTCGACCGCCAGTTCGTACGGCTCGCCGTTGATTTCCAGTTCGATGAGTCTGCGCATTACAGCATCTCCAGGGCTTGAGCCAGGGCGCGCCGGGTCAGCACGCCTACCATTTCGCGGCGATACGCGCTGCTGGCACGTACATCGCTGATCGGGCGCGCATCCTCCATCGCCGCATGGGCGGCTTGCAGGATCAGCGCGTCGCTGACGGGACGGTCACGCAATAACGCTTCGGCATGCAAGGCGCGGATTGGGGTCGGGCCCACGGCGGCGAGCACGATGCCAATCGCGGTACAGTGGCCGCGTTCCACCGTGATCGATACCGCCACACCCACCGTGGCCAGCTCCATTTGCACCCGTCGGCCGTGCTTGATATAGGCCTTGCCGGTATGCGGTGCCGGTGCGGGAATGGTGATGCGCGAGACCAGTTCGTCCGGTTCGAGGGCGGTCTTGCCGGCACCGATCAGAAAGTCTTCCACGCGCATCGAACGCGAGCCGTGCAGTCCGTACAGGTGTACCGATGCACCGTCCGCGATCAACGGCGCGAGGGAATCCGCCGACGGCGAGGCGCGGCATACGTTGCCCACCACGGTTGCGCGGTTGCGCACCTGGATCGATGCAAAATCGGTCACGGCGCGGGCCAGCCCGGCGTAGTGGCGGCGCACCGCGTACGACGTCTCCACCTCACGCGTGGTGACCAGCGCACCGATGCGCAATCCTTCGACGGGGTCGAACCCGAGCATGTTCATGCCGGGAATTTTCTTGATGTCGATGACGTGCGCGGGTTGCCGGTGTGATTCCTTGATCTGTACCAGCAGGTCGGTGCCGCCCGCGAGCACGCTGGCTCGACCGCCGCAACGGTGCAGCAGCGCGGATGCCTCTGCAAGCGTGGCGGGTTCGAGATATTCAAACGCTCTCATCGTCGCTCCTGTGTGGATGCTTGCGGCCCGTGCGCACCATGCCTGCCGCTGACCGTGAATCCATGATGGTTGCCACACGATCATCGGTAAATCCCCATAACCGGATTTATTGATCGTGTTACCCTCTGAATCGACTGCCATGAATACACGACAGAGCAGGGGGAGACATGCCCAACACCAGCAACATGAACGTTTCACTGCGCCAGTTGCGCGCGTTTATCGCCGTGGCGGAGGAACGTCATTTCACGCGCGCCGCCGAGAAGCTCAACTTGTCGCAGTCTTCCGTGAGCGCGCTGATTCACGAACTCGAGGCAAACCTGGGCCTCAAGCTGTTCGATCGCCACACGCGGCTGATGCAGATCACGCAGGCCGGTGCCGAGTTGCTGCCGATGGTCAAGAAGGCCGTCAGCGATATCGACAGCGTGCTGGACAGCTCCGCCGAGCTGCGCACACTGGGGCGTGGACGCGTATCCATCGCCGCGTCATCGATCCAGGCCGCGCTGATGCTGCCGCGCTTTATCCGCGAATACTGCGTGGGCCATCCGGGCGTGAAGGTCGAACTGCACGACGTAGCCGAGGACGAGGTGCCGCGCATGGTCAGCGCCGGCGAAGTGGATTTCGGCATTGGCACGATCCCCGAAGGCCAACCTGACCTGGCCGCGCATCGCCTGTCCACCGATGCGTTCGTGATCGTCATGCCGCCCAGTCATCCGCTGGCACGTCGGCGCAACCTGACATGGGAAGACGTGGCCCGGCTACCGGTGATCGGTCCGCACCGGGGCAACCCGATCCGCGATTGCCTCGATGCGGCGCTGGCAAAGCGGGGCATCACGTTGTCTCGGGTTCACGAAGTCTTCCTGCCGCTGACGATGGTCGGCATGGTCGATGCGGGGCTGGGCATCGCGGTCATGAGCACCGCGGTAACGCGGCTGACCTCGGCGCTCGGGCTGGTGACCGTCATGCCGCAGGACCCAGTGATCGAGCGGGAAATCTCATTGCTTACGCATGCGGACCGGTCGCTGTCGCCGCCCGCGCAATCGTTCCGGGACCTGCTGATGCGGCATCGGAGCGATCTCGGCAAGTAGCGACCGGCCGGCATGCGCCGGTCAGGCCGCCTTCTTGGTCAGCATTTGCGGCGCCTCTTGCGAACTACGCACATTGAACAGCACGTTCAGCAGTACCGCGCATAGCGTGCCCAGCAGGATGCCGTTCTGGCAGAACTTGGCGGCCAGTTCAGGGAGTTGCAGGAAGAAGCGGTCGGCCACCAGCGGAATCATCCCCAGCGCCACGCTGACCGCGACGATATAGGCGTTCTTCTTGTTCTCAATGAAATCCACATGACCCAGGATGCGTACGCCGGTGGCGGCCACCATGCCGAACATCACCAGCGCCGCGCCGCCCAGCACGTATTGCGGAATCGATGCGGCAAAGAACGCCAGCTTGGGCAGGCAGCCGAGCACGATCAGCATGCCGCCCGCCGTGGCGCACACCCAGCGGCTGCGCACGCCAGTCACCTGCACCAGCCCCACGTTCTGCGCGTACGACGTATAGGTGAAGGTGTTGAACACCGCGCCGACCAGCGCGCCAACGCCATCCGCGCGCAGGCCACGCGCAAGGTCGTCGGGCGTGACCGGCTTGCCGACGATTTCACCGAGCGCCAGGAACTGACCCACACCCTCGATCATGATCACCACCATCACCACGCACAGCGTAACCGACGTCATCAGGTCGAACGTGGGCCAGCCAAAGTGGAACGGCGTGATCAACGCCACCCAGTCCGCCGCATGCACGCCGGCAAAGGTCACCTTGCCAAGCGCCACTGCGATTACGAAGCCGACCGTGATGCCGACCAGGACCGCGACATTGCAGAGAAACCCCTTGAAGAACGCAATCATGCACAGCACCGTCAGCAGCACGATGGCCGCGATGCCGAGGTGGATCGGCAATCCGTACGCGGGGTTCGGCACCGGACCCGTAGGTGTGTTGAGCATCGGGTTGCCGCCGGCCGCCCAGTTCACGCCGACTCGCATCAGCGAAATGCCGATGATCAGCACCACGGTACCGGTCACGACCGGCGGAAACCAGCGGATTAGCCTGCTTACATAAGGCGCGGCCAGGAACGTGAACACGCCGGCCACCATCACCGCCCCGAATACGGCGGGCAACCCGAGCGACGGATTCGATCCGGTGGCAATGATCGGTGCAATGGCAGTGAACGTGACGCCCATCATCACGGGCAGGCGGATACCGATCTTCCAGACGCCAATGCTCTGGAACATCGTTACCAGCCCGCAGCAGAACAGATCGGCGGCGATCAGGAAGGCGATCTGGTCCTTGGGAAGGTGCAAGGCGCCGCCAATGATCAGCGGCACCGCAATCGCGCCTGAATACATTACAAGAACGTGTTGCAGGCCAAGCGCGGCCAGACGCAACGGCGGAAGAACTTCATCGACCGGATGCACGGGATCTTTCCCATGCGAACCATGCGGAGTGGGTTGGGGGATCATGCTGTCTCCTTCATCATCCAGGCCGGAACTGCCCGCATGGCTGGCTGGAAGAGGACGCTGCAGTTGCCGCCCCCCGTGGTCTGATGCCACGTTTCCGCTACCTGCGTATGGTTGTCAGGGCAGCATGCCAGCCACCGGACATTGGGTAAATGGGGCGCATGGATTAATCGATCGGCTCTGCCGATCAATGGCATCCGGCGCTGGTTCGATTGCGTACGACTCAGTGTTTTCCCGTATCGATGCGCGCCAGCAGCGCTGCCGCGCGTGCCATGGCGTCGTCGTCGATTTGCGCCCGGATGCCGTCGAAGCCGGGCCCGCGCGTGGCGTCCAGCCCCATCCGCGACGTGGTACCCACGCCTGATGCGGAAGGGTCCAGCGCGCTGCCGGGCAGGCCATCGACCACCACCACATCGAGATGCGGTTGCAGATGCGTGGCAATGGCCCACAGCACCTGTTCGTCGCGCGTGATGTCCACGTCGTGGTCCACGGCCACTACGGTCTTCAGGTAGGGGTCCCAGCCGAGCAGGCCCAGCATGACCTGGCGCGCCTCGCCGGGCCGCGACTGGCGCAGCGCCACGTAGGCATGGAAATGCGTGCCGGAAGATGGATAGTGCACCGCGGTGACGGACGGGAAGCGCTCCATCAGCTTTTCCACCATCTCGGATTCGCGTGGAATCCGGCCCAGGTTCAGGTGCTCCGCCGAGTTGCCGCCAACGACGTCGACCAGCCATGCGTCGGAGCGCCGCATCACGGTTTCCACGCGCAGCAGGTTGTTGGTCGAACGGTCGGACGAATATCCCGTGAACTCACCGAACGGGCCTTCCTCCACGCGCGCGGTGGGATCGAGCACCCCTTCGAGCACGATTTCCGCATGGGCAGGCACTGCAATGCCATAGCGCGGCGTGCGTACGACTTCAAGCGGTGCGCCGAACAGGCCGCTGGCCACATGACGCTCGTCCACGCCATACGGCAGGCGCGCCGCGCCGGCCAGCATGAACAGCGGATGCGCGCCAATCACCATGGCCACGGGCAGCGGCTTGCCTTGTTCGACGGCGCGCTGGTACATGCGCCACAGATGGCCGCGCGAATGCAGGCTGGTGGCAATCTCGCTCGGCGAGTGCAGCATCGAACGGTGATAACTGGCATTGCCGAAACCAAGTTCGTGGTCTTCGGCAATCAGGATCGCGTTGGTGATATACGGCCCGCGATCGGTGGCAAAGTGCCGAATCGCCGGCAAGGTGGTCAGGTCCACCTGTTCCTGCACGATGCCGGTGACCGCGCCAGATTCCAGCACGCGCGGCGCCATCTGCCGACGGCTGCGCGCCTGATACTCGGCGTGGATGCCTGCCGGCGCTACGCCACCAAGCATGCGGCCCACACGTTCGCGCGACGCAAACAGGTTGGTCACCAGTGGCGTGCCCAGACCAGCTACGTCGTCGAAAACCAATACGGGGTGGCGGTTTTGCGCGGCCAGCGTCCAGACCAGCGCGGTGGGTTCCTGGTTGGCCGTGACGGGCTCGCGCACGGTCAGTACATCGTCGGGAAACGCCGCGCGATACGCGGCAAGAAATACGTGGAAATCCTGCGACGTGTCGTCGAACGCCGGCAGGCTTGCAGATGAGGCAGTCATGGCATGGCTCCGCTTGGGGTAATACCAACGGGATACCGTTGCCGCGCACGGCGCGCCGCCAAGTGGCGGCAGCATCCGTGCGTGACCAGACGGGAAGGGTGCGGCGGCGCGCGAATCAGCGCGTGCTGGCGTACGTATCCTTCAGACGTGCCTGGGCCTCTTCGTGGGTCTTGGGCGGCGCCGTGGTTTCGATACCGACCAGACGGGCGATGTTGTTGCCCATATAGTCTTCCAGGCCGTCCTCATCCAGATCCATGCCCTGCGGCGCGGGGCCGCACAGCATTTCCAGTTCGCGCAGCCACATGCCCGGCTCATTGGGCGGCGTATCGGTACCGAACACGATCTTGTCGCGCGGCAGCTGGCGCGCGAATTCGACGATGCGCGACTGGAAGCACCAGCCCGATTCGCAGTACACGTTGGGCGTATCCATGGCCATCCAGAACGCCTCGAACGAGTAGTTGCCACCGGTCTGGATGCCAAAGTGCCCAATGATGAAATTGACCATCGGGAACTCGCGGATCACCGGATAGAACATCGTCGGAATCGTGTACGGACCGTCGCCGGTATGGATCAGCACCACGATGTTGTACTTGGCGCAGACCTTCATCGCCGGGCGCAGCCAGTCCAGCGCGCGGTCGGGCCGGTAGCCATGCATGTTGGCGTGCAGCTTCAACATCTTGAAGCCGTACTCCTTCACGTGGAATTCCAGCTCCTGCGCGCCTTCTTCCGGACCCCAGCGCGGATTGAACGTGAAGTTGCCGATAAAGCGGTCCGGATACTTCTGGCACAGGCTGGCCACGTAGGCCATATAGTCGCGGATGCCTTCGCGGCCACGCCGGTTGCCGTCCCGATAACCGGTATTGCCCGGCGGCGGCTGGATAAAGCCCATGTCGATACGGCGCGGCTTGCCGTTGATCATGTAGGGGCCGTCCATCATCTTGAGCAGGCGTTCGCCGGTGAAGGGCTCGCCCGTATGCCGCCAGGCCTCGTCGACGAGGTTGGTGGGGTGCAGGTGGGTATCGATAATCATGTTGGTATGCTCCGTCTGAATCTCGTTGATCGGGCCGTGCTCATGCCGCCAGGCGCGCCTTCGCTTCTTCGAGCGTGCGCGGCACCGGCGTCGGTTCGAGGCCGATCATGCGGGCGACGTTATTGCCGAGGTAGTCCTCGAGCGTGTCTTCATCGAGATTGAGGCCCTGCGGCGGTTCGAAGCAGAGCACCTCCAGCAAGCGCAGCCACATGCCGGGCTCGTTGGGCGGCGTATCGGAGCCGAACAGGATCTTGTGTTTGGGCAGCACCTTCGCAAACTCGACGATGCGCGACTGCAGGCACCAGCCCGATTCGCAATAGACATTGGGCATGTCCATGGCCATCTGGAATGGCTCGAAGCAATACACACCACCGGTCTGCACGCCGAAATGCGCCATGATGAAGTTCACCGTCGGGAACTCCTTGATCATCGGCACCCATTCGGTGGGAATGCTGTACGGGCCGTCGCCGGTATGCAGCTTGACCATCACGCCCAGCTCCGCACACTTCTGCAGCGCGGGGCGCAGCCAGTCCAGTGCACGGTCCGGACGGTACGCATGCATGTTGGCCTGGAACTGGACCATCTTGAAGCCCAGCCGCTTCACATAGTGCTCGATCGCGTTGACGCCGTTTTCCACGCCACAGCGCGGGTTGTAGACAAAGCAGCCGATAAAGCGGTCCGGATACTTTTCCACCATCTCGCGCGTGTACGCCATGTAGGCGTCGATCGACTCGGACCCGGAACGCACACCATCGGTGTACGTATAGATCGTGTTGCCTTGCGGCGGCTGGATGAATGCCTTGTCGATGCGGCGCGGCTTGCCATTGATCGTGAACGGCCCGTCCATCATCTGGATCAGGCGCTCGCCGGTAAACGGATCGCCGTCGTGCCGCCAGGCCAGGTCGACCAGGTTGGTCGGATAACAACTGGTGTCGATGATCATTGAGATCCCCTAACGATGACTCTGGTGAAAGACTTGGAGTCGTGTCAGGGAAGTGGGACCGGTCTGGTCATGACATCACTGACAGGAACTCCGTCAGTGAGCAATCTCCAGATGAACCTCGCGGCATTGCGCCGCTGCTGTTCAATCGACCGCTTCTACCCACGCGTTGTTTATATAGCGTCGCGTTCGTGCGCGTCAAGCGTGAGTTGTGGTGCGGTGCAAGAAACTGGTGGAGAATCCATGTTCGGATAGATCTGATCTGGCCCGCCTGTTGCATCGCTATCGGCCAGGCCATCGCACGCCGCGTGGGGACTGGCAACCGATTAGCCGATGGAATCGGTACATCGTCTTGAGCAGGGCTGTGGCAATCCTCCCATTTCAGGGCGAGGTCGCGCCGCCAGGTGCCGGGACAACAGCGACGTGACCAGACTGCCAATGCCGGCTGCACCCATGATCCAAGCCATGGTCCAGGGCGTGCCGTCTGAAAACCAGCCAACCATGGCCGCACTCAGGATGCCGCTGCCATAGTGCATGGCGCCCACTACCGACGATGCCGATCCGGCCTTGTGGGGAAACGCCGCGAGCGCGCCAGCAACGGAGTTGGCAACGATCAGGCCGTTCATGGACATGTACACGAAGATCGGCAGGACCAGTCCCGTCAGGCCACCCCAACCGTAGCGTGCGTCAAGCGCGAGGACGATGCCCGAAACCGCCAATACCCAGGTACCAAGGTGAAACAGACGCTCGCTGCCAAATCGCTTCAGCAACCGCGCGTTAAGGAAATTGGCGGCCATCATGCCGACAATGTTCACGCCAAACAGTAGTCCGTAGGTGCGTGGGCTGACATGGTAGTAGTCGATATAGGCAAACGGCGTCGCGACAACGAACGTATACGCGCCAGCGTAGAAAAATCCCCCAGAGAAGGCATAGCCGATCAAGCGTGGATCGCTGATGAGCGCGACATAGTCCCGCATGATATGGCGCATCGGTGCGGTCGTCCTGCGATCGATTGGCAGTGTTTCGGGTAAAGCGCGTATTGCTAGCAGTGTCAGCAAGCCGACGATAGCCAGGCTCCAGAAGATGGCCTGCCAGGACCACCATGCCAGGATCTGGCTACCGAGCAAGGGGCCCAGAAGCGGCGCCACGCCCATGATCAGAATCAGCGTCGACAACACACGTGCCGCGTCATCCCGTGCGTACAGGTCGCGGACCATCGCCCGTGCCAGCACTGGGCCAACACAGGCGCCCAAGGCCTGGACCACACGCCATCCCATCATCTGCCAGACGTTCACTGACATGGCGCATCCCGCCGAGCCGATAATGAACAGGACCAGGCCGATGGCAATCGGCAAGCGCCGGCCATGACGGTCTCCAATGGGGCCCCACACAAGTTGACCAACGCTGAACCCGATCAGGAATGCGGAGAATGTCAGTTGCAGGCTGGCTGGATTCGCATGCATGACGCGGCTGATAGTGGGCAGCGCGGGTAGATACATGTCGGTCGATACCGAGGCGAACGACATCAGTGCACTGAGTATCAGCATCATGCGCAGGCTTGCCTCGGGGTTTCCTGCGCGAAGCGGGGTCGGGGATGACTGGGGGGCGATCATCTGGTGTTCTGCGCGCGCGCGGGTCAAGCGCGTCAACTCGAAACCCCCAATGCTACGGACTGTCGACCTTGAGATTAAGCGGCCATTTACGCATGCAGTCTTGAGCTGCATTCATGAATCGCGTCGGCGTGGGCCGTCCGAAGACGTCGGATGGATTGCCTCAGTTAAAAGCGCCTGATGCAGCATAAATTTCAGCCCGCTCTCAGGGTAGGGCACAACCTTCCACGCATGGCCGTGACGCACCCGCTACGAAGCACTGCCAATCTTGTAAGGACGAGTCATGACCTCAAGAAGATGGCCGTCGGGATCGTCGAAATACAATCCCCGTCCGCCGTTGTGCGAATAGGTTTCACCGGCACGTTGCTTGCCGGGATCGGCCCAGTATTGAAGCCCCTTGTCCCGAATACGGGTGAAGACGCGATCGAACTTATCCTCGCCGATCAGAAACGCATAGTGCTGCATGGAAATCGCGTCGTTGCTTTCGAAGAAGTCGAGCGAGACTGCGTTGTCCAGCTGGACAACCAGCATCTGGCCGAACGCAACTGGCGTTGCGAGTTCCAGCAGCTCCACGAGGAAACTTGCGGATTTCTGCTTGTCGCTGCACCAGACGATGGTGTGGTTTAGCTGTACGCCCATGTTCTTATCCTCGCGAAATGTGGCGCCAAAGACCGCCGGCTCCCTCCTTAGGCAGGGTGCGATCGCCGCACAAGAACTCCCACATTCTGCCGATATATAGCGGAAAGCGGTGCGGTACTTCCGTACTTGAGCAGTTTGATATCGGAGGGTACGTTGCGCAGCGCAATCTCGGCGGTCAGTTTGGCATTTGGCCGGCTTCTTTTTTGCTTGTTGGTTTTGTTGGCAGTGCAACTACCTCTTGGTATTGCTACAGCGCATGCCATGTCCGCCGGCTGTTCTGCGCTTGGCTCGCTGGATACCGTCTCTTACAATAACAGCTTCCCGGCTGCCTCGTTCGCCAGTGGTGACACGGTAACCGTGTCCTACACCGACGATGGTGGAGATACGGCGACCATACCGCCCTTCGCGAGTGACTACGTGTTGGTCCAGGATGCCGCCACGACGAACCTGTATGGCTACGTCTATTACAGTAGCTCGAAAGTCAGTGGCCTGCATTCCTTGACCATCACGTCAAGCCAACTGACTGCCACTGGCCTGAGCCTCATGATCGCAACGGGAACGCACATTGGCACGGTTGCGATCCGCTGTACCGGCGCACTCACCGCACCCACCGTTGCCAACACGGCGACGACGGTTGCCGCCAACAGTTCCAACAACAACGTGACACTATCGATCACGGGCACGGCAACCTCGGTGGCCGTGGTGTCCGGCGCTAGCCATGGTACCGCCACAGCTTCCGGAACGAGCATTCGCTATACGCCTGCGGCTGGCTACTACGGAGTGGACAGTTTCACCTACAGTGCGGCCAATGGCGGGGGCACCTCTGCGACAGCCACTGCAAGTATCACTGTGACCGCCCCAACCATTACGGTCGCTCCGGCCACGTTACCCAATCCCACCGCGGGCGTTGCATATGCTCAGACCTTGACGGGTGGCGGCGGCGCGGCGGCATATACGTTTGCCGTCACCGCTGGCGTGCTGCCAACGGGCCTGTCGCTCAATGCGAGCAGTGGCGCCATCACCGGCACGCCTGCTGCAGCGGGAAACTTCAACTTCACGATCACGACCACTGACGGCAATGGCTTCACCGGTAGTCAGGCTTATGGCGTCACTGTGGCGGCACCCACCATTAGCTTCTTGACCACCACGTTGCCCACCGCCGGCGTGGCATTGGCCTATAGCCAGACCATCACCGCCTCGGGCGGCACCGCACCCTATACCTACGCAATCACCGCCGGTACGCTCCCGGCAGGCATGACACTGTCGGCGGGCGGCGTACTCAGTGGCACGCCAACCGCTGTAGGCAGCTTCAACTTGACGGTCACCGCGACGGACAGCAGCGGTGGCTTGGGGCCGTTCTCGAGCTCACGCAACTACACGCTGACCGTTTCGGCCGCAACGCTGTCGCTGTCACCGGCGACGCTGCCGGCACCGGGTGTCGGCGTTGCGTACAGCCAGACGCTGACAGCAACGGGCGGCGTGGCGCCATACACCTATGCCGTTAGCGCAGGAACGCTGCCAGTTGGCTTGACTTTGAGTACCGCCACCGGAGTGATCAGCGGTACACCGACGGCATCCGGTAATAGTACTTTCACGATCCAGGTGACTGACAGCAGTACCGGCACAGGCGCGCCGTTCAGTGCCACACGTGCGTTCTCGTTGAGCACGGGGCAGGGCATTCCAACCGCACCGGCGGTGATCGTAGGCACGAATCAGAACACACCAGTGACGATTCATGCCGCGGCAAATGCTACCAATGGCCCATTCACCAGCGTCGTTATCGTGGCGCCGCCTGCCAGCGGGACCGTTGCGGTCCAGGGGCTGGATATCGTCTATACCCCGGCATCGACGTCCTCCGGGGCCATCACATTTACGTACGCACTGCTGAATGCCGCGGGCCAGTCGGCACCGGTCCAGATCACGGTGAACGTGGCCGCAGTGCCGGTTCCGGTGGCTTCGGCGCAAGCCAGCGCCTCGGCTGGCAAAGTGGCCACGGTTAACATTACCGAGAATGCAACCGGCGGGCCATTCACAGGCGCCGCCATCGTGTCGGTCGTACCCGAGTATGCAGGGGAGGCGCGGTTGAGCCGTATCGCGCCGAAGACCGTGGCATCGGCGAATACGATTGGCGGAACGCCTGGCAGCGACTTCGTTGTCACGTTCACGCCGGCCGCTGCATTCGCGGGCACTGCCGTGATTACATACACGATCAGCAACGCCGTGGCGACCTCGCTGCCCGCCGAACTCCAGGTGATCGTGGCCGCGCGCCGCGACCCGTCGACAGACCCCGATGTCGCTGGATTGATCAACGCGCAAATCCAGGCGGCGCGCCGCTTTGCCGCCGCGCAAATCAGCAATTACAACCAGCGCCTGGAGCAGTTGCACGGCAAGGGCCGACCGGCATTCAGCAACACGCTGAACGTGGCGCTGCCGCGCGTCGATGGCGTGGACCCGCGTGCCTGCCAGGGCGTGGATGGCCTGGTGGCGCGCGACGAGTGCCAACGCGGCGCGGCAAGGAATCGTCGCACCAGTGCCACGCAACCCGGTGCCGCCGCATCGGCAGACGAGCCGAGGGGCAATGCCCCGCAAGATCTACCCGATCTGCCGACTACGGACAATGCGCGGGCCGGCAGCGCCGACGACACCCGCCTCGCATTCTGGACTGCCGGTACGGTCGATTTCGGTTTTGCCAATGTGGCAGCACAGCGTTCGGGATTCCGGTTTACCACCGGCGGCGTGACCGCCGGCGCGGACTATCGCGTGTCGGATCAGTTCACCGCCGGCGTTGGAATGGGCTACGGGCATGACGCGACCGACATCGGCTCATCCGGGACGCACAGCAATGCGGACGCGTTCAGCGTGGCGCTGTACGGTAGCTATCGACCCGCGCCATCCTACTTTGTCGATGGCGTTGCAGGGTACGGCGTACTGAGCTTTGATTCGCGCCGCTGGGCAGTGGATGAGGCCGCCTTTGCCAGTGGCAAGCGCGACGGACACCAGTGGTTTGCCTCGCTTTCATCAGGCTATGAACATCGCGATGCACGCTGGCTGATCTCACCCTATGGCCGCGTGCTGGTTGCCGCAAGCAAACTCGATACTTTCACCGAATCGGGTGCCGGCATCAATTCGCTGACGTACTTCGGGCAATCGGTGACGAGTGTGTCAGGGTCGCTTGGCTTGCGCAGCGAATACACGCAGCCGACCCGCTGGGGCATGTTCACGCCGTTTGCTCGCGTCGAGTATCAGCACGATTTCGAGGGGCAGAGCGCGGCCAACCTGTCGTACGCCGATCTGCTGGGCGTCGGCCAGGTCTACAGTGTGAAGGGCTCGCCGTTTGGCCGAGATCGCTTCCAGGTGTGGTTGGGCGGAAAGATGCGAACGAAGACGGTTACGTTCGGATTGGACTACAACGTGATGCTCGGCATGAGCGGGCTGCAGCAGGGAGTGAGACTGACGCTGGCGGCGCCATTTTGATCGCAGCTTTGTCGCGGTGCGGCGGCTCGCAGTCACCGGAGACATTACCTATACTTTTCTGCAGAGGAACCACCTCAGCATCACATTTCGCGCACAACTCGCGCGGTTCGGGCACCCGGGGGAACCTGCTCCAGTGCAGGGGGTGCAATGGATTGTCGATCGGCTGTGTTGTCCACACCATGCCTTCGTCCGGCGCTGCCCGGAGGGGATGGCGTTTTTGTGTCTCCTGACCCGCAACCTGGTGGGAGACCGGCATGACTCGCATTGTCCTCACGCATCTCTCCGGATCCAAGGCGCACCAGATCGAGCAGTTCGAAGCCGAGGCGTTCGACGAGCTGATCCTCGGCCGGGATCCCGCCGCCGCCGTCGTCTTTGACCCGCAGCGCGACGATCTGGTGAGCCGCCGGCATGCGGCCATCCGCATCGGGAAGGAGAATCCGCCGCGCTTCCTCCTGGTCGATCTTGGCAGCAGCAACGGTACGTTCCACAATGGCCATCCTGCCAGCGGTGAAGCGCTGCTGGCGCCGGGCGACACCATCGAACTGGGCGAGGGCGGACCGCGCCTGACCTTCGACCTCGAACCCCGGCCGGCACCGGTTCTCGCCGAGACGCGGCTCGTCAACGCCAAAGAGCTGGCGGGCACGCGTGTGATGGCGCGGGAACCGGAAACGGATACCGCTAGCCGCAATCACGACGCCCATCATGTGGGCAAGGAAACCGTCCTGCGGATGATGGAGACGGAGCGGCGTTCGATCAGCCACAAGGTGCTGATCGGCGCAGGCGTGTCGGTCGCCATCGTGGCGATCGCAATTGCGGCCTTCGTCCATTTCGGCGGGTTCATCGGCAAAAGCCCGCAAGCCATCGCCGCGGAGTTCGGTCCCGCCACCGTAGTAGTGGAAGCGCGCTGGCATATTGTCGACAAAAACACCGGACGACAGGTTTACCAACGCATCTGCGTCGTGGACAACCTGCGCCTGCCTTGCTTCCTTCAGATCGACAATGGCCCGGTCCAGCGCTGGCTCACCACCGATGACGACGATCACCGCGGTATTCCGATCGAAGTAAGCGGGCGCGGCAGCGGCTTCGTGGTGAAAGACCAGGGCTTTATCCTGACGAACAAGCACGTCGCCCAGGGATGGAGGGTGCCGGATTTCATGGACTTCGACGCGAAGGGCGGCATCCTCATCAAGATCACGACAGCGGGGCAGGGTGACTTCAGCATGTCCCGCATCAATCCGCGGGCCTTCCGTAGCCTGCGTGGATGGGACTTCGAGCATCCGGTGCGGATGATCCGGCCGAACTTTGCGGCGCCGGGCGGGATGGGCGTCGGGACGATGTCGCTCGCCATGCTGGATGGGCGCAACCAGACGCTGTCGGTGCGGTTTCCGGATACGCGCGCGAGCGTGGAGGCGCGCCTCGTGAAGTCATCCGCCGAGGCCGACGTCGCACAGATCAAGGTCGATACCTCGCGCAAGCTGCCGACCATCAACCTCGCGTCGGTCGGCTCGCGCCCGAGCGTGGGCGAGCGGGTGACCGTGCTTGGCTATCCAGGAATTTCAGAGGAAAAGCATGCAGTCATCCAGTCGAGCGAAGGCGGCAACATCACGAGCCTCGTCGAGCTCGTTCCGCAACCGACTGTGACGGAGGGCATCATCGCCAAGGTGGGCGACACGGTGAAGACAGAGAACAACGTGCAGACCTTCGATACGCTCGGCGACGTTTACCAGCTTACGGTGACCGCGACCGGCCATGGCAACAGTGGTGGCCCGGTATTCGACCGCGACGGCAAAGTGATCGGCCTGTTCACATATTCCCGGTCCATCGGTGACGAGCGTGTCACGTTCGCGGTCCCGATCAAGTACGGGCTTGAGTTGCTTCTGAACTGACGCTATGCCGGCCATGAGCGCCTTGGACACCTCCACGCCGCCAGACTTGCCACGCGTCTCGCGCCTGCGGCTGGCGTGCGCGATGCAGAGCGACACCGGCTGCGTGCGCCCGCACAACGAAGACGCGGTCGGCTGCATGATCCCGCGCGACGACGACCCACTCGCGGTCGCCGGCGCGCTGGCTATCGTGGCCGACGGCATGGGTGGGCACGCGGCCGGCGAGGTCGCCAGCCAGATCGCGCTGCGGACGGTGCTTCATGCGTACTACGCGAGCGCCGGGCCGCCGCCTGAAGCGCTGGCCGCCGCGCTGGTAGCCGCCAATGACGCCATCTGCGAGCGGGCCGGCGCCGATCCTGCCTGCAAAGGCATGGGCACCACGTGCAGCGTAGTGGCGATTGTCGACGACAGGGCCTATGTGGCGCACGTGGGGGATAGCCGCATCTATCTGCTCCGCGGCACAGGTTTCCAACAACTGACGCAGGACGATTCGATGGTCGCCACGATGGTGCGCGATGGGCTGCTGACGGAAGAGCAGGCGCGTCGGCATCCCCAGCGGCACGTGCTGGAGCGCGTGCTGGGCACCAGGGATTTCCAGCCTGCCGTATCGCCGCAAGGCATGCCGCTGCTGCATGGCGACCTGCTCGTACTGTGTACTGACGGCATCAGCGACCAGATCGACCCTGCGATGCTGGCATCGGTAGTCAGCTCGCATGCGCCCGTCGATGCGTGCCGAAAACTGGTGGAACTGGCACGCGAGGCGGGCGGAGCGGATAACGCGACGGTCGCCATCTGCGGCTTCGAGGCCCAACCGCATGCCGCGCGGTCGGACCAGTCGATCCGCACCACGCGCGAAACGCGCGCCGTCTGACCATCACGCGCAAGGTGGAGTCGCCATGTCGCCACGGCAAATCGGCCACTACGAGATCCGCACCCTGCTGGGACGTGGCGGCATCGGCGAGGTGTATGGCGCGTTCGATACTGAACTCGAGCGCGAAGTCGCCATCAAGACCTTGCGCCCCGAACTGAGCCTCGACAAGGGCTTTCTCGAACGCTTCCGCGCCGAGGCCACCAGCCTCGCCCGGCTCAACCATCCCAATATCACGACCCTGTACGCGCTGTTCCGCGATGGCGACACCGTGTGCATGGTGATGGAACTCGTGCGTGGCCATACGCTGGAGACCATGCTTGAGCGCCTCGGGAACCTCCCGGTACGGGACAGCCTCGCCGTCGTCATCCAGGCAGTGATGGGCCTGCGCTACGCGCACCGGATGGGCGTGATCCACCGCGACATCAAACCGTCGAACCTTATGTTGACCGAGGGCGGTACGCTGAAGATCATGGACTTCGGCATCGCCCGCATCCAGGGCTCGCAACGCCTGACGCGGCAGGGCGATGTGGTGGGCACGCTCGCCTACGCGTCGCCGGAACAGTTGCGCGGCAACGAGGGCGATGGTCGGAGCGACCAGTACAGCCTGGCGACGGTCCTCTACGAAATGCTGTCCGGGCGGCTGCCGTTCAACGCGACCAGCGACTACGAACTGATCCGCGCCCAGGTGGAAACTGTGCCCCCGCCGCTGGCGCCGCTGTGCGGAGATCTCGACCCGGTGGTCGAGGCAGCGCTGATGCGGGCTCTGTCCAAAGCGCCCGAGGACAGGTTCGAGACGGTGGAGGACCTTGGCCGCGCGCTGGGGGCATCGGCCTTGCTGGCCGATGCGCCGGATATCGTGCGCGAGGGCGTCTGGCAGTCATTCCTGACGCACGAATTGCGGGCCACTCGCGTTGCACCGCCGCATACGACGGTAAGAGCGACCGGGCAGGGCGATGCGGCGGATACGGTGGATAGGGCGGCGACGGCACCGCATGAGGCGGGGCATCATGTCACGCCGTTGTTTGCGCGCTCCACCACGCTATCGGCTGCTTCTGCGCCTGCTTCTGCGCCGATCGCCCGCACGACGACGGCAAGGATCGATATGCCGCCATCTCCCACCGCCGTTCGGCCGGTTACCGCCAATACCACGGCCAGTCCGCCACGCGCGCCGGCCCGCTCGCGCCTCATGGTGGTCGGTGCGGCTGGCACCGGTCTCGTCTTGTTCGCAGGCGCGTTGGCGTGGGTGATGATGCGTCAGCCCGAATCTGCTCCGAAGCCGACCGTGGCGAGCGTCCCGGCACAGCCGGCCCCTTCGCCCCAGCCGCCGGCGGAAGAGGTACCGGTCAATCTACCGCCGATCTCGCTGGTCCCACAGCCCCCGGCACCGGCGACTCCATCGCCGCCCGACCTGGAAGGCAGCGTTGGGCAGGTGCTCGATTCCGGAGCGCTGATCGTGTCGGGAAAAATCGTCAACCTGTTCTCCATCGTCGGCGAGGACGGCAAGCCGGCCAAGGCAATGCAGCGCTATTTGAAGGACAAGGGCAACCAGCTTCAGTGCTTCGCGAAGGGCAAGGCGTTCCAGTGCTTCGCCAACGGCGAGGACATTGCGGAGCACGCCCTGCGCAGCGGATGGGCGCGCACGCGGGCCGGGGCGCCCGCGCCGTATGCCGACGCGGAGCAGCAAGCGCGGCGCGCGCGGCTCGGCGTGTGGGCAACGTAGTGGGAGAGAGGGAGAGTGGGAGAGGCGGTGTCACCTGACAAGGGGAGGGGAATTCCAATGAAAGCGTGGATGTCGTCAATTGCCTGCCTGAGCGCGGCAGGTGCGATGGTCGCGGGATGTGCGCAGGATGGCTCGATGAACCTGGGCGGCATGGACAAGACCACGTCGGGTGCACTCATGGGCGCAGGCGCCGGGGCGCTGGTGGGTGGTGTGGCCGGCAAGGGCAACGCGGGGGCCATTGTCGTGGGCGGGCTGGCAGGCGCGCTGCTGGGAGGCATCATTGGCAAAGTCATGGACGACCGCGACCGGGCGGCGCGGGAAGCCGCACTGAGGCAGGCGTTGCAGACCTCGGAAAACAACAAGCCCCAGACCTGGCACAACGCGAAGACGGGCAACTCCGGTTCGATCAAGCCGCTCAGCGGGTACTCGAAATCGGCGAGCGCCAGGACGTGCCGCGATTTCACGGAGACGTATGTGAAGGACGGCAAGTCGTACGAACAGACATCGCGCGCATGCCGTAACGCCAACGGCGAGTGGGAGTTGGCCAACCAGAAGTGAATGCCGAGGTCGTCGGACATGGAACGGAGGCGGTACGTGGTGCTGTCGTGCGTGGTGCTCGGCGCGGTGCTCGAATTCGGCAGCGGAGTTGCCGTCAGCATGGCGGCGGGGCATGGCGGCGAACCAGCCGGGGAAAGAGGACGGGACGGCATGCAGCGCAGCGGCACGGCGTTTTTCGTCACGCTGGCGGGGGAGATGCTCACCAGCGCGCACGTGGTTCGTGGATGCCGCCGGATCGAGGTCTGGGCTAGCGATGGCAAGCGCCTTCCGGTATCGCTTGTCGCGACGGATGACCGCCGCGATCTGGCGCTGCTCGCAACGCAGCAGGCCGTGACCGCTGTCGCGCGACCGGTCGCGCGGAGCGCGCGCCAGGGCGCGCCGATCTACACGATCGCGTTCGGCATCACGCCTTCTTCGCCGCTGGTGCCGGTGATGACACGCGGCCATTTGCATGGCAATGCCCAGCCGAAGGGACACCGGCTTCTGGTGCTGCGTGCCGCACTGTACGCAGGCAACAGCGGCGGGCCGGTCGTCGATGCGAAGGGCGGCCTGCTCGGCATGGTTGTGGGCCGGTACGAGAAGAAGCCCGATCTCGGCGTTGCGGTGCCGGCCGCGGATCTTGCGCAGTTCCTGGCGGCGCATTCCCTGCCAGGCCAGCCAGCAACGCACGCGGCGGATAAGGACCCGGACACGGCGTTGCGGCAAGTGTCGGCGCTGGTCCAGTGCGTGGAATGACAGGCGGGTACCGACGGCGCGCCCGCGCACCTACACTCAATTGGAGGCCTGCGCCGCGTCGGTCGCGCAGGACGCCGTGACAGGAGAGTATCGACATGGCACACGTCACTCTGACATTCCGGCCCAGTATCCTGCTACTGGCACTTTGCCTTCTCTGTGCAGCGCCGGTATCCCGCGCGGGCGGCAACCTCATCAAAGAGGAAGACATCAGCGAGCAGGCGATCACCAACGCGCTGGTTCCGCATACTGCATTGCCAAACGAACCCACCGCGAACGAGCCCGCCGCCCGGACCGAGACGCTGGGCATCCAGGTGCGCGACAGCACCGCCATGCCCGATAGCAGCGCGGGGCCGACGACGACGGCCGCGTCTGCAAACCTCCTGATCACGTTCACCAGCAACTCGGTGAAGCTGACGCGCAGCGCGCGCGTGGCGCTCGACAAGGTGGCGCGCGCCTTGAAGTCGAGCCAGCTTTCGCCCTATCGCTTCCGCGTGGAAGGCCACGCCGATCCGCGTGGGTCCGCGCCAGCCAATCTGAAACTATCGGAAAGCCGCGCCCAGGCGGTGGTGGAGTACCTGACCGTCGAAGGCGGCGTGCCCTCGATCCGCCTGACGCCGGTGGGGAAGGGCTCGGCCGAACCCTTGAACGTACAGAATCCCACCGCGCCTGAAAATCGCCGTGTGACCATCGTCACTGTGCAGTCCACCCAGCCGTAGAGGCCATCGCGACCTGCTCGGCCATATCGGGTTGCCGATGATCCGTCGCCCTGGAGCATTGTCGCTCCAGGCGAAGCCGATTCATTGCCGTTACTTCTTGTCCGTCTCGGAATACCAGTACGTCCGCTTGCGCTTGCCCACACCGGCGATCTTGATCTTCTGGACGCCCAGGCCCGACGTGTCGTCGCCACCGCCGCTGCTGGTCTGATTGCCGCCGCCCAGCAGCACGGGCACCACCGTGCTCTGCCCACCGCTGTCGACGACGACCATTC
This sequence comes from uncultured Cupriavidus sp., assembly GCA_963543405.1. Classification (GTDB taxonomy): domain Bacteria; phylum Pseudomonadota; class Gammaproteobacteria; order Burkholderiales; family Burkholderiaceae; genus Cupriavidus. Next base: position 61,268 of record CAUUBQ010000035.1, read on the forward strand.
CAAATACCGAAGAGGGCGGGAAGCCGCCGCCGTCGAGAATCACGTAGCGGTTGTCGTTCTGGCCCTTGGCCGTCAGGAAGCTGTACGAATAGCTGCGCGCCGTACCCAGGTTCGGATAGCACATGCCGGCGACCGGTACCGATGGCGTGTTGGTGCCGACGGTCGTGTAACCCGCGACGGTCAGTGGCGCATTGACGGCCTTCTCGCCCGGGTGCGTCAACGTGATGTAGAAGCCGTAGCGCGAACCATCGTACTGCCCCGATGTGGCATCGAACAGGCTGCCCTCGGTCAGCGGCGTCCAGGTTGCCGGCACGCCATTGATGTTGAGGTCCCTGACCATGTAGAGCCGGTTGATCACGTTATAGGCTGTGCCTGGCGTGGTAGAGGCCGAGTAGAGCGGATGCTCGCGATCGCCCGATCCGATCGACACGGCATCGTAGGTGCGCGTCGACACCACGTCCGGCGGATAGAAGAACTTGCGCGCGTTGTTGGTGCTGGCGGCGCCGCCAAGCGTGGCCAGCCGCGTGACGGTCCAGTTGGCGGGTGCGTTGCCGGCCGTGGTTTCGAAATCCGCACGCCAGATATTGCCGCCGACATCGCCCACATAAAGCCGCTCGGCATAGCCGTCGCCGTTGCGGTCAAGTGCCGTGACGTCCGACGGGATCGCGCGCGTCATCGTCGGCACCGCCAGGCACGTGCCGCTGACACCGCTGCACGACGGTTGCACCGACCAGACGATATTGCCCGTGTAGGCATCGAACACGATCACGCCGCGGCCCATCGTATTGGTGCCTGGGGCAGGATCGCTGTCTTCGGCGGTGTCGTAGCCGGCGCCCATCACGACCACCGGGTTGCTGTAGCCGCGCACCCGCATGACCTTGGGTTGCGACCATGTCTGCCCCAGTTCGGCGATATCCGTGTTGGTTCGCTTCCAGACAAAGCGTGGGACGGCAGGATTGGTAACGTCCAGCGCGTAGACCATGCGGCCGCCGCGTCGTGCGGTCAGGTACAGCAGGATGCGCGGATTGGCCGGATCGCGCATGTCCTGCATCACCGTAGTGCTGCCATCGAAGAAATAGTCGCGTGGTTGCGGTGCGGGCGAGATGCCCGACGGCGTGGTGGAGAGTTGGACTTCGGGCGAGTTCGTGTAAAGCCGCGCGAGCTTGCCGATGAATTCCGGCGCGATGAAACCCCACAGTTCACCGCCCGGCCGGACCGCGCCAATGCCTTGCGTCTGGTTGCCGTTGACCGCGTGGAATACGCCATCGTTGGTGCCGTAGAACACTACCACGCCCGTGCTGCCGCCATAGTTGACCACCGCGGGGCGCGAGTGCAGCACGTCGGCATGGATCGATGAGCGTACCGTCACCGGCGAGCCCGGGCCGGCTTCGGCCTCCACGCCAGCAATGCTGGTGTTGTCGGCAGCGGCCTCGTCCTGGCCGCGTACCCAGGCAATCAGCTTGGGCAGTTCCGTCGCGGAGATCGTTGCCGCGCCATTGCTGCCGCTGTTGATGGCGGTCAGGCCGGCGGTACCGGTAAGCCAGCTATTGCTGCTGTCGAACGAGGGCAGCGCGCCGGAAGCCGGGCAATTGCCCTCGCCATTGCAGGTCAGTAACGTGCGTCCGCTCTGGCTGGTCAGCCACTGCACGCGCATGTTTTCGGCCACGCCGCCTTTCTCGACAACTTCGCCATCGGGGGAATCGAGCGCCCATCCCGCGCTGGAAGGGCTATTCTGCCAATAGCCCTTTTTCGGCCAGTTCGTGACGCTGGCGCCGTACCCGCTGCTGGTAAAGCTGGCCGGCGGATCGGCCGTCCAGTAGCTGACCGCGTTCGGCGAGATGAAGCCCGTTGCCGCGTTACTGATGGCCGCCGCGCCGGTGGAGTCCTGCAGGATCAGCTTGCCCTTGGCGTCATAACCGACCTTGTACTGCTTCAGGTTGCCCATCCAGCGCGGCGCGGCGGTAGCGTCGGGGCGGAACATGCCCACGTAGACCTGGTTCAGGAACTGCCCTTGCGCATTGACCGAGGCCGGAAGACTGACCGAGGCGAACACACTGTTCACGGCCTGCACTTCGTTGAAGATGGCCAGCAGCGCCGATGTCAGCGCCGCCACATCGCCAAGCTGCACCACGTAGACCTTGCCGCCGCCATTGGTGCCCATGCTGCTGGCAAGCTGCACATAGTCGGGGTTCTTGCCATCGGTGACCGCAATCGTATACGTGGTCACGTTCTGGCGGTTGTCGACGTTGTTCAGCACGTCGGTCTGGTACATGAAGCGCGTCCATTCATCGCCCCAGTTGCTCTGGTACTTGTTCGCGCTGGTAGGCAGCACGATCTCCTGCAACTGGGTGGTGCTGGCCTTGGCGTCATTCTTGAGCGAATCGTAGGCCTTGGTACCGGTGTCCTGCGGCTTGCCGTTATTGACCGCGTTGGCGATGTAGATGACGAAGTTGCGCTGGCACGGGTTGTCGATCGGGGTGGTGTACTGGGTGCCGGACAACCCGATGTTGCCCGAATAGAACGCCCACGCTTCCTGCATCGAGCCGCCAACCTGCGAATTGTTCGAGTTGTCGGCCTGGCGGTCGATCGTCTTGATATAGGTCAGGAAGTTGTCGACGCCAGTCTTGTCCATCAGCGGCAGCTTGTAAGGCGCTGCCGAAGGGAAGCGCATCTTGCCGCCCACATTGCTCCCGGTGCCGAACATCATCATGCCGAGGTTCAGGTTGCCGAGCAGGGTATCGCTGGTCTTGATCGACGATACCGCGCCGTAGAGCGCGCATTGTTCGGCGCCCACGTCCTTGCCGACGTTGTTGCTGCCCACCACGCCCGCGGTCTTGCAGTCGAAAGTCGCCGCGGCATCCCATGTCGACGCGTTGTCGAGCACAATCAGCACATTCGGTTTGCCGGCGTTGGGCTGGAGTCCGGTGTAGAGGTCGATATCCTCGGCCATGGCCGGCAGCGCCGTCAGGATTGCCATGCTACTGACAAGCGCGAAACGAAGGGCGGATGTTCGCATGATCGGTCTTTCTGATGAACGCGGAATTCGTTGAACGGGAATCAGGGGCAGGCGGTGCCATATGGCACGCGCACGGAGATGCCCTGGTGCAGCGTGGCGCTGGTGCTGGTGACGCCGGCGTCGCTGACATTGGCTGCGACATCCCATTGCGTGGCATTGCAAAGCGAATTGCCGCCGGCAGCGCCACTGCCGGTCAGGATGCCGGTATCGTTGTTGCCGTTGCCAACGAAGCACGACACGTCGTCGGCGTTGGTGGTATCGAGGTCGCTATTGCGCAGTGCCGTACTGGCCTGGCAAACCGGTGCGGCCACCTGGGCCGTGTAGTCGGTCTTGCCATCGCCGCTTACGTCGACGGGAACGCTCGTGGCCGCGGGTGCCGCGGTGAAATCCTTGCTGATGACCTGCTCGATGCCTTGCTGCGCCACATGGCGTGCTTCCACGCCGTGCTGCTGGTTGGCGGTGATCTTGGTGTTGACGACACCGGACCCGACCAGCCCGATCGTCATCAGCAGGAAAATCACCAGGAAGACCATCGTGACCAGCAGGGTCGCGCCGTCCTGGCGGCGTCGGAGCGATTTCATTGGGATTCCCTTGGGCCCGCCACGTTCGCGATGCGGGCCAGTTGCGCGTAGACGTGGCGCTTGTAGCCGTCGTTGTAAGGGCCGTCCGGTTGCATACGGCCCACATCGTAGGTGCGCTGGTCGGTCCAGCCGGCCGATGGCTTGACCGTACGCGCCAGCACCTGTACACGGACCGCGGTCACGTTGCGCCAGTTGGCAAGTGCTGTGGTCCAGTCGTAGGTGGGTACGCCGGTGCACAGCGCGCTGTTGTCCACACCCGGATCGTCGACGTAGCAGTCCGGCGCGCCGTTGTTGTCGAGGTCGACGCCATAGCTCAGGTGCATGTCCTCGATGCCGTTGGCAACCGGCTGTACCCTGAACGCGCCATTGACGAGTTCGGCCATCTTCAGCGTGGGCAGGCCGTCGCCGTTGCCGGTGCACTTGTCGCAGCCGGCCAGGTAGAAGATGGTCACCACGGCCGGACGCAGTTCGGCGGGTACTGCGTTGTTGCAGGCCTTGGTGCGCAGCGTGAAGGCCGGCGCACTGGCCCCGAAGGCAAGCGAGGCCGTATCGCTGGCACAGAACGACGTCTGGAGGTACGCGGTACCCGCCACGGCGGCATTGGTGGGCGTTGTACCGACGCGACGGATGGCAACGATCTCGGACGTTGGCAACAGGTTTGGCAGGCAGGGCGCCACGGTGCCAGGCGCGAACGCCAGCAGGCCCACCGGCATGGTCACCGGCGAGGCAGAGAATCCCAGTGCGTCTGCACTGGTGGCACAAAGATCCGGACTCGAGGCGACCGCGCTGCGCGCGAGCGACGACGGACCGAAGAACCCGGCCAGTTCGATTTCACGGCTCATCATGTCTAGCACATAGCGGCCGTTTTCCATTTGCTCGCCGCTGTTGGAGAAATCGTTCTGCGCGCGCGATGTATTGAAGTACAGCGTGGCCAGGGCAATCAACAGCACCAGGCTCAGGATCATCGAGATCATCAGTTCGACCAGCGACACCCCCAATTGCGCGTCGAGGCGCTTGTGATGGCGAGGGGTGTGGCGGATGCCATGGGCGGGTGCCGGTTGACGTATCGGCTTCATGACAACACTCCGATGCGCACGTCCACGCTGATGGCGCGCCGGTAGGCGTCATTGCCGAATGCGCCCTGGCCGCAAGGCAAGGCTGGCGCGGTGGTTTGCGCCAGTCCCTGCCAGGCCACGCTGATGCGATAGACCTGATTGGCGGCGTCGATGGCCTCGATGCAGCCGAGGGCACCGATCATCGCGCCCACGCGGTTGCTGCCCTGGACTTCGGCGCTGCCCAGCAATGCCGCGCTCCATGTGGCAAGATCCGTCGCGACCATTGCACGCTGCGCATCGCTGGCACCAGTACAGGAAGGCGGGGCCACGGTCGTGCTACCGGCGACTGTCATGCTGCTACCGCTGGCGTAGCAGCCCACTACCTGACGATTCGCATTCAGGCGCGCGGCCATGTCCTGCAGCAATGTCAAAGCCTGTCCGCGCTGATACGACTCCATTTCCGACTGGCCCGAGCGGGCGATCATGCCGGCTGTGCCGAGCAGCGCCACGAGTACGATAACGATCGACACCAGCACTTCAATCAGCGTGGCGCCGTGCGTTTGTTTGCGGAACGCTGGCCGGTGCACATGGCGGCCACGTGGCGCGTGTTGGCGACAGTTCATGTGCAGGCTCCCGAAACCGTGTTCACGCGCCCGGTACCGCTGACCTGCACGCAAAGTGTCGACGCCGATCCTGTCAGCGGCGCTACCTGGAATGCAATGCTCCCACCCGTGGGGCGTCCGTCATTGCCGATCGACAGCGAATTGCCACTGGCGGTGGTGATCTGGATGCCGTTGTATGCGCTGTAGGCACGCACGCGCTCGGTGCCGGCGCTGATGACCCAGCCATCGGCCCAGTTGCTCGCGGTGCCGGCGGTGGTCATCGTGACCGTAGCGTTGCGCTTGACCGCCTCGCTGCGCAGCAATGTGAGCGAAGAGGCGAGGTCGCCGGCCGCACCGCGCACGCGCTGCGAGGTGATCAGCGCACTGAAAGATGGCGCGGCGGCCGTCGCGATGATTGCCAGCACCATGAACGTGACAATCAACTCGACCAGCGTGAAGCCGCGCGCGCCGCGCACGCCGCGTGTCGACGCGACGTTGGATCGTGGGAAGGCCATTGGCTACCTCCAGCAGCTGACGCCAGCGGTTCCGGAAGCGGTCTTGTCGCCCGTGTTGTTCAGCGTGAGCGTGCCGCATGAGGTGTCGCCAGTTGCCTGGCTGCCGGAGGGCGTGGCCGTGATGACATAGCCGGGCGGCGTGGCCGCTGCCGTGGGCGCGATCGAGATCGTGTAGTTTCTGGAGACGCTATCGGGGACCGGCGTGGTCGTGAGCGCGGACAGACTCGACGCGTAGGCGCGGTTATCCACCAGGAATCGTTCCTGCATGCTGGCCAGTTCGAGCATGTACGATTCGGCGGCGGTACGGTTGCTGCGCGTGACGTAACGCGAATAGCTCGGCAACGCGAATGCCGCGACGATGCCGATGATCGCTACCGTGACCATCAACTCGATCAGCGTGAACCCCGCGCGGCCGTGACCGCGCATCCCTTTAACCCGAAATAGTCGGCCCGCTTGCACATGGGCGTGACTATGTCGCACAAGCAGGCTTCGATGGCCCATGTGTGCTCCTGTGCTTTCTTGTTTCCGGCTGACCCGGCCGGTTATGCGTGGCAGTCTAGGGTCATTTTTTAACGTCTTCAATGCCTGCGCGGGTCGTGCCGGCAGAAGTGTGGCGAAAAAATCAGTCGCTTGAATGTCACGCAAAAAAAGTGTTCCCAAAAGCTACGCGTTAATGTTGGCTTAAGCGAGTCTTGCTAGGGTGCAGCCTGCTCAAGACTTCCCGTATGAGCTTCCAGCGGCTGCCTTCGACCATGGGGCAGCCCTTTTTTTTGCGATGACTGAGCGTTGGGATAGCTCATGCCCTTTGCAACGATGGCGCGCGATCGCGAGACGTCAGTTTGCTGATCTATTCAAGTATCGGCAGGTCCGTAACGTGTTTCATTTTCGTTACGAATGGTTGCAAAGCCACTCACCTGTGCGAACGATCCAAACCTATCCTTCGGGCACCATTCAGCCCTGAGGAGAGGCGTGGCATGACAACAAGAAATCAATCCAGTCTAAGAAAGATATTTGCAGCATTGCCGGTGCCATTCATTGTCGTCGCATGCGGCGGCGGAGACGGAGGCGGCAACAGCCCGGCCCCCAGCAATGGGACGCTGCATGTGGCCATGACCGACGCACCCGCCTGCGGCTTCGACCACGTCTATGTCACGGTCAACAAGGTTCGCGTCAACGCCAGCAGCAACGCCGGAGACAACGATAGCGGCTGGACGGATATCGCATTGTCCGCGCCGCAGAGAGTCGACCTGCTTTCACTGACAAACGGTGTGCTGTTCGACCTTGGCCGCGCCCCGCTGCCCGCGGGCCAGTATCAGCAGGTACGTCTGGTATTGAACGCTAATCAGGGCAATACGTTGGCCAACTCGGTCGTGGTTTCCGGTACCACGACGGAACAGCCGTTGGCCACCCCAAGTGCCACGCAGAGCGGGTACAAGATCATCCAGCCATTCACGGTGCCGGCCAACACACTGGTCGACCTGATCCTGGATTTCAACGCCTGCAAGTCGATCGTGCAGCAGGGTAACGGCTCGTACAGCCTGAAGCCCGTGGTAACGGCCACGCCGATGACCGTCAGTGGCGCGATCTCCGGTTATGTGCCGCCCGCCCAGGCTGGCGCGACGGTCTACGCGGAGCAGAATGGCAAGATCATTCGCGGCACGGTTGCAGATACCAACGGGCAATTCGTCCTGACGCCGTTGGTCCAGACCAGCACCAGTGGCACCTATGACGTGGTGGTAGTGGACAACAAGCAGCCGTCGGGCCATGCGACCGGCATCATTCGCGCAGTACCGGTCACGGCGAGCGCTACCACCACGGTAGCGACTGCAGCCGCGCCAATCACGCTGCCGACGTCCGCCACCAATATCGTGTCGGGTACCGCCACGGCGTCGGCACAGGCCGCGGTGCGTGCACTGCAGACCATCAGCTCGGTGTCGTACGAGATTGCCTCGGCCAATGCCAACTCGGATACCGGTAACTATTCGCTAGCGCTGCCGGCGGCGGCTCCGCTGGTGGGTACCTACAGTGCGACGTTGCCGGTTTCGCTGTCGGCAGTATCGGCGGTCGCCGGCCAGTATTCGGTGCAGGCCACCAGTGCATCCGGTACGACGCAGACGAACAACGCCAACATCTCCGGTGGTAGCCAGACCGGCGTCAACTTCAACTTCTAATTCTGAGAGGGAAGGGGCCTCGGCCCCTCAACACCATGAAAGCCATCATTGTCATGATTTCACTTGGCGTCACGCTGCTCGGCGGATGCGCCTACTACGTGCCGGACCCTGGACCGGCTGCTCGCCCGCAAGGTGGCCCCGGTAATGGCTTCTGCCCGCCGGGCCAGGCAAAGAAAGGCAACTGCTGATTTACGCCTGACTGTTGCCAGATGACAGGCCGGACATGAGCGCCGGCCTTTTTATCGCGCAGTGATGTAGTGCAAATGAGAAGCGTATGCTTCAGTGCAACCTTTCGTAACTGCCGTTGGGCATTGGGTACAAGTCGATACGCACCCTGCCGAACAGCGGTTATTACTGCGCCGCCGATACGATCTCCAGTGACACCAGATTCGAAACCTGGCGTCCCGCCTTGGCATCGCCGGGCACCATCAGACGTGCGAAGCCGCTTTTAGTCAGTGGCGTGCCGTTCATGGCGTAGGCCACCATATTGGGCTGATTGCCGAAATCAGGGGAAATCTCGGCCAACGACACCACAACCCGGTAGCCGTCACTACCGGTGGCAACAAGGTAGAAGCGGAGAAGATCGTTCTTGATCGTCGCATTCGTCTTGATGCCGGCTGCATTGACGAGGTCCCAGAGATTCACGCCGGTGTATTGGTTGGTGCCGACCGTTCGGGTTACCGTTGGAAGCGCCTGCAGGGCCGCGAGGTCGAATGTGGCAGGGTGTGCTACAGCGCCACCGAGCTGGAAAGACGTGCTGACGCCACCGCCCGTACCGCTCGCCGTGCCGGCAGCCGCGCGGACTTCCAGCTTCATTAGACCAGATACATAGCGCCCGCCCTTGACGTCGCCGGGTGCGGTGACACGCAGAGGGCCGTCGCTGGACAAAGCAACGCCGGCACCGTTGATCGCTTCGGCATACGCGACCTGATTGCCGCGATTGCCAAAATCCGGGCTCAGCTCGCCCATGGAAAATACGGCGCGATAGCCGTCGTTGCCAGTGGCAACGACGTACTTCCCAACTATTTCGTTATGGACGGTGGCATTGACTGCAATGCCTGCCTGACTCAACAGCGTCCAGACGCTGGCACCGATGTAGGTGTGGGTCTGTGGCCCGCGTCCACTGCTGAACGACACAGTCTGGGTTGTGGCTGGCAACGCCCGGATTTGCGCCAGCGTCAACGTACCTGGTGCTGTCACATCGCCAGCCAATGCCAGAGCGGGTGTCGCCGCGGGTGATGGGGTGGCCGGCGGGTTCGTGGATGCTCGCGCGTCGTAGGCACCGCCGCGGTCGGTTGCCAGTAGTATCAAGCCCAGCGAGCATATCAGCAGCGCCGCACGACGCGGACCTGTAGTCCATTGCATGAATGATCTCCTCTCCTGTTGCTTCCGGGGGCAAGGCATGATGGCTGGCGGCACCACACAGGGGCCCACCCATGGGCTTCCATCGTCGTTGCGCTATTGCGTTTATAAACTTCGGATCTTCTGAAATGCGAACCGGTTAGAGGCGCTGCCAAATGCGCTGCAAAACGGCGCTAGTCCAGGAGTTCAAGCAAAGAGTCGATATCCGTTTTGCATGCGGCCGAGGCCGTCTGCTCTATTTGACGATAAAGCCGGACAATGGACTCGCCTTCAGGCGTAAGCTTGGTGCCACCGCGCGTCTCGCCGCCATGGTCAGAGACTACTGCTGGGGATCGCATGGCCTTGTTCATTTCCTGAACGAGTAGCCACGCGCGCCGATAAGACATCTCCATGCTGCGGGCTGCGGCCGAAATGGAGCCGTGCTCGCCGATAGCCTCGAGCAGCGAAATCTTGCCAGGGCCGACGGCGATCACGTCGGCGATCATGACTCGCATGCGAAATTTCACCTGCGGTCGCGACGGCTTGGCGCGCTTGGGCGCGTCAGGGGATGATACGGGTTTCGTTGGCATAGGCAGGTGGCGGTTCGCGTTTGGCCCGCAGGATGGGCTCTTGTGGCCAAACCTTGATTGTACCGATCGGCAAGCCGGGCAACTGTATCCTCATCCCGTTATATCGCATGGTATATTACGGCGATTCGACAATCCCGCTTTGGCGTCGTCTCCATGAAGTTCCAGTTTGAATTGTCGCCGTCCGTCTATATCGGTGAGAGCCGGCAGGATGCTTCCAGGATCTTTGGTCTGCTCCAGGGCATTCGCGAAACAGGATCTTTGCAACAGGCGGCGCGTCAGGCCGGACTGTCCTATCGGTACGCCTGGGAGTCGATTCGTGAATGGGAGCGCATATCCGATCAGAAGCTGGTCGACATGCGGCGGGGCAAGGGCACCATGTTGACGCGGCTGGGGGAAAACCTGCTGCGCGCTGAACGGCGTCTGCGAGAGGCGGTCGAGCCGCTGATCGAGACGGCCGCCTCGGAATTTCACCAGCACATCGATAGCGTAGCGGCACCGACACGTGAGTTGGTACGCTTTTCCGGCACGCGCGATGCTGCGACGGATGCCCTCACCGATGCGCTTGGCGGGGCAAGTTCTTCCCTCGCTCTTGATACCGTGATTTGCGGCGCCATCGATGGTTTGATTTGCCTTCACGAGCGACATGCGGAGCTTGCCGGCTTTCATATTTCGCCGGTGCATAAGGCGGGCACGAGACTACAGCATCTGTTCAAGCCCTGGTTGAAGTCGGCCGATGTCAGGCTGCTTCGGGTTTCGTGGCGAGAGCAGGGCCTGATGGTGTCACCGAGCGCCGCAGGCGCTATCCGTGGACTGAGCGATTTGGTGACCCACCGGGTGCGATTCCTTAACCGTCAACGTAGTTCTGCTACACGCGCATTGTTCGATCAGGTGCTGGTTGACCAGGGCATCCTCCCGTATCAGATACCTGGCTACGAATCCTGTGCGCATAGCAACGACGAAGTTGCGGAGTCAATTCGCGACGGTAAAGCGGACGTTGGATTCGGACTGAGAGCAACTGCCGAGGCTGCTGGATTGACGTTTGTTGCGATTACCCGCGAGGCCTATTACCTGGCCCTGCGAAAGCCGGACTGCGACGCAGCGTGGGCGATCGAGTTGCTCGATTTGCTCAGAACTGAGGCGTTGATCGAGCGAATTCGCAAGACTCCAGGCTACTGGCCAGAATCTGCGCAACGCCTCATGCCACTGCAGGAGGCGCTGCCGTGGTAGTGGGCGGAAACCGCCCAATTGTTTAGCCGTCGATACCGACGATCACGCTGGAAGCCTTGAACATGGCCGCGGCAGGCTTGCCGACTGCAAGCGCAAGGCGGTCCACGCTGGCGTTGGTGATGATCGCGGCGACGGCCATACCGCTGCTGTCGGTGATCGTCACATCAGAGTTGACTGCTCCCTTGGAGAGGCTCGTGACGGTACCCTGCACGAAGTTGCGCGCCGACACTTTGCTGGCATCCGCATCGACCATCACGATCACCGAGGTCGCCTTTACGAGGGCAACGGTCTTGGTGCCCGTCTTCAATCCCAAGCGTGCGGCGCTCTCATGCGTCACCGTCGCCACGATCTGCTGGCCCCCATCAACATTGATGATGATTTCGTCGTTGACCGCGCCTGCAGTGGCTTGTGCGACAACTCCCGAGAACTGATTGCGTGCGCTGGTTTTCATGTTGAACCCGTTCGTGAATGGTTATGGATGACCGGGAGTTTGGCGCTGACCAGGATTCATGACCATTGATCACTTTTGATGGAAACGGATGTTGAATAGGTGCCAGCTAAATATAGGGACAGATATAACGCCCATTCCTCTGTGACGGCACGGGCCGGAAAGACGGACTGGAGGCACAGCCAGAGTGCGCAGGGGCACGGATTTGGACGGAATAGGCACCAGGATGGGTACGCCATTCTTCTCGCCGTTAGATTTCTTCGAATATAACGGCGCACATCACTCTGGCCCGTCTCTTGCGTAACAGATCACAGGGTCAATGGCGACCCGATCGCGGCTTCATTGCTGCCGCACATCCTTGAGCACGGCAACGGCGCCCTGCGAATCCCGACTTTCGTCCGGATTCGCAGGGCGCTTTTCATTCGGGCATTGCACATGAGCACTACCGACTCCACCGCCAGTCGCACCGTCAACACCGTCTGCCCATACTGTGGCGTGGGCTGTGGGATGACACTGCATGTGGAAAACGAGGAAGTCGTCAAGATCACCGGCGACAAGGAACATCCAACAAATTTTGGCAGACTGTGCACCAAGGGTTCGTCCGCTCACGTCGCGCTACGCCAGTCTGGCCGCCTGGAGCAAGCCTATGTAAGACAACAGCGCCGACAAGATCCTGCGCCATTGCCGATGGCGCAGGCCATCAGCGATACCGCCCGGCGCCTGCGCGGCATTCTTGACGCACACGGGCCCGACGCGCTGTCGTTTTATGTGTCAGGCCAGATGTCGATCGAGGCGCAGTACTTGATCAACAAGTTGGCGAAGGGATACGTCGGTACCAATCAGATCGAGTCGAACTCCCGGTTATGCATGGCCAGTGCAGGCAGCGGATACAAGCTATCGCTGGGATCCGATGGGCCGCCGGGGTCTTATCAGGACTTCGATCGTGCCGATGTGTTCTTTGTGATTGGCGCAAACATGGCCGATTGCCACCCGATCCTGTTCCTGCGCATGATGGACCGGGTCAAGGCTGGTGCAAAGCTGATCGTCGTCGATCCACGTCGCAATGGCACCGCCGACAAGGCCAACCTGTTCCTGCAGATTCGACCCGGTACTGATCTGGCATTGCTCAATGGACTCCTGCACCTGTTGCACAAGAACGGGAAGACCGACGCCGCATTCATCGCTGAATTCACTGAAGGCTGGGACGCCATGCCGGGCTTTCTGGATGACTACCCACCGGAACGCGTTGCCGACATCACGGGAATCCCGGAAGAAAAAATCATTCAGGCGGCTGAGTGGATCGGCGAAGCGGCCGAGTTCATGAGCTGCTGGACCATGGGCCTGAACCAGAGCACGCATGGCACCTGGAACACGAACGCGATTTGCAACCTCCACCTGGCGACGGGACGAATTTGTCGGCCAGGCAGCGGGCCGTTCTCGCTGACCGGGCAGCCCAATGCAATGGGCGGGCGCGAGATGGGCTATATGGGACCTGGACTGCCAGGCCAGCGTTCGGTGTTGTCCGAGGAGGACCGAGCCTACGTGGAGGCGCAATGGGGTCTGCCCGACGGAACGCTGCATACCCGTGTGGGCGGGGGCACGGTCGACATGTTTGAACGCATGGCCGAAGGGAAGATCAAGGCCTGCTGGATCATCTGCACCAATCCTGTCGCGACCGTGGCGAACCGCACAAACGTGGTGGCCGGCCTGCAGGCGGCGGAACTGGTAATCGCGCAGGACGCTTTCCTGGACACGGAGACCAACCGCTATGCGGACGTGCTGCTGCCAGGCGCGCTATGGGCCGAAGCAGACGGTGTCATGATCAACTCGGAGCGCAATATGACGCTGATGCGTCAGGCAGTTGCTCCACCGGGCGATGCGCTGCCAGATTGGCAGATCATTGCGCGCGTCGCCTGCGAGATGGGCTTTGACGACGCCTTCAGCTACGCGTCCGCTGCCGAGGTCTTCGAGGAAATCACACGTTTTGCAAATCCCAAGACCGGCTATGACTTGCGAGGTGCGAGCCATAGCCGGCTGCGCGAGACGCCGTTGCAGTGGCCGTGCGATAGCGCGGCGGGCCCAGACCGCAATCCAATCCGCTATCTGAATGAAGGCGTTAGCCAGACTGTTCGGGTGAGTGACGCAGGCGCCAAACCACGCCTGGCATTCGCTACCGCGTCAGGCAAGGCCATTTTCTTCGCACGCCCGCATGCAAATCCCGCCGAGATGCCCGATCGCGAGTTTCCGATCGTGCTGAACACTGGGCGCTTGCAGCATCAATGGCACACGATGACCAAGACGGGCAAGGTGCCGATGCTCAACAAGCTCAATCCTGGGCCGTTTGTCGAAATCCATCCGGAAGACGCTCAAGCCTTGGGCCTGCGCGAGAAGGACAGTGTCGAGATTCGCTCACGGCGCGGTCGTGCAGTACTTCCTGCCGTGTTGACCGAGCGCGTGCAGCCGGGCAACTGTTTTGCACCGATGCACTGGAACGACACGTTTGGCGAAGATCTGTGTATCAACGCCATCACCAGCGATGCCGTAGACCCGATTTCTCAACAGCCAGAACTGAAGTTCTGTGCCGTGGCTCTTACGCGCGTGGCGACTGCTCCGCCGCAAACCATTTCGGAACAAACCCTCCTGACCGACACGCAGTCTTCGGTCGCACCGGCAGCCGAAGCGTCTGCTGCCCTGAGCAAATCCAATATCTCCGCTCATCCATTCGACATGACCCAGCTCGACGCACTATCCACGCTGCTCGCCACTCCCGTCACGCCGCCCCAGCTCACGGAAGCGGAGCGCCACTATCTGGGCGGCTTTATCCAGGGGTTGCGCTTGTCTGGCATTGACAGCAGGGTGCCATTGCTGCCCGCCAGTGCACCGATTGCGCCTGACCGTCAGGCGTGGATCAACGGAGTGCTTGGAGGCATGTTCAGTCGGACTCCCGCCGCCCAGGATACCGCCGCACTGCCGAGTGCGATGCCAAACGTGGAAGCGCATGCATCGTCACCGGTACGTATTGTTGGTGCGCGACCCGCCGTGACGCTGTTATGGGCATCACAGACCGGTAATATCGAATCGCTGGTCGAGCGCTATGCCACTGCGCTGATGGAGTCGGGCTTCGATATCCGCAGCGCCTGCATGGCCGACTACAAGCCTGCGGCGCTGGGCAAGACACAGTACCTGCTCATGATGTCGAGCACGTTCGGGGATGGTGACGCACCTGACAACGGATCCGAGTTCTGGCACGGAATCCAGGCCGGTTCTGCGGACCGCCTGGAACATCTCCACTATGCGGTGCTGGCATTCGGCGACAGCAACTACGATCAGTTCTGTGGGCACGGCCGCAAGCTCGACGAGCGCATGGCAGCGCTCGGGGCGCGCCAGTTACGGCCCCGGGTGGACTGCGATACGGATTATGAGGAAAAAGCCGACGCGTGGCTGGACAGCGTTATCGCCGCCATCAAGAGTAAGAACGATGCGTTGCATGCCACGCCTTCGGAAGGCATGATTCCGGCCGTGCTGCCTGCGGTCATGGCAACCAAGGCAAATCCAGGCGCATCTCGCCTGCTAACGAACCTGCGGCTCAATCGAGACAGCACCAACAAGGATACGCGTTACTTCGCACTCGACATCGGCGATTCGGGCATCGAGTACGAGGCTGGCGACGCGCTCGGTGTCTGGCCCCGCAATTGTCCGGAACTTGTACAGGAGTTGCTGGACCTTACGAGGCTCACGCCCGACGCGCTTGTTACCGTGGATGGCCATGGCGATATGCCGTTGACAGACGCGCTGACGCGGCATTTCGAGATCGCGCGCCCCAGCGCCGAGGCGCTGCGACTGATTGCGGCACGCAGCGCAACTGGCGAACTAAAGGGACTGCTGAGCAGTGATCGCAAGGAGGATCTGAAACGCTGGCTCTGGGGCCAACAACTGGCTGACATACTGCATGAGCACCCTGTCGACATGTCGGTGCAGGAGCTGATCGGGGTACTGAAACGTTTGCAGCCCCGACTCTATTCGATTGCATCGAGCCCGAAAGCGCATACCGGTCAGGTGCACCTGACGGTTGCCGCGGTCCGCTATCACAACGGGCGCCGCCACCGAAAGGGGGTGTCATCGACATTCCTGGCCGATCGTGCCGACGCCGCCGACGTTCCGGTATTTGTGCAGAAGTCCGCGCACTTCCGGCCACCTTCTGATGGCGGCACGCCGATGATCATGGTCGGGCCAGGCACTGGGGTGGCCCCGTTCCGAGGTTTCCTGCACGAGCGGCAGGCGCGCGGAGACCGTGGCCGCAACTGGTTGTTCTTCGGCGAGCAACACGCGGCAACGGACTTTTATTACCGCGAGGAACTGGAAGCCATGCGCGATAGCGGCTTCCTGGGCCGCCTGGATCTTGCATTCTCACGGGATCAGGAAGACAAGGTCTACGTGCAGGACCGCATGCGCGAGCAGGGCAGCGAGCTATGGAATTGGATCAACGAAGGCGCTCATTTCTATGTTTGCGGTGACGCCAGTCGCATGGCACGCGATGTGGATGCTGCGCTCAAGGACGTGGTCCAGACGCACGGTGGGCTGTCGGCCGAGGCCGCTACGGAATACGTGACAAGAATGTCGGCCGATAAACGCTATGTCCGCGACGTCTACTAGCTGACCTTGGCAGCCGGTCGGCGTCTTGGTGCCGTAGCTGGAAAAATGTCCTGAGCCGCCGCCGCGACGATGCCGCGCAGCCAGCGCGAGCCCATGTCCTTGTGGCTGCGCGCGTGCCAGAGTTGGTAGTAGTGCAGTGCACTTGTCGGCACGGGAAGTGGCTCGATACGCAGCGGCAGCAGGCTTGCGTAGTGGCTCGCGAACGCGCGCGTCGTGGTGAACACCAGGTTGCTGCGCACCAGCACATAGGGGGCCATGCAGAAGTACGGAATTTGTGTGGTCACCTTGCGCGATAGCCCGGCCCGGGCCAGTTCGATGTCGATGGTGTCGTGACCGGGCAGATTGCGGGTGGCTACCGTCAGGTGCTGTGCCGCACCGTACGCCTGCGCCGTCATGGCTCCGGCGCGGATCGGATGCTCCTCGCGGAGCAGGCAGACCAGTTCGTCCGCGCACAGCGGATGCAGATGCAGGTTGTCGGGCGGCGTACGCCAGTTACCGACGACCTGGTCAAGATGCCCGTCCGCGAGCCCGTGTTCATAGCCGCCTTCGGCCATCAGGTGATGGATTTCCAGCGTCGCATGGGGCGCTTGGGCGTGAAACCGCTCGATCACCGAGGGTACGAAAAAGACGTCGAGGTAGTCGGGCGAACCGATCCGGAACACGCGCGTGGTGTGCGCGGGATCGAAATCGGTGGCCGGCTCCAGAATCCTGCCAATCCCCGTCAATGCCAGCTCCGCGGCGCCGACGAGCGCGAGCCCATGCTCGGTCGGCACCATCCGGTTGCCGCTGCGAACCAGCAGCGGATCGCCCGTCAGGGCGCGCAGCCGGCGCAACGCCACGCTGATGGAGGGCTGCGTCTGGCCCAGAAGCTGGGCAGTGCGCGAGACACTGCGCTCGGTCAGCAGCAAATGGAGGACGCGAATAAGGTGGGAATCGACTGGTTCTCTAGGCATGGCAATACTGCAGGCAAACGCCGAATAACGCGACGACCAACTTCAGCGCGATGACCAAGGCCGTTATATACATTCTGACATAACGGAGGAGCGGGGTGCATGCGAATGCCGACATGACCGTCATTCGTGATTCGTGAGGCCGGGTCACGGAGATGCGCTGCGGAACATGGCGCCAATATCGCCAGCGCCATGGGCGGCCGTGCGGCAACTGCCTAAGCTCTGCTGGGCGTGCATCGGATGTGCACGCCAATGCCCCGACAAAAGGAGACACCCATGAGCTTGGCCACACTGCCGGCATCCGTTACGCCGGTTTCCTTCCAGAAGCACCCGCGACTGCCCCGCAACTGTACGTTCGACGCCCGCGACTGGGACATCCTGAGCCGCTATTGGCATCCCGTGGCCTTCAGTGCCGAACTGGATGACAAGCCCATGTCGACGATGCTGCTCGACGAACCCCTGGTGCTCTATCGCAGCCGCGGGACGGCTGTGGCAGCGCGCGATGTGTGTCCGCACCGCGGCGCACCGCTCAGTCGTGGTTGGGTCGAGAACGGCAATCTGGTTTGCCCGTATCACGGATTGGCCTATGACGGCACCGGACGCTGCCAACATATTCCGTCCCAGCCCGATGGGCCGATTCCCGACCGCCTGCAACTGGTCACATACCCGACGCAGGAGGCCTACGGGTTGGTGTGGGTGTCGCTGGGCGGCGGGCAGGAAAAGCTGCCGTCGTTCCCGTTGTGGGACACGCCAGGCTTCCAGCGCATCCTGCCACCGTCGATCGATATCAAGGCGTCGGCCGGCCGGCAGACCGAAGGCTTTATCGATGTGGCGCACTTCGCCTGGATTCACCACGACAGCTTTGCCGACCGCAAGAACCCCGTAGTACCCCAGTACACAGTCGAGCGGCGTGAGAACGGAATGCGCGCAGAGTATGTCAGCACGGTCAGCAATTTTCCGAAGTCGCTGCAGCATCGCGCGCCAGAGGGCTTCTTGTGGCGTCGCGTGTTCGAGGTCGACGTGCCGTTCTTTGCCCGGCTGACCGTGCATTTCCCGGAAGACGGCCGGCTGGCCATCCTGAATGCGGCGAGTCCGGTCTCTGCGCGGCATACGCGCCTGTTCGTGCCGATCGTGCGCAATTTCGATCACGAACTGCCATTGCAGGATGTCTACGACTTCAACCGGCAGGTTTTCGAAGAGGACCGGGCCATCGTCGAGCAGCAATGTCCGGAGGACCTGCCGATCGACCGCACGGCCGAAGCGCCGATCCTGGCGGACCGCTCTTCAGGGGCCTACCGGCGGGCGTTGGCCGAGATCGGCCTCGGCCAGGCGTACGCAAGCTAGGGAGGCCGATCATGGATATCTGGGAATGCGTGATTTGCGGGATGCGCTATGACGAGGCGGCAGGCATGCCCGACGCCGGCATTGCGCCGGGTACCCGCTGGGCGGACGTACCCGAAGACTGGATCTGCCCCGACTGCGGCACGGGCAAGCACGATTTCGAAATGAAGCGCGTCAGCACGTCGCAAGGGGCCTGAGCCATGGAAGCTTCCGCAAATGGTTTCGGCAATTTGCCACTGGTCATCATCGGTACTGGCCTGGCGGGCTATACGCTAGCGCGCGAGGTCAGGAAGATGGACAAGGAACGCCCCATCGTCCTGATCTCGCAGGATGATGGGGCGGCCTATTCAAAGCCCATGCTTTCCAACGCGCTGGCGCAAGGCAAGTCACCGGCGGCACTGGCCAACTTCGACGCCGAGGCGATGGCTGCGCAACTGGACGCCACCGTGCTGGTGCACCGCGTGGTCGCCCAGATTCATCTGGATGCCCACGAGGTGGAGTTCCAGGGGCAGCGTCTGGGCTATAGCCAGCTTGTGCTGGCCTTGGGTGCCGACCCACGCCGCCCGTCGCTGCCCGGCGCCGCAGCCAGCGAAATCCTGAGCATCAACGACCTGCGCGACTACACCCGGTATCGGCAAAAGCTGGAGACCTGCCGGTCCGTGGCGATCCTGGGCGCGGGCCTGATCGGGGTGGAGTTCGCCAATGACCTGGCAGTGGCCGGCTACGGGGTGTCGCTGATCGATCCGGCGGCGGCACCGCTGGCGCGGTTGCTCCCCACCGAGGCGGGCGACGCCCTGGCTCGAACGTTGTCCCGACATGGTGTGGCCATGCATCTGGGCAACGTGGTGACCGAGATGGACTACGCTGGATTGGGCTATCGGCTGCGTCTGGCCAGCGGCATTACCGTGGACGCCGACCTTGTTGTGTCGGCGATCGGTCTGGCCCCGCGGGTGGCATTGGCCCGCACGGCAGGGTTGCAAGTGGGGCAGGGCATCGTCACCGATGCGTATTGCCGCACCAGTACTCCCGACGTGTTTGCCCTGGGCGACTGCGCGGAGCACGATGGCAAGGTCCAGCCATACGTCCTGCCTATCATGCATGCCGCGCGGGCCCTGGCGGCCACGCTCTGCGGTCGTCCCACGCCGGTACGGTTCCCGGTGATGCCCATCACCGTGAAGACGCCGGCGATTCCGGTGGTGGTCGCCCCCGCGCCCGTCGATGCCGACAACTGGGCGGTCGAGATCTGGCATGAGCCGCAAGGCGAATCCTTGCGCGCGCTCTGCCTGGACCCCGGGAATGGCCGTGTGCTGGGTTTTTCGCTGCTCGGCAGCGCCACGGCGAAAAAAGCCGAGCTGGTTCGTGTGATGGAGACTGGAACCTAGTCCGGATCGTGTCCTGGTGACGGTACGCGCACCGATATATACGTTACTATATAGCGGTGCGCGCCGTGTGGCGCCTGCATCTTTCAATCGGCCTGAGCCATACCCACGCAGCCAGACGCATGCGACCACCGCCCTTTGCCCTCGCGCGCACCAGCGTACAAGCTGGCGCACGCACTCTTGACACCGCCGGGTGCTGCACACCAGCGCCGCCGTCGCGTGCGAACGTCGGGCGACGGCCAGGGCTGACCGATCTCGATGCCCATTTCCACTGTTCGATCATCGGTACCTGCCTGTCGACCGGCGAGTTGCGCCGGATCGTGCAAAGCGCCATATCGTTGGCGAAGGATGCTGACGATATCGAGATCCATCACGATGCTGTCAGCCTGGCGAACCAGGGGGGGCAAGGGGCCAGGGCCATTCAGAAGGCGCTAGAACAACGGCATGGCGCGGCGGTACGGCAGTTTGCCTCGGCGACGGACGCCGACGCGGTACTCGCCCGCTGGAACCATGCGCTTGCAAGCGGCGACATTCCGGGCGCCTATTGGGCAACCATGACGCATCCCGCGACGTCGCCAGCAGTTCGAAAGAAGGCATTTGGCGACGTACACATGCTTTCGCACCTGGTGGGCGCGGCCAACCGGGCTGATATCCGCCGCCTTGTGGCATTGGAGTCGGAAAACCAGGCGCTAAAGGCGCAAGCCGCCGAACAGCAAGTGCGTATCCAGGGCATGGGTGCCGAGCATGCCGAAGCCCTGAGGCAAGTCCATGAAGAAGTCGCCGTGCTGCGAGGCCGCCAACAGGCAACGTCACCGGCCGTGTTTGCGGATGCCGTTGACCGCCAGGCGTTGATCATGGCGCAGGCGCAGCGCATTGCCACGGCCGAAGCCCGTGAGGCACACGCCAGCGAGATCGTGAAGACGCTGCAGGATGAGATCGACAACCTGCGCCTGCAGTTGGAAGCGGCTCGTTCGGAAGCGAGCGCTGTGGAATCGCTGGTGGCCGAGCTACATGCCAGGAACGACGAAACCTGCATCGACCCACGCGCGTTGGCGGACAAGCAGATCGTCTATGTGGGTGGGCGACCGGGCACGATCTCGACCATCAAGGCGCTCGTCGAGCGCGCCGGTGGCAGATTCCAGGATCACGACGGCGGCCTGGAAGACCGCAAGGGGCGCTTGCCTGCCATGATCGCTTCAGCGGACGTGGTGGTGTTTCCGGTCGACTGCGTGGACCATGACTCGGTCAACACGCTCAAACGCGTCTGCCAGCATCATGGCATTGCCTACCACCCACTTCGAAGTGCCAGCGTGGCAAGCTTTGTAGACCTGATGCAGCGGCTGGGCCTGAATCAAGTGTAAGAAGGCTGCGGCGCCATGCCGTGACGGCAGACATTCCAGTCTGCGTCCGGCTTCGTCTTGCCGACAGGCGCCGTGATAAGTAAAGCCGATCAGGTTATCGAATCAAACGATTGGCACCACCTTGAGGGTGTGTCCCAAGATGGTCATGGCAGTAGCAACTGCCAATCCCTGCCGCGTATCAGGCGGCATTGACCAGGACTCCACCAAGGAAACCAGCATGGCCAAGATCGTTTGTGTTCTCTATGATGACCCCGTCAAGGGCTATCCCAAGTCCTACGCGCGCGACGACCTGCCGCAACTGGAACGTTACCCAGACGGACAGACGCTGCCAACGCCGCATGCCATCGACTTCGTGCCGGGCACGCTGCTCGGTAGCGTCTCCGGCGAGCTTGGTCTGCGAAAGTACCTGGAATCGAATGGTCACGAGCTTGTCGTGACGTCCAGCAAGGATGGCGCCGATAGCGTACTGGACCGCGAACTGCATGACGCCGAGGTCGTCATATCCCAGCCATTCTGGCCGGCGTACATGACGGCCGAACGCATCGCCCGGGCGCCCAAGCTGAAAATGATCGTAACGGCGGGCATTGGCTCGGATCATACCGACCTGCAAGCGGCCATGAACCGGGGCATTACCGTGGCGGAGGTCACCTATTGCAATAGCAACAGCGTGGCCGAGCACGTGGTGATGATGACGCTGGGGCTGGTTCGCAACTACATTCCGTCGTACAACCAGGTCATCAAGGGCGGGTGGAACATTGCCGACTGCGTGGCGCGCTCCTACGATCTGGAGGGCATGCAGGTTGGCACGGTTGCCGCTGGCCGAATTGGCCTGCGAGTGCTCCGCCTGCTCAAGCCGTTCGATGTGAAGCTCCATTACATGGACCGCCATCGCCTGCCGGAGGCAGTCGAACGCGAGCTCAACCTGACGCATCATGCGAGCCTGGAAAGCCTGGCGCGCGTATGCGACGTGGTGACGCTCAATTGCCCGTTGCATCCGGAAACCGAACATATGATCAATGCCGACTCGCTCAAGCAGTTCAAGCGAGGGGCTTACCTGATCAACACCGCGCGCGGAAAGCTGTGTGATCGCGATGCGGTTGTGGCAGCGCTCGAAAGTGGCCAACTCGCCGGCTATGCTGGCGACGTATGGTTCCCTCAGCCTGCGCCTGCCGACCACCCCTGGCGATCGATGCCACACCACGGCATGACGCCGCATATCTCCGGAACCAGTCTGTCGGCACAGGCGCGATATGCAGCCGGTACGCGGGAGATTCTGGAGTGCTACTTCGAGGGGCGGCCGATCCGCAATGAATATCTCATCGTGCAGAACGGCGGCCTCGCGGGTACCGGCGCGCATTCCTACAGCGCGGGAAATGCGACAAGTGGATCGGAAGAGGCGGCGCGATTCCGGCAGAAGTAGGAGCGCGCCATGCCTACATCCACTGTACTGTGCACGAATGCTGCCCTTGAATCCTGGCGCAGTCGCGCCGGCCGGATTGCTCTGGCTGGCCTTGGCGCACTGATCGGGCTTGGTACGCTGGGCGGCCTGGTCGCGCTTACCGGCAATGCCTGGCTCCTCGGGTCATTCGGTGCGTCCTGCGTATTGCTGTTTGGCTTTCCGGATGCGGTGTTTTCGAGGGCCAGGAATGTGGTTGGCGGGCATGTACTGTCCTCTCTGCTAGGTCTCGCCTGTCTGCAATGGCTGGGCTCCGGATGGTGGGCCATGGCGGCGGCCGGAGCATGTGCGGCAATGCTGATGATGGCCACGGACACGGTGCATCCACCGGCTGGCAGCAATCCGGTCATCATCTATCTGTCTCACCCTGGATGGGATTTTGTGTTGCTGCCCACGCTGGCAGGCGCGCTCATGCTGCTGTTGATCAGCAAGGTGTACTGGAAGCTGGCGCGCTCACGCAGCTAGGCGATCTGGCGCGGCGCCCGGACCGCAATGACGGCTCCGGGCGCCGATCGCCGCTCAGGGAAATGATCAAGGCTTCAGTCTGAAAGCAGGGCGTCAATCCTGCCCTGAATGTCCAGTTCCCTGAACCCGCGGATGGCGGCGCTCATTACCGGTCCTACAGGCTGCTGATCCCTGTAGACGAGTCCGATCTGGCGTTCGAGTCGCGGGATCATTGGTACGGAATACAGCCGTTCCGAGGCTTCCGTCAGGCAAAGCACACTATGCGGGAGGATGCTGAAGAGTCCAGAACGTTTGACATGTGCGTACAGCGCAGTCATGGAGTCGGTCTCCACCACAGGCGTGGCGGCGACGCCGGCCGTGGCGAAAGCCATGTCGATACCGCGCCGGCATTGCAGGTTCGCGCTGAACAGGCAAAGCGGCAGCGTGGCAGCTTTTGCCCACGAGGCGGTCGTGGCACCATCCAGCATGTCTGCATTGGCGCCCACCAGCACATATCTCTCGCGAAAGATCGGCAGGGTACAGAATGCGCCAAGGCGCTCGTCATCGAGGTAGCTCACGCCAATGTCGAGTTCGAACTCGCCAAGCTTTCGGACGATCTCCGCAGCGGAGAGGGTGTAGACCTCGTGGCGCATGCGCGGGTAGCGTTCAAGGCAATATTGCGTCAACGCCGGGACGAGTGGAAGCGACGCAGGTATGACGCCCATGCGCAAAACGCCGGTGGGATTCTCCCGGCTTGCACGCACATCCTGGCGCAAATGTTCGCAATCGGCCAGCACTCGGCGCGCCCACGCCAGCACACGCTCGCCGTCTTCGGTAAAGCCTTCGAAGCGTCGGCCGCGCTGAACGATGACTACGCCCAGTTCTTCTTCAATCCCGCGGATAGCGCCGGAGAGCGCTGGCTGAGAGACATTGCAGACAGCGGCTGCGCGACCAAAGTGACGCTCCTTGGCTAGCGCCACCACGTAGTTCAATTGCCGGATGAACATCTTTGTCTCCTGGCCGGTTCGTCCCGTCGGGTGGGCGCGCCGATATATTTTCGCAAATATATCGCATATCACGGGAGTAGGGGGCCTCAGATGCGTTGCTGGGCGGCCGACGCCATGGCGGCTGGGCTGGCGTAGCCAGCCTGCTAGCCCCTCCGCCACCGCCCCTCCTCGATAAGTGCCTCGGCCAGCTTCGGGATCATCTGGGCTACCTGCCGCGCGGCCTCTGTGAACGGGCGCTGGCTGCTGGTCGCCAGCACCACCGACTGGCGCAAGGCGCGGTCGGTCAGTGCCACTGCCTCGAACTCGCCGCTGTCCAGCTCCGCCGCCACCGCGTGATAGGGCAACACCGAATACGCCACGTGCTCGGCCAGGATGCGCTTGATGACCGCCGACGAACTGGCGTCCATGCAAACGTTGAGCGCAATACGCTGCGCACTGCCCAGTTCGTCGAGCAGGTTGCGGATCGCATTCGGCGGCGCCGGCAGCACGAGCGGCAGGCCAGCCATCTGTCGCATCGGCATCGATGCTGGCACGCCGCCCAGCGCACGCCAGTGCCGCCGCATCGATGCGCGGCTGCCGACCAGCATCAGCGGCGTGTCGAACAGGCGCCGGTAGCTATTGCGTCCCTCGGCGCGGTAGCGGTTCACTACGGCGAGGTCAATGCTGCCCTGCATCAACCGGGTCTCGATGTCGCCGCTATAGCCCTCGACAATCCGCAACCGCACGGCGGGTAGCCTTTCGCCGACCGCTGCGTACAGCCGGCTCGCCAGTAATGGCGCCACCGCCGGCACGAGTCCGATCGTCAGCACGCCGCTCACTTTGCCCGCCTGCCCGCGCGCGCTTTCCACCAGTTGTCGTGCGCTGGCGAGCAACGGCTCGGCGTTTTCGAGCACCTGTTCGGCCAGCGCGGTCGGGCGCACACCGCGTCCGGTCCGGTAGAACAGTGCACCGCCGAACATGTTTTCGAGTTCGGCCACCTGCCGGCTGATCGCGGACTGCGCGACCCCGAGGTTCGCCGCCGCCCCCGACACGCTGCCAGCGCGCGCCACCGTGATGAAGGTCGTCAGGGCCTTCAGCGTCAGTTCCTGACCGGCCTCCGCCGGCAAGCCAGCTTCCATCTGCATGTCTCCTGCTATCTGTTTATCAGAAATCTGGTTTCCGTCAGCGGCATTGATCGCAGCATAGTGGCTATCTATCGTTACGGGCAAGCGACGATCACAACCAGGAGACATCTGCCCATGCCACTCACCGCCCACCACCATCCGCTCGCTCCGCTCGATGGTGCCGAGGCCGACATGCTTGCTCGTGTCCAGGCGCTCGCGCAGGAACATATCGGCCCAAAAGCCAACGCGGCCAATCGCGACGATGCGTTCGCCTGGGACACTTTCCGGCTGCTGGCCAGCCACGGTGTGATCGCCACCGCATTCCCGCGTGAACTGGGGGGTACCGATGCGTCGATGCTGCTGCGCGTCCGGATGATCGAGGAACTTGCACGGGTGTGCAGTACAGCGGCATCGCTGGTCACGGGCACCGACCTGTCCTCGCGGCCCATCGTCGCCGGTGCGTCGCCGGCGCTGGCCGCGCAGACCGTGCCACTGCTGGCGCGCGGCGAGCAGCAGTCCGCCTTTGCGCTGACCGAGCCCGGCGCCGGTTCCGACCTCGCCCGCCTGCGCACGGTCGCCACGCGCGATGCCGGTGGCTATCGCCTGCAGGGCGTCAAGAAGTTCATCACTCGCGCGTCGGTGGCCGATTGGTTCGTCGTGGTCGCCACGCTCGCCGATGGCCCCGGGGGCAGCAGGGGCCTGACCGCCTTTCTTGTGCCGCGTGACGCCGCCGGCCTCAGGGTGTCCCCGATCATTCCGAAAATGGGCTGGCACGGCGTACCGATTGCCGAGGTGTATCTCGACGATGTCCATGTGCCCGCATCGCATCGACTTGGCGAGGAAGGTCACGGCATGGCGCTCGCGCAAGATACGCTCCTGCGCGCCCGTATCGGTCACGCAGCCATTGCATTGGGCCGCATGACCGGCGCATTGCAAATCGCTGCGCAGTACGCCGGGCACCGCCAGGTATCGGGCAAGGCGGTCGGCGAACACCAGGGTATCCAGTGGATGCTGGCCGACATGGCTGCGCGCATCGAGGCGGCCCGCTGCCTGATTTATGGCGCCGCACAACGCTATGACCGCAAGGACGCCGATTCGTCGATCCATGCGTCCATCGCCAAGATGCACAGCACCGATCTCTGCATGCGTGTGGTGGTGGACTGCGCGCAACTGCTCGGCGGAAATGGTTACCTGAACGCGTATCCGATCGAACGTTTCCTGCGCGACGCCAAGATGAACCAGATTGGCGAGGGCACCAGCGAAGTCCACAAGAACCTGATCGGTCGCCACGTCATGAAGACCGCCTCGGCCATGCCGCAGCACCCATGCCTCGACTTCGAACCCAACCTGTTCGGAGATGCCTGATGACCAGCGCCGACACGCTCGCCAACGATCTGTGCCGCCGACTCGGTATCCGGTATCCGATCTTCGGGCTGGCCCATAGCATCGAGGTGGCCGCCGCCATCTCGAACGCCGGGGGGCTTGGCGTTTACGCCGCGGCACGGGACGGCCCCAACGAGCTGGCGCTCAAGCTGCGCGACCTGCGCGCGCTATGCCCAGGCGTACCGGTTGGTGTTGATCTGCTGCTACCAACGTCGCTGCCAGGTGAGTCGACGCCTGAGGACATCGCCGCTGCCATCCCTGAAGGCCATCAGCGTTTCATCGACAGCCTGTTCGATCGCTTCAACGTGCCACCGGCCACGCGCGGCAACTTCTTTTCGCAGTACGTGCGCTCACAGGCGCTGTTTGAAGAACAGGTGGAGGCGGTGGCGGAGAGCGATATGGACGTCTTCGCGGCGGGCGTTGGCACGCCGGCGGATACCCTCGCACGCGTGCGCCGCACTGGCAAGACCACCATGGCACTGGTCGGCGCGGTCAAGCACGCACAGAAGGCCATCGCGGCAGGCGTCGATGTGCTGGTCGCGCAAGGCTACGACGCGGGCGGCCACACCGGCAAGATCGGTACCTTTACGCTAGTGCCCCAGATCATCGCGGCCGCCGCCGGACGGCCCGTTCTCGCAGCCGGCGGTATCGGCGAGGGGAGTCAGATCGCTGCCGCGCTGGCAATGGGCGCGCAAGGCGCGTGGCTTGGGACGGTCTGGCTCGGCAGCACCGAGCACAACCTGCCGCTGGCGTTGACTGACCGGCTGCTGGCGGCCGGCAGCGAGGACACCGTGATCACGCGCGCGCATAGCGGCAAGCCGTGCCGCGTGGTTCGCAGCGCGTTCTCCGACGCATGGGAAGCGCCTGGCGCGCCGGCCCCGCTCGACATGCCTTACCAGCAGGCGCTGACCGGCCGGCTGCTCGCGGCGGTCGAGGAGCACGAGGTCGCGCCGTTGATCTATGAAGCAGCAGGGCAGAGCGTGGCGTGGGTGCGCGAGGTCGAGCCGGTCGTTCAAATCGTGAACCGGCTCGTGCGCGAAACGCGCCAGTCGCTGGAGAACCTGCGCGGCTATCTGCCGGCATGACCGGACATGCCCGACGTAGATCGGGTGAGCACACATCTGGAGACAACATGAACCGTCGTGCCTTTGGCAAGACCGCCTTGCATACCGCGCTGATGCTGTCGGCCCCCGGCTGGTTGCCGGCGTTCGCCCGCGCCGCCACCCCGCCTGGTCCGCAGGGCTTCCCCAGCAAGCCCCTGCGCGCCGTGGTGCCGTACCCGGCCGGCGGCGTAGTGGACGTAACGCTGCGCCCGGCAATCGACCGGATGTCGCTCGACTTGCCGCAACGCGTGGTGGTTGAGAATCGCCCGGGTGCCGACGGCCGCATCGCCATCGAGTACGCCATACGGGCGCCAGCAGACGGTTACACGATCCTCGCTGTGACGCCAGTACTGGCGGTTGCGCAGACGCTCTATCCGAACTCGGGCATCCGTGTGCAGAGTTTCCGCGCGATCGGCGGCGTGGCGGCAGTACCGTCAGTGTTTGTGGTCCACGAAAGCGTGCCGGTGAAGACCCTGAAAGAGTTCACCACGTGGGCCAAGGCACGGCCGGGCGAGGTCAATGTGCCGGTGCCGGGCAACGGCAGTTCGCTGCATCTGGCGCAAGAGCTCTTTTTCGAATCCACCGGTATTCGCGTGACCAACGTTGGCTACAAGGGGCAGCCTCCAGCGGTGCCTGACCTTGCTGGCGGGCAGTTGCAGTTCGCCCTTCTGTCGCAGAATCTCGCGTTGCCGATGATTCAGGCGGGGAAGCTCCGGCCGCTCGCTGTCAACGCGATGCAACGCACTCGCTCGCTGCCCGACGTGCCGACCATCGTCGAGGCCGGCTTTCCCGACACACTCGTGCAGTCGTGGTATGGGCTAGCCGTGCACGCCAGTACGCCACAACCTATCGCCGACTACCTTGGCGCGACGCTGCAATCGGCAATGGCGACGGCCGACGTGCGTAACAGGCTGGCCGCGCTCGACGCCGAGATCCTTGCGCTCGACGCCAACCGCTTCGACGCATTGATGCGATCCGAATCCACACGCTGGGCCGCCCTGATCAAGGCTCGCCACATCAAGGCCGAAGCATGAGCACCACCACCACGGTAGGTGCGGTGTGCCGCTCGATCGCGTAGCCACCCCGTCCATCACCGTTGCAGAGGCGATAGCCCGTCTCTTACCCGCAGTCATACGGCGAGACGGCTGACGAACTGCCTGATGCTGACCAGGACGGCCCGCTGATCGCCCGCGAAAGCCCAGTGATCGGCGCCCTCGAGTTCGACATATTGCGCGTGCGCGATATGGCTGGCCAGGTGCCGCCCGGCGCCGACGCGAACAGCGCGATCGTCGTGTCGGTGGAGCACCAGAGTCGGAGAGGAAATTCGACCTAACAGATCCCTCACATCCACATCGCGCAGCGTCTCGAGCACGCCCTTGATGGCTCCCGGGCTCGACGCGGCCCGGAGCAGGCCCGCCCACCAGGCTCTCGCCATGGGATCGCCTGACAGGCTCGGCGCGAAGGTTTCGATGCCGGCGGGCCCGCCCCAGCCCGCGACCAGGTGCTGAAGCCAGGCTTCATACTGGCTAGCCTGCAGCGCGTGCGGATAGTCTGCCGTGGCGCTGCCCTTGGCCAACGAGCCAAACAGAATGAGGGCGGCGACCCGGTCGGGGTGATCAGCGGCGAATTTGATCGGAAATGCGCGTCAAACCTCGTCCTTCAGGGCGAGGAAGGATAGCGCG
>CAUUBQ010000036.1:0-88307 GCA_963543405.1 uncultured Cupriavidus sp.
CGCATAGGCGACGACTACCTGGACTTCCTCGACACGTATTCGCATGAACTGGGCCACGCGATCCAGGAAAAGAACATCGCCGACTTCGACGCCGCTTGGGGCGCCTCAGTGCAGCGCTACGGCGTAGGCGGGACCAACCCCTTCCAGATCGATGCGGACAACGCCGGACGCTGGCTGATGCACTATTCGCCCTATCCGCTGCACGCATATTCGATCGCCATGGCGCCAGCGATCCTGACGCTGGCGCAGCCCACCATCTACGACAACCGCACGAAGGGAGATTCGTTCTGGCGCGACTTCGACCGCGGCGAGCGGTAGGGTGAAGGCGCTTGCGGAAGAGTTTTGCCTTTCCGGCAGCATTCGCCGATGCAACCTACGTTTGGCTGCACCGCGTTCCGACGTCAGGCTTTCACCACCCCGAAGCACGCCTTGTAGGACGCGCCCTCCCCCGAAATCAACGCGGTCTGGAACTTGTAGCCCACACCCTTGGTGAACTCGGTCTTTTTATGTGCTGCCATGGTGACAAGGGCCTTCGACGCGAGAATCGGCGTATCGAAGCCGATCACATCGTCGTCAAAGTCGAACTCGTTCTTTAGCGCGTCGACGACAACGCTTACCGCGGTTGGAAGCAACGCCGCTGCCGCCGCTGCCAATAAAGCACCGACACCGGGCACTGTTGCTACCAACCCGCCGAGTGTCGCGGCACCCGCACTGACGGCAGCCGTCATTGCCGCGGTGTATTGCTCCGGATCCTCAAGGTCATGCTCCATGACCATGGAACTGATCGCCAGCCCGATCGGTGGCCCGCGATAGACTTCGACAAGATCCGGCCGCGATTCACCGGCGTCGACGTCCTCATAGATTTGCGTCCGCAGTGATCGACTACCAATGGGCGACAGCACGCCAATCACAACGTATGGCTCGTCCGAGTCGGACGTCTGGTCCCAGTCCGTCTCGCCGAAGCACAGCAATCCCGTGTAGTGCACAACGATGTTGTTGATGTCGATAGCACCCGTGTCTGCCCACCAATAGATGGCGCCATGCTCGAACGTGCTGACACGCCCGCCATCGTCAGGCAACGCCTGCTCATCGGTGAGCGGGAATCCGAGCCACGACGATGGACCACCAAGCTTGTCATAGTACTCACCGATGGCGCCGTAGACCCATGCCGGATGCTTCGCCGAGCCGCCCATGTAGATGGCGCCATGTTCGTAACGTATGCGATGACCGCCTGAGATGGCTTCCACATCGGAGACAGCCTTGCCGGGCGATCCCTTCAGCTTGTTCCAGTAGCGCTGGATCAGCATGGTCGGGCTGATTTGCACTGACGGAAATGGGTCCTTGATAATGAACGGCGGCTTGCCGCCGGCTTTGACGAACGCGGTTTTCAGATCGGCACGGATAGTGGCAGTAGCGCCTGGCATGGTGACTCCTCGCGATGTGGGCAGGATAAAACGGCTCCGCGCGGCGCGCGGGTCCGTGGCGCAAGTCTAGGAATACCGCGTGAAGACACCAGCCTCGTCCGTGGACACCCTGACGAAGGGATGCATCCGCAAAAGGGGAGTCCGGCGCGTCCCCGAATGGGGTTATCGCCCTGCCAGCATCAGCGCGACAAGCTCGGCCTGCCGATGGGTATCGGTCTTGGCGAAGATCCGTTTCAGGTACGTGCGCGCGGTTTCCTTGCGGATGCCCAGATGTTCGGCCGAGTCCGCGAGGCTGCGGCCCTGCACGATGCAGTCCAACAGGTCATTCTCTCGACTGGTGAGCTGCGCAAGTCGCGCAGCCGAACCGGCGGATGATGCGTTGCCTTGCCCTTCTTCGGTCAGCACAAGCGCGATTCGCGCGCTGGGTGGCGAATCATGGCGCCACGCATCAACAGGTATGACTGACACTGACAACGGCGATAACGGCGCCTGTCGAACCAGGCGGCAGCGCAACGCATTCTGGACCCCGCTGGCGCCAACGTAATGGCCTCCCTGCATCAGCACCGCTCGGGCAATTGTGGCATGCAGCGTAGCATCGAGAACCGGCGATGTGCCGCCAATCCTGGTGAGTCCAAAACGAACGCCGTCGTTGCGATCCACCAGGTCCAGTGCCTTGCGGTTTGCGTCCACGGCGCGCAGGTTGGCGTCAAGCCAGATCAGGCCAATGCCATGTGCGTCCATCAAGTGGCATGTCAGGTCGTAACGTTGAGCAACTCCAGCGAGATGGGCATGAATGCGCAGCGCCTGATGAAGATGGGGGATGAACGCAGCGGCTGCGGCAACGTCGGCGGGCCCGAAATCACTCGCGCCATGCACGCGTCCGGCAATGAAATAGGTTCGCCCCGGCATCGCACGCGAAAGCGGCGCCACCATGCCATAGAAGCCGTCAACCGGCCTGACCGTCTGCTGGTAGATCTCGGATCGCTCGAACTCCGCATCCGTCACGCACGATGTCTGTCGCATCGGCACGCCATCAGGAATTGACGCAATCCACGCGGGCGGGTTCGTCGACAGTTTCTGATAGATCAGCGATGCCGCACCCGCTCCCATGCCAGTGGCCGCAATCAGGCTGCGGCCCCCGGCCGACTCCGTGACCAGCATGGTTCGCTGTGCCACCACCACTTCGCTGAACAACATCAGCGCCTCGGTCCAGAGGTCATCTGATAACACCGCTTGATAAACACGCTGAATTGCCGCGTATAACGCATCGAAGTCTGCCATCACCCCCTCCCACAGCCGAAAGACTGATCGATACTAGGCGACGCACGCAGATTGCTCCACGCCCGGATGAGCGGGCGCTCGATGCAGGAGCGAAGATACCAGGACCAATAGACGACTTAGTCGTCCGGAACAAAGCGCAGGACCCCTGCCCTGCGCGCCGGCCCTCCACTGTCGTTCGGATGGTTGACGCCATCCATGACTGGTACCTCAAGGAAATCGAACGGGCTTACCCCGTCCAGGCATGCCACGTTCACGCCGTACAGGTTCGGGTTGGAGCGCCGTTGAAGATGCGTGGCTATGCCGCAGTGTGAACAGAAGAAGTGCTGCGCCGATCCGGTGTTGAAGCGGTAGCTCGATAGCGCATCCTCGCCCTGCAGGAACCGGATGCCACCCTTTTCGACCGCCACGACGACGGCGCCGCGCATGCTGCAGTAAGAACAGTTGCAGCGGCGGATCGAGTTGAAGCCGTCGCTGAGCGTTACCTCGAAACGCACTGCGCCGCAATGGCACTGGCCAGCCCGAATATTCGTGTCATCCACCATGATGTTTGTGTCCCCTGTTCCAGTACCCATCTCATAGGCCAAGGCAAACCGCACCGGCCGCGACGACCACGCAAGCGAGCCAGCGCGTGGCACTGACCGATTCGCGCAGGAATACGCGCCCGATCAGCACCGCGAAGACCACGCTGGTCTCGCGCAATGCCGATACCGTGCCCATTGCGCCCGATTCGAGCGCCCAGATCACGATGCCGTACGCCGCGATCGACACCAGGCCCCCAACGAGCGACGAGCCGACCGACAGCGGCTCGGCTCGCATCGATGACCATAGCGGCGCGAACCCGCGTGCCGCGACGAATAGCACCGGCATCAGCCAATAGGACAGGAACATCCACGCGGTGTAGCTCAGTGCCTGGCCATCGGACAGCCTGACGCCAATACCGTCGATCACGGTATAGACCGCAATGGTAGCGCCGGTCGTCAGCGCGGCCAGCGCACCGGCGCGCGACACGTGGCGCCCCAGCGCGATGGCGACGATGCCACCCGAGATCATCGCGATGCCGAGAATATGCAAGGGGCCGATCGTCTCATGCGCAAACAGTGCCGCGCCGAGCGTGACGAGCAGCGGCGAAGAGCCTCGCGCGATTGGATACGCAAGCGCCAGGTCGTTGCGACGATACGACCGCACCAGGCTCGCGTTGTAGAAGATATGCACGAGCCCCGAGGCGACGATGTAAGGAAACGAAGCACTAGCGGGCCAGGGATTCGACAGGACGACGAATGTGGAGACCACCGCGATGGCGATGCTCATCCACGTCATGGACAAGAACCGATCGCGGTTGCCGTGCAACAGCGCGTTCCAGCTCGCATGGAGCATGGCGGCAAAGAGCACGATACCGCCGGTATAGCTGAGCATGAGGATGTGCGGGATTTTGGGTAATGGATATTGGGTATTGCCTGGTGGGTGCTCGAAGGAGAACGGGAGATATCTTCGACGACGCAGCAAGAAGGATATCTATCTTGTAGCGGTCCATCAAACCAGTTAAATTGCTGGTTCACGTTAGAAAAACTATCTCAAATGAAACGGGTATTGCCCCCGCTCAATGCCTTGCGGGCCTTCGAGGCCGCAGGCCGGCTCGGCAGCTTCAAGGAAGCCGCCGCCGAGTTGCATGTCACTCACGGGGCGGTGAGCCAACACGTGCGTTTGCTGGAGGAATGGCTGGGCGCATCGCTGTTCGAACGGCACAACCGGAGCGTAAAGCTGACGCCGGCAGCGAAGGCCTATCTGGAGAAAATCGGTCCTTTGTTCGAACAGCTCGCGCACGCGACCGAGACATTCGGCGTGTTCGAAACGGTCTCCCGCACGCTGTGCGTCAACGCGCCCGCGACATTCACCTTGCGCTGGCTGGTGCCGAGACTGGCAAAGTTCCGCGCCGAACATCCCGATGTGGAGGTCAGGGTGGAAACGTCAAACGGGCCGCTGGAGAGCCTGAGCGACAGCCATGACATCGTCATCCGCGGTGGTCCGGATACGTTCTACGGCTATGCGATGCAACCGTTCCTGACGGAAGAGAGGCTGCCGGTCTGCAGTCCGGCGCTGTTACAGCACATACCGTTGCGCGCGCCAGGCGACTTGCAACATCACACATTGCTGCATACCTCGAGTCTTCCGCGACTCTGGCCTGACTGGTTGGCAAGCGTTCAAATTCCTGATCTCAGGCCAGCTGCCACGCTGACCTTCGACCATTTCTACCTGACCTTGCAGGCCGCCATCGACGGGATCGGCATTGCGATGGGGCCAACCGCGCTGGTATCCGACGATCTCGCCGCTGGCCGGCTGGTTGCCCCGTTCAGCGGCCCGCGTCTGCCGTCGCGCAGTTATTGCACCTACGTTCCCGATGAAAAGTCTGGCGATGAACTGGTCATGACGTTCCGCTCATGGCTAGAACGCGAGGGCCTGGGTGCGTAAGCGCCACGCACCCAGCCCTACACCGATCACGCACCTTTAGAAGTGCGCTGCGCTCAATGTAAGGAAGCCGTCGGTGCCCACCGCACTGGTGATGGACGCCTCGATCGCCGGAGCGCGCGTCAGGATGTGGTTGGCGAAGAATTCCGCCGTGGCGATCTTGGCGCCATGGAAGGCCTGGTCTTCGCGCTGTTTTTCGATGGATACGATCAGTGCGCGCGCCATCTGCCAGCCGGTCAGCACGATGCCGGCCAACTTCAGGTAGGCCACGCTGGCACCAAACACGGCGTTGGCATCGGCGCGTGTCTTCGCAACCACAAAATCAACCACATTGCCCAATGCCACGCGCCCGGCATGCAGTCGCTTGTACATCGCACTGCACGCCGCATGCGCGCCGCCCTCCGCATAGATCTTCAACTCATCGAGCGTCTCGTCGATTTGCGCGAGGATGGCCTTGGCGGCGGCACCCCCGTCCCTGACGGTCTTGCGACCAACGAGGTCGTTTGCCTGGATGGCGGTGGTGCCTTCATAGATTGGCAGGATGCGCGCATCGCGATAGTGTTGCGCCGCGCCGGTCTCCTCGATGAATCCCATACCGCCGTGCACCTGCACACCCAGGCTGGTGACTTCGACGGACATCTCGGTGCTCCACCCCTTGATGATCGGCACCAGATATTCGTAGATCGCGGCATATTGCGCACGGGTCGCAGTGTCTGCCGCGTGGTGCGCGATATCGGAGTAGCCTGCGGCCACCAGCGCGAGCGCCCGGGCGCCTTCGGTCAGGGCCCGCATCTCCATCAGCATGCGGCGCACGTCGGGATGCTGGATGATGGCGACGGCTTCGCTTGAAGAGCCGTCCACCGGGCGGCTCTGGATGCGGTCCTTTGCGTAGCCAACGGCCTGCTGGTAGGCGCGATCCGAGATTGCAATACCTTGCACCCCAACACCAAAGCGTGCCGAATTCATCATGACGAACATGTACTCCAGGCCGCGATTCTCTTCCCCGATCAGGTAACCGGTAGCGCCGCCGTGGTCGCCGAACTGCAGCACGGCAGTCGGGCTGGCCTTGATGCCGAGCTTGTGTTCGATCGAGACACACTGGACGTCGTTACGCGCGCCCAGCGAGCCGTCATCGTTGACCAGGAACTTGGGCACCAGGAACAGCGAGATGCCCTTCACGCCTTCCGGCGCGTCCGGCGTGCGCGCCAGCACCAGGTGCACGATATTCCCGGCCATGTCGTGCTCGCCGTAGGTGATGAAGATCTTGGTACCCGAAACCTTGTAGGTGCCATCGGCCTGGCGCACCGCGCGCGAACGCACCAGCGCCAGGTCGGAGCCGGCCTGTGGCTCGGTGAGGTTCATCGTACCGGTCCACTCGCCTGCAATCAGGCGTGGCAGGTAGCGCTGCTGGAGTTCGTCGGAGCCCGCCATAAGCAGCGCTTCGATGGCGCCATCAGTCAGCAGCGGACACAGCGCGAAAGACATGTTCGCCGCGTTCATCATCTCGATGCAGGGCGTCGCGACCAGCTTGGGCAGGCCCTGGCCACCGAATCTGGTCGGATGCGCAATACCTTGCCAGCCACCCTCACCGAATTGCCGGAACGCGTCCTTGAAGCCGGCGGTCGTCCTGACTTCGCCGTCGTGCCACGAGCTTGGCTCCCTGTCCCCAGCCACGTTCAGCGGGGCAACTACCTCGCCGTGGAACTTCGCTGCCTCGTCCAGCACGGCCTCGACGGTTTCCGGCGTGGCATCCTCGAAGCCGGGCAGCGTGGCCACTTTTGTCAGTGCGGCCAGCTCCTGAATGACAAACAGCATGTCTTTGGTGGGTGCGGTATAGCTCATCTCTTGCCTCATTATCTTGAGATACAGCGCCTCCGGCCGGTTGGCCAACAGCGCTGCGACATCGATGAAGCGATCGTAATGTGAGGCTGCGCAACGGGTATTACCCGAATCGGCCCATTCACTGACAAATCCTGCCGCTTTTGGCGTGGACCGGGCTTGCCCGGTCGTCCACGGGCTTTTGCAGCGCGCGAGATGGCAGGATTTGTCAGTCGACGGCCAGATTTGTGAGTCGGCGGATCAGGTCAGGCCGGGCGGCGGTAGGCGTTAGGCGTGCTGCCGGTCCAGTGCCGGAATGCGCGATGGAAGGCGGTGGGATTATCGAAACCCACGTCGAAGGCAATCTCGGCGATTGGGTCGGTGGTGCGGGTCAGGCGCTGGATGGCCAGATCGCGCCGCACCTCGTCCTTGATGGCCTGGAAGGTCGTGCCTTCGGCAGACAGGCGGCGACACAAGGTGCGTACCGAGTGGTGGAGTGTCTGCGCCACCGCATCGATGGTGGGCGACTCGGGCAGGCACTCGGCCAGGTGCTGCCGCACGCGGTGGCAGGTCAACTGCTCCGCGAAGGCGACGAAGATCCAGTCCTCGGGCGCACGCGCAAGGAACTTTTCAAGATCGGGCTTGCGTTGCCTGACCGGCAGATCGAGGTAACGCGCATCGAAGCCGATCTGGGTGCGCCCGCAATCAAAGCGGACCGGGCCCGGAAACAGGTACAGGTGATCACTGCTTTCCGGTGGCAGCGGAAACGCAAACTCCGCGCAGTCCAGCAGGATTCTCTGCCCGATAAGCCACGAGGCCATGCCGTGTACCAGCTTCAGCATCAACTCGCAGCCCAGCACGCTGGCGGCAGGGCCGGGGCCGCCGGCGTTTGGCACCAGTTCAACATACGCTGACGCGCCTTCGCGCCGCAGTGTCAGGCGAAACTCGTCAAGGATCAGGTGGAAGAACTGGCCAAAGCGGTGCAACGCGATCTCCAGCCGTGGCGCATCGAGCAGGCTGAGACCAAGAAACTTGAGCACGCCGTTGCGTAGCGGCCGGCTGAAGATGCCCGGCATTTCATCGTCGAGCTCCATGGCCAGCAGCCGGTAGAGCGTGGCGAACTGTTCCTGGGTCACGCGTGCGCCGGGTTCAAGCAACAGTTCTTGTGCAATGCCCGAGCGTTCGGCAAGCCGCGCGATGGCAGCCGGATCAGCGCCGGAGAGGAAGCCGTTGACGACGGAGATGGGTACGGTAGCGGACGGGCCTGTCAACGAGGGTGCAGGCAGTGAATGCCGAAATGGGATGATGACTTCGCATTCTGGCA
This sequence comes from uncultured Cupriavidus sp., assembly GCA_963543405.1. Lineage (GTDB taxonomy): Bacteria > Pseudomonadota > Gammaproteobacteria > Burkholderiales > Burkholderiaceae > Cupriavidus. Next base: position 8,311 of record CAUUBQ010000036.1, read on the forward strand.
CAAACGCGGCGTGCAACCTACCCTGGCCCTGCTATTCAGGGCAGCCCCTTGCCGATATCGGTCTGCAGGAAGAACTCGACGCGCTCGTCGTTGGCCCATGCGGCTTCACCGAAGGTGAGCCAGCCGTGGTGCCGCAACGCGACTTCGTCGCGACGCAGGATAAACGGTTCTTCACCGTCGAAGCTGACGTGGGTGCCATTCGAGCTTCTATCGACCAGCACGTATCGCCCGGCTCTCGGCTCGACTACGGCCTGGAAGCGCGACGCGCGCCGGTCCGTCACGACCACGGTCATGCTGCCGTCGCGCCCAACCGTAACCGGCGCTGACTCGGCGGTCATTTCCACCAGCGTGTCGCGATAGCGCAGCGTGAGAAAGCTCCAGGCGACCGCGCCCGGTTGGGTCTCGGCGACGAGCGTGAGGTCTGTGCCCTCCTGCCAGATCGCCTCGAACAGTTCCACGGGATGGTCCCTGCCACGCACCTTGATCGGGTAAAGGCCGCGCGTTCTCTGCCGCAGACTTGGAGAAAGATGTTCGACGGTCTCACGGCTGGTCAGGATCTGGCCGCGCGAAGCCAGGGCCGTAAGGCGGGCGGCCAGGTTGACGCCATCGCCGAACACATCGCCCGATGCGTCCACCAGGATCGGGCCCTGATGGAGACCGATATGGATCGACATGGCGATGCCGCTCACTGGCGCGAGCTGTGAAACGGCGAGTTGCATGTCGACTGCCGCCAGCATCGCCTGTTCCGCGGACGGGAACATCACCATGATCTCGTCGCCGATAGTCTTGATGACCCGACCATGCATGGCGCAGGCACATGACGTCATGGCGCGGATGCATCGGCCGATCGCCGCCAGGGCTGCCGCGTCGCCGGCTACTTCGTATAGCCGTGTGCTGCCGCTGACATCCGCGAACATCACGGTCCCATTCGACACGTCGCTGTGCGATTCCCGGTCCATATATAGACAACCCCATGCGATCCCGCACAGGAATTCTGGCACCGCCGCCCGCGTAGCTCAACCCGAAAGCGTTCAATGCCACGTAGATTGCAAACTTTCACGCTGCCAGGCTCACTGATCGCCCCACAACGCGCATCCACCCTGTCTTGCTTGCCGCTCCGATCACGCGTCTAATGGTCTGATGCGGGTAATGCGGGGGTAGGAGGCGAAATGCATTGCACCGAATGCCATTTCGAGAACCTTGCGGGGGCCAGATTTTGCGAGTCATGCGGCGCCCGGCTTGGACGACTTTGTCCCCACTGTGGCGGGGAAGCCAGTCCCACCGCGAAGTTCTGCCGCATCTGTGGCAACGCGTTGGGCGACGCAGCGCCGGCACCCGCCACGGCAGCCAGTGCCGCGGGCCTGGCCCCGGTCCACTACACACCACCCCATCTGGCGGAGCGCATCCTTGCCGAACAGGCCGCCATGGAGGCCCGGGGCGGCATTGGCGGTGAACGCAAGACCATCACGGCACTGTTTGCCGATATGGCCGGCTCCACCGCGTTGATCCAGGACCTCGATCCCGAAGAGGCCCGGCGCCTGATCGACCCCGTCATGACGCTGATGATGGAGGCCGTGCACCACTACGAAGGCTATGTGGCCAAGTTCCTCGGTGACGGCATCCTGGCATTGTTCGGTGCACCAATTGCCCACGAGGACCATGCGTTGCGGGCCTTGTACGCGGCACTGCGCATGCAGCAGGCCATGCGCCAGCACAGCGATCGGGTACGCCTCGAACAGGGCGTTCCGCTGCAGATTCGCGTCGGCATCCACACCGGCGAGGTGGTCGTGCGCTCGATCCGCAAGGACAACCTGCATACCGACTATGATCCCGTGGGGCATACGATTCACATTGCCTCACGCATGGAGGGAATCGCCACGCCGGCCTCGATCCTGGCCAGCGCCTCCACGCACAAGCTCGCGGAAGGCTATTTCGAGTTCAAGGCGCTGGGCACCACACAGGTCAAGGGCGTACGGGATCCGTTGGGCGTGTTCGAGGTACAGGGCTTGGGCGCGTTGCGGACGCGCTTGCAGGTTGCAGCGCATCGTGGCCTGGCACGGTTTGTCGGGCGGCAGGACGAAATGCAGCAACTGCACGATGCGCTTGAGCTGGCCAAGTCGGGGCAAGGGCAGATCGTCGGCGTGCGCGGCGAAGCCGGCGTCGGAAAATCACGGCTGTTCTATGAGTTCAAGGCGCGGGCGCAGCAAGGCTGCCATGTGCTGGAAACGTTCTCGGTCTCGCATGGCAAGGCCTTCGCCTATCTGCCGCTGATCGAGCTCCTGAAGAACTATTTCCAGATTACCGCGCAGGATGGCGAGCGAAGCAGCCGCGAGAAAGTGACCGGCAGGCTCCTCACGCTGGACCGTTCGCTCGAAGAGCATCTGCCCTACCTGCTCTATCTGCTCGGGGCCAACGATCCGGCCTGCGCGCTACCCACGATGGATGCCGTGATCCGGCGTCAGCGAACCTTCGAAGCCATTGCCCGCCTGCTGGTCCGGGAAAGCCTCGACGAGCCGCTGCTGCTGTTCTTCGAAGACCTGCAATGGCTCGACAACGAAACCGAGGCCTTCCTTAATCTTCTTATCGACCACGTGCCCGGCGCGAGAATGGTACTGCTGGTCAACTACCGCCCAGAGTACTCGCATGACTGGAGCCGGCGGACCTGCTACACGCAACTCCATCTGGAGCCATTGGGTCCGGCCGAGGCCCGCGGACTGCTTACCGCACTGCTCGGCGACGACCGCAGTCTTGAATCGCTTAAGCGGCTGGTGCTCGACAAGACCGAAGGCAATCCGTTTTTCATGGAGGAAGTGGTCCAGACCCTGGTGGAGGAAGGTGCCTTGCTTGGCCACCCCGGTTGCTATCGCATCGCGCAGGCCGCTCCTACCCTGTTGCATATTCCAACCACGGTCCAGGGCGTGCTTGCCGCGCGTATCGACCGTCTCCCGATCGCCCAGAAGGAACTGCTGCAAACGCTGGCGATTATCGGCAAGGAATTTCCGCTGAGCCTGGTCCGGCTCGTCAGTGCGTTCGATGACGGCCGGCTGCTCCCGCTGCTGGCGGATCTGCAGGCTGCCGACTTCGTTCACGAACGGCCGGCGTTCCCCGAGGTGGAGTACGCATTCAAGCACGCGCTGACCCAGGAAGTTGCCGCCACCACGATGCTGATCGAGCGGCGCAGCGAACTGCACGAGAGCACCGCGCAGGCAATCGAGACGCTGTTCCCTGGCCGGCTGAAAGACTACTGCAACGAACTTGCGCACCACTACAGCCTCAGCGGCAATATCCCGAAGGCCGTCGAATACCTGTACGCAGCCGGGCAGCAGGCGCTGCAACGCTCCGCCCAATTCGAGGCGATCGCACATCTCGGCACTGCGCTCGACTTGCTCAAGCGACTGCCTGAGACGCCGGAGCGCGACCGCCAGGAACTCACGTTGCTGCTGACACTGGGGCCTACCTTGATGGCCACCCGTGGCCAGGCCTCAGCGGAGGTCGAGGCTACCTATCGGCGTGCACTGGCGTTGTGCGATCACGGAAAACAGGGCGACCAGGGTGGCGGGCGTGATCACAGTGAGCAGGACGCATACTTCTTCTCTGCGCAGCTCGGGCTATGGGCATCCTATCAACTGCGGGCCCAATACAAGGTGTCATGGCCACTGGCCAACCGGCTGCTCGACATGGCACTGCAATCGCAGAAGCCAAATCAGCTCGCCGAAGGCCACCGCGTGGCCGGCGCCACGGCGCTCCGCCTGGGCCTGCTTGAAGTGGCCCGCGACCATATGGAACAGGTGCTGGCATTGCAACGCCCGGAGCCGCCCCAGTACGACTACATGATGGGCTATGGCCGAGACCCGGCCGTTCACGCCACGAGTACACTGGGCTGGATCGTATGGTATCTGGGCCTGCCGGATCTGGCACGCTCACATTGCCACGAGGCACTGGTGATGGCGCGGCAACGCCCCGACACCGTCAATCTGGCGCTATGCCTGATCTTTGCGGCGGAAGTCCATCGGCGCCGCAGGGAGCCCCAGCAAGTGGCCGAGTACGCCAAGGCTGCCATCGCGGTGGCATCCGAACAGGGATTCCCGATTTACCTGGCATGGGGAATCGTGCTGCAGGGATGGGAAATCGCCATACAGGGGCATTCCCAGGAAGGGATTGCACAGATACATCGGGGTTTGGCGGACTATGCAGCAACCGGCGCGTCGCTGGGTCGGCCGAATCTGCTGGCCATGCTTGCCGAAGCCTGCGGCAATGCCGGGCAGCCTGAAGCAGGCCTGGCTTTGCTGCCCGAAGCACTGGCTTTCGCGGAAGACACCGGAGAGCGCATCGAGGAATCCGCGCTGCATCGTCTGAACGGCGACCTGCTACTGGCGTTGCCAGCCCGGGAGGACGCTGCCGAAGCGAGTTTCCAGAAGGCGCTTGCGGTGGCGCGCCACCAGGGTGCCAGATCGCTGGAGTTGCAGGCTGCGCTGAGCCTGGCGCGACTCTGGCGGCAACAAGGCAAACAGGATGCTGCGCGGGAGATCCTCGGGCCCATCCACAGCAGTTTCACCGAAGGCTTCGACCTTGCCGACTGGCAACAGGGCAAAGCCGAACTCGATCTGCAACACGCATAGCAAGATGCCACAGTCCTCTGGTCCGGCGAAGGCCGATTCGGTAGCAGACGCGATGCGCGCGAGGTTCCTGGCGCTCTGGTCGCGCTCCGGCGGCGCGCGTGCCGAAGAGGTCTATGCCGCCCTGGCCCGCCGCTATGCCGAGCCGGGGCGGTGCTATCACACGCTGCAACATGTCCGCCGCTGTTTGCGCGACCTCGACTGGGCGCACGGCGTGGTCCCCGACGCCGATGTCGTGGAGCTGGCGCTATGGTGCCACGACGTGATTTATACGCCCGGTGCCAGCGACAATGAACCACGCAGCGCCGAGTGGTTCCGCCAACACGCCGAACGCGGCATGGCCGCCGTCGAGCGTGTCACGCAGCTGATCCTGGCTACATCGCATACCCAGGTGCCATCCGATGCGGCCGGTCGCTTTGCCGTCGACATCGACCTGGCAGTACTGGGTTATCCGCGGGCATGGTTTCGCCTGGACGCCGTGCATTTGCGCGCGGAGCGTCCCGATCTCGACGAGTTGACCTACGACAGCGCCGAACGGGCTTTCCTCGGCAAGGTGCTGGCCCGTCCACGCATCTATCTCACCGAACCGTTCTACAAGCGCTACGAAGCGCGCGCACGCCGCAATCTGGCCTGGCGGCTGGCACAGCCGACGCCGCCGGGCCTTGCATTGCCGCTCAGAGAAACTCGCCCTTGATATCGACGGTCGATTTCTGGCCGATGCTGTCATAGTTGCCAGCAAGCCATGCTTCCGCCTGCGTCCTGCCCAGGTCACGCAGATGGCAAAGGAACGACCAGTCACCGTTGTATTTGCTCGAAACGTCGAGCGCAGCCATGGTCTCGTCGGAACGGATCGAGTGGATCAGCATCTCCTTCATATTGTCCGCATCGAGCTTGCCCTGCTGGATCAGCGCCGTGACAAAGGCAATTGCGCGCATCTCGCGCATCAGGGACGAATTGAAGCTGACCTCATTGAGCCGGTTGAGAATTTCCGCGGCAGTGGTTGGCACACCCCGGCGGATGATCGGATTGATATGCACGATCACCACATCGCGCGTTTCGCATTCATAGATCAGCGGGAAGATGGCGGGATTGCCTACATAGCCGCCGTCCCAGTAGTACTGGCCGTCGATGGTCACGGCCTGGAACAGCGTCGGCAGGCAGGCTGACGCAAGCACCGCATCGACACACAGATCCGCGCCCGAGAAAAGGCGAATCCTGCCGGTCTCGACATTCGTCGCGCACAAGAACAGGCGAATCGGGCACTGCTTGCGCAGCGCTTCGAAATCCACCTGCTGCTGCAATACATCCCGCAGCGGGTTCGAGTTCGATGGATTGAACTGGTAAGGCGACATCACGCGCAGCGCCATATCGGCAAGCGCATACAGCGGCGAATGGTTCAACCCGAAACTATGCGATCCCTTCAGCCAGGGAAACCACCGCAGAGGGCTATACCGCTCCGCCGATTGCGCAATGGCCAGCCAGAAGTCGTGCAACGCCTGGCGCGCGCCATTCTTGTCGCCGTGCAGCAAACCATTGGCCAGCACCACGGCATTCATGGCACCCGCGCTCGTGGCGCTGACGCCCTCGATGGCAAGCCTGCCGTCTTCCAGCAGTCGGTCGATGACGCCCCAGGTAAAGGCGCCATGCATGCCGCCACCCTGCAACGCCAGGGCGACGGGCTTTGCACTCTTGCCGTCCATTGCCGCACTCCCTGTGGCCGAGGCGCGAGCGGCAAGCGCCGCCCACCCCGTGTCACGCTCCGTCCTGCATCTTGTTCCGCACTTATGGCGTCCGTCCCGCCTGTGCCCTGGCTGGAAGAACGCTCGTTACTCGGAAGTGTAGTGAAGAAGTGACATGGGAGTGTGGAAGTAGCGACCTTCATTTCTCAAGGCCGCAGCTCCAATCACTCGGCAGTAATGCCGCGCTGCTTGATCAATTGGGCCCACACCGGCATCTCTTTCTCCAGACGCTGGCGGGCCGCGTCCGGCGTCGAGGGCATTGGTTCAAAACCTTCCTTGAGCATGCGATCTTTCATCGCCTGTGCTGTCAGGGTCGAGTTCAGGGCTGCATTGAGCTTCTCGATCACCGGCTTCGGTGTGCCGGCCGGTGCGAAGACCATGAACCACGTCTCGAAGTTGTAGCCGGGCAAGCCTGCTTCGGCCGCCGTTGGCACGTTTGGCAGCAGTGAGGAACGTTTGGAGCCCGTCACGGCAAGGGCGGTCAGCTTGCCGGCCAGCACGTGCTGCTGCGCAGCCGAGACCACCGGGAAGCACATGTCCACCTGGCCGGCGATCGTGTCGACAAGCGCGGGGCCGCCCCCGCGGTAAGGCACGTGAACGATCGACACATTGGCCACGGACTTGAACAGTTCAGCCGACATATGAAAGGTACTGCCGTTACCTGCCGAGCCGTAGGTCATCTTGTCCGGCTTCGCCTTGGCCAGAGCGATAAGCTCTTGCAGGTTCTTCGCCGGGATCTTGTTGTTGACGACCAGTACATGCTGGGAACCAGCCACCATTCCGATGGGGGCCAGATCCTTGAGCGTGTCGTAGGGCATGCGCGGGAACAGGCCTGGATTGATGGCCAGCGAAACCGTCTGCAGACCAATGGTGTAGCCATCGGCCGGCGACTTGGCGACCGCATCCACACCAATGTTGCCGCCCGCGCCGGCACGGTTTTCCACGACGATGGTGCCGCCCAGGGCTTTCGACCAGGCATCGGACACCAGACGCGCGGCGATATCGGCGCTGCCACCCGGAGCGTAAGGCACGATCAGCCGAATCGGGCGCTGGGGAAAAACCTGTGCCGATGCCGTTCCCAAAACGGTGGCGCAAGCAAGGAATGCCGCAAGACGAGCGAACTTCATGGGATGTCTCCATTTTTATGTGAATCTTTATGGAGTGCATGCTAACGCTTGCCTGCGGAGACGTGATTGCGGAACAATCACTTCTTTCTTGCCTGGCATTCAGTAATGGACGGTGCCTCGAATGCGCATTGCGGCTTCAGGCCGACAGTTGCTGCATCACGCTATACAGGTCCGACTTGCCCTCGAAGCCAATGCCCGGCAGGTCCGGCATCGTGAGGTAACCGTTCTCGACCTTGACGCCATCGGGGAAGCCGCCGAACGGCTGGAACAGGTCGGGATAGCTTTCGTTGCCGCCCAGACCCAGGCCAGCGGCGATGTTCAGTGACATCTGATGTCCGCCATGAGGAATGCAGCGGCTGGCCGACCACCCGTGTTGCTTCAGCATGTCCAGCGTTCGAAGGTACTCGACCAGGCCGTAGCTCAGCGCGCAGTCGAACTGCAGCCAGTCACGGTCCGGACGCATGCCGCCATAGCGGATCAGGTTCCGGGCGTCCTGCATCGAGAACAGGTCCTCGCCCGTGGCCATCGGCTTGTCGTAGTAGTTGCGCAGCGTGGCCTGCAACTCGAAGTCCAACGGGTCGCCCGGTTCCTCGTACCAGAACAGGTCGTATTGCGACAGGGCCTTGGCGTACTGGATGGCCGTGTCCAGGTCGAAGCGACCATTGGCGTCCACGGCCAGTTTCTGGCCGTCCTGCAGCACGCTGAGGATGGAGTCGATACGACGCAGGTCTTCATCGAGCGATGCACCACCAATCTTCTTCTTGACCACGGTGTAGCCACGATCGATGTAGCTGCGCATCTCGTCCTTGAGCTTGCTGTGGTCCTGCCCCGGGTAGTAGTAGCCGCCGGCCGCATACACAAACACCTTGCGGTCAGGCTGGCCGTTGCCATAGCGATCCGCCAGCAACTGGAACAGCGGCTTGCCCTCGATCTTCGCCACGGCATCCCAGACCGCCATGTCGATGGTACCGATGGCCACCGAACGCTCGCCATGGCCGCCCGGTTTCTCGTTCTTGAACATGGTGTCCCAGATCTTGTGCGGATCGAGGTTGTCGCCGGTGGCATCCACCAGCGATGCCGGGTCGGCTTCCATGATGCGGGGGATGAACCGCTCGCGCATCAGGGTGCCTTGGCCGTAGCGGCCATTGGAGTTGAAGCCGTAGCCCACCACTGGCTTGCCGTCGCGGATCACGTCGGTGATCACGGCGACCAGGCTGAGCGTCATCTTGCTGAAGTCGATGTAGGCGTTACGGATGGGCGAACTGATCGGAAGCGTCTTTTCGCGGATTTCTACGATTCTCACAATGTGTCTCCTGATACACAGAATGTGCACGCCACCGGCGTGGGAATCGGTAGATTAGGCGCGGAAGGCTGTTCTAAAATTCAATCCAGCTCACAACATTATTAAATCAAAGTGAAAACCGACTTTGCTTCGGAACTGGAGTTCTTTGTGCTCGTCGCCAAGCTGGGAACGCTGTCGGGCGCAGCCCGCGAGCTGGACCTGACGCCGCCAGCAGCCACGAAGCGACTCGCATTGATGGAGGCGCGGCTAGGCGTGCGCCTGGTCAATCGAACCACGCGAAGCATCAGCCTGACGAACGAGGGAGAGACCTATCTTTCATATGCGACGCGGATCCTTGCGGATCTGCGGGAGATGGAGAACGTTGTATCGAGCAGCGGAGCCGAGCCGCGCGGACTGCTGAGAGTCAACGCTACACTCGGCTTCGGACGCACCACCATCGCGCCGCTGGTCTCGGAATTTGCCAGGCGCCACGCCCGTGTGGAAGTGCAACTCGAGGTCACCGACCGGCCGGTGGACCTTGTCGATAGCGGCATCGACCTGGCCATCCGCTTTGGCGAACTGCCGGATCGGCGGCTGTCCGCGCGGAGGATCATGTCGAATCGGCGCTTCCTCTGCGCATCGCCGGGCTATCTCGACAAGTTCGGCGTGCCGAAATCACTTGCCGACCTGGTGCACCACCGCTGCATCATCCACCGACAAAATGACAGCGCCTATGGTGTCTGGCGTTTCGATCATGCGGGCCAACAGCAGACGATCAAGGTAGAAGGTGCGCTTTCCAGCAATGACGGCGATATCGTCCTTGGGTGGGCTCTGGATGGGCAAGGCATTCTCATCCGCTCCGAATGGGATCTCGCCAAGTACCTCGAGAGCGGCCGTCTTCGCGTGGTGCTTCCCGAGTACAAGGTTCCGTCTGCCGACTTGTTCGTGTACTACCCCCAGCGCCGCAACCAAACCGCGCGAGCACGGGCGTTCATCGACTTCCTGGTGGAAGAATTCGGCAAGCCTGGCAATGCGAAGGCTCAACGGCGCAGGTGAATTGCAACCGTTGGCCATGCAGCCAGGCCGAGCCGACAAACATCCGAGCGATGCTTGCCGAAGTCAACCTGGTTCGATTGGCCTTCTTAGTCCGGCTTGATCCCGGCACGCGCCACGATCGGTTTCCAGCGTTGCTGCTCCATAGCAATGAAGCGTGCGAATTCCTCGGGCGTGGTGCCCGCCACCAATGCTGCATCGGCACTCAGCCGCTCCACGGAACTCGGGCTCTTGACCGCCTTGATGGTCGCCTCGGCCAGCTTGGACGCCGCTGGCTGGGGCAGCGAGGCCGGCGCAAGAAGACCGTACCACTGGGTCATCTCGAAGCCCGGATATCCCTGCTCGGCCACCGTAGGCGTATCGGGCAACTGCGGAATGCGCTGCGCCGTACCAGTGGCGATGCAACGCAACTTGCCGGTCTTGATGAACTGCAGAATGGCAGGGGCGCCCACCGCCGCGGCATCGAGCCGTCCCGATAGCAGGTCGGTAATCTGCGGACCGCTGCCGCGATACGGTACGTGCGTGATGAAGGTGCCAGTGGTCGCCTTCAGGTATTCGAACGCCAGGTGGCCGGCGCTGCCGTTGCCGGCCGACCCATAGTTCAGCTTGCCCGGCTTGCTCTTGGCCAGCGCGATGAATTCCTTCAGGTTCTTTGCCGGCACATCGGGGTGCACCACATACAGGCTGGGCACCTTCGACAGCAGCGAAATCGGCCGGAAATCCTTGATCGGGTCGTAGGAGAGCTTCGGGAAAATGTAGGGGTTGACCGCCAGCGTGCCGATATGGCCGAGGATCAGCGTATGGTTGTCATCGGCACGCGCGACCTCGGCCATGGCAATGTTGCCCGCGCCGCCCGGCTTGTTTTCGACGAATACCGACACACCCAGCAGCTTGGTCAACTCTGCCGCCGTGGAACGGGCAACAATTTCGGAACTGCCGCCCGGTGCGAACGGCACCACCAACCGGATGGGCTTGGACGGCCAGGCCTGCGCGCGGGCCAGCGACGGCGCCAACGTGCTGGCGCCCAGTGCGGCCGCCAGCTTGAGTATGTCCCGGCGAGCGGGGTCGAATGGGTTCATGGGAATCTCCTGGTTTTGTTGTGATGTGTCGATGCCGACTGGCGTTATTCGGGCTTGACGTTGCCGTCCTTGATGACCTTGGCCCAGAGCCGGGTCTGCGTGTCGATAAAGCGCGTTGCCTCGGCCGGCGGTGCGGCCACCACCTCGCCGCCCAGCTCCGCCACACGCTGCCGGATCTCCGGACTGTTCATGACCTTCTGCAAGGCATCGGACAATTTCGCGACGATGGCGTCAGGCGTGCTGGCAGGCAGGAACGCGGCGTTCCATTCATAGACTTCGTAGCCGGCCACGCCCGCTTCGGCCATGGTCGGCACCGCCGGTAGCGCCGACGTGCGCGCATGGCTGGTCACCGCCAGCGGCCGTAGCTTGCCCGCCTTGATGTGCTGCAGGCTCGACGCCACATTGGCGAAGAACAGTGGCACCTGTCCGGCGATGACATCGGTCATGGCAGGACCGCCTCCCTTGTAAGGCACGTGCAGCAGGTCCACGCCGGCGCGCTGCTCGAACAACACGCCGGAAAGGTGCTGCGCGGAGCCATTGCCCGACGATGCAAACGCCACGGTTCCCGGTTTCTGTTTGGCCAACGCCACCACATCCTTGACCGTCGCGGCCGGGAAGGCGGGATTGGCAACCAGTACGTTGGGATAGCGTGCCAGCACGCCAATCGCCCGAAACGCCTTGGCCGGATCGTAGGGCAAGCGCGGATAGAGGCTCGGGTTCACCGCATAGGATGACGCGTCCACCATCAGCGTGTAGCCATCGGCCGCAGCCTTGGCCACGTACGACGCGCCGATCTGGCCGCCCGCGCCCGGGCGGTTTTCCACGATCACGGTCTGGCCGAGCTCACGGCCGAGTCCCGGCGCGATCAACCGGGCCATCAGGTCCGCACCGCCGCCAGGCGGATACGTGACGACGATCGTCACGGGACGCGTGGGCCATGACGCGGCGGACTCCGCAGCGTGCAGCAGAGCCGGCTGCAGGGCCAGGCAAGCGCCCGTGGCGGCTAGCCCGAGGCGGGTCGGATAACGCATGAGGGGTGTCTCCATCGAATGTAATTGGTGCTGTTGTCAGCGGATTTCTGCCGTGTAGCGGAAGGCATACGCATCGCCCCGGGTCAGCCGGTACTCGATGCACTGGCCCTGGATATCGAAGGCCTGCCGCGTGACCATGGCGCAAGGATGAGATGGCGGCAGCGACAACAACCCGGCCTCCTCTTCATCGAGCAGCCGGAATGTCACTTCGTCCATGGCCCGGTGCACGGTGATGCCACACCGCTGCTGCAACAGCGGATAGAGCAGTTCGCCCCACTCGGCCACCGGCGTGTCCTGCAGCGCCGCGCAACGCGGCAACGGCAACCAGATCGATTCAAGCAGGCGCGGCGTGCCATCAACCGAGCGGCGGCGCGAGATGCACAACCCACGCGCGCCGGTGTCGAGTCCGAAACGGTTGGCCATGGCCTTGTCCAGCCGCACACTGCGGCATGCCAGGATTTCCGAATTTGGCACAGCGGTGGGATCCGCCTCGGCGTCGGCCTCCGAGCGAAATCGGAAAAACCGCATCATGCTGGCGCCGCTGAGGCCAGTTCGCACGTAGGTGCCCTTGCCCTGTACCCGCTCCAGCAGTCCCTGCTGAACCAGTACCGAAATCGCCTGCCGGATCGTGCCGAGCGCGATGCCGAATTCACCCGCCAGCGCGCTCTCGGCCGGAATGGCCGTGCCCGGAGACCACTCTCCCGTGACGATCTTCTGCTGCAACTGCGCCGCGATCTGGCCGTAGCGGCTCATACCCGCCGCTGCGGCACCTGACTGGCGCATGATGTTGTCTGGCATCTGGTGTCCGTGTTAAATTCAACTCCTATAGAGGACTAGAGTACCCGGACCGGGTTGAACTACCATATCGGTAGTAACCCGCACAGAGGAGATCTGCCGATGACGACAAGCCAGACGCTGGTGGATTGCCACTTTCATGTTTTCGATGCCGGCGCGGCCGTGGCATCGGCACGTTATCGCCCGCCCTATGCGGCGCGTCTCGAAGATTGGCTGGCGATGCTGGCCGTGGCCGGCACGGTGGGTGGCCCATCGAGCGGCGCCGCTGATGCGACGGCTCAAGTCGACCCCTATGGGGTGGTCGTCCAGACGAGTTTCCTCGGCACTGACAACTCGGCGCTGCTGGCCACGCTGGGCCGCATGCCGGGGCGATTGCGCGGCGTTGCCGTGGTCGATCCAACCGTCGACGATGCGCAGCTTGCGGTACTCGATGCCGCGGGTGTCAAGGGTATCCGTCTCAACCTGTATGGCGATGCCGAGTGGCGCCGCATCGATACTGCGCCGTGGCGCGCGCTGTTCGAGCGCATAGCGATGCTTGGCTGGCATGTCGAGGTGCACACCAACAACGGCGACGGCGCCGCCGTGTTGTCCACGCTCGATGGCGCGCTCGGCGACACACCAACTCCCGTGGTGCTCGATCACCTTGGCAGGCCAGGCCCGCTCGGCGTGGACGACCCGGTATTCGAAACCGCCCGCGCAGTGCGAGCCCGCCGGCCGCTCTGGGTCAAGATCAGCGCGCCATACCGACTGGTCTCGCCGCAGGAATGGCAGGCACTGGCTGGGCAGTGGCTACAGATAGCCGGTGCGGACCGACTGCTTTGGGGCAGTGATTGGCCGTGGACCAATCACGAAGCACCGGCACGCGCCGAGGAGTGCCGCGCCATCGTGGCATGGTTGGCAAACGCTGGCATGCTTGCCGATGCGGTTCGCTGGCGAAATCCGGCCGCGCTCTATGGCTTTGATTTGGACTCGCTTCAATAGTGGTTCTCATCATCCTTTTGGCTACCTACCGAGACAGGTGCCCAACTTCTATCGTGAGAAATATTGCCAATAACGGGGCGGTTGGCTTGAGTTCGGCCTGAGCCGACGACCCAAAGCGGGCTCAAATGGTGAACTGCGACATTTCTCCGTTTCAGTATGGCTTCTTTGCGTTGGCTGTCGCGCTCATCTTTTTGCTCAATAGTGAGATCTCGTTCAAATGGGAGTCCAAGGAGAACACCGACCCGCCCAGATACATTCAGCACAAGATTAAGATCTTTCCGGACATCTTCGTCTTTTTGCTTACCCGATTTCGCCGTCTCCTTCTACTCCGGGCATCCTCGGTCTGGGTGGACAAGTATTGCAAGGACGCGAATCTCCAGCTCCCAAGGGAATCGGCTCGTGCTCAATTAGCACAGAATATCCAATTGAACGTCTTTCCTGCGGGTCATTCATTCGGGAAACACGTTGGGATACTCGAAAATATTCTGTACGTCTACGCCTCGATGGCCGCCATTCCGGGATTATTTTCAGCAGTGCTGTTATTCAAGGCGTTCTTTACCTGGCTTCAACTGAAAGACGAGGGGCAAGCGGGCGATGCTCATGTTCGCCCAGGACAACAAATGGACGAGCTGTGGGCCTCGTTCAAAGAACACAATTACCCCGTCCTTCTACGATTCTATGATTACGCCTTCGGCAATCTGCTCTCACTCGCCGCCGCACTCTTCATCTATCAGGTCGTCACGGTTGCTGTAAATCAAAACCCCAAGGCTGAATGGGTAAAGTTTCTTTACGTATCTCCGGCCGTAGAAGAATGCAAGAAGGTGTATAACGTCGAAATTATGCCGCCAGGCGCAACTGGAGCGTCGTCTCACACGCCGGCGGCGCCTACTCCGGCCCCGGGTTCGCCATCGGCGCCCCCCGCCGCCCAACCCGCATCATCCCCAGCGACTCATCCTGGCCGCCCCGCGAAGCATCACAGCAAGTAGCGAGGGGGCTGGCGGCTGGCTTAAGGCCTGGTACTCCTTTCCGAAACCATCCGCGGAAGCGGACCCAGGATTATCGCCTTGAGCTTGTCCCGGCCTATCACGCGACCAAGCTCGGCGATCACGCAGTAGTTGATGATTAACGTCACTAACAGTATCTGGATCGCCCAGAGCTGCGGCCAGTTGATCCCGGCAAGCAGCGCCGAAGCCGACGCTGGCAGCGAGATTCCCGTACCTCGGATCATTAGCGCCCGAATTATCGCCACAATATGGAGCGCGAAGAAAAATAAAATCGTCGGTGGCAGCATTTCCATGAATTCATGCTTGAGCGTGGCAGTCACGCTTGCTCATCGGCGCCTCCTGAAGTCAATGTATTGGCTCAACGCTTTGATGCCGTAAAAGGCACTCGCATGCGACCCTAATGCCAACACACAATAGGACACCTTTCCCGGACTCGGTGCGGCAATTTTTCCTGCGGCGGAGAGGGAACGGGACTTGGGTTGTCCATGACCAAGTTCCGGCTCCGACCTAGACCTTCAAACTACATGCGAGACAGCCGTTGGTCGCCACAATGAAGCACCGAATGCCAATGCCAGCAAGCTGACGGAGCCACCAAGCAAACAGACGCCCTGCCAGCCGGCATGCGCATACGCAGCAGTGGTGCCGAGCGCCCCAAGGCCGCTGCCCATGGCATAGAACAGCATATACAGGCCGATCAGCCGCCCATTGGCGCCCGGCCGGGTACGCAGGATCAGGCTCTGGTTGGTGACGTGCAATGCCTGCCCGCCTGCATCCAGCAGCACGATGCCGATAACGAGCATCCATAGGGAGCCGTACATCTGTGATAGCGGCCACCAGGAAAGCAGCAACAGCACCAGTGCGCCCACTGTCACGCGCTGTCCATATCCGCGATCGATCCAGCGCCCGGTGCGTGCGGCAGCCAGCGCGCCGGCCACACCCACCAGCCCAAATGCGCCAATGGCGGTATGCGGAAGCGAAAACGGCGGCGATGCGAGCGCGAGCGCCAACGCACTCCAGAAAATGTTCAATACCGCAAACATCAGCAGCGCCAGCATTCCCCTGGCCTGCAGGACAGGCTCCTTGCGCAACATCCAGAACATCGACGCGATCAATTGCAAATAACCTACCCGCTCATGCGTGTGCTCAAGCTTTGGCAGCCGGCGCCATAGTGGCACGGCGATCGCCGCCATCAGCAGCGCCGCCACGAAATACACCCCGCGCCAGCCGGCAAGATCGCTGACCGCGCCCGAGAAGGCCCTTGCGGAAAGCAGCCCGATAAATACACCGCCTTGCGTTACACCTATCACGCTGCCCTGCTCCCGCGCGGACGCAGCGCTGGCCGCATAGGCAAGCAGCCCCTGTGTCATTGCCGTTCCCAGCAGGCCAACGCCCAGCATGCCCGCCAACAGCACCGGGACGGATCGCGCCACGCTGACCAGGATCAACACCCCGAGAAGCGCCAATAGCTGAACCCCCATCAGACGCCGACGATCGACGATATCCCCAAGCGGAACCAGGAACAGCAGCGCGGCCGCGCAACCCACTTGCGTCATCGCCACCACGCCACCTACAGCGGCATGACCAATGGAGAACTCCAGCGCCAACGAATCGAGCAAAGGCTGCGCATAGTAGACGTTCGCCACGCTCAGTCCGCTGGCTATGGCAAACAGCATCAGCAATCCGCGTGGCATCTCAACCGATACCGGTGGCGTATCCATGGGAAGACCTCGTTATGCAGGTTATGTAGTTGCAAATTGAAACTGGTTGAATGCTATGGCAACCAGTTTTAAAATGCAACCACATACCCGGACGACAGGTAGCCGCCTCATGCCTCGCACTCAGCTTTCAAACGACGAACCTTGCCCGGTCGCGCGCGCGCTCGACGCCATTGGAGATCGATGGACACTGCTGATCATCAGGGATGCCTTCGATGGTGTAAGGCGGTTCGGCGATTTCCAGCGCAGCCTGGGCATGGCACGGAACATCCTGGCGGACCGCCTGCAGAAGCTCGTGGAGGCCGGCATCCTTGAGACCCGCGCGGCCTCGGATGGCTCGGCCTATCAGGAGTACGCGCTGACGGCCCGCGGCGAACGGCTGTTCCCGGTGGTTCTTGCCCTGCGCCAATGGGGCGAACGCAACCTGTTCGCCAATGGCGAGCGCCATTCCGTACTGATCGACCGGCGCACCGGCAAGCCCGTGGCGCGGATGGAACCGCTGGCAAAGGACGGCACCGTCATCGCGGCAGCCGATACGGAAGTACGCAAGGTTAAATAGAACGAGGTTCGGTCTGTGGCGTTATCATGCGCATCCACGGCAGGTCTTCTTTTCCCAGAATTTCAGGAGTTCCCCATGACTGATCCGCAAAAATCACCGCCGACCATTGCCGAGGGCTGGCAGGCACCGCCGGATCGCACCAGCGTAACCGATGACGCCCATGTGGAAGACATCATTCCGCTGCCTCCGCCTGAACACTTGATCCGTTTCTTCCCGATCCGTGGCACGCCTGTCGAATCCCTGGTCACCCAGACGCGCCAAGGCATCTCGCGCATTCTGCATGGCGACGATGACCGGCTGCTTGTGATCATGGGGCCATGTTCGATTCACGACCCGCAGGCGGCACTCGAGTATGCGCAGCGGCTGGTGGCACAGCGTCTGCACTACGCCGACACGCTCGAGATCGTGATGCGCGTTTACTTCGAGAAACCGCGTACCACGGTAGGTTGGAAAGGACTTATCAACGATCCGTACCTCGACGAGAGCTACCGCATCGACGAGGGCCTGCGCATCGCGCGCAGCCTGCTGCTGGATATCAATCGCCTTGGATTGCCGGCGGCCGGCGAGTTGCTGGACGTGATTTCTCCCCAATACATTGGTGACCTGATATGTTGGGGCGCGATCGGCGCCCGCACCACCGAGAGCCAGGTACACCGGGAACTGGCTTCCGGCATATCGGCGCCGATCGGCTTCAAGAACGGTACCGACGGGAATATCAAGATTGCCATCGACGCGATCCAGGCCGCTTCACGTCCGCATCATTTCCTGGGCGTGCACAAGAACGGCCAGGTGGCGACCGTGCATACCAAGGGCAATCCGGACTGCCACGTCATCCTGCGTGGTGGCAAGGCGCCCAACTACGATGCGGAATCCGTGGCGGCCGCCTGCAAGGAACTGCAAGCCGCCGGCCTTGGCAATTCGCTGATGGTGGATTTCAGCCATGCCAACAGCAGCAAGCAGCACCAGAAGCAGATCGATGTCGCGCAAGACGTGGCGCAACAGATCAGCAGCGGCAGTGCATCGATCTTCGGGGTCATGGTTGAGAGCCATCTGCTCCCTGGCGCGCAGAAGTTCACCCCAGGCGAACACAAACCGTCTGCATTGACCTACGGACAGAGCATCACCGACGCCTGCATCGGCTGGGACGACTCGTTGGCTGTACTGGACCGGCTCAGCGAAGCGGTCAATGAACGCCGCCGGCTGAAATCGAAGCCGTAGGCCCACGATGAAGACCACCCGTATCGATCCGACCACGTTGTTTCTGCTGACATTCCCGCCGCTGGCCTGGGCCGGAAATGCCATCGTCGGACGGCTTGCCGCCGACGCCGTGCCGCCCATCACGCTGAATCTCGTGCGCTGGATCATTGCGGGTGTATTGCTGGCGCCCTATGCATGGCGTGGCGTGGTTGCCCATCGCACCGCATTGCGGCGGCATGCCGGCATTCTGGTGGCCATGGGCCTGGTGTCGATCGCCAGCTATAACGCGTTCCAGTACCTGGCGCTCACCACATCCACGCCGATCAACGTCACGCTGATTGGTGCCTCGACGCCGCTGTTCCTGTTGATCATCGGCGCCTGCTTCTTCAAGGAGCGTTTTCGGTCATGGCACGTGGCGGGCGCCCTGCTCTGCCTGCTGGGCGTCTCATTCGTACTGATGCGCGGTGAACCCAGCCGCTTCGCCCAGTTCCAGTTCGTCCCCGGCGACCTCTACATGCTCGCGGCGACCATCTGCTGGAGTTTCTACACCTGGCTATTGCGCAAGGGTCGCCCTGACCTGCCGCTGCCGGTCCTGCTGCTGGCGCAGATTGTGACTGGCGTGATCGCAAGCATTCCCGTCGCCATCTGGGAAGTCAGCTTGCTCGCGCAACCGTTGCAATGGAATGGCAAGGTCGCATGGATCCTGCTCTATGTAGGCACCGTGCCTTCGCTGCTGGCGTACTTCGCGTGGGACCGTGCCATCTCGCGGGCCGGCGCTCAACTGCCGGTCTTCTTTATCACCTTGACCCCGCTGTTTGCGGCGGTCCTTTCCACCGTCCTGTTGGGCGAGTCACCGCACTGGTATCACGGCGCAGGCCTTGTCTGCATTGGCGCGGGCATCTGGCTGGCCCAGCGTCGCCAGACCAGCCGACCCGCATGACCTGCTTTATCGGCGACTACCCGCCAAGGCCGGTCACTTACCGGTAAATACCGGCCGGCGCTTCTCTTTCCAGGCCAACGATCCTTCGCGAATGTCTTCCGATTGCGTGGCGCGACGCACGTCCTCGGCCAGTGCGACGGTGTCGAGCGCACCACGCGCGATGGCGTTGAGATGCCGCTTCATGCCTTGCACTGCCAGTGGCGCCAGACCGGCGACCGTTTCCGCCAGTTGATCGGCACGTTCGCGCAGGCCATCGGCAGGCAGCAGTTCGGTCAGGAAGCCGCAAGCGAGCATTTCGGGCGCCTGGATGCGCTCCGCGGTCAGGAACAGCCGTTTGGCCTGGTTCAGGCCCAACCGGGTGATATACCGACGCATGCCACGCTCGTAGAAATGCAGGCCCAGGCGCGCCGCGGGCATGAACATCTCCACGGCGTCGGTGCCCAGGCGGAAGTCGCAGGCCAGCGCCAGATCGGTTCCGCCGCCGTATACGCCGCCCTGGATCTCGGCGATGGTCACCGCGCGACAATCTTCCATGGCATTGACCAACGGCTCGAAACCCGCGCCGCGCTGTCCCGCCGCGAGCTTGCCGATATCGAATCCACTGCAGAAATACTTGCCGGTACTGCGCAACAGCAGCACGCGCACATCGCTGCCATTGACCGTTTCGATATGCTGCTGCAGCGCGGTGAGGTCATCGGGGCCCAGGCGATTGGCCACACCGGGCCGCTGCAGCGTCAGGATGGCCACATGACCGGAAATCTCGAGGGTGGGAAGAGAACCTTCTGCTTGCATACGTTGACTCCGGAGGAAATGATCGTCAAACGGCGGCAGAGCGCGCCGCGTGTTCGTGGTGTTCGGGGTGTTCTGCTTGTTGTGCGTGTTGTGCTTGTTCGACGTACCGCCTTTGCAGCGCGACATCGAATCGTTCAAGGCAGGCCTGCGTGAACGCTGGACGCTGTTGCACACGTTGCCACCAATCGGCGACCGCTGGCGCGCAATCGGCCGCCAGCGCTGCGGGTGCCAGCTCCGCGATACGTGCGACAAACGGAATGGCCGCGATATCGGCCAGCGTGTAGCCGTCACCAATTAGCCAGCGCCTGCCTGCAAGCATGGTTTCCATCTTCGGGATCAACGCCAGCAGCGCCTTGCTTGCTGCGGCCTTTTCCTCGTCGGTGTAAGGCTTGCGCGCAATACGCAGCCACGCTTCGCGGCGCTCCGCGGTTGGCACGCGCGCCAGGCGCTGTTCCAGTGCCGTATCGGTCCATTGCGACGCCACCGGCTGCAACGCGACACTCCAGTTCAGGATCAAGAGGTTGGGCAGCGATTTCTCGTCGGTCCAACGGATAAAGTTGCGCATCTCCGCACGCGCATACGGATCCTCGGGTCGCAACGGCGGAGTCGGATACACGGCATCGAGATACTCGCAGATTGTCGAGCTCTCGTAGAGAAAACGGCCGTCGTCGAGCACCAGCGCAGGCACCACGCCATTCGGATTCATGGCGAGGAACGCGGACGTATGGTGTTCCTGCGCGGCCATGTCTACGGGCACGCTTTCGTAGTCGATGCCCTTCTCGGCCAGACACAGCCGTACGCGACGTGAAGCGCTGGATAGCCAGCCGTGGAAGAGTTTCATGGACATGGTCTGCTTCAGGGGATCAATACCGTGGACCCGGTCGTCGCACGGTTTTCCAGCCGGCGATGGGCTTCCTGTACATCCGCCAACGCAAACGCCTGCCCGACCTCCAGCCGCAGGTGGCCGGCCTCGACCGCATCGAACAACGCCTGCGCGGCGCGCCTGAGCGAAACGGCATCGGCAATGAACGATCGCAACGTCGGACGCGACACTATCAGCGATTTCGCATGGAGCAGTTGCAGGTCGAACGCTGCCACATCGCCAGAGGCCGTGCCGTAGTTGATGGCCATGCCACGTGGCCGCAGGCATTGCAACGAGGGAAGGAAGACGTCCTTGCCCACGGCATCGTAGACCACCGCGACACCCTGACCATCGGTCAACGCCATGACCTCGGCCACAAAATCGGCTTCGCGATAGGGAATCACGTGATGGCAGCCGTGCGCTAGCGCCACCTCCAGCTTGGCCTGGCTACCGACCGTGCCAATCACAGTGGCGCCCAGTGCGCGCGCCCATTGCGACAGCAGCACACCCATTCCGCCCGCTGCTGCATGCACCAGCACCGCATCGCCTGGTTGCACGACATAAAGACGCCGCAGCAGGTATTCAGCCGTCAGCCCGCGTAGCAGCGTTGCGCCAGCGACCTGCTCCGAAATTGCATCCGGCAGCGGCACTACGCGATGCGCCGGTACGTTGCGAGTGACCTGGTACGCCCCCGGGTGCATATATGCCACGCGCTGACCGGTCGTCAGGCCGTTCACCCCATCGCCCAACGCCGTGACGATGCCGGCACCTACCGCGCCGAGCGTCACTGGGAACGGCGTCGGCGCGTGCGGTCCATGCGCGCCCTTGCGCTGATAGATGTCTGCGAAATTCAGGCCGATTGCGGATTGGCGGATTTGCACCTCACCGGGCGCCGGGGGCTCGATTTCCACTTCACAGAGCTCCAGCACTTCCGGCCCTCCGTTTTTACTTATACGAATGGTCTTTGTGTGCATACATTGAATTGAGTGACGAAGAATCGGCTAATTGCGCAGGATGATGACCATCCCGACCATATCCGGTGCAACAAGGTGGTCGAATCGGAGGCTTGAGGGTGCATCGTAGCCCAGGAAACTCTGAAAAGCATCATGGAAAATCCGTATACGTATTTTTATAACTGTTATCCGTATACTTTTACGCATTCACGATGCACGGAAACACAAGATGACTCAAGACCTGCCGCTGTCCGGTTGTACCGTCCTGGACCTCTCAATCGCCCGTGCCGGCCCCGTGGCCGTCCGCCTGCTGGCGGATTGGGGAGCCGATGTCATTCGCATCGAACCACCACCACCGCGCGACCGCGGATCGGTCACCGGACGCCGCCGCGGCTCCGACGAACAAAACCTCCATCGCAACAAGCGCAGCCTGTGCCTGGACCTGAAAACACCCGAAGGCGCTGAAATCCTGGCCGGGCTCGCCCGCAAGGCCGACGTGGTAGTGGAAAACTTCCGCTCCGTGGTCAAGCAGCGCCTGGGATTGACTTACGAACGGCTCAGCGAACTGAACCCGCGTCTGATCCTTGCCAGCATTTCGGGCTTCGGACAGGACGGCCCGTATTCCGAACGGCCGGGACTGGACCAGATCGTCCAGGGCATGTGTGGCCTCAGCTCGGTGACCGGTATGCCTGGACAAGGCCCACTGCGCGTGGGCATTGCGATCTCCGATACGACGGCGGGCATGTTCCTGGGACAAGGCATCCTGCTGGCGCTGCTGCAACGTCAGCGCACGGGTCGCGGCCAATGGGTGCATACGTCGCTGATCGAGGCGATGCTGAACAAGCTCGACTTCCAGGGCGCACGGTATACGGTGGAGGGCGTCGTCCCCTCGCAGCAGGGCAATGCGCATCCCACGCTGGTACCAATGGGCACCTATCGGTGCCGCGATGGCGTGGTCAATATCGCAGCCAGCACCGACCGCATGTGGACCAACTTCTGCACTGCGGTTGGCGCCGACTGGCTGCTGGCCGACACTTCACTACACACCGCCGCAGGCCGCGCGGCGCAGCGCGAGCGCGTGGAAGACGCGATCAACCAGTGCACGGCCGACTTCACGGCCAACGAACTGACCTCGCGCCTGAATGCAGTGGGAGTGCCGTGCGGGCCCGTATTCGATATTGGCCAGGCGTTCGAAGACGCACAGGTTCAGCACCTGCGTATGACGCGCCCGGCTGACCACCCGGTATTGGGGTCGATGGAGTTGCTGCGTTCGCCAATCAACCTGTCGGCCGCCCCTCACCCCGATCGCTTTGCCAGCGCCGCCCCCGATCCGGGCGAGCACACCAACGCCATCCTGCGTGAGTTGGGTCATGACGATGCCAGCATCGCGCGCCTGCGCGACGCCAACATCGCGGCATGACAAGCAAGACAAACATAACAACAACGGAGACACTCATGACACACCGATTTGCGCCCACGCTGCGCGCGTTGGCGCTGGCCGGACTTGCCCTCTCATTCGCGCAGGCTTCGGCCGCCGCCGATGACTATCCCGTCCGCCCGATCCGCCTGCTGGTCGGCTATACGCCAGCCGGCGCCGCCGACTATGTCGCGCGCATCTTTGGCGAGGCGCTGTCGAAGCAACTGGGCCAGACCGTCGTCGTCGACAACAAGCCGGGCGCCGGCAGCACGCTGGCCTCGGCCGCGCTGGCCACGGCACCAGCCGATGGCTACACGCTTGGCCTGGCCACGGCGACGCTGTACGGCATCGATCAGCGACTCTACAAAGCGCGGTACAAGGCCGACGATTTCACGCCGATCACCCGGCTGACGATCTCGCCATTGATCCTGGCAGTCAACAAGAACCTCGATGTAACGGACGTCAAGGCGCTCGTCGCCAAGGTCAAGGCGCAGCCCGGCAAGTTCAACTATTCCTCGTCGGGCATCGGCGGCTCACCGCACGTGGCCGGACTGCAGTTCGAGAAGGCCACGGGCGCACAGATGACGCATGTGCCCTACAAAGGCGGCGCTCCGGCCCTGCAGGCAGTGGCCGCGGGCGAGGTGCAGATGTCGTTTGGCACGGCGGCTTCGGTGCTGCCGATGGGTACCCAGGGCGTGGTGAAGATGATCGGGGTGACCACGCCCACACCTTCCGAGGTGGCACCGGGATTGCCGGCGCTGGCCGAAACGGGATTGCCCGGCTTCGACTTCACGTTCTGGTTTGGGCTGTATGGTCCTGCCGGCATGCCGCCAGCAGTCCGCGACAAGATCTTCGCCGCGGCCAAGAAGGTCATGGCCGATCCGCAACTGCGCGCCAAGCTGGCGTCGAATGGCAGCGAGGTCTCGCTATCCGAATCACCGGCTGCTTTCGGCAAATGGGCATCTGCCGACGGCCGGACCGCGCTGGAGCGGATCGTGCAAGCTGGCGTAAAGCTCGATTGATGCGCTCTCGATAGCCGTGATGCCATGCGCCCGCGCTCAGCGCCGGGCGCGCGCGCTGGTGTCGCCAGGCATCGACGCAATCATGTCTGCATAGACATCGCCGCCGGTGGCGATATGACGCACCATGGCCGCGGCGGCATCGTCCTCGCTGCCGCGCAAGATTGCCTCCATCACCTGACCATGCTCCTCCAGCGAGGCGTGGATGCGCGCTGGCTTTTCGAAACGCAAGTCGCGCATGCCACGCATGCGGGCACGCATGGTGCGGATCTGGCGCGCCAGGATGTCGTTGCAACTTGCGTCGTAGATAACGTGGTGGAACACGTCGTTAGCCTCGCGATACGCATCGGCATCAGCCTGTTCGGCCGCCGCGCGGCACGCATCGAACGCGGCATGGATGGCTTTGCGCTGGCTTGCAGAGATACGACGCGCCGCCAGCCGCGCGGCCAGCGATTCCAGCTGCACCAGGATTTCGCTCATCGCCACATACTCACGCAGCGTGATCGACGCCACGATGGCGCCCTGGCGTGGCACCAGATCCACCAGTCCGGCCGATTCCAGCTGGATCAGCGCCTCGCGTACCGGCGTGCGCGACACGTTGAATCTCGTCAGCAGTTGCTGTTCTTCCAGTTGCGTGCCGCTGGGCAACTTCCCGCTCAATATGTCTTGCTCGATCGCAGCACGGATGGTGTCAGACAAGCTGCTCTTTTTTTCATCGGGCATGGATAACTGCGGGTACAAGTGAGGATGCTGCGATTCTACTACCGCGCGGCGCTACGTATGCATAAATGCGCGTTGTGTGCACAAACGCAACCAAATCCACCACGATGGCTATGCGTCCTAGCGGAAAACCAACGTTTGGTGCCCCAAGTGTTTGGCGCGCACCAACACCCTGACACCTCCAGCGCAGCAGCCATCACGCCACACCCGCTCTCTGTGCTACTCCCAGCATCTGCGCCTACGGGCATGCTCATTGCCTACTAACCCAACGAGCGCCTTCGCTCACTCAACTTTGGGAGACCTGCCATGAGCACCCTTGTCATTCGAGACCTCACCAGCTATCAACCCCTGGATGTCACTGCGATGTCCGCCATACAAGGCGGGATCTACCGTACGCCGCAGCAGATTCTGGTCGGGCAGATCACGCACCTGCCAGCAACGCCAGACGGGCGCGTACTCGGTAGCGATGGGCAACTGCACTGGCCGACGATCTGACCGCGCCTGCGGCAGCTCCCAGGTGAGAGGTGAATCTTGCCTCTCACCGGAGCCGCACTCCGCGCAAATTGATTGCAGCACCCTGCCTCAGGACCCGCCAAACCAGTTGTAGCCCTGGTCCACCCAGTAGCCACCGGGGAAGGTGTTGGTGACAAACAGTTCCATGATGTGCTTGGGATTCTTGTAGCCGAGCTTGGTCGGCATCCGCAGCTTCATCGGATAGCCATACTTGGCCGGCAGGCGTTCGCCGTCATACGTGAACGTCAACAAGGTCTGCGAATGCAGTGCCGTGGCCATGTCGATGCTTTCGTAGTAGTCGTCGGCACAGCGGAACCCCACATACTTTGCGGTGGTATCCGCGCCGATCCGCTGCAGGAAACCGGCGAACGGGGTACCACCCCATCGCCCGATCGCGCTCCAGCCCTCCACGCAGATATGCCGCGTGATCTGCTCGGCCTTGGGCAACGCGTAGAGTTCCTCAAGGCTCCAGCTCTTCTTTTCCCGAACCAGTCCACCGACCTTGAGGCGGAAGTCGCTGCCGTCCACCACGGGAACCTTGTCGATGCCGTAGAACGCGTTGAACGGAAATGGCCGCGTCATCTGCGCTTCCGTGTAGGTCGGCGCGAGCCGGTTCGGATCGAACAACCACGCCTGCACCTTGTCGTTCATGCTCGACACGCGCGACAGGAAGGTTTCCACCGAGGCATCGTCGTTGAGGCTGCAACCGGTGAGCATGGCCAGGCCGCCAAGCGTGAGGATGCGCTTGCCAAACAGGCGCCGGGACGGTGCTTCGAGTTCCCGTTGTACATCGATTACCAGTGACTCGCGGTCGACGGCCGATTGTCTGGAAGGTTTGGTGTTCACGATTCAGGCTCCAGTTTGTATCAGCGTCCGCGAATCATGGTCAGCAGGCTGCGTGGTACCAGCGCCACCATCACCACATGCACGACGATAAACGCGGCGAGCAAGGCCATGGCGCAGAAATGCACCACACGTGCGAAGTCGTAGCCGCCCATCAATTCACGCAACAGCGGAAACTGCACGGGCTTCCAGATGGCAATGCCCGAGAGCACCAGCACGAGCAGCACGATCATCACCAGCAGGTAAGCAAACTTCTGCACCGCGTTGTAGTGGCTCAGGTCAGCATGCGAAAGGCGCCCTCGCAGCGCGGCGACCAGATCACCCAGCACAGCGCGCGGCCCCAATGGAAAGAACTTGCGGGCGAATCGACCGGTAACGACGTTCATCGCCAGATAGAACAGCCCGTTGAAAAACAGCAGCCACATGGCCGCGAAATGCCATAGCAGCGCGCCGCCCAGCCATCCGCCCAGCGTGATGTCGCCCGGGAAGCTGAAGCCCGGGAAAACCGGTGATGCGTTATAGATGCGCCAGCCCGACAGCATCATCAGCACGGCGGCCAGCGCATTGAGCCAGTGCGAGATACGCACCCAGCCGGGCTGGATCACGCGTGGCGCGGCGCGGGAATTGACAGTGTCATGCGAGGGTCCCATTTTGGTCTCCTTCCGGCCTCCTTCTCAAACCAGGCACGGCACACGACGGCAAGTCGCGGGCCGGTGCCTGGTCGAGCTTGCCCGGCCCAGTGTTACTTGCTCATGCCACCGGACATGGCGTCGCCATCCTTGCCCATCTTGTCGTGCGGCTTCGCCTTGCCCATCTTGTCCTTGTGCATGCCATCCTTCGACATGTTGTCCTTGGACATGTTGTCCTTGGACATTGCATCCTTGCCCATGCCGTCCTTCGACATGGCATCCTTGGACATTGCATCCTTCGACATGCTGTCTTTCGACATCGAATCCTTGGCCATCGAATCCTTGGCCATCGACCCACCCGTCTGGGCGAACGCTGCGGTGCCACACATCAGGAACGCTGCGGAAACCACGGCGATTGCGATCTTGTTCATCTCGACTCCTTGTTGCTTTGCGTTGGACCGGGACTATCCCGGTTGGCGGAACATCGCGCCACGCCTCGTCCGGCGGGCACCAGATTCACACGGTATGTGTGCGTCTGATGGGAAATTCGCAGCGGCGGCGCATCCGGTTACAGGGGTCGAGGAATTTTTTTAACGATATGCGATGGCTCCGAATCGGCAACCGAATCAGCCACCGAATCAGACACCGAATCAGACACCGATGCGCCGGCGAAGCGGCTCGCAACACACACAAGCGCCATGGCAGCGTAGAATTCGCGCAAATTAATGTAGCCCGGTGTAACCAACGCGATCGATGGAACGAACTATCGAACAGGATGCGCTGAAACGGCGGGAGTCTCGCCTGCTCGATCTCTTTACGGACGGGCTGGCGGGCGACCAGGCGGCGTATGCACGATTCCTGACCGAGCTGGCAACGATGCTGCGCGGCTATTTCCGCAACCGGCTCCCGCAACAGGCCGGTGACGTCGAGGACCTGACCCAGGAAGTCCTGCTGGCCGTACACAATGCTCGCCATACCTACCTGCCGGGACAGCCGCTGACGGCCTGGGTGCACGCGATTGCCCGGTACAAGCTCGCCGACCACTTTCGTGCACATGCGCGGCACGATGCGTTGAGCGATCCACTGGAGGCGGCGGAGGACGTGCTGGCGGCGCCGGACCTGGAACCGGCCCAAGCCAGGCGCGACCTCAACCTGTTGCTTGACCAGCTACCCGACCGTCAGCGCCTGCCGATCGTGCATGTCAAGCTGGAGGGACTTTCTGTCAGTGAGACCGCGCAGATGACCGGGATGTCGGAAGCGGCGGTAAAGGTGGGCGTGCATCGTGGGCTGAAGGCGCTCGCGGCGAAGATTCGAGGATCGCGATGAAAACGGACGACCTGATTTCCATGCTTGCCACTGGCATCGCGCCGGTCGACCGGCACGTGCTGAGCCGTCGTTTTGGCACCGCCGTGGCGGCAGGCGCGGCATTGGCGACGCTATTGGTGGCCACCACGCTACATGTTCGCGCCGACCTGGCCGAGGTAGCGGTCACCCCGCTGTTCTGGGCCAAGGTAGCGTTGCCGCTCTCGCTGCTGTTGGGCGCATTGTGGATGGCGACGCGGCTGGCGCGACCCGGCGTTTCCACCGGCGCCAGCTGGGTGGGCGTTACGGTACCGTTTGCGGCAGTCTGGCTGGGCGCCCTGTATGTGCTCACGCAGACGCCGGCTGGCGAGCGTGCGACGGCAGTGCTTGGACAGACCTGGCGAGTCTGTCCGTTCAATATCACCATGCTGTCGGTGCCCGTGTTCATTGCCGTATTCTGGGCATTGCGTGGACTGGCCCCGACGCGATTGCGCCTGACCGGCGCCGTGGGCGGCCTGCTGTCGGGCGCCATCGCTACGCTGGCCTACTGCCTGCACTGCCCGGAGATGGGTGTCGCGTTCTGGGGCGTGTGGTATGTGCTCGGCATGCTGGTACCTACCGCAATCGGTGCGCTGCTCGGACCGCGCCTGCTGCGCTGGTGATCAGAAATGGGCGGACCCAAAGCCCAGATGGCGAATCAGTTCGAGGCTATGCCTTCCCTGAAACCAGAGGTCGTCGGAAACCGCCAACGCGATCAGCCACGACGCGGCAACGATGACCAGGTCACAGCGTCCGCTTTTCCACCAGTTCAGCGAGTGGCGACCGGCGATCCATGGCACACCCAGCGGGTTCGGCCAGTCGGCCAGCAGGTGCATGACACCACCGCAGGCGAAACCGAACGCCGGGGCCGCCAGCGCATGCGTGCCCAGTGCATGGTAAGAACCCAGCAGCAGGCCGATCCACGCGACGCCCCAATGCGTCCAGGTCCGATGCGTAATCCATAGACGCCGCGACCTTGACCACCATGCCACTTCCATCCAGTCGGGAGCGGTGCTCCCCAGCACCGCCGCTATGAAGCCGGCCGCGCCCGCCCAGTACCACTCTCCAGTGCCACGCTCTGCGATAACAGCAGCGGCGATGACGGCCGCCGCCCATCCGGTGGCGTGGTGTGCTTTCCGCGAGGCCATGATGAAACTGCGCTTGATGCCAGTGGTAAATGAAGGGCCGCAATCTTGGCAGGTATCGGAGTGGAACTCCAGCGCTGATCTGTAAGAATTTGAGGTGGCGCATGTTGTCTCCCCTCCTGCAGATCAACTGCAGGAGAGAGCCGGCGGCTCAAGCCGGGACAGGTCGCAATTTGAACCTCATGCCCTCTCCCCCGACCCCTCTCCCGCTCGCGGGAGAGGGGAGCAAATCACCCACATTACAACGCTCCGGCCCAGCGGTACTCCTCCTTGGTGCCCCGGATGACATCGGCAACATTGCCACTGACCGAGACGCAGTTCCGGCCGCCGAGTTTGCCGAGGTACAGCGCCTCGTCGGCCGCCAGGAACAGCGAGCGAAGATCCGAATTTTCTCCATCGGCGAAGTCCGCGGTCGCGATCCCGATGGTTATCGTGATTTCCCCGAACTCGCTGTCGGCGTGCGACAAACGCATGGCCTCTACTGCTACGCGAATCGACTGGGCAACTTCGGCGGCGCCGTGGCCGTCCGTGTTCGGAAGCAGCACCGCAAATTCCTCGCCGCCGTAACGCGCGGCGAAATCGCCGGGGCGGCGTATCTTCTGTACGATGCAATCCGCCACCGACGCCAGCGCGGCATCCCCGGCAAGATGCCCATAGCGATCGTTGAACTGTTTGAAGTAGTCGACGTCCAGCATCAGCACGGACAACGGCCAGCCATATCGCTGCGCTCGGCGCCACTCGGTGTCGGCCATATCGTCCAATGCACGCCGGCTACCGACGCCGGTCAATCCGTCGGTACTGACCAGCAGCCGAAGATGGCGCTCCATGCGCATGCGGCGTCGCCATTGCCGTGAGAGAAGGACCGCGAGCGCGATGATCAGGGCATCCACCACGGTAATCAGTCCACCCAGGACCCTTGCCCTGGTGCGCCATGGTCCCAGTACGTCTTCCATCGACAAGCCCACCACAACGATCAGCGGGAAGTCCGGAACATGCCGGTAGCTGTAGAGCCGGTCGATACTGTCGACGGCCGCCTTGCCGATGAACGTGCCCCGGTCGGCAGCGAGCAACGGCGCGAACGACGCGCTTTTCGAGATATCGCGGCCGATCGACGCTTCGTCATAGGGGCGCCGCATCAGGATCGTACCGTCGGTGCGCAGCAGCGTCAGCGCGCCACGTTCGCCCAGGTCCACGCCATCGAACAGGCGCCGGAAGTAGTTCAGGCGCAGCGTGCCCACCACGATGCCGGCAAAGCTGCCGTCGGGCTTGTCGAGACGGCGGCTGATGCCGACCGAACTGCCTTCGGCGGTCATGCGCGGCTGAAACGGCCGGCTTATAAAGACACCCGCTTTCGGGGACTGCTGGTGAACCTTGAAATAGTCACGGTCACCCACGTTGACAGGCCGCGGCGGCGTCGATCGGGAATCCAGCACAAGGTTGCCCCGTTCGTCCGTGGCCAGTAGCGAACCCAGGTCTTCTGCATTGATCGAACGGTCAAACAGCACCATTTGCCGCAGGGAGACGGGCAATCCCATGATCTCCGGGTCCTTGATGCCATCGATCAGGCCGTGCATCGACAACTCATAGGACTGCAGGTTTCGACTGATGCTGCGCTCGAGTGTCAAGGCAAGATTGGCGGAATCCGCCCTTGCCCTGGTCAAAGCATCGTCGCGCATCTGCCAGAGCGCAATGCCTCCGATGGCGGCAATAAGCACCACCACCAGCAGGCTCGCCGCCAGGATGATCTCTGGCTGCCAGGCGCGCCAGTTGCGCCAATTCCGCTGGGGGCGCGGTGGGCTGTCGATGGCGTGTTCAGTCACTTGCATGCGCTCGGCAGTGGAATCAGCCCTTGCCCTTGCCTTTCGACTGATTCAACGCCACGGCGGCTCGAATCAGCGCCTTGAGCGCCTTTTCATTGATCTTCTCGCCTTCCCGGAAATCGATGGCGCGCCGGACATTGCCTTCCAGGCTGGAATTGAACAGTTGCGATGGGTCCGGCAACGACGCCCCCTTGGCAAACGTCATTTTGACCGCGGCCTTGTAAGTTTCGCCCGTGCAGATGATGCCATCGCACGACCATACCGGAACACTCCACTTCCATTCCTCGACCACTGCCGGGTCAGCTTCCAGGACGATGGCACGTAGCCGGCCGAGGGTTGCGCCCCGCCAGTCGTCAAGACTTGCGACCCTGGCGTCAATCAACTCCGAAGCCGGCACGCCTTGCGATTCGGTTTGCTTCATGTCGTTGAGTCTCCTGGATCAAATGCGGCCAATTTTAGACCGATTATCCAATCCAGACCATCGTCGACAGTCGGGCATACCGCCGTTTGGTGGCGTAGGTATTTCTGGTGCGCGAAGTCGTCTGGCTCCCCTCTCCCGCGCCGCGGGAGAGGGGCTGGGGGTGAGGGCCAGCGTTTCAAATTGCGACCTGTCTTAGATTTAGCCGCCCGCCCTCTCCCCCGCCCCTCTCCCGCGCGCGGGAGAGGGGAGAACACAAGAGGTGAATTAACCGTGGAGATGCCTCTTGAGCAAGCCGTTGACCTCCCCTGCCTTCTCCATCTGGCTCATGTGCCCGGCGTCGTCGAACACCGTTACCGTCGCGCCGGGTGGTACGTTGTCGGCGTGGGCAGCCGGAATGATCTGGTCCCTGGCGCCCCAGATGACCAAGGTGCGCTTGCCTGAATCGGCAAGCTGCCGGCCCGGTTGCTCGCGTTGCCGCCCTTCCGCGAACAGGCTGGTACCAAGCGCCGCCAGTGCTTCGGGCACGCCGTCAAGCCGCTTGTAGCGCAGCAGGTCGTCGAGCATTTGCCGGCTGACCAGTTCCGGATTGGCGAACAGCAACTCCACCACCGGTTTCAGGTCGCGCCTCGACTGCGCGTTGACGAAGCCCTCCGTGTAGCCGTTGTTCACCTCATCGCCAAAGCCTGCCGGCGAAATCAGCGCAACCGATAGCACGCGCTGCGGCGCATCCACGGCCAGTTGCGCCGCGATGCCGCCTCCCATGGAATGGCCGACCAGATGCGCGTGGCCGAGGTCGACCGCATCCATGAAGCGTGTCACGAAACCCGCCATTTCCGCCAGCGTCGTGCCAGCCAGTCTAGGCGTTGTCTGGCCGTGGCCGGGGAGGTCGAGTGCCACCACGGTGTACGTGTCCGCGAGCGGATCGAGGTTGAACAGCCAGTTGTCCAGGTCGCCGCCAAATCCGTGCAGGAACAACACGGCTTCCGCACCGTGGCCCTTGCGCGCGTAGCGTACGCGCAGGCCATCCACGTCGGCGAACTGGTAGGCTGGTCCGGCCTCCTCCTCGTCATCGTCATCCGCCGGCGTCTCATAGCCGGCAACATACGCATCGATCTCCGCATCGCTGACCTCCGCGGGTGCCAGTACGCCAAGCAGTGCCTTCACAGGCAGCAGGTCGCCAACCGCGGCCACCTTGCGCCGCAGCGTGCCAGCGTCGGGGGCCTCCACTGCGTTGGCGATCTTGTCCGTTTCCACATCGAGGATCGGCATGCCCACGGCAATCGCGGCGCCTTCGTCGACCAGCCAGGCATTGATGGTGCCCTCTTTCATCGACAGGCCCCACTTGGGCATCACGATCGGGGTAATTGCTGCGGCCATCAGTGCTTGCCTCCCTTCATGGTCTTGCGAGCGGCTTCCACGATGCGCGCGGCGCCTGGGATATACAGATCTTCCAGCGTCGGAGAAAACGGCACTGGCGTATGCGGCGGGCAGACCATCTCGATGCCGGCCTTGAGCGCACCAAACGCCTGCTGCGCGGTCTGCGCGGCGATGTCGGTGGCAATATTGCAGCGCGGGCTGGCCTCATCCACAACCACGAGTCGCCCGGTGTTCTCGACCGATTCGAGCACGGTATCCATGTCCAGCGGCGACAGCGTGCGCAGGTCGATCACCTCCGCCTCGATCCCGTCCTTGGCCAGCGTTGCCGCCGCCTCCAGCGCGCGATGCACCATCAGGCCATAGGCCACGATGGTCACGTCCTTGCCGTCGCGCGCGATATTCGCTTCGCCGAACGGAATCGCATAGGCGCCTTCCGGAACGTCGCCTTCCAAGCCATACAGGTTCTTGTGCTCGCAGAAAATAACCGGATCGTTGTCGCGAATTGCCTGGATCAACAAGCCCTTGGTGTCATAAGGCGTGGACGGGCAGACCACCTTGAGCCCGGGGATATGCGTGAACAGCGGCGTCAGCATCTGGCTATGCTGCGCGGCCGCCCGGAACCCCGCGCCGACCATGGCGCGGATGACCACCGGTGTCTCGGCCTTGCCGCCAAACATGTAGCGGAACTTGGCGGCCTGGTTGAAGATCTGGTCGAAGCACACGCCCATGAAGTCGATGAACATCAGTTCGGCAATCGGTCGCATGCCGCACGCTGCCGCGCCGATTGCGGCGCCCACATAAGCCGATTCGGACAATGGCGTATCGAGCAGGCGGTCGCCGTGCTTCGCGTAGAGCCCCTTGGTCACGCCGAGCACACCGCCCCAGGCGTCTTTCTCGCCGTCGGCACCGGCGCCACCAACAATGTCTTCGCCGAGCATGATCACACTCGGATCACGCGTCATTTCCTGGTCGATCGCTTCGTTGATCGCCATCTTCATACTGAGTTTGCGGGCCATGATGACTGTCTCCTGTCGGGAATCGTTTTAGTAGCTCACATAGACATCGGTCAGCAGGTCTTCCGGGCCCGGCAATGGTGCGGCCTTGGCCTCCTGCACCGCGTGGTCGATCAGCGTGGCCACTTCGCGGTCGATCGCGTCGAACTCCTCGCGTGAAACCACTCCGGCCTGGGTCACGGTGCGCGTAAACAGCTTCAGGCAGTCCTTGTTGGCACGGATATCGTCGAGTTCGCCCGCTGCGCGATAGGTCTGCGCATCGCCCTCGAAATGGCCGTAGAAACGGATCATCTTGCATTCGAGCAGCGATGGACCGCCGCCTTCGCGCGCGCGGCGAATCACCTCGCCCGCCGCCTCGTGTACCGCGAAGAAATCGGTGCCATCGACCGTGACCCCGGGTATGCCGAAGCCCGCTGCACGGTCCACATAGCTGTCGACGGCAGTGCCATAGTCGCGCGAAGTCGATTCCGCGTAGCCGTTGTTCTCGATCACGAAAATCACCGGCAGGTTCCACACGGCGGCCAGGTTCAGGCTTTCGAGGAACGTGCCCTGGTTGGACGCGCCGTCGCCGCAGAACGTAATGCCGACCTCACCCTTGCCGCGGAACTTGGCGGCCAGCGCCGCGCCGCAGATCAACGGGGCACCGGCGCCCAGGATGCCGTTGGCACCCATCATGCCCTTGGACAGGTCGGCAATATGCATCGATCCACCTTTGCCATTGCACGAACCACCCTTCTTGCCGTAGATCTCCTTCATCATCGCCACCGGGTCCACCCCCTTGGCAATGCAGTGGCCATGGCCACGGTGTGTGCTGGCGATACGGTCACCGTCGTTCAGGTGGTGCAGGATGCCAACGCCGGCTGCCTCTTCGCCGGCATACAGGTGTACGAAACCGGGAATGTCTCCACGCCCGAAATCCACATGCAATCGCTCCTCGAAATCACGGATCGTCCGCATCTTGCGGTACACGGACAGCAGGGTCTCCTTGTCCAGCGGCATCTGCGCTGACTGCGAAGAACTGGCACTCATGGTTGTCTCCTTTGGTGGTGGTACTGCGTGTAATGCAGTGGCGATCAATTCAGTGGAATGGCCGAGGTCTGGCGCATCAGGTGTTCGCGCGCCGCGTATCCCATGCAGGCAGCCACATCGATACTGCGGAATGCATGGTCATGCAGCGTGATGGTGACCTCGTCGTGGGGGCCGAATGCGAGCTCGCGTTCGCCGTCGAGCGCGACGATGCCGGTGCGTTGCCGCACCCGATGCGGCCGGGCATGGGCGATGCGGGTCCAGCCGGCAATCGGCACCGAGCAAAGCAGGCCCGGCGCAATCGGAGCACGCAGATCGAATACACCCTCGCCGGCAGGTGCCAGTTCGATGGCCAGTCCGCCGGGCTCGCGCCGGCCAATCGGCTCGATCAGGCCCGCGATGGCGGACAGGCCGATGGCCTGTGGATCTGCGTAGGCCACATACACCGCGGCAAGTGTGTCGGCCTTCCACAAGGCCCGGGCGCCGATAAACTGCTCATGCGCAATCACGGCGTCGACCAGCGCGATATCGCGCCGGAAGCCGCCATCGGCATTGCGAATCACGACGTCGAGCCGCTTGTTCGAAGCCAGCGCATGGCTGGCGGGCACCTGGCCCGTGGCGTAGAGACCGGCGGCAAGCCCGATGATGGTGGGCTCGCGCATTTCAGGAAAAGCGTTGTTGGTGCCGGTAGAGAGCCCGGCAATTGGCACCGGTCCGCATTCACGCACCACGGCGCGGTGCGTGCCGTCACCGCCCAGCACGATGATCACGGAGACACCGGCGTCCGCCATATGGCGTGCCGCGTGAAGCGTATCGTCCACGCGCGCGGTCACGGGCATGTCGATGAATTCCACCCGCGGCAGGCTCGCATCGGGCCCCTGGTGGCGGTCCAGATGGCGTGTCAGCATGACACGTAAGCCTTCGCGGTCCGGCATCATCATCACGCGGTCGATGCCGCAGCCGGCCAGCGCGGCCAGCAGCCGCAGCACGATGTTGACGCGGTCAGCCAGCTGCAGGCTGCCGGCGTTGGCAATCACACGGCGGATATCGCGCGCCGATACGGGATTGGCAATGATGCCGACCAATGGTGCCCCCATGGCCTGTCTCCTGTCGCGCTGCTTGCGCTTGTCGTGACAGGGTTATTGCAATGGGCATGCCAATGGCAAACACGCGGGCCAGCTGGGAAACCGCCAACAAATTCGAGTCCATCCGTGGCAAATCCGCGGGGAAACCCGCAGGTATTACGTCCGCTTACGCTGATGCGGTGTGACAGGTGTCACAGTACGGCTGTCCAACGCTGGACAACCGTCACGTCGATGATCCCGTATCCCCGCCATCGCGCCGGTTGGGCGACTGGATGCCATAGCGCTCCATGCGCCGGTACAGCGTCATGCGGCTGATGCCGATCTGGCGTGCCACCGCGCTCAGGTTCCAGCCCGACGCACGCAGGTACTGCATCAGCAGCATGCCTTCGGGAGGCAGCGCGTGCGCGTCGGCGTCGCCCGGAGGCGCGGCAAGCGCCTGCACGGGTTCGGGTGCGTGACCGGCAGTGCGAACATCGGCGTAACCGTCGGGCAGGTCCTCCGGCGCCACCACCCCGCCCTGGCAGATCGCGCAGGCGTACTCCAATACATTGCGCAGCTCGCGCAGATTGCCCGGCCAGTGATGCGCATGCAGGCAATGGCGCGCCGCATCGGACAGCGTGACACGCCGTTGACCGCCATCGGCGAGCATCGTGTCGATCAGCCAGTCCAGATCCTGCCGGTCCCGTAACGCCGGCAGTTCGAAGCGCGCGCCGTTCAGCCGGTAGTACAGGTCCTCGCGAAACTGGCCGGACTCGACCAGCTGGTCCAGCCGATGGTGGGTAGCGGAAATCACGCGCAGATTGACCGGCACCGGCCGCGTGGCGCCAATCGGCAACACCTCGCCTTCAGCCAGCACGCGCAGCAGCCGCGACTGCAAGTCGCGCGGCATGTCGCCGATTTCATCGAGGAACAGCGTGCCGCCATCGGCTTCCTGGATCAGGCCGCGCTTGCCGCGTGAGCCTGCCCCGGAAAAGCTGTTCGGCAAGTGTCCAAATAGTTCGCTTTCGATCAGCGTCTCTGGAATCGCCGCGCAATTGAACGCCACGAACGGATGGTCACGCCGCGCGCTGGCCCGGTGCAGGGCCTTGGCAAGGTACTCCTTGCCGCTGCCGGTTTCGCCATGGATCAGCAGGTTGATGCGCGAATCCACCAGGCGCATGGCGCGCTGCAATTGCTGCTGCATGGCCGGGTCGCCGCCGCTCAATGCCGCGAGCGGCTCGGGCAATGGCACGGTGGGCGCGGTGTCAGCGCGCGCATGCCAGCGCAACGCCGGCGGCATCACGCTCAGGTAAAGCAAACCGCCGCTACGGTGCAGCGCCACCAGCCGCTGCTCGCTGGGCCGCGAGTAAACATAGCGCCCAAGGTCTGCAAGCCGCGCGTCGAACAGTGCCTCGAACGACTGGCCAAGCACCGCCCGTCCCTGGCATTCACTTTCGAGCATGCGCCGGGCACGGTTGTTATAGCCAACGACATGCCCGGCATCGTCGAGCGCCAACAGGTATTCCGGGCTGACGTCGACGAACTCCGGGGCGACGTTGAGTTTCAGGATCCAGTCGCGGTGATGCACGCGCAGGAAGTTGGCATTCTCGATATGGGCCGCGTAGATGCGCACCATCTGCAGCGCCAGACCCTGGCTGGTCTTGGCGTCGGGCGACGTCAACGCGGAAATGTCCAGGATCGCGCTCAGGCTGCCATGCGTGTCGAACAGCGGCGCGGCGGTACAGGTCAGCGGAATGTGGGTGGCGTCGAAGTGATCGGCCTGGTGCACGGTCAGCGCCTCGCCAGTGACCAGTGCGGTACCCACCGCGCATGTACCCGCGCCGGCCTCGCTCCATTCCGACCCCAGGTACAGCCCCGCATGGCGCAGCGCGGTGTCGGTGTTGGCATCGCCGATATAGTCGACCGTCACGCCTTGCGCGTCGGTCAGCAATACCACATAGCCCAGGCCGGCAACCTGCCCGTACAGGGTTTCCAGACCATGCCGCGCTATGCGCGCGAAATCGTCAATCCGTTGCTGGTGCTCGCGCAGACGGGTCTGCGGCACGATGCGGGCTTCCTGCATGCGCGACGGATCGAGACCATATTGATGCACGCAGCGCCGCCATGAATTCTGGATCACGGCGTCATGCGTGATCGGCTCCGCGGATACCACAGGCGGGGGCAGATAGCTGGTGGCATGCACCACTGTCTCGATGTGCTCGCGTTGCCGCAGGTCCATCGCTGTCTCCTTATCGGTCTGCGCGTACTGTATCCCACCCGCCTGTCGCCGCAAACGCGGCGCTGCAGCAAAGCGCCGCGATATGCGGTCGGGGCGACGTCATGGCAGTTAATGGCGTTTTGTTGTCCGATACGCAAGACAGCGCTTCCATAACCGATACTTCACATGAAGGCCGGTTCAGGTCATCATCGGGGGTTACCCCTATAAGAAGAGTCCCTCAATGTTCGAGCGTCGTTATGGCGCCGTGGCCCTGGCGGCCGGCGGCCTGATCGTGCTGGCCGGCCTGGCGGCCGCCCATGCCATGTCGTGGTGGTGGGTGGCGTTGCCACTGGCCCTTTGCCTGGTCGGTATCCACGACCTGACCCAGCAGCGCCACGCCATCCTGCGCAACTACCCTATCTGGGGCCACGCGCGTTTCTTCCTGGAATTCATCCGCCCCGAGATCCGCCAGTACTTCATCGAGGACGACACGTCCGAAGCACCGTTCTCGCGCGCGCAGCGCAGCCTCGTATACCAGCGTGCCAAGAATGAGGTCGACAGTCGCCCGTTCGGTACCGAATCCGACGTCAAACGTCCGGGCCATGAATGGATCAGCCATTCGCTCGCGCCCACGAAAATCGCTTCGGCCGATTTCCGCGTCATGGTCGGCGGCAATCGCGCGCAGCCATACGCCATCTCGGTGTTCAATATCTCGGCGATGAGTTTTGGCGCGCTGTCCGCCAACGCGATCCGCTCGCTCAATCGCGGCGCGAAGATCGGTGGCTTTGCGCATGACACCGGCGAAGGCTCGATTTCGCCGTATCACCGCTCGGAAGGCGGCGACCTGATCTGGGAACTCGGTTCGGGCTACTTCGGTTGCCGGCGTGCCGACGGTGGTTTCGATCCCGACCTGTTTGCGAAACAGGCTGCCGACCCGCAAGTGAAGATGATCGAAATCAAGCTGTCGCAAGGCGCCAAGCCGGGCCATGGCGGCGTACTCCCAGCGGCAAAGATCACGCCCGAGATCGCCGCCACGCGTGGTGTGCCAATGGGCGTCGATTGCGTTTCGCCGGCGGCCCACAGTGAATTCTCGACACCGCTGGAACTGCTTCAGTTTGTCGAGCGACTGCGCAACCTGTCAGGTGGCAAGCCCACCGGCTTCAAGCTCTGCATCGGCCATCCGTGGGACTTCTTCGGCGTGGTCAAGGCCATGCTGGAATCGGGCATCCTGCCCGACTTTATCGTGGTCGACGGTGCCGAAGGCGGTACCGGTGCCGCGCCGCTGGAATTTGTCGACCATATCGGTGTACCACTGCAGGAAGGCCTGCTGCTGGTGCACAACACGCTGGTTGGCGCGAACCTGCGCGACAAGATCCGGATTGGCGCCAGCGGCAAGCTGATCAGTGCCTTCGATATCGCCCGTACCCTGGCCATGGGGGCGGACTGGTGCAATGCGGCGCGCGGTTTCATGTTCGCGCTCGGTTGCGTGCAGGCGCAGAAGTGCCATACCGACCGTTGCCCGGTGGGTGTGGCCACCCAGGATCCGGTGCGCCAGCGTGCCATCGTGGTGCCGGATAAAGCCGAACGCGTGGCCAGCTTCCATCGCCATACGGTCCATGCGCTGCAGGAACTGCTGCAGGCGGCCGGGCTGCAGGCGCCGGGCGAACTGACGCCGCACCATATCGTGCGCCGCCTGTCGCCAAGCGAAGTCAAGCCAATGTCCGAGCTGTTCGACTTCCTGCAGCCGGGCGACCTGCTTAATGGCAACCTGCGTTTCAGTCTGTGGGAAAAGTACTGGCCGATGGCGCGTGCCGACCATTTCGGCATGCCGAACTGATCAGTACTCGCGCAGCATCCAGCCGCTGATATAGGCGAAGTACTCGCGCAACCACGCGTTATAGCGCAGATAGGCGGGTGTGGGTGCGGGCACGCCCGACACCGCTTCGAAACCAGCCTTGCGGGCAATGCGCTCGGCGCGCATCACATGGAAGTCGCTGGTCACCACGACCAGTGGCGCCGCTGGCCCTACGCCGCGCTGTTCGAGCAATTGGCGGCTGAAGCGCAGGTTCTCCTCGGTACTGGTGCTGCGATCCTCGCGCACCAGCCGGTCCGGCGCCAGTCCATGCCCGATCATGTAGTCGGCCATCACGTCGGCCTCGCTGCAATGCTGGCCGAAGTCCAGTCCACCGCTTACCACTACCGGTACGGCAGGCACACGCCGCGTGAGCATCAGCCCCTTGTCGAGGCGCGCCTGCAAGGTGGGCGACACCTTGCAATGCGGCGTACCCGAGCCGAGCACGACGATGGCCGCGGCTGACGACACCTGCGGCACGGGCTCGGCCTCGCCACGGTCGATAAAGTAAAAGAACAGGGCCACGGTAAACAACCACGCGCCAAAACCGAGCCACGCTGCGCGCCATAGCCACTGACCACGCTGACTGGCCGCGCGCCAGCGCGCCACGGCTTCCCAGCGCCACGCGAGCGCCAGTGCGGCCAGGCCCAATATGCCCGGCAGCACCACCCCGAAATTGAACAGGCCCATCGATATCAGCGCGATGGCATCGCCGAGCAACAGCGTGCCCAGCAATACCAAGGCGGCCCGCGGCCATCGTTTCGTCAACATCGCCTTGCCAACCATGAAGTGGATCAGGCGAGGATGCTACAACCTATCCGGCCTCAACCGGCCAGAAACTTCGTCACGGCCTGATTGAAACCATCCACCTGCTGCAGGTTCGACAGATGCGCGGCATACAACTCCACGTACTGGGCGCCAGCAATCTTCTCAGCCAGGAAGCGGCCGTCCGACGGCGGCGTCGGGATATCACCCGAACCGGCAATCACCAGCGTAGGCGTGGTGATACGCGCGATCTCGCCACGCAGGTCCGAGTCGCGTACGGCCAGGCAGTTGGCCGCGTAGCCGCGCGCGTCGATAGCGCTCAGCATCGCGCGCAGTTGCTGCACCAGTTCCGGTTGCGCGGCACTGAAATCCGGCGTCAGCCATTTGTCGACCACGGCTGGCGCGATCGATCCCACGCCGTCGCGCTCGACCGCGGCGGCTCGGTTGGTCCAGTTTTCTGGCGGGCCGATATAGGCGGCCGTGTTGCAGAGAATCAGCTTCTCCAGGCGGTCGGCATGATGCACACCCAGCCACATGCCTGTGATGCCGCCCATCGACAGCCCACAGAAATACACGCGCTGCAGGCCCAGGTGATCGAGCAATGCGATGACATCGCCGCCCAGTTGCGCAATGCTGTACGGGCCCTCGGTCACGGACGACTGGCCGTGGCCGCGCGTGTCATAGCGCAGCACACGGAAATGCTGCGTCAGCGCGGCCAGTTGCGGCTGCCACATATCGACGGTGGTACCCAGCGAGTTGGACATTACCAATACCGGCAGGCTGGCGTCGCCATCGAGCTGGTAATGGAGCCTGACGTCTGAAAGTTCGGCGAATGGCATGGCGGACTTCCTGCTTAGTTCTGGGCGATGGCCGAACCGTGCTGGGCCAGCGCGGTCACCTTCATTTCCATATACGGGTACAGCGGCAGGCCCGTCAGCAGCGTGTGCAGCTCGTCGGCATCCTTCACGTCGAAGATGCTGACATTGGCGTAGAGGCCGGCCACGCGCCACAGGTGGCGCCACTTGCCTTCACGTTGCAGTTGCTGCGAGTAGGCCTTTTCATCGGCCTTGATCTTGTCCGCCACCTGCGGGTCCAGCGATTGGGGAATACGAACAGTCATTTCAACCATGAACAGCATGGCAGGCTCCTTGAATCAATGATGGCGAAGTCAGACGGTGGCGACCGGCGTCACCGGCGACCCCATGGCGCCGGGTAACCGCAATGGCGGCGCCGACAGGAAAAAACGGTGACGGCGTTCGCTGCGCAACCACGCAGCGAGGTCGTGCAAATACCAGAGTTCGCCCAGCGGCAAACCCAGCTTGAACAGGCAGTGATGGTGCAACGGCAGCATTGGCACCGGGCCCTGGTCCGCCGGCACGGCGCGGGCCGGATAGCGCTCCACCGCGTAATTGTCGGCGGCGATGGCTGCAATGCCGGAATCGGTAATCCACTGCAGCAGTTTCTGGTCGCGCCCGTCGAGCGCACAGCAGCTTTGGTGCA
Organism: uncultured Cupriavidus sp.; assembly: GCA_963543405.1. Classification (GTDB taxonomy): domain Bacteria; phylum Pseudomonadota; class Gammaproteobacteria; order Burkholderiales; family Burkholderiaceae; genus Cupriavidus. Next base: position 50,719 of record CAUUBQ010000036.1, read on the forward strand.
ATAGATCCGCATCGGGCTGCCCGGCCATTTCCACCAGCATTTCGGCAAACCCGGTACGCAGCACGAGGATGTCGCCACGACCGACCTCGACGCCGTCGGCTTCGATCACGTGCATGAGGTCGTCATAGCCCACCGTGCGGCATTCGCGCCCATAGTAATGCGCGAGGTCCACCAGCACGCCGCGCGCCTGGATGCCATGCGCGGCGAAGGTTTCGATACCCAGCGCCTCGGCATGGCTATGGTCGTGCCCGCATGCATGAGCCGCGAAATGGTCGGCTTCGGCATAGTCGACCGGACCGATGACATCGGTGTTGGGCCTGAAGCCGTTGTAGTAAACGCGTTCGGCCACGCCGTCGCCATCGGCATCGAACAGCGCTCCGACATGGGCCAGCGAATCCCATTGCGTGGAGTACTGCATCGACAGCAGCACCTGATCGTCACTCAGCACGTCCAGCGCGCGCGGATCGACCTTGGCCAGCGGGAAGTTCACGTAAGCCACATCGTCGCGGAACGTGGGGCGCAGCACCGGCGGGTGCCGGCGTGGGTTCAGCACGTTGCCGCCGGGCAGGTCCAGCGGCAACGACAGGCAGAACGTACGGCCGCTCTGGATCTCCCGTGCCGCGCCGCGTACGCATTCCGGCGTGATCAGGTTCAGGCGGCCGAGTTGGTCATCGTCGCCGAAGTCGCCCCAGTTGGCGCCCTCGGGGCGTTGCTTCCATCGTTTCATGACTTCGGTCGCGCTCAGATATGACGGACGCCGTCGAGGTAAGCCTTGCGCCAGCGCATGATCTTGACCTCGGCGAACAGCTCGGCCGTGTAGAACGGATCGGCCTCGATAAAGGCCTGGGCCGCTTCGCGTGTTTCCACGTCGACAATATAGATGCCGCCACCGCCATCGCTGCCGTCGTCGTTGAGCTTGGCGCCGCACGCCAGCAGCAGTTGCTTGTTGGCTTCCAGAAAGTCCAGGTGCGTGGGCCGGTTGGCCTGGCGCACATGCTGGTGGTTTGGCTTGTCAAACGTCTCGATCAGGTACGGCATGCAATGTCTCCGGCAATATTGGTTTCAGTGCGTGAGCATGCCCCAGGCCAGCAGTGACACGATATAGATCGCGCCGACCCAGAACATCATGATCACGGTATAGCCCATCACGTCCTTGAGCTTGAGCTTCGAGAGCGCCAGCGCCGGCAGGATCCAGAACGGTTGCACCAGGTCATTCCAGGCATTGCCCAGCATCACCGACATCGACGTCTGCGCCACCGAGCTGCCGATCGCCTTGGCCGCATCGATCATGAACGGACCCTGGATCACCCAGTGGCCGCCACCCGACGGTGCAAAGAAGTTGATCACGAAGCTGCTGACCAGGCCCCAGAACGGCAGCGTCTGCGGCGTGGCGATGTCGACGAACACGCGCGAGATGGTATCCACCAGTCCCGAGCCCGCCATCACCGCCATGATGCCAGCGTAGAACGGATATTGCAGGATGATGCCCGAAATGGTCTTGATGCCCTCGTTGAGCCGGGCCACGTAGTTGGCCGGCGTACCGAGCAGCAGCACGCCGATGAACAGGATCAGGAAGTTGATCAGGTTCAGGTCCAGCGTACCGCCCTGCACGAAGTACAGCACCGCATAGGCCATGCCGCACAGCCCGATCAGCAGGCTCAGCAGACGGCTGTTGTTCATGCGCGCGGCCAGCGTGTTTTCAACGCCCATGCTGTGGCCACCCGCGACCGCGTTGTCCGGGGCGAAATTCTCCTCGCGGATTTCCACCACGTCGGCAGCATCGCGCGGATGCAGCATTGCGTTGAGCAGCGGCAGCGTGACGATCACGGCCAGGCTGGTCAGCAGCATCGGCACGGAGAAGATGGTGTCCTTGAGCGCAATCACGCCCATCAGCTTTTCCATCGGGTGCCCCGGGGTGGAGATCAGCACCGGGATGCTGGCCGACAGCCCAAGCCCGTACATCGTAAAGCCGCTATAGGCCGAGGCGATGATCAACGGGTAGTGCACGCCCTTGACCTTCACCGCCAGCTTGCGCGCGATGATGCCGCCAATCACCAGGCCAAAGCCCCAGTTCAGGTAGCTGCCGATACCGCCAACCAGCGTGGCGACGATGATGGCGCCGCGCGGCGTTGCAACGCGCGCCACGATACTGTTCAGGAAACGGTCGACCAGCGGCGCAGTGGCCAGCACGTAGCCCATGGCCAGGATCACGGCCATCTGCGTGGTGAACGAGAGCAGGTTCCAGAACCCCTTGCCCCAGTTCATGATGATCGCGTTGGCGCCCTGCCCTTCGACCAGCATCGCCATCACCATGCTGAGCAGCGTCAGGCCAATGGCAAATACAAACGGGTCCGGCAAATACCGGCGCATCAGTTCCGTAAAGAACCCGGCAACCTTGTTCAAGGCTTGTCTCCTGAAATCCGAAATGACCGCATATCGAACTGGCGTTCTACACGCGAACGTCTTTTTACAAGATCAGGAGCGTAAGACTTCAGATGAAGCAATGTCAAGGCAATGAATTGCTCGATTAATATGGTTTCGAGCAACTATTCGATGCTGCGATGCAGCGCAACACGGACCCTGACGTATGCTCCCAAGTCCCACAAACATAAGGGGCCACGCCCGATTTTGCAGTGCACAACGCAGCTTTCACCACAGTAAGGTACGTAGCCGGTATCCGCACAGAATGGGGGCACATGCGCCGATACCGGGAAGCGGCCCGCACCATACAATCACTCACCCGCACTAACCCGCGACACAAGACCCACCCATGATTCCATCCGTCTCCGCCCTGCATAGCCGCCTCAGGATGCAGCACCTGCGCCTGCTGGTAGCCATCGAGGAGCGCGGCTCGCTGCGCCAGGCAGCCGAGGCACTGACGCTGACGCAACCCGCGGTCAGCAAGATGTTGCAGGACATGGAAGACCTGCTCGGCGTAACCTTGTTCGAACGCCATGCGCGCGGATTGCGGGCCACGCGCTTCGGCGGTGCCGCTACGCGCTATGCCAAGCTTGTGTTCGCCGACATGGCGGGCTTGCGCGACGAACTCGTGGCGCTGGAATCGGGCAAGATCGGACGCGTGCGCGTGGGCGCGGTCATGGCACCGACCCCAGGCCTGCTGGCCGCCGCGATCCGCGACCTCAACCGGGATCATCCGCAACTGGAAATCGCGGTACAGGTCGATACCAGCGATGTGCTGATGCCCCTGCTGGAACGCGACCAGCTCGATATCGTGCTGGGCCGCGTGCCCGAAGGCTGGGACAGCAGCGGCCTGGAGTTCGAACAACTGGGTGACGAAGGGCTGGCCATCGTGGTCGGGCCCCAGCATCCGCTCACTCGCAAACGCAAACTGCAACTGGCCGAACTGACCTGCTTTCCCTGGATCATGCAGCCGCGCCCAAGCCCGATGCGCGCGCTGATCGATCGCTCGTTCGAAGACGCCGGCGTGGCACCGCCACCTTCGACGATCGAAACGGCCGCGGTACTGATGACTACCTCGCTGCTGATCGACAGCGAACTGATCGCGGTACTGCCCGAATCGGTAGCGGCCTACTACGCCAGGCTTGGCGCGCTGGCCGTACTGCCACTACCGTTGCCGATCAAGCTCGGCCCCTACGGCATTGTTACGCGACGCGGGCGGCCGGTGACTGCGTCGATGAGTTTGCTGGTGGATATGCTGCGCGCGTGTACGGGATCTGTCGGTAGTCAAATTCCTTGACCGTTTAGGTTGACGAAATCCACAGCGGGAATTTTCGCTATTGGACGAGCGCCATGCGATTCTGGAATTATCGAAAGGAAAGCTGACGACCGATCCCAAGAATCATCCCGGCGAAGGCATTTTCTTCACCTCCCGCATGTTCGACAAGTTCGACATCGCCTCCGGCGGCTTCCACTTCCGCCATGAGAATGGCAGGCGGGAGGCCTGGCTGACCGAACGCGACAAGAGCGCCGCAGGCACTGGCGTCTTCATGGAGTTGAACAATCACACTGCACTGACGACACGGAAGGTGTTCGACGAGTTTTCAAGCAACGATGATCTGGACTTTGACAAGACCATCATCCCGGTGATGTTGGCAACGTATGGTGACGATGCGCTTATTTCACGCTCGCAGGCCAAGCGACTGTTGGCTCGCGTCGACTTGTTCAGGTCGGTACTCTTCGACTTTGGCGGCGTGAGTGCCATCGGCCAGGCATTCGCAGACCAGATCTTTCGCGTCTTCGCCAATGAGCACCTTGATATTACTCTCGCCCCGATCAACGCGAACAAGGATGTACAAGACATGATCGACCGGATTCGAAGGAATATCGAATGATCGGATAGGCAACACCTGCCGGTGTTCTCCCCTCTCTCGCGCTTGAGAGGGGAGCCAACCAAGGGGTATTTCAAACTTCAGCGTCCCCAGCGCAGCACCAGTGGATCGAGCCGGCGCGCTACCTTCAGCAAACCCGCACGCGTGGCCGGGTGCATCGGCTGCAGCGGGTGGCGTACGGCGTCCGAGCGAATCACGCCGCCTTCCTGCATCAGCACCTTGGCCGTGGCCAGCCAGCCCTGACGGTTCTCGTAGTTGATCAGGGGCAGCCATTGCTGGTAGCGCTCGGCGGCCTTTTCGGCATCGCCGGCCTGCCACGCGTCGAGAATCTGGCGAATGCCGTCGGGATACCCTGCCCCGGTCATCGCACCGGTGGCGCCGGCCTCCAGGTCGGCCATCAGCGTAATCGCTTCCTCGCCATCCCACGGGCCCACGATGGCGTCGCCGCCCAGTTCAATCAGGTCGCGCAGCTTGGCCGCGGCCATCGGTACCTCGATCTTGAAGTACGAGACATTGGCGATTTCCTTTGCCATGCGGGCCAGGAACGGCGCTGACAACGTGGTACCGCTGACCGGCGCATCCTGGATCATGATCGGGATATCGATCGCCGCGGAGACGGTGGCAAAGAAATCGTAGATGCCGCGCTCGGGCACGCGGATCGTGGCGCCATGGTATGGCGGCATCACCATCACCATGGCCGCACCGGCGTCCTGTGCGGCGCGGCTGCGTGCGGCGCAGATATGCGAGCTGAAATGCGTGGTGGTCACGATCACCGGCACGCGTCCGGCCACGTGATCGAGCACCGTAGTCATCAGCAGGCTGCGTTCATCGTCCGTCAGCACGAACTGTTCCGAGAAATTGGCCAGTATGCACAGGCCATCCGAGCCGGCATCGATCATGAAATCGATGCACCGGCGCTGGCCGTCCAGGTCGAGGCCGCCCTGCGCATCGAAGATGGTCGGCGCCACCGGAAATACCCCGCGATAGGCTGATGCGGCAGGTACGGCTGAAGTCGCTGGCGTGGTCATGCTGTCTCCGTCTGGTTTGTCTGGTGGTGGCCAATATACGGCGCCGCCCGCGCACATGTATATTGAATCCTTTCCATAACGTGATCGCTTTTTGGAATCACCCTCCGATCATGAAGACCACGCTCGATGTCCTGATGTCACGGCTGCGCATGAAGCAGTTGCAGTTGCTGATTGCGCTGGACGACCACAAGAGCCTGCACCAGGCCGCCTCGGCCATGGCCATGACCCAATCGGCCGCCAGCAAGGCCTTGCAGGAACTGGAGTCGATGCTCGATGCGCCGCTGTTCGAACGCTCGCGCACGGGTATGCGCCCCAACCCGTTTGGTCACTGCGTGATCCGCTATGCGCGGTTGATGGTGACGGACCTGGGTGCGCTTTGCCAGGATTTTGCCGAGATCCGCTCGGGCCAGGGTGGCCATCTGGCGGTTGGCACCATCATGGGGGCGGTGCCCGACATCCTGGTTCCGGCGTTGGGCGCCATGCAGGCGCGGCAACCGAAACTGTCGATCCATATCGTCGAGGACACCAGCCTGCGGCTGCTGGAACAGCTCGACGACGGCCGGCTCGATCTCCTGCTGGGCCGCGCGCTGGTCAGCGACCAGCCCGACCGATACCACTACCAGCCGCTTGGTGAAGAGCCGATTTCGGTGGTGATCGGATACCCGCATGCGGCGCCACGTGCCCGGCACATGACGCTGGCGGACCTGGCGACGTATCGCTGGATCGTCTATCCGGGCCATATGCCGATGCATGAACTGCTGCAGCGCGAATTCGACCTGGCGGGCCTGTCGATGCCCGCCAATACCATCTCCACGGCCTCCACCTTTGTCACGGTGGCCATGCTCCAGCATGGCGCCGGGCTGGTGTCGCTGCTGCCCACCAGCGTGGCCGAGATGTTCGCGCGCCAGAAAATGCTGCGCATCCTGCCCGTGACACTGCAGTCGCGCCAGCACACGATCGGCATCGTGACGCGGCGCGGCGGCAGCCTGTCGGCGGCGGCGCGGCAGTTGGTCGGGCTACTGCAGGGGGCCGACTGAAGGCCGGACGGACCGCGCGCAGACCGGTCGAGCGATCACCCCAGGTTATCGCCACTTCAAAAAAGCTCAGTATTCCGCAGGCACTCGGCTCCGTATAGTGTGATCACGCAGCGCAGACTGCATATTACGGAGACAACCATGAAGAAATGGATGGCTGGCGCACTGGCCGGCATGGTGGGCATCGGCATGGCCATGCCCCTGGCACACGCCGACGACGCGCGCCCGGTTCGCATGATGGTAGGCGCCGCGCCCGGGGGTGGCACCGACGTGATGGCGCGCATCGTATCGGAAAAGCTCGCCGCAATCCTGAAACAGCCGGTAGTGGTGGACAACCGGCCCGGTGCGTCGAACACCATCGCCGCCGATATCACGGCCAAGGCCGCGCCCGATGGCAATACGCTGCTGATGGGCGTATCGACGTCGCAAGCCATCGCGCCGCATCTGCTCAAGCTGCAGTTCAACCCGCTCAAGGATCTGGTACCGGTGGCGCTGGTAGCGCAGGTGCCCAATGTGCTGGTGGTCAACAACCAGGTGGCGGCCCGCGATGCCAAGGCGCTGGTGGCGCAGATCCAGGCCAACCCGGACAAGTTCCGCTATAGCTCATCGGGCGTTGGCAGTACCCAGCATCTGGCCGCGGCAGCATTTGCGCACCAGATCCACGGCAAGATGCTGCATGTGCCGTACAAAAGCAGCGCCAGCGCGCTGGTGGACCTGATGGGCGGCCAGGTGGACATGAGCTTTGAAACCATGCCATCCGTGATCAACCATATCAAGGCCGGCAAGCTGCGCGCGCTGGCCATTACGTCCGAAACCCGCTCGCCGCTGCTGCCCAACGTGCCGACGCTGGTCGAGGCGGGCGTTCCGGAGATCCAGGCCAATACCTGGTACGGCGTCTACGCCACGGCCGGCACACCACCCGCCACGCTCCAGAAAATCGGCGCGGCGATGGCCAAGGTCATGAAGGACCCCGATACCGTGCGCCGCTTGAGCGAAGTCGGCGCGGTACCCGGCACGCTCGATGCGGCCCAATTCGATGCTTTCTCGCGTAGCGAATATGCGCGCTACGGCAAGCTGATCGCCGAACTCGGCGTCAAACTCGACTGATCATGACCCAACGTCCCCGTATTGCAATGGTGCTTGGCGATCCCGCCGGCATTGGTCCCGAACTGATCGCCCGTCTGCTGGCAGATCCCGTCAGCGCCCAGGCGCGCATCCTGTTGATCGCCGATCGCGACGAATGGCGGCGCGGCATGCAAGTTGCCGGCGTCGACCTGTCGTTGCCCGAAGTGGACCGACCCGATTTCCAGGGCACCGAAGCCGGCCCGCACCTGTATCACTGGGCGCTTGACGACCAGCCAGCGTACCCGCGCGGCGAAGCCAGCGCCGAGGGCGGCCGCTATTGCCTGGGTACGCTACAGGTGGCAGTCACGCTGGCCCAAGCCGGCCAGGCCGATGCAATCCTGTTTGGCCCGCTGAACAAGAGCTCGATGCACGCGGCAGGCATGGGGCATAACGACGAGTTGCACTGGTTCGCGGAACAGCTGGGCTATCACGGCGCGTTCTGCGAATTCAATGTGCTCGACGGCTTGTGGACCTCGCGGGTGACGTCGCACGTAGCGCTCAAGGAAGTGCCGGCGATGATCACCCCAACGAGCGTACGTGCTGCCATCGACCTGATCGACAACGCACTGCGCCGCTCCGGCATTGCCACGCCACGCATCGCCGTTTGCGGCCTGAACCCGCACAACGGCGACAACGGCGCATTTGGCCGCGAGGAAATCGACGTGATCGGGCCGGCGGTGGCCGAGGCCCAGGCACGCGGTGTCGCGGCACAGGGCCCGTTCCCGGCCGACACGATCTTCCTGAAGGTGCAAGGCGGCCCCGAGCAGCGCCAGTTCGACGCCATTGTCACGATGTACCACGACCAGGGGCAGATCGGCATCAAGCTGATGGGTTTCTCGCGCGGCGTGACCGTGCAGGGTGGCTTGCCGGTGCCGATCACCACGCCGGCCCATGGCACGGCTTTCGATATCACGCAGCAGGGCCGCGCCAACCCGGGTGCCACGCTGCAGGCGTTTCACCTGGCCTGCCAGATGGGTGCCCGGCGCCTGGCGCAGGCGCACGCCGCCTGATACCCATATTTCCGGAGACAACGCACCATGAAGATCACCAACGTCCGTGCCCGCGTATTCGAATGGAAAGGCAAGACGGTGCCACCGCAAGCGCATTTCTGCACCAATGCCACCGATATCCTGTTCGATCGTGGCGATGCGATGGGTTCATTCCGCTTCCACGGCTGGCTGGTAGTGGAAATCGAGACCGATGATGGCCATGTCGGCATCGGCAACTGCGCACTGGCGCCGCGCGTGGCCAAGCAGATCGTCGACCAGTACCTGGCACCGATCGTGATCGGCCAGGATCCGTTCGACAACGAATACCTGTGGCAAAAGATGTATCGCCGCACCCATGCCTGGGGCCGCAAGGGCATCGGCATGGCCGCGATTTCGGCGGTGGACATCGCCCTGTGGGACCTGATGGGCAAGGCCACCGGACGGCCGGTGTTCAAGCTGCTGGGCGGCCGCACCAAGGAAAAGATCTGGTGCTACGCGTCGAAGCTCTACAACAACGACGATCGTGACGTCTTCCTGGGCGAAGCGCAGCGCTATCTGGACCAGGGCTTCACGGCCATGAAGATGCGCTTTGGCTACGGCCCCCGCGATGGCCCCGCCGGCATGCAGAAGAACCTGGAACAGGTGCGCCTGCTGCGCGAACTGGTTGGCGACGGCGTCGACATCATGCTCGAATGCTATATGGGCTGGACCCTCGAGTACGCACGCCGCATGGTCCCGCGTCTGGCCGAGTTCAACCCGCGCTGGCTCGAAGAGCCGGTCATTGCCGACGATATCGAGGGCTATGCGGAACTCAAGAAGATGAGTCCGTTCCCGATCTCCGGCGGCGAGCACGAATTCACGTCATACGGTTTCAAGGACCTGCTCGAACGCCGCGCCGTCGATGTGATCCAGTACGACACCAATCGCGTGGGCGGCATCACGGCCGCGCAGAAGATCAATGCCATGGCCGAGGCATGGTCGGTGCCGGTGATTCCGCATGCGGGCCAGATGCATAACTACCACCTGACCATGGCATCGACCGCCTCGCCGATGTCGGAATACTTCCCCGTGCACGATGTGGAAGTCGGTAACGAGTTGTTCTACTACATCTTCAAGGGTGATCCGGCCCCGGACAACGGCTACCTGCAGCTTGACGACAACCTGCCGGGCCTGGGACTGACGCTGAACGAAGCGTACTTCGATCAGTTCGACATCATCGGGTAGTCAGTCAGGCGGTTGCGCGCGAGCCCTTGCCCGCGCGCAGCGCTTCAATCCCCTCGAATGCCGCCATGCCGGCCAGCATGGCGCCGACAAACCCCCACGCCTTGGCATGCCCCGCGGCGAGCGCCACCAGCGCTGGTCCCGGGCAAAAGCCTGCCAGCCCCCAACCCACGCCAAACGCCACACTGCCAAGCACCAGACGCATGGTGACAGCGTGTGCCGACGGCCATTGCAGCGGCAGTCCCAGCAGCGATAGCGTGCGACGCCGCACCAGCAGGAATGCCAACGCCGCCACGCCCATTGCGCCGGCCATCACGAAGGCCAGCGATGGGTCCCACAGGCCGGCGAGATCGAGAAACCCCTTGACCTTGGCCGGGTTGGCCATGCCGGAGCCCATCAGCCCCACCGCGAATACGAAACCGGACAGGAAAGCGGTCAGCCACGCCATGTCAGCCTCCGATCAGGTGACGTTGCACGAAGACCGTGACGAAGCCCGCGGCCATGAACGTCAATGTGGCCACCAACGACCGCATCGAGCCGCGCGACAGCCCGCACACACCGTGTCCGCTGGTGCAGCCACTGGCATAGCGTGTGCCGACGCCCACCAGAAATCCTGCCACCAGCACCGTGCCCCATCCCGCGTCGACCTGCACCGCCGGCGCCATGTCCAGTGCCACGGACAGCAGCGGCGCCGCCAGCATGCCAGCCACGAATGCCAGGCGCCATGACTTGTCGCCGCGCGGCCAGCGCAGTAGCCCACCCACGATGCCGCTGATACCGGCGATCCGGCCGTTGAAAAACACCAGCAAGGCCGCCGCCAGGCCGATCAGCAGCCCGCCCACCAGCGACGCGACGGGGGTGAAATGTTGAAGGTCGATTTGCATGTCAGTTCATCGATGTCATGGCGCGCAAGTCTACGCCAAACCAGACACCCTGCTTCACCGGGCTTGCCTAAGTTGCACTGCACAACAAATAATGGAGCAGCGAGTGCCCCACGTATTGCAGCCTGCAACGAATCGATTTCGCATATCGGAGCATCGGATGAACGAGGATGGCGTGGACGCGGCAACCGCCGCGCGGCGGGACCCGTTACTGATCGACCTGGCGCTGCAGGGCGGCGGCGCCCATGGCGCGTTTACATGGGGCGTGCTGGACCGCCTGCTGGAAGAGCCATGGCTGCGCATCGATGGTATTTCCGGCACCTCGGCCGGCGCCATGAACGCGGCTGTGCTGGTGTATGGCCACGCGCTCAACGGGGTGGCCGGCGCGCGCGATGCGCTCCACGATTTCTGGCAGCGCGTATCCGATGCCGCGCGCTTCAGTCCGTTCCGGCGCAGCCCGCTCGACGTGATCCTGGGCCGCTGGACCCTCGACAACTCCCCGCTGTTCGTCGCCGCCGACCTGGCCGCACGCATCTGGTCGCCCTATGACCTGAACAAGGTCGGCAGCAATCCGCTGGCCGAAATCCTGCATGCCAGCATCGATTTCGAGGTATTGGCGCAGGCGCCGATCCATCTGTTCGTCACGGCCACCAATGTCGAGACCGGTCGTGGCCGCGTGTTCAAGAACGCGGAAGTCACCGCCAGCGTATTGCTGGCCTCGGCCTGCCTGCCAACCGTATTCCAGGCCGTGGAGATCGACGGCGTGCCGTACTGGGACGGCGGCTATGCCGGCAATCCCACCATTACGCCGCTGGTACGCGAATGCGAGTCGCGCGACACGATCCTGGTGCAGATCAACCCCGTGGAACGCGCCGGGGCGCCGCGCAGTGCTCGCGATATCGTGAGCCGGCTCAATGAAATCTCGTTCAATGCCACCTTGCTCAAGGAACTGCGCATGATCGCGGTGCTGCGGCGCGTGGCCGATCCTGGCGATGCCGAAGGCGCGCAATGGGCGGGCATGCGCATCCACCGGATTTCCAGCGAACGCATGGCCGAGTTCGGTTCGTCGTCGAAGATGAACGCGGAGTGGTCGTTCCTGTGCATGTTGCGCGATGAAGGCCGCGCGGCAGCCGAGCAGTTCCTGGCCGTGCACGGCGATGCGCTGGGGCAGCAATCCTCGTTCGAACTCGACGACCTGCTTCACGAGATCTAGGAGATCCGACTCATGGGCTTGCCAGGTATTGTCATCGCCCTCGCGGCGATGATCTGGATGGCGTTTCGTGGCTGGAGCATCCTGCTGATCGCACCCGCCGCGGCACTACTGGCCGCAGCCACTGCCGGAGAACCGTTGCTGGCCCACTGGACGCAGACGTTCATGGGCAGCGCGGCAGGCTTTGTCGCGCAGTTTTTCCCACTGTTCCTGCTGGGCGCACTATTTGGCAAGCTGATGGACGACAGTGGCTCGGTGAGCGCCATCGCGGACTGGATGACGCGCACGCTAGGCCCGCAACGCGCGATGCTGGCCGTGGTACTGGCCGGCGCGCTGCTGACCTATGGTGGCGTAAGCCTGTTCGTGGCGTTCTTTGTGCTGGCGCCGATGGCACACGCGCTGTTCCGCGCTGCCGATATCCCGCACCGGCTGATGCCAGCTGCCATTGTGCTGGGCACCTCGACGTTCACGATGTCGGCGCTGCCCGGCACCCCGGCCATCCAGAACGCCATTCCGATGCCGTTCTTCAGCACCACGCCATTCGCGGCGCCCGGGCTCGGCATCGTCGCCAGCCTGATCATGCTCACGTTCGGCATGTGGTGGCTGGCACGCGGTGAAGCGGCGGCCCGCCGTAATGGTGAAGGATACGGCGAAGGGTATGGCGCGGACGTATCGACCGGGGTCGATGAGGTTGCCGAGCGGCCGCTGATTCGCGAGCGCGCAAGCACCGCGCGGGAATTCGATCCGGCCGAAACCCTGCACGGCCGACGCAGCGTCGAAACACCGGGCGCATTGGTAGCGCTATTGCCGCTGGTGGTAGTGATCGGCGTGAATCTGACCATGAGCCTGGCCGTGCTGCCGCGTCTCGATGCCGATTATCTGGCGCTGCCAGAATGGGGCGCGACCTCGCTGCAGGCAGTGGGCGGCGTATGGTCGGTAATCGTGGCACTGGCCGCAGCCATCGTGTGCCTGGTGCTGCTGAATTACCGCCGCCTGCCCGCGCTACGCGACAGCATGGGCGCTGGTGCCCATGCCGCCGCGCTGCCCGTGCTCAGCGTGGCCAGTCTGGTCGGTTTTGGTTCCGTAGTGGCCGCGCTACCCGGCTTTGCGCTGGTGCGTGACTGGGTCTTGTCGATCGAAGGCGGGCCGCTGGTGTCGCTGGCGATTGCCACCAATGTGCTGTCAGCGTTGACGGGTTCCGCTTCAGGCGGGCTGACCATTGCGCTTGACGCGCTCGGCGGCACCTATCTAACGCGGGCGCTCGAGATCGGCCTGGACCCCGGGGTATTGCACCGCGTGGCCGTAATGAGCGCCGGCACGCTCGACACCCTGCCGCACAATGGCGCGGTCGTGACGCTACTGGCCGTCTGCGGCGCCACCCATCGGCAAAGCTATGGCGGCATTGTGATGGTCGGCATCGTCGGACCATTGCTGGCCCTGGTGGCGGTGATCGCGCTGGCAACGCTGGTCGGCTCGTTCTGAACCGACCAGCGTTGCGCGCTGGATCGGGCTCAGGCCGATTGCACGCGATAGCGTTCGAGCCAATGCGCGTACGGCGCGGGCAGTACCCACGACGGGCGTTCCAGGCCAAGCTTCATGGCGGTCTGGTACGGCCAGTGCGGATTGGACAGCAGCGCACGACCCACCATCACCAGGTCCATCTGTTCCTGCTCCACCACACGATTGGCGATCACGGGATCGTCGATACCCCACGATGACGCCACCGGCAGGCCGGCTTCACGCCGCACACGTTCGGAGATCGGCGCGAGGAATGCCGGACCCCAGGGGATCTGTGCGTCGGGCGTGGAAAAACCGACGCTGACGTTCAGCATGTCGAGTCCGCCTTCACGCATGGCGCGCACGAGTTCGATCGATTCCTTGAGCGTCTGCTCGTCGTTGCCGTCGTACTCGATCACGCCAAAGCGCGCGGTCAGCGGCAGGTTGGCCGGCCACACCTCGCGCACCGCCGCGAGCGTTTCCAGCATGAAACGGCCACGCCCGATCGCATCGTTGCCATAGGCATCGGTGCGCTGGTTGCCATGGGTCGAGAAAAAGCTCTGCGCCAGGTATCCGTGGGCAAAATGCAGTTCGAGCCATTGGAAGCCGGCATCACGCGCACGACGGGCCGCAGCGACGAAATCGGCCTGGACGCGTGCGATATCGTCCTGCGTCATGGCCTCAGGGGTCCTGGGCAGATGTGCGCCGAACGCCTTGGCAGATGGGCCGATCGGCGTCCATCCGCGTGCATCGTCGGCCGGGATGTGATCGTCACCTTCCCATGGGCGATTGGCGCTGGCCTTGCGGCCGGCATGCGCAATCTGGATGCCCGGCACGGCGCCACCAGCCTTGATCGCGGCCGCGATGCGCGCCATGCCAACCGCCTGCTCGTCATTCCACAAACCCGTGCAGCCCGGCGTGATACGGCCTTCCGGCGATACGGCCGTGGCTTCGACGATCACCAGGCCAGCACCGCCACGCGCCAGGCCGGTGTAATGCGACAGATGCCAGTCATTGGTCAGGCCATCGGTGGCGCTGTACTGGCACATCGGCGGCACCGCGATGCGGTTGCGCAGTGTGACGTCCTTGAGCGTGAACGGGGTGAACAGGGCTGGAACGGCTGAGGCTGCTTGATTTGCGGGACTTGCGGTTGTGCTCATGATCTGGTGAGGTTGCGAGTTGCAGTGCAGCAATCTTACGAGTTCGAGCCTATAATGAAAACCGACTTCCCGTTATCAGGTCAATAAGACTTCGTTATATTGAATCCGCAATGTTGAATCCCCAATGGCTCCGTTCATTTGCGATGCTGGCCCAGGCCGGCAGCTTCACGGGCGCGGCCGATGAACTTGGACTTACCCAGGCGGCGGTCAGCCAGCACATCCGCCATCTTGAAGAAGCCTTGGGCCCACTGCTGATTCGCCGCCCGCGAGCGCTCGAACTGACACCGGCCGGCAAGGCGCTGCTTGAGTACTGTGGCGACATGGAGCAGGCCAATGAACGCTTGCGCGTGCGGCTGGCCGACGATGGCGCCTCGGGGCTGGTCAGCCTGATCACGCCCGGCAGCATTGGCCTGTTCCTCTACCCACGCCTGCTTGACCTGCAGGGCGAGACACCGGGACTGATCATCCGCCACCGCTTTGCGCCCGATGCCGAAGTGCTCGAAGGCGTGCTGCAGAACCGTTACGACGTAGGCCTGGTGTCGCTGAAGCCCGATGACGCACGGCTGGCGGCAAGCCCATTCAGCGAGGAGCCGCTGGAACTGGTGTATCCGGCCACCGAATCGATCGAGAGCTGGACTGACCTGGAACGCATCGGCTTTGTCGATCACCCGGACGGCAAGGCCATGGCAAGCCGCCTGCTAAGCCGTCACTATCCGGGCAACCCGGGCGTACAGACCCTGCCCTGCCGTGGTTTCAGCAACCAGGTGGGCCTGATGCTCGAACCCGTGGCACGCGGCTTCGGCTTCACGGTGATCCCGCGCTATGCGCGCCAGGCTTTCGTGCAGGAAACCCGGATCAAGGTCCTGGATTGCAAGATGCCGGTGATCGACAAGCTCTGGCTGATCCACCGTTCCGAATGGTCGCTGTCGCCGCGCGCGGCACGCGTGGTCGAGTACCTGCGCAAGCAGGTCAAGACAGTCTGAGCGCGGGGCCTTGGACTACGCGCGGCCGAGCCGGCCAATCAACGCGGCTTGTTCGGGATGCGATGCCACCAGTTGCGCCACGTCAGCCAGTTCGAATTCGCTGAATTCGAAGCCTGGGGCCACGGTGCAGCCAGCCAGCGCATAGCCGGCCGAGCCCGGCACACGCTCCGCCGCGAACCAGCAGCCGGCCGGCACCACCGCCTGGAATACGGCACCCGGAGCTGTCAGCGGATTGCCAAGCCGGTGCGTGACCAGCCTGCCTTCCAACGTAAGCACATGCACATCGATGGCATCGCCGGCGTAGAAATGCCACGCTTCGTCGGCACGAATGCGGTGCCATGCGGACCATGCATCATTGCAAAGCAGGTAGTAGATGGCTGTAGAGGCAGACCGCTCCGCACCGTCGGCAAGCCGCGTGACGCGCGCGTTATCGCGGTAGGTTTCGCGATAGAAGCCACCTTCCGGGTGCGGCGTCAGCCCGAGGTCGTCGATCAGGCGTTGTTGCGGGCTAATTGTGGAATCGGGCATGAGGCGAACAATAGGCTGCATGAGGCGATATGGGGCATTGGGAGCGTGACGCGCTCGCACGTTACCTCAAAATCGTCGTCACGCTGCAGGATTTGCCAAGACATCGCTGCCACCGGCGGTTAGCCTGTCAGACAATTTCCCGGAATCCGGCCACGGCATATGCCTGGCCCTTGTCTGCTGTCTACCCAAGATGTCGCGCTCCGTTCCTGCCTGGCTGCCCGCCATGGCCTTTGTCCTGATCTGGTCCACCGGCTTTATCGTCGGCAAGGCCGTGGTGCCGGTGGCCGATACCAGCCTGTTCCTGCTGGCCCGCTTTGCGCTGGCCGCGCTGCTGTTCACCATTGTCGCCATCGCGGGCCGCGCCACGTGGCCACCGCTGGCGCAGGTGCCGCGTCACCTGCTGGCCGGTGCGCTGATGCAGGGCATCTACCTGTGTGCCGGCTACGGCGCGGTAGCCCACGGCATGTCCCCGTCGATCATGGCCCTGCTGGGTGCCTTGCAGCCGTTGCTGACCGCGCTGCTTGCCATTCCGCTGCTTAGGGAGCACCCTTCATCACGCACGTGGCGCGGCCTTGGCCTGGGCGCGCTGGGCGTGGCTCTGGTAGTCTTGCCAGCCATGCAGGCCAGCGCGCCGCACGCAGTATCGCCGTGGATCGTGCTGGTCGGCATACTGGCCATACTCTCCATCACCATGGGTACCCTGCTCCAGAAAACCTCGATCGCCCGCGCGGATATCCGCGCCAGCTCAGCCTGGCAGAATGCCGGCGCCCTGCTTGTGGCCGGCGTGGTGGTCTGTGTATCGGGCGGCCCCGGCATGCTGCGCTGGGAAGCCGGCCCGACACTGTGGCTATCGCTGGCGTGGGCCGCGTTTGTACTCTCGGGAATCGGCACCTGGCTGTTGTTGCGGCTGGTGCGCCAGGGCCAGGCCGCCAACGCCGCCGCACTGATGTTCCTGGCGCCGCCACTGGCTGCGGTCCAGGCCGCGCTGCTGTTCGGCGATCATCTCGGCCCGCTACAGTGGCTCGGGATGGGCGTGGCCGGCATGGGTGTCTGGCTGTGCCAGACGCACGCAAAACCGCGTCATGCCGAAGCTCGTTGAACACGCCTCGCCGCTGGTCGAGCCGCGCCGCTATCAACGGCGGCCGTTCGGGCATGCGCACGACTATCATCAACTGCTGTTTGGCGTCGATGGCGAAATCGAGCTCGAGATCGACGGACACGCCTACCGCGTGGACAACGGCCACGGCCTGGTGATCCCGGCCGGCGAGCATCACCTGTGCGCGGGACTGACCCGCAATCTGCAACTCGTGGCCGATTTCCCGGCCAGTTCCGTGGCCTTGCCCGCGCGAATAATGGCCCGGCCGCGCACGTTCTCGATGGACGGCGCCTTTGCCGCGCGCGTGCGGACGCTGGCCACGCTGCAGCAGGCCTCGCCCAACCTGCCACCCCAGTACGCGTGGCAACAGGCCGCTGCGCTGGCCGGCGGCCTTTCGTCGATGCTGGGACTCGAAGAACGCCATGACGTCGCCACGCCCAACGCGGCGCATTTCCCGGTCATGGCCGTCGACCACTATCTGCGTGCGCACCTGGATGCGCCTCTGCGTGTCGATCAGCTTGCGGCCCGCGTCGGCTGGGGTGCCCGACGCTTCCACACATTGTTCTGCGAAGCATTTGGCGACACGCCTCACGGCTACCAGACCCGCCTGCGCCTGGACCAGGCCGTGCAATGGCTGATGGCCGGCAGCATGCCGCTGGCCGATATTGCCCATGGGGTCGGTTATCCGGACCAGACCACGTTTACGCGCGCGTTTGCCCGGCGTTTCGGCAAACCGCCTGGCGCATGGCGCAGTGCTGCCGTCGACGCCACTGCCTGCGCAACCACCTCCTGCTAGCCGGCAAGTTTTACAAAGGCAAGTAAGGCGCACACTGCGCAAGTAGCGGGCATCTTACGCCGCGCCTGTTTGCGCCGTCGGTACGAATCTTGCGCGGCGTACCCTTCGCCATGACAAACGATGCCGAACGCTCCCTGCTCCGTCCGGGCCACAATTGCTGGCGCGTGGAACCTTGCCAGCGCTTTGCCATGCTGGTCGATGCCGATGCGTACTTCAGCGCTTTACGGCAAGCGTTGACGCGCGCAGAACACAGCGTATTCATCCTCGGTTGGGATATCGACAGCCGTATGCGCCTGTCTCCCGACGACCCGGCCGATGGCCTGCCGGCCGAACTGCGCGACTTCCTCAACGCGTTATGCCGGCGCAAGCGCGGACTGCGCATCTATGTTCTGAGCTGGGACTACGCGATGGTGTTCGCGCTCGAACGCGAATTCCTGCCGGCCGCGCGCCAGCACTGGCAAACCCACCGCCGGCTGTCGTTCTGCCTCGACGGCAATCATCCGGCCGGTGCCTCGCATCATCAGAAGATCGTGGTCATCGACCACCAGGTGGCCTTCGTGGGCGGCCTCGACCTGACGATCCGCCGCTGGGACACCCATCATCACCTGGCCGACGAACCGCGCCGCGCGGACCCCGACGGCAAACCCTATGCGCCGTTCCACGATGTGCAGTGCATGGTCGATGGGGCCGCGGCACAAGCGCTGGGCGAACTCGCGGCAGAACGCTGGCTGCGCGCGACGGGCCGTCACCCACGCGTACCCGACATCCGTAACCACTACAGCGCGGGCACCGCCGATCGGTGGCCCACGCAAGTGGCACCCGATGTCACCGACGTATCGGTGGGCATCAGCCGCACGTTTCCCCCACGCGATGACACGCCCGCGGTCAGCGAGATTCGTGAGCTCTACACCGATGCCATCGCCAGCGCGCGTGACACGCTCTACCTTGAAAACCAGTACTTCAGTTCCGGCCTGATTGCCGATGCTTTCGCGGCGCGGCTGCGCGAGCCGGACGGCCCCGATATCGCGCTGGTGTCACGCCGCACCGAAAGCGGCTGGCTGGAGGAAGCGAGCATGGGCGTATTGCGCGCGCGACTCTACCGTGGCCTGCGCGAGGCCGATCCTCAGGGGCGCTTCCAGCTCTATTGCCCGCATGTACCGGGCCTCGGTGATGCCTGTGTCAACGTCCACAGCAAGGTCATGACCGTGGACGACCGCTTGCTGACCATCGGCTCCGCCAACCTGAGCAACCGGTCGTTCGGGCTCGACACCGAATGCAATCTTTCGATCGAAGCATGCGGCGACACACGCATTGCCGCCGTAATTGCCAGCATGCGCAACCGGCTGCTGTGCGAGCACCTTGCGGTAACGCCCGATGCCTTGACCCAGGCGATGGATGCGCACCCGCGCCTGAACCTGGCGCTGGCTGCACTGCATCGTCGCGACGGCCGCACCTTGCAGCCATTCGTACCGACCGTTCCGGACGATATCGATGCAGCATTGCCCGATGCCACGCTGCTCGATCCGATGGAGCCGATCGACACCGACCAGCTCATGGCCGAGTTTGTCAGCCACGAGGCACGCCCGCGCGTGGCCAGCCGCGTGGCGATGCTGGTGGCCTTTGCCTTGCTGCTGGCCGGCGTGGCGTTTGCGTGGCGCTATACGCCGCTGCGCGCATGGGCTGACTTCCGCCATCTGCTGGCACTGGTGCAACGCGTGGACGACATGCCGTTCGCGCCGCTGGCAATGATGGGAACGTTTGTGCTCGGCGGCCTCGTAATGTTTCCCGTGACGGTGTTGATCGTCGTAACGGTGGTGGTGTTCGGCCCCTTGTATGGCGGAGCCATTGCGCTCGGCGGAACCGTACTCAGCGCCGCGGCCGGATACACCGCCGGCCGCCTGCTCGGCCGCAATGCCGTGCAGCGGTTTGGCGGCCGGCGCCTGAACCGGCTTAGCCAGCAGGTCAGCCAGCATGGGCTGCTGGCCATGGTGGTATTGCGGCTGGTGCCAGTTGCGCCATTCACGCTGGTCAATCTCGTGGTGGGCGCATCGCGCATACGCTTGCGCGACTGCCTGCTGGGCACCGCCATTGGCATGTCGCCAGGCATCGTCCTGTCGGCATCGCTGGTGGACCGCATTGCGGCTGCCGCACGTAATCCGGGCGCCGCCACGTTTGCATGGCTGGCACTGGTGCTGCTGATACCGGCGGGCGTCTGGTGGGTCTTGCGCCGCCGCCGGCAGCGGCGCGATAACCCGTCGAAGCGCGACCATCGTCACGACACTTCACGTGCCGATCATTCGCGCTGCACGCATGCCGCATCTGGCGAGGGCGTACGGTGAACGCACCGGCACGCACTGCGGCGCTGCATGCGGAGATTGCGGTGGCGAGCTACAACATCCACGGCGGTGTCGGTACCGATGGGCACTTCGTGCCAAACCGGATCAGCGACGTGCTCTGCGAACTGCGCGCGGACCTGATTGCCTTGCAGGAAGTGGAAACGCGTGCCACGGGCTTCGACATGCTGCGCTTCCTGTCCGCCCGCACCGGCCTGCATGCGATTCCGGGGCCGACGCTGGTGCGCGACACCGGCGACTATGGCAACGCCTTGCTGACGCGCTACGCACCATTGAGCGTGCGCCATATCGATCTCAGCGTAAAAGGCCGTGAACCGCGCGGCGCCATCGATGCGCAACTGGCATGTAGCGCGATGGAATCGGGCACCTTCGCATTGCGCGTGATCGCCACCCACCTGGGCCTGCGTCCAAGCGAACGCCGCTGGCAGGTGCGGCGCCTGCTGACCGCGCTGGCCGAAACGCCCGCACAACCGACCATCCTGCTCGGCGATGTCAACGAGTGGTTCCTGTGGGGCCGGCCGCTGCGCTGGCTGCATGCGTATTTCGAACGCACGCCTCACGTAGCAACCTTTCCGTCGCGATATCCGGTGCTTGCACTCGACCGTATCTGGACTTCGCCACGCGCGCATTTGGTGGCCGTCTCAAGTCATCGCAGTGCATTGGCCCGGCTCGCTTCCGATCATCTGCCGCTGCTGGCCCGTATGCGGCTGACATCGCCCACATCACTCATGTCCTGATCACTGCTGTACATCACCGCCGTACTCGGGATCGCGCATGCCTGACCGACGCTGCACTGCAATGCGGACATATGCTGCAACGCAAGTCCCACATGGCCGGCATGCTTTGCCGCAGGGCCGCAATACGGGTATTTCGCTAGGCAGTCGCGCTAGATTGGGGCCATGCCGCTGCCTATACTGACTTGCGCACCGTACATCTCTTCGAGCTTGAATGTGTGCGACCAATAACAACGGGCAGGCGAATGGGTGGCCCCGGGAGGACGCCGCGGATGATCATGTCAATTGCGCCTGCCCATGAACAGGAAAGTGGAGATGGGCATGCCCAGCGAACAGTTCCTTGCTACCCAGGAAACCCGCCGCTCGGGGCTACGTGCCTTGCGTGCGGCATTGCTCGAGGTGCACAAGGAAGTCATTGGCTACGACCGTGGCCAGTATGAGAGATTGCATGGCCCGATTCCCGCAGGTCAGTTTGTACAACTGGTGACCGAGGAATCGTTTTTTCGCTGGCTCGATCCGTTGTCGCGGTTGATCATCGAGATCGACGAAGAGCTCGATGGCGACGAACATCATGACGAGACCTGCCGCGCCGTGGCCGGCGCCACGCAGAAGCTGTTCAGTGAACGCGGCGAAGCGGCGTTTCGCCAACGCTATCAGGAAGCGTTGCAGGACGAGGCATCAGTGACCGTGGCACACGGCCGGCTGATGTCGGTCATCGGCCAGTTGCGGCAGTTGCCGTAGTGTCCTGGGTGGCGTGCATCTCAACGATGCCCGCCACCGCCACCGCCGCGCCCGGCACCCCTGCCGCCACCGCCGCCGCGGTAGCCGCCTCCGTACGCGCCACCGTAGCCACCATAGCCACGATAGCCGCCGTATCCGTGGTAGCCGCCGCCATAGCCTCCATAGCCACCGCGATAGCCGTAGTAGCCATGGCCGCGATAACCGTAGTAACCGCGGTATCCGTAGTACCCCCGATACCCGCAACAGCCATAGCCTAGCCACACGCTGCCATAACCATAGCCATACGTTGGCCATGAGGCGTAGCCATACGGATAACCGTAGGGATAACCGCTGTAGTTGCCGTAGTAGTAGTTCGGGTATCCGTTGTAGAAGGTGCCGTAGTAATTGATCGGGTAGCTACTGTCGTAGTAACCGTAGCCCGACGCGACGTCATAACCCGGATACCAGACGCATCCGCCCAGCATGAGCGCCATCCCCGCCACGACCACAGGCATTTTCCTGCGTACGCCACTCATTGCCGGTCTCCCGCGATTCCTGCCTGACGAGCCCGATTGCGGCCCGCCCGCATGACTTAGACACCGAGCCAGCCCACAAATCCAGAATAGTCTGCACTACTTTCAGAATATTCCGATTCTCGAACCAGAAACGTCTTCTTACACTGCGCCTCACCCGTGCAATACGGGTGACCCAGACGAGTTCAGGGTTGACCCCTCCCCTGATACTCATGCTTCGGATGCCACGCGGTTCCCCGCCATGTGGCATCCTTTTTTCCTCACGCTTTTTCCTGCAGTCCATTCTCGACCATTTCGAGCAGCCGCTGTCCGATCGTGGCAGCCTGCTCCCTGGCATGCGCGCGCAGCGGTCCGTCGATCAGCAACACCGCCAGGCCATGTACCGCGGACCACGCGATATATTCCGCGCCGGGGCGCCGTATCTCGGTCAGCAAACCGGCCTCGACCCATCGGTCAAGTGCCGCGCCAAGCAGTTCGAACGGATTCAGGCCGCTGTTGCCGGCCTTGGCGGGATCCGCGTCACCCTCGGCATCGTCCGGTACCGAGAATGCGGTACGAAACAGCCCGGTTTCGGCCAGCGCATACCGCAGGTATCCGGTGCCTACCGCACGCAGGCTGCCGCGCGCACGTTCCGCTGCCGATGCATCGGCAGGGATGGTCGCCAGTTCGGCCTCCATGGCCATCGCCAGGCCCGAAAGCGCGGACGCGCGCACGGCCTGCAGCAAATCCTGCCGGTTGGCAAAGTGGCGGTAGGCGGCATTCGGCACCACACCGGCGCGGCGCGTGGCC
The DNA here is from genome assembly GCA_963543405.1 of uncultured Cupriavidus sp. Taxonomy (GTDB): domain Bacteria; phylum Pseudomonadota; class Gammaproteobacteria; order Burkholderiales; family Burkholderiaceae; genus Cupriavidus. The sequence continues at coordinate 73,707 of CAUUBQ010000036.1, forward strand.
TCACGCAATACGATCGCATCGGGGCCGCCGTGCCGGGCCAGGTCGATGCCGGCTTCCAGCAATGCACGGCGCAGGTCACCATGCCGGTAAGTGGTGCGGGTGGGAGGCGTTGCGGCAGCGATACGGGTCATGTCAGCTCCCAAGTGAACAATGTCCACGTCATCTCCAAATGATAGTAGACAGTGTACACAAATACCGCCACTTCCTGACTTCGGATCGTCCCAGCCTACCTGCTAAAGAATCGGTGCGAACAGTTTCGCGACATGCATCGCCACGCGCAGCATGGCTGGCGATTTCAGGAAATCATTGCCGTCGATCTGGCGCGCCTGGGCAAAATCGGCTTCCAGCATGCGCGCCACATCCGCCGCGAACGCCGGATGCGCGGTCATCACCATCAGTTCGAAGTTCAGACGGAACGAGCGGTTGTCGAGATTGGCCGTGCCTACCGCGGCCGCCTCATCGTCGATCAGGATGACCTTCTGGTGCAGGAAGCCAGGCTGGTAGCGATAGACCTTCACCCCGGCGCGAATCGCCTGGTATGCGTAGATCGTGGAGGCGCCGTATACCACGAGGTGATCCGGCCGCGACGGAATCAGGATGCGCACGTCGACGCCGCGCAGCACTGCGAGACGCAACATGGCAAAGACCGCTTCATCGGGCACGAAGTACGGCGAGGTCATCCAGAGCCGGCGCGTGGCGGACTGGATCGCCTCCACAAAGAACAGCGAGCAGGTTTCCTGCGGATCGGCCGGCCCCGACGGCACCACCTGGCACACCATGTCGCCCGCCGGGCGGGACGGCGGGGTCATCAGGTAGGGCACCTCACGCGCCGCCCAGTACCAGTCTTCGGCAAACGCCATCTGCAGGTCCAGCACCGCACCGCCGCGGATCTCGATATGCGTGTCGCGCCAAGGTGCCAACGGAGGCCGTTTGCCAAGATATTCGTTGCCGACGTTGTGCCCGCCCACGAATGCGCTGGCCCCGTCCACGACCACCAGCTTGCGATGATTGCGGAAGTTCAGCTGGAAACGATTGACGAACCCCGGATGGGTCGAGAACGGGCGAGCTTCCACGCCAGCCTGCTGCAGGACGCGGACATAGCCGCGTCCCAGCGCATGGCATCCAATGCTGTCGTAGAGAAAGTAAACCTTGACCCCTGCCTGGGCACGCTCGCACAGGCGGCGCTGCAACGCACGGCCCAGTTCGTCGTCATGCACGATGAAGAACTGCACCAGCACCTGCTGGGTCGCGGCATCGATCGCCGCAAAGATGGCCTCGAACGTGGCATCGCCATTGATCAGCAGACGCACATGGTTGTTGGACAGGCATGGAATGCCGGTCAGGTTGGGCAGCGCCCGCATGCAGGCCTGTTCCGGCACGCGTACGACACTGGCGCCAAGCGCCTTGCGCTCCTGCACGGTCATGCCCTGGCGGATCTCGCGCAACCGGTCATTGTTGAAGCGGCGGGCGTTGACATAACCGGCGAAACGGCTGCGCCCGAAGATCAGGTACGGGATCAGCGCGAAGTACGGCATCATCACCAGAGAGCCGGCCCACGCAATCGCGCCAGGCGCCGTACGCACCGTGATGACCGCATGCAATGCCGCGATGACCCCCACGATGTGGAAGGCGAAGATGATCTCGGCGATGACGCTTGGACTCAGCATAGGCAGTTGCCACCTGAACGGCCCGGACACGATGAGCCATATTCTGGCATAGCGCGTCGCTTAAACGCACCGATCGTCACACATCACCACACATCGCAACCCCCTGCCTATTTTTTAGTCAGGCCGACGCCCTCCCCGCCCTGCGCCCGGCCTCCGGGTTCTCCCCAGAGGTTATCCACAAATTCTGTGGATAACGCCGCGCAGTAAAAACACGCTGGACAGCGACATGGCAACCGTCCCTTTAAAGGAATGCCGATTGTTCCGCTCATGCCCCGTCGATACGCTGCGACGTGTTTATCCATTTCAATGCATTTTGCCTGTTCGATAGCGTCGTATGAATCCCCAGACCAATATTGCGCTGCTGGCCAGCCGCGCCTCTCCTCTCCATCCGATGCGGGAACTGCTCTCCATCGCTGGTTTCCAATGCAGCGTCTTCCAGGCCGGTCGTGACCTGATCCATGATCTGGACCACGACAAATACGACATGCTGCTGATCGATCGGGATCTGCCCGACATCTCCGCCATCGACGTGGTTCGCGCCGTGCGCGCGGTGCGCAACCGCGACGTGCCGATCGTGATGTTCTCCGGCGAGAACAATGACGACGACATGGTGGAGGCGCTCGATGCCGGCGCCGACGACTATGTGGTGCGCCCGCTCAGCGCACGCGTACTGCTGGCACGCATTGCCGCACTGCGCCGGCGGCTCGCGGGCACCCGGCTACGCGCCAACATGCCGCTGCGCGCCGGTCCCTACGAACTCAACAACCCGGGCCGCTATGCCACGCTGAATGGCGAGCGCATCCCGATGACGCCAAAGGAGTTCGACCTCGCGATGCTGATGTTCGCCAATGCCGGGCGCATCCTGGGCAGCCAGCGTATCGAGAATACGATCTGGGGCCATGACCTGCCCCCATCCTCGCGCGCGTTGGCCGGGCTGGTCTCGCGCATGCGGCGCACACTCAATCTGTGCGCCGAGAACGGCGTGACGGTCACCGTCGTATACGCACAGGGTTACCGGCTCGACATTCTTGACAATGCAGCCCGTGAAGAACTTACCCGCCGTCGCGTGCCGTTTGACGATACCAACGTATCGGCGGGCTACTAGCGCTCGAGCTCATCTCAAACTCCCACCTGCGCGACGATCACCTGTCGCCTTGCAACCCCGTCACTTTCAAAATGTCATCCAGCTGTCATCAAGGTAGACGAGGATCATGCGGCACTGCAGCAGGACCGCCCCCGACGGACTGCATTCCCATCCTCGCAAGAGGGCCGGCCTGCCGCAGCGTTCCGGGTCATGGCATGGCGGGGCAGTGCCCCGAAGGGAGTCTTATTCGTGTTGCAAGCCATCAAGCTGGGGTTGCCTGGACGGCGGGGTAATTCCATATGGCAAGGACTGGCGCGGCTGCCGCTGGTCGTGCGGCTCTGCGCCGCTTTCGTGCTGGTCTACGCGTTCGGCGCCATCGTGGGACTGACTGGCATTGTCAATCTGATCGATCTGAAACGCGACACCGACACGCTGTATCAGCGCGACATGCGCGGCGCCATCTCCGCCGAGCGTGCACAGGCGTCACTGGCGCAACTGGGCCGCGCACAGCTGTCACTGACGGCGGCTACCAGCACAGCCGAGCGCGACACCGCCGCCAACGATATTGCACAGGCACTGAAACACCTCGATGCCGCGGTCGATGGCGTACGCAGTGCCGCGCCCACGCAGGCGCAATCGCTGCAAACGGAACGTGCCGCTACTGGCGAACTCGTGACCCGCTATGTCGAACTGATCCGCAAGCAGCCGCTCGACGCGCTGCAGTTCGATGCCTCGGTCTCCATCGACAGTCATTTCCTGGGCGAACAACTGCAGAAGCTTGGCGCGCTGATTGAAACCACGCGTACCGCGCTGGCCCGGCAGGCAGCCGATACAGTGGCCGGCGTGGCTGCGGCACAGCTCATGGCGCAAACGGTCATGGGCGCTTTGCTCGTGGCAAGCCTGATCGCCGCAGGCGCGCTGGCGTGGATCGCCGCGCGTAGCCTGACGCGCGAACTCGGCGGCGAGCCGCGCGAGGCGGCGGCCGTGGCCAACCGCATCGCCGGTGGCGACCTGACGGCACGGATCACGCTGCGCCGCAACGACGATGCCAGCCTGCTGTTCAACCTGGCTGGCATGCGCGACGAACTGGCTGGCGTACTGGCACGTATCCAGCAGTGTGCACATGAGATTTCCGCGGCCAGCAACGGCATTGCGCACGGCAACCAGGAACTGTCGACGCGAACCGCCACGCAGGCCGCTGCCTTGACCGAAGCCGCGGCCAATGTCGCGCGTCTTACCTCACTGGTCCAGCAGGCTCACGCCCAGGCACAGGAGTCCAGCAACATGGCCAGCCGCGCGCGCGAAGCCACCGGTGCCGGCATGGCGGCGGTGCGCGACATGAGCGGCGCCATGGCCAACGTTCATGCGCAGTCGCGCAATATCTCGGACATCGTCGCTGTCATCGAAGGAATTGCTTTCCAGACCAATATCCTGGCGCTTAACGCTGCCGTCGAGGCTGCGCGTGCGGGCGAAGCCGGGCGCGGCTTTGCCGTGGTGGCGCAGGAGGTGCGTGCGCTGGCGCAGCGCAGTGCCACCGCCGCGCGCGAGATTGGCGGCATCATCGGCGATGCCGCCAAGGAAATTGCACGCGGCGCCGATCTCAGCGCGCGCGTGGAAGGTGCGATGTCGGGAATCGATGCCGCCGTCAATCACAGCCATACGCTGGCCGCGGAACTGCGCACGCTGGCCGATGAACAGGCCAACGGCATTCGCACGGTCAGCGAGGCACTCGCGCAACTGGAGCAGACCAGCGCCGACAATGCCCGGCTCGTGGATGTGGTGACGGACCAGGCCGCGCGCCTCGATCGCCAGTCCGCTGCCCTTGAAGGCGACGTTGCGCGCTTTCAGTTCTAGCCCGCCGTCCTGCAGACGCTATTTTTCGCAGACGCTACCGCACTGCCACAAACGCGGGTGCCGTGCCCACCGGCCGGCATCCGCGCCGCTTCATTTTTCCTTCCCTGCGCCGTAAACAATGATGTTCCGATTTGCGATCGCGAGCTGCCTCGCTAGCATCACCGCTGGCGCCTGTGCCCGCGACGCGGCCGGCCGAAAACATCGATCAACGCAGGCGTGGAAACGGAAAGCACAATGCTACGCAAGGCAGCGCAGGACGATACATCGTTCCATGAGGAGTTCGAGAATGCGGGCCGTGACTGGGCACCGCGCCTGCGGCCTTGTGGAACCTGCCATGCCTGCGAGCGGCCGGTCGGTCAAGCCGACCTGTTCTGTGGCATTCCTTGCCAATACGCTTTCGAGCATTTCGAAATGCAATTGCTGCGCAAACGGTAGCCAGCCCTCCAGTAAGCCACCCTCACCGTCGCACGCGGCGGCGTTCTGTGTCAGCCCTACGAACATTTCCTTTCAAATTCCTGTCAACCAGGTTCGATCACCGCCCGTTGAGGCGTGCATTACGGCAATTTCCGCATGCGGATCAGGCCGGAATCCAAGGCCTGGCGCGGCAGGTGTGTCCGCGAGAAACAATTAGGAGAAAGGGGTAACCGGCATTTACGAGTCACGCGAGCAAGTTACACAACTGTTGCACTTCTGCACATTTTGTGTCGCCTTTCTCACGCAAAAGCCGGATACGCTTGATTCATCCCATCACCGATTCACACGAGAAATCATGTCTGAACGCCTCATCATGCTGGACGTACCCGGCGTCCTGTATTCGGACCGCTCCGCTGCCCGCCTCGGCGGTACGCCAGATACGGGAACACTGCGCGATGTCAGGTTTTTCGACCCCATCGCACTTGGCTTCCTGCGCCGCCTGTTCGGCATTGCCGGTGCACGCGTGGTGGTCTCCGACGCCTGGCGTCGCGGCACCCCGGCGGCGATCTTCCAGCAACTGGACCTGCAGGTCGAAGGCATGACGCCGCCGGTGGCCGGCGGTCATGGCGCGGAGATCGACGCATGGTTTGGCCAGCGCGCCGCGCCGGGTGCATGGGTCATCCTGTCGACCGCTCCCGCCGCGACGTTCACCGAAGCCCAGCGTGCCCGCCTGGTGCAGGTAGACCCGCGCGAAGGCCTGACCGTTGACAACTTCCGCCAGGCACTCGACATCCTCGGTGTGGCCTGCCCGTCCACCGTCACGCCAGATTCGCGCGTCGAGCCCGGCCTCAAGGCCAAGCTGCGCCACCTGCAACGCCTGGCCCGCGAAGCGCCCGAGCGCTTCCTGCCGGCCCCCGCCGCCGATGAAGCGCGCGAACAAGCCATGGCCGTCGCCGTGGCCAGCCTGACCGGCAAACGCCTGGAACCATCGGCAATTCACGCCTGAGCGCAGCGAGCAAGAAAGAAGGAACGATAAAACAAAAACGGCCGCAAGCAATTGCGGCCGTTTTTGCATTTCAGGTCCTGCTGCGCTGCATCAGGATCCTGCGCGTCAACTCACCATCGTCAGTAGTCGACCGTCATCGACAACTTGAAGGTACGCGGGTTGCCAACTACCAGGTAGCCGCCGTACGACGAAGCCCAGTAGTCCTTGTCGGCCAGGTTCTCGACCGATGCACGCACCGTGTAGCGCAGTTGCGCGGCCTTGAATGCGTAGCGGGCGCCCAGGTCAAAGCGGTTCCACGATGGCAGGCTGATCGTGTTGGTGGCATTGGCCTGCTGGCGGCCGGTCTGGATATAGCGACCCGATACGGTCAGGCCCGGCACAAACGGCAGGTCATACTCGGCGCTCGCGGTCAGCGTGTAGTTCGGTACGCCGATCGCGTCCTTGCCTTCGGTCAGCGCGTTGCCGGTATTCGACATCTTCGTGTCGATGTAGCCAACGCCGCCCAGCAGGCGCAGGCCACGCAGCGGCTCACCAAACACACTCCACTCGACGCCACGGTTGCGCTGTTCGCCGGCCACCACGAACAGGTTGGTGGTGCCATCGGTAAAGCCATTCGGCTGCTTGATCTGGAAGAACGCCAGCGTGGTGCCGAACTTGCCCGCATCGTACTTCACGCCCACTTCGTCCTGCTTGGACTTGATTGGCGGGAACGTCTCATTGCGGTTGGCGGCGGTCGTCGGCGGCGTCGGCCCCTGCGCCAGCCCCTCAATGTGGTTGTAGTACACCGACAGATTCTGCAGCGGCTTGACCACGAGGCCAAACATCGGCGACGTTGCGGTAGCGCTATAGGGCGTTACCGCGCTGGTGTTGTACGCGTAGTTGCGCACGTTGATGACCTGATGGCGCACGCCAGCAGTCAACAGCACACGATCGTTCAGGAAGCCCATCGTGTCGGACACCGACACACCGTTCAGGTTGGTGCGGCCCGTCACCTGCGGATCGGTCATGCTGCTGGCCGCGATCCACGTCGCCGGCCGGTCCACCGCGGGAGCATCGTAGAGATTCGTGGCGAACGAACGCGACAGTTCGTAGGCCGAGCGCTTTTCCTGCTCCAGCCCGGACCAGCCCAGGTTCACGCTGTGCTTGACCGGCCCCGTTACGAAGCGGCCACGGATACCCACTTCGCCAGTGGTCGTATCCTGCTTGAACGGCACGCTCAACCGCGACGCCGTACCAAAGCCGTTGTTGCCTACCGTAGCGCCACTGTAGTTGCCGATCTCGTTGCTGTGGTGCATGCCGAACGCGGCATAGGCAGTCCAGTCCTTCGTCAAATCGTACTCGGCGCGAATCGTGCCCCAGGTATCTTCCAGCGACGAGCTGGTCCACTGCTGCGCAAAGTTGGTCGATGCCGACGGCACCCGTGGCAACGCGGTGCCGTTGAGCTGGATCGTACCGCGGCCCTGCTGCACTACCTGCCTCTGGTAACCGAAGTCGGCATTGACGCGCAATGCGTCGCCCTGGTAGTCCAGCCCCACCGTCAGCAGGCGCTGCTGACGATCCTCCTTGTCGATCGGGGTCTCGCCACCACGTGCCATGGCGTTGACACGAACCCCGAACTGTTTGGCATTGCCAAAGCGGCGGCCCACGTCCACGGCACCGCCCACCTGCGCATTGCTCGTGTAGTCGATCGTGGCCTGCGTGATCGGTGCGGCGGTCGCGTACTTCGGCACGAGGTTGATGCCGCCGCCAATGCCAGTGCCGCTTGGCGATACACCGTTCAGGAACGCACTGGCGCCACGGAAGGTTTCCACGCGGTCGACCGCTTCGGCCGAGGCCAGCTGGCGCGGCGCGATACCGTACAGGCCATTCCAGCCGATATCGTCGCTATTGAGCTGGAAGCCGCGCACCATGAAGGTCTCGGAAAAATTCCCGAAGCCGTAGCTGGTGCGGATAAACGGATCGTCGGCCAGTACGCCGGCAATGCTGCGTGCCTGCTGGTTCTGGATCGCTTGCGACGTGTACGTGGTCATGCTGAACGGCACGTCCATGAAGTCCTGGTTGCCAAGCACGCCAAGACGGCCGCCGCGCGCAACCTGTCCGCCGGCATAAGGTGCGGGCAGTTGATCCGGCGCGGCTTCGCCACGCACTGTGACCGTGGGCAGCGTCTGCTGCGCTGACGATGCGGCAGGCGCATCGGCTTCCTGCGCAAACGCCAAAGTCGGCAATACGCCCGCTGCGGCAAGCATGGCAACGAGGTGACGCAGGCGCGTGCGGGATGCGTGCGATGCACGCGCACGAGGTACGGCAAAAAACAAGGTACAGCTCCCAAAGAAAAACAAAACCCCTGCACCGCAGCGCGTGGCTGCGGCGGACAGGCATGACCCGGGTTGATCTAATGACGCATCGCTCTGATGACGATGCTCGACAACACCGCTAAGGCTGCATGAGCCACGGTGCGGCCATCGCGGCAACCACTCCCACCGCCATGGACATGCGGGCAAGGCGCGGGGTAGCGCCTGGCGCCCAGGAAAATGCGCCGACCACGGTCAGCGCACCGAGCGTCAGCAAACCCGCCCAGTAGATGACACCGAAGGCCCAGCCTTCGGCCAGCACACAGGCAGCCAGTGCGAGCACCAGCGCCAGTGCGCCCTGCCAACGCAAACGCACGACACGCGCTGGCGCCGGCACGCTGCCACGTCCGAACATGTCGGCATGGTGCCGATCGATGGCTTGCGCCAGCCACGTGAAACCGCCCACGCTAAAGCCGAAACCGGCCACACAGGCAGGCCAGATGGAAAGTGCCGAAGTGCCGCTCATTGCGATACCTCGCCAACGGGGCCCACTGCACGGGGTGCCACAGCCTTGCGCGGCACAGCGCCGCGCTTGCCAAGCATCCATGCGGCGCTACCAAGGCCAATGCCCAGCGCGAGCACGGTCAGGTCGAAGCCGGCGAGCACCGCAGGCCCATGAAGCAGCGTCACGCCGAGATGGCTCGATGTCGTCAGCGCATTGAGTAGCGGCAGTCCGGCAAACAACGCCGCGCCGGTCCATAGCTGGGCCCGCCACATCGCGCGTGTTGGCCGAACCTGTGCCAGCAACGCGGCCAGCGCCCATGCGCCAAAGAAGGCCTGGATCTCGGTGGCCGAACGTTGTGCCAGATCGACCGGCAACAATCGATTGGCCCAGAAATAGGTGCCGAAAGCGATCGGCAGCCCGGCAATCGCGCCCAGGTTCAGCGCCTCGACCAGCCGCAGCCCAAACGGCGTACGGCCTGTGGCAGCGATACGCCTGGCATGGCTCTGACGTGTCTTGACTGCCCACAGCAACGCACCGGTGGCCACCATCAGCGCGCCCGCGATACCGGACACAAAGAACAGTGCGCGCAGCAACGGCGGCGCGAAATGTGCCATATGCAATCCCACCATCGTGCCGTGCGTCTGGCTGGCCGGCGCCACGTCGTCGCCAAGCGTTGCCTTCAGTTCGCCGGTAGTGCCCGAGAACACCATGGTCGGTGCGGTCGAGCTGATGTCGCGGCCAGCGGCGCGCGTCATGGAGACGCTGGCACTGGCGTTATTAGGTTGTTCGACGGTAATCCGTTGCGGCGGCATGCCATGCCAGTGGGTCATGGCCTGTGCCAGCATCGGTCCGACCGGCGCCATCGGTGCGGCCTCCTTCGATGGCTTGACGCGCGGCGCGCGCACGGCCAGCTCGGCATTGAAGGCCTTGTCGTCGCCGTTGTACACGGCCTGGATTCCCCACGGCATGTACATGAACAGCAGCGTCACCAGGCCCGTATAGGTGATCATCAGGTGAAAAGGCAGCGCCAGCACGGCCACGGCGTTATGGGCATCGAGCCACGAGCGCTGCCCCTTGCGAGAGCGGAACGTAAAGAAATCCGCAAAGATGCGCCGGTGCGTGATCACGCCGCTGACAATGGCCACCAGCATGAACATGGCGCAAAAACCGATGATCCAGCGCGCCCAGAGCGCGGGCATGTAATGCAGATCGAAATGGAGCCGGTAGAGGAATTCGCCACCGCGGGTTTCGCGCGCGCCTGGAATTGGTTCGCCGGTGGCCGCGTCGAGCGTACGGTTTTCAAGACGTGCCCGGTTGGGCTTGCCGGCGTCCCCGGGCTTTGCCGGACGCAGCCAGAACAGCGAGATGGTCGGATTGCGATCATCGGGCAGCGAGATGAACCAGCGCTCGGCATTGGCGGCCTCGCGTTGCAGGAAGCCATAGGCGCGCTGCGCGGCAACCTCGGCAGGCACCTTCTCCTGCAGCGAAGCATGCAGCTCCGGCTTCATCCAGAGCGAGATCTCGTCCTTGAAGTAGCTGGCGCAGCCGCCGCAGAACACCAGGAACAACACCCAGCAGACCAGCAGGCCGGACCATGTATGCAGCCACGCCATCGACTGGCGCAGCCCTTGACCTTTCTTCAGTTCAGCCATCACGCACCACGCAGCGCAAACCAGCCAAGCGCGAGTACGGCGGCCGGCATCAACAGTCCAGACCACGCGCGCCACGCCGTGTCCGCGGCGAAGACCCACACCACGGCCAGTGCGAACCACAGGAACGACAACAAGGTGGCCGTCACGACGGCCTCGGGCCGCACCATGCCGGCCCAACGCACGAATACCAGCGACAGGCATCCCGTGGCCAGCGCGGCCACGGCATAGCCGCCCACGATTGCCGCCATCGCGCGTGAGGCGACCGCCATGCGATATCCGGCCGAAATGCCCTGCTTCATGTTCCTGCTATGTCCTGATAAAGAACGCACATGATAAGCGTTCTCATCTACGTTGTGTTCAGAGATGTCCGACAAGACGCATTAAGACGCATTAAAACGCTTATGGGCGACCAGACATTGGCAGACATGTCGCAGATCCGACATATCCGCTCGCCGAGTGCGGGCTTGTTCATGCCGATATTCGCACAGAGTTTTTTGTTAGTTCTGCTATGCAGAACCATGATTCCACCGTGCGGTTGACACTCGGCGGATATCGATGGGACGATCCAATGCATCGAATACCGGCGGCGCTCACCTGGTCGCACGCCGGACGCCTTGCCCGGAGACAACATGAGCAGTACCGCCACAAGCGTGGGCCATTCTGGCCCGGCATCCGCATCGTCCCAGTCCACCCCGCCGTTCCAGCCTGCCTTTGCCCGCCTGCACCAGACCATGGCGCCATGGGTCGCCAGCGATCCCGAGCGCGTGGCCGTGATGGATGCGCATGGCGCGCTGCGCTATGCCGAACTCGATGCCGCGGTGCGCCAGACCGCGCAGACGCTGACCGACCTGGGCGTGCGCGGCGGCGACCGCGTGGTGCTGGTTACGGAAAACAGCGTCGGCTGCGCGGTCATCCTGCTGGCCCTGAGCGCCATCGATGCCTGGTCGGTACCGGTCAATGCCCGCCTGTCGGCGCGCGAGATCGCCAACATCGTCGAACATGCCGGTGCACGGGTGACGCTGTACCTCGACAACGATTTCCCCGAAGCGCGCGAGCACGGGCTGGCGCGTGGCGCACAGTGGGCCGAATGGCCGCACGTGGGTCGCCTGCTGGTCAGTGCCGTGGATGAAGGCGTCACGCCCGAACCCGTGGAGGCCGATCCGCGCAAGCAGGTAGCGGCGCTGATCTACACCACCGGCACTACCGGCGCATCAAAGGCCGTGATGCTGACGCATGCCAACCTGATGTTCATCGGGCATTCCAACCGCATGCAGTCGCGCGTCAGGGCCGGCGACCGTGTTTATGGCGTGCTGCCGATCTCGCACGTCTATGGTTTGTCGGTGCTGCTGGTGGGCCCGGTGTCGAATGGCGCCACGGTCTGGTACGAGCCGCGCTTCCGCCCGGAAAAGCTTGCCCGTACCTTGATCGACCAGCAACTGACCGTACTGCACGGCGTACCGGCCATGTATGCCAAGGTGATCGAATGGAGCCGCGCCAATGGCCAGTCGGTGCGTACGCCATCGCTACGCATGGCGCAATCCGGTGGCGCACCGCTGACGGCAACGCTGAAGGCCGCGTTCGAAGACGCGTTCGGCATCGTGCTGAACAATGGCTACGGCATGACCGAAACCTCGCCTACGGTTTGCCAGACGCGCGTGGAACATCCGCGCAGCGACTGTTCGGTGGGTCCGGTGGTACCCGACGTCGAGATTCGGCTCGCTAACGAATTGCCGGACGGCAGTGGCGAGTTGCTGGTGCGCGGACCGAACGTGATGAAAGGCTACTATCGCCGCCCCGACCTGACCGCACAGACCATCGACAGCGATGGTTGGCTGCATACCGGCGACCTGGCCCGTATCGATGCCGACGGCGCGGTCTCGATCGTGGGCCGCTCGAAGGAGATCATCATCCATTCGGGCTTCAACGTGTACCCCGAGGAAGTCGAGCAATCGCTCAATGCCTTCCCTGCCGTGCTGCAATCGGCCGTGGTGGGCCGTACCGTGGAAGGCAACGAGGAAGTGATTGCATTTGTCGAAGTGCGCGGCGGCATGACGCTCGACGAAGCCGCCTTGCGCGCCTTCCTGCGCGAGCGCCTGTCCCCGTACAAGATGCCCGCTGAAATCCGCACGGTCGCGCAGTTGCCTGCCGCGCCGTCGGGCAAGATCCTCAAGGCAAAGCTGCGCGAGCAGCTTGCGTCCGGCAACGTATGAGCAGCCTCATGGAAGACACCCTGAACGACAATCTGGACGCCAACACGGGCGTTGATACGGTTGAAGATGCTGCCACGCCGGCACGCAAGGACAATCGCAAGGAAGACCGACACTTCGTCACCGCGCTCGCACGAGGCCTCGACGTACTGGCCTGCTTCCGCGGGTTCGACAGCGAGCTTGGCAACGCCGAACTGGCACAACGCTGTGGCTTGCCGAAATCGACGATCTCGCGTCTCACGCATACGCTGACCGAACTCGGCTACCTGCAAGGCCTGGTTGATCCCGTGCGCTATCGGCTGGGCAGTTCCGCGCTGGCGTTGGCACCTGCCGGCCAGCAAGGCACCGATGTACTGGCCGTGGCCAGGCCGTTCATGCAGGAGCTGGCGGAGTTGTCGCAAGGCGTGGCATCGCTGATCGTGCGCGACCGCGGCCGCATGCTGATTTTCGAGAACTGCCAGTCGGAGAGCTACCTGACGCTGCGCGTGCCGGTGGGTAGCCGCGTATCAGGCCTCAATACGGCGGCCGGCCGCGCCTATCTGCTAGCCTTGTCGCCAGCCGAACAGCGTCAGGCACTGGCAGCATTCCGTAGCGACGACAAGGTAAGCGCCGCGCAGGCCGAGGGCATCCTGTCGACTTGCCGCGACGAACAGCGCCGGCTCGGTTGCACGACCTCGTTTGGCGAATGGTTGCCCGATATCAACTCGATCGCCCATGCATTCCGGCCGGGCGCATCGCTGCCACCGATGACACTGAGCTGCAGCGGCCCCAATGCGCTGGTACCGCCCACGCATCTGCTGGAAAAGGTGCGGCCGCTGCTGCAAACCCACATCCGCAGGATCGAGGCCGCATTCGGCATCGCCGCCTGAAGGGTCGGCTGCTCACAGCAGCCGGTCATCGTCGGGATTGTCGGCAGGGCGATCCCCACGATCGGGCACCTTGTGCGTGATCTTGCTGTCCAGCCGTGCGTGCAGGCTGTTTTCAAAACGGCCACCGAGCCGCAGCAACAGCAAGCCAAGCGCCAGCGAGATCACCACGATCGCGTAGTAACCGGCACCGGACGCCGCGCCCAGGATGGCGGCCAGCCAGATACCGGCCGCCGTGGTCAGCCCCTGCGGCCGGTCACTTGCGCCATGCCGCGCGATCACGCCTACGCCCAGAAACCCCACGCCGGTCAGCAGGCCCTGCAGTACGCGCGACATGGCGTCCGGGGGATGCCCGTTCAATGACACCACGCAAACCGCGGCGGCCGCACCCAACGACACCAGCCCCAACGTACGCATGCCCGCCGCCTTGCCATGCAGGTTACGGTCCAGGCCGATAATGGCGCCGGCAGCCAGGCCACCTAGCAGACGCCAGAACAGTTCGAACGTGAATTGGTCCATGCCGCATAGCTTAGCGCGCCGCGCGTCGACAGGACAGCCGGGATTGCCGTACGATGCGTTATTCCCGGTTCTCAGACCTCATGGTTCCCATGCCCCATCTCGTTATCGAAATCACCGAAAACACCCGCCTGACCTGCTCGCAGGAGGAGTTGCTCGATGAGGCCAATGCCGCATTGCTGTCGAGCGGCCAGTTCCAGGAGCCTGATATCAAGTCGCGCTGCATCATGTTGTCGACGTACCGCCAGGGCACCGAGCACGCTGACCGCGCGTTCGTGCATGCCACGCTGCAGATCCTGGACGGACGCGACCAGGCCACGCGCAAGGAACTGGGCCAGTTGGTAGTCAATGCGATCGGGGAAATGGTGCGCCCGGGGGCCTCGGGGCAGACCGTGCAGGTCACGGTCAACGTCGTCGAGATGGAGCGCGCGACGTTTTCAAAGCAGGTTATCGGCGGCTGAGAGGTTCAGCTTACTGCTGGCTTGCTCTGTGGTGGTCTAATTTCCTCAGACAGGTCGATAGGTGGAAAATCACGATCG
>CAUUBQ010000037.1:0-87862 GCA_963543405.1 uncultured Cupriavidus sp.
TTCTGTGGGCGCTGATTGCTGGCGGTGACGGCGCCGTTGCGGCAACGACCAATGCTGTCCCAAGCGTCGTGATGTCGATCTGGAACCATTTCCACGCCGGAGAGATGGAAGCCGCCCGGAGTGCCCAGGAGTCCTTGCGCGCGCTGCGGGACGCCTTTGCGTTGGGCACGATGCCGGTTGTGCTCAAGACCGCTGCGGCGATGCTCGGCATGCCGGCCGGCCCGGCGCGGGCCCCCGCCCTTCCTTTGGACGCCACTGCTCGCGAGCGACTGGCCCAGGCGATTGCAAACTATCCGCGTGTGAATTGACCGCGCTGCAATGCGCTGGATCCATAGATCGATTGAACTGAGACTTGACATGAATGCTGTCTATCACTTCCAAGGCGTCGAGCACATCGTGCATGGACCGAACAGCCTCGACCAATTGCCCGAAAAGCTCTCGTTGCTCGATCTGGAGATCCGTCGTATTGCCTTCATCACTCAGCCGGTGATGGAAAGCAACGGCGTAGCAGACCGGGTTGTCGCGGCGATGAAGGCGAAGGATATTGACGTGCTGATCGTGCGCGACGTCGAACCTGAACCGAGCATCGAAAACGTCGAGAAAGTCTATCGCGAACAGGTCGAACCGTTCCGACCGGATGTTGTACTGTCGATTGGTGGGGGCAGTGTGCTGGACGCCGCGAAGCTCTTCGCTGTCCGACTCACCAACGAACAGCCCCTGCGGGAGTGGCTGGGCATTGACAAGATCCCGGCGCCGGGTGTTCCGTTGATTCTGGTTCCCACCACTGCAGGCACTGGGTCCGAGGTTACCCCCAACGCAATTGTCACGCTGCCAGACGAAGAACTGAAGGTCGGTATTGTCAGCCGCCATCTCCTGCCGCAGCTTGTCGTACTTGACCCGACACTGACACTGGATTTGCCGAAGCCGATTACCGCGGCAACCGGCATGGACGCGTTCATCCATGCGCTGGAGTCGTACATCTCCACGAAGGCCAATCCGATTAGCGACATGTTCGCGATGGAGTCGATGCGCCTCATCGGCGCCAACTTGATCGAGGCGTACGAGAATGGGAAATCGCTGAAGGCTCGCGAAGCAATGTTGCTCGGCTCGATGTATGGAGGGTTGGCGTTGACCGCGGCGGGAACCGCTGCTGTGCATGCTCTGGCCTACCCACTTGGCGGCATGTTCAACGTGACTCACGGTGTGGCGAATTCGATGCTGTTGCCCCATGTGATGGAGTTCAATCTTGATGCGAGCGTTGAACGTCTTGCGAAAGTTGCCTTTGCGCTCCGGATCGCCCATCACGACGACAACGATGGAGTCGCAGCGGGAAAGCTGGTGGGCCGTCTGCGCGAATGGACGATCGCACTCAATATTCCGCAGGATCTGCGTGAATTCGGCGTGGTCGAGGCACATGTTGATGCATTGGCAGTTGCCGCTTCGAAGGTGACACGACTGCTCGGCAACAACCCCAAGCCGGTAAATCTCGAAGATATCAAGGCGATTTATCGCCGGCTGCTGCCATGAAAAATCGTTCCGCCGTCTGCGCAAAACTGCTTATTCTGGGAGACGATCTGTCCGGAACGGCCGACTGCGCGGTAACAGGCACGCATTGCGGCCTCGGGAGTGTGGTCAGCCTTGAAGTCGACCACACGGCGGAGACCGCTCCCCACAATGACGTCGCCGTGCTGGCAGTCGATACCGACACGCGCCGCCAACCTCCGGAAATGGCTGCTCGTACGAATGTACTGGCTCTGCGTGCGCATGGCGCCGGGAGGCGGCTGTACAAGAAGATTGACTCGACGCTACGTGGCAATGTGGCAGCGGAAGTCGCCGCCCTTGTCGATGTGGCCGGTATGGCCATTGTGGCTCCTGCTTATCCGCACGCCGGACGGACGACGCAAGAAGGCCGGCAGTTCGTTTCCGGTGTTCCGGTTGAAGAGACGGAGGTTTGGAAAAACGAGCAGATCGCGGGGCAGGGCGACGTGTGCGCGATGCTATCCGAGGCCGGCCTACGTGTCGCACGGATTCCGCTTGAAGTTGTGCGCGAGGGAGTGGCTCACACGCGAGAAAGGTTACTGGACCTCCAGGCGGAGAACTTCCAGGCCGTAGTATGCGATGGCGAAAGCGACGAGGACCTGGCGACAGTTGCCGCCGCGTCAGCGAACCTGGACCGCCTCTTCTGGGTAGGATCCGCCGGTCTTGCAAAGCCATTGTTCGATGCACTGTCCATTTCCAAAGACATGCCGTCTGCGGCCGTGTCTCAAGCGGGTTTGACCTTACCTCGGACAACCCACCCAGGCGGTGTCCTGGTGGTCGTCGGCAGCATGTCAGACGTATCGCACCAGCAAATTGCGACGTTACAGAATCACCTCCAGGACTCGCTGGAGAGATTTGAGGTCGATGCGGAACAACTGCTTGATCCCGTTGCCTGGGCAACGCTGCCGCTAACCAATGATGTTACGTATGCATTGATGCGCGGCCATCATGTCGTTGTCAATCTGAGGCAGTCGAATCGCGTGGCGTTTAGCAACGGCGCGTTGCTTGCGCGCCGGTTGGCGGATCGTCTCGCTCCGACAGCCGCGCAGGCCTCGGCGTTAATCGCAACGGGTGGAGAGACAGCACGCGCAATGCTCTCCGCCATGGGTATTGCTCATCTTAAAGTCGTTGAGGAAATTGACCCAGGCGTGCCGTTGTTACTCGCGCAGAGCCGGGAACGGGGTTCGTTTCCGGTCGTCACGAAAGCGGGCGGATTTGGTCGGCCCGAAACCCTGTATCACGCATGGCGACGGCTCGTGGCCATGCAGCACGCGGATGCCCAAGCGCCTCGTCAATTCACCGAAAAGGAAGTCATGACAAATCGTCCTGTAATCGGCATCACCATGGGCGATGCCGCCGGCGTAGGTCCGGAAATCATCATGAAGAGCCTGGCTCACGCCTCGGTGTACGAGGAATGCCGTCCCCTGGTGATTGGTGATGCCAAGCGCCTGGCAGAGGCCGGAAAGCGGTCTGGTGTCACGCTCAGTATTCACTCCATCTCCAGCCCGGAGCAGGCCCTGTTCCATCATGGCGAGGTTGACTGCATCGACCTTCATCTCATCCCCGAAGACCTGCCCTTCGGCAAGCTGTCGGCCATTGCTGGCGACGCAGCGTATCAATACATTGCCCGGACGGTCGAACTCACTTCGGCCGGTCAACTTGACGCCATCTGTACCGCGCCGCTGAATAAGGAAGCGCTACACGCGGGCGGCCATATTTTCCCCGGACACACTGAAATGCTTGCACACCTCACCGGTGTGCCGGAAGTATCGATGATGCTGGTCGCTCCCAAGCTCCGGGTGATTCATGTGACCACGCACATCGGACTTCTGGATGCCATTCGTCGCATTGAGCCTGGTCTGGTGCAACGGACCATTGAGCGAGCGCATGAAACGTTGGTACGTGCAGGCATTTCGGCCCCGCGGATTGGCGTTTGCGGGATCAATCCCCATGCCGGAGAGAACGGACTGTTTGGCTACGGCGAGGAGGAGGAGAAGATTGTTCCCGCCGTGGAACTGCTGCGCGAACGAGGTTGGGACGTCGAGGGTCCGCTGCCCGCGGATACGCTGTTCTTCCGCGCTGGCCGAGGTGACTTCGATGTCGTTGTCGCGATGTATCACGATCAAGGACACGGGCCCGTCAAGGTAATGGGGCTTGAGGCTGGCGTTAATGTCACCGTGGGACTTCCGGTCATCCGTACCTCGGTGGATCACGGTACCGCGTTCGATATTGCCGGGAAGGGCATTGCCGACGAGCGCAGCATGCTTGAGGCACTCAAGCAAGCAAAAGACCTGGCCACGCTACGCGTGGAGACGCAGGCCGCGTAACGGCTGCGGTCCACCCTGCAGGACAGTCTTTCCAAACGTTATTGGCAGGCGATGCAATGCGGCGTCGCAGTTCAACTTTCTGATTGCCGTGTATTTCGGCGACAGTCAGATCAACTCATCAGGATTTCGATATGACCACCCAGTCCGTTATGCCTGCGCAGGCTACCGCGATGCCCGGCAAGCTGCACCACGCTGAAGGCGATGCGGCGCGCACCGACGCCTATCTTGCAGCGGCGACCGTTCAGAACCATGCCTCGAACCTGATCGCGCTCGACAACGGCGACGTGCTTTGTGCGTGGTTTGGCGGTACGCAGGAAGGCGTGCCGGACATTTCGATTTACATGTCTCGACTCGCGAAGGGCAGTTCGGTCTGGACCGATCCGGTCCGGTTGTCAGAAGATCCGACTCGCTCAGAGCAGAACCCCGTGCTGTTTGCCGCGCCGTCTGGGGAGCTCTGGCTTATCTACACCGCCCAGTTGTCAGGGCATCAGAACACGTCAATCGTGCGCCGACGCATCTCGAAGGACAACGGCCAGACCTGGGGAGCGATTGACACCCTCTTCGACAAGCCTGGTACCTTTGTTCGTCAGCCTATTGTTGTTGCCAAGGATGGTGCCTGGCTGTGCCCAGTCTTCCTGTGCCGTGTCGCCCCGGGCGAGCGCTGGTCTGGCAATGACGATATCAGCGTTGTCATGCGGTCTACCGACAACGGCGTGACATGGACCGAGCACGAAGTCCCCGACAGCATTGGCTGCGTGCATATGAATATCCAGCAACTCAACGATGGGTCGTTCGTGGCCATGTATCGCAGCCGGTGGGCGGACAACATCTACCTGAGCCGTTCCAGCGATGGCTGCGTATGGACTAAACCCGAGCCCGTCGAGTTGCCGAATAACAATTCGTCGATCCAGTTCGTCACGCTGAAGAACGGACATCTTGCCTTGGTGTTCAATAACAGCAGCGCGGCGCAGAGTACCGGACGACGTGCCTCCCTCTATGATGACATCGAGGACTCAGAGGACAGCGGCACGCTGGTGACTCAGGCGGTGTCTACGCGAGGTGGTGCCTTCTGGGGTGCGCCCCGCGCACCGATGACGCTTGCCATCTCCACGGACGGCGGACGTACCTGGCCGATTACGCGGAATCTGGAGGTCGGTGACGGCTATTGCATGACGAACAACTCGACTGACAAGCTGAACCGCGAGTTTTCTTACCCGTCCATCGTCCAGTCCGCAGACGGTAAACTCCATATTGCATACACCTATTTTCGCCAGCGTATCAAGTATGTGAGTGTGACGGAAGACTGGGCCAGTGAAGCTGCTGGACTCCGTGCCTGAGCTATAGGTGTGGGCGCGGTTCTACTCTCGGTTCAGAAATGGATAAACTTCCATCGTGCCGGTTTCTCCGCGCTCCCGCTCAGTTCCCATGCTGGCGGCGTTTAACGAACGTTACCATCAAGCGAAAACATGAAAGTTGCCCGCCGCCGCGAGGCGATGCTGAAAGCCGTCCTTTCCGGAATGACTGAAGTGGCCGATTTGTGCGACCACTTCGGCATGTCCGAGGCCACTGTGCGCCGAGACCTGCGGGCGCTGGCGGACGACGGGCTGATTCTACGCACCTACGGTGGTGCCGCTTTCGTTAGCAGCCACGCACCTGAGGAGTCCCTGGAGGAGCGCCGCCAGAGCTTTCAGGCGGAAAAGGATGCGATAGGCGCAGCGGCAGCAGCGCATGTGGTTTCGGGCGACACGATTTTTCTCGATAGCGGTACGACGACGGCAGCGTTGGCTCGCGCTCTCGCCGGCCGTGAAGACATTCACGTCGTGACTAACAACCTCTTGGTCGCGCAGATCCTTGCCCCCACCAAGGTCCAACTCACGCTCATTGGGGGAGAGGTTCGCGGATCGAGTATGAGCACCTTGGGCTCGATGGCCCAGCTGGCGCTGACTCGCATCACGGCGGACAAAGCGTTTCTCGGCGCGGATGGTGTCGTCCTGGGGCGCGGACTGTGCGAGGCGACTTCGGAGCAGGCCTACCTGAAGGAATGCCTGATGCGACAGGCCGCGAGTGTCTTTGTGTTGGTGACGGCTGACAAGCTGAACCGGGATAGTCAGCAGCATTGGGCGCCCATCGAGAAGCCTTGGACATTGATTACAGATGCCGACTCGGAGTACGCAGGGTTGCACGCCTTCGAAAGAGCTGCTGACGTGACGATCGAAACTGTGGCGACGCTCCGTGCGGTTACGCATTAGGTTGGCTTGGCAGAAGCTGGAAATGCAATGACGCGACGAATAATTGTGACCGGAGCCAGTTCCGGGATTGGCCTGGCGATTGCCACCCAACTACTGGGCGAAGGCCTTGAAGTGGTTGGCTTGAGTAGAGGTGATCCGGGCATTGCCGACAGCGGCTTTCAGTTCGTCACTGCGGACCTCGAGAACAATGCTGCCATTGCACAGCTTGCTGACCAGATCGGCGCGGTGGACGGCATTGTGCACGCGGCCGGCTTCATGAAGGCAACCAGGCTCGGTGAGCTCGATCTCGCGAGCGGGGAGGCGATGTGGCGACTCCACGTAGGTGCGGCCGCGGCACTCGCCAATGCATTTGTGCCATCCATGCGCCAGGGTGGCCGCATTGTATTGATTGGTAGTCGGGTTTCCGGAGGCGCTGCGGGCCGCAGCCAGTACGCTGCCGCAAAGGCCGCGATGGTAGGCATGGCACGGTCATGGGCGATGGAACTGGCTCCCCGCGGCATCACCGTGAATGTCGTTTCGCCGGCCGCCACCGAGACGCCAATGTTGCTGGATCCGCAGCGCGCCTCCAGCGCACCTGTTGTGCCTCCTATCGGACGGTACGTAAGGGTCGATGAAGTCGCATCACTCGTAACCTACCTCCTCTCAGAATCCGCAGCCGCCATTACCGGGCAGCAAATCATGGTTTGCGGTGGCAGTTCGCTGACGTGAACGTGTGAACGCGTGAGCGGCTGGCTGACCCGTTTATTGCTGTAATCATCTGGTGGGGCAAATCCAGTCCACACCGCCCCAACTTCAATGCACGTGGCACCCCATCTTCGGGGCACGCCACACGTGCATTCTCGCCATTCATCCCGATGTGCGCAAAACGATCATTCTGTGGTCCATGTGACCAACGGAATCCTTCATTTTGCCCGATTCACTCAGTTTTGAGGGTTAACACTCGTACGTTTTGCCCGAATCGCTGAACTACAATGATTGCATCGGTCATAACAACGCGTCCATGTGATTGATTTCATCAAACACGCGAGTCTGCGGTGATCGAAGCGGTCGGAAAGTAGATTAGAAATCGGAGACAGCAATGAATCAGCTATCGGGGGCGGACACAACAATCATCATTGGCATGGTCGTTGTGTACATCGCCATCACCGCCTGGATCAGCATCAGGCTTCGCAGCAAAACGACCGGTGAATTTATGGTGGCGGGTCGTTCCACACCCGCGGTAGTGATCGCGATTCTCCTGATGTCGGAATACATTGGCGCGAAGTCGACCATCGGCACGTCCCAGGAGGCGTTCAACGTCGGTGTTGCGGCATCCTGGTCCGTCATCTCTGCATCGATCGGCTTCATGCTCTTCGGCCTCTTCATGGCCAAGCGCCTCTACAAGTCTGGCGAGTTCACCATCTCCGGCTTCATCGCGCAGAAATACGGCAAGCAGGCGAAGCTCGTTGTCTCGGCCATCATGATTTACGCGCTGTTTATCGTGAATGTGGGGAACTACGTAAGCGGGGCGGCCGCGATTTCCACCGTGATGCACATCGACTTGCCGGTCGCGGCGCTGATTACCGCAGTGGTAAGCACGATCTATTTCGCTTGGGGCGGGCTCAAGAGCGTTGCCTATGTCACGATCCTCCACAGCGCTGTCAAGCTGCTTGGCATCGGGATACTGGTGTGGGTCGCACTGAGCCTGAGCGGCGGCGTTGCCCCGATGATGCAGAGCATGCCGAAGGAATACTTCACGTGGAGCGGTACGTTGAGTGGCGGCACCATCGGCGCGTGGGTTATTGGTACCGCTGGCGCAATTTTCTCGACTCAGTTCATCATCCAGGCCATCTCAGGAGCGAAGTCCGCCGACGAGGCGCGCAAGGCCACACTGATGGCCGGTGTCCTGTGCGTTCCGGTCGCGATTGCCCTGGGCATCATCGGTGTTGCGGCAAAGTTCCTTTTTCCGGACATCAAAAGTCTCTACGCCTTGCCGGTGTTCCTGCAGCACATGAGTCCTGTGCTCTCTGGCATCGTTACCGTTTCGCTGGTTGCGTCGATTTTCGTTAGCGTTAGCACCGTTGCGCTGGCAATTGCATCCCTGATTGTCAAAGACTTCTATGTGCCGCGCTACAACCCATCGCCTGAGCACGAGTTGCGTGCAACGCGTCTGATTTCGGTTGCCGTTGGATTCCTGCCGCTGGTCTTCGTGCTGTTTGTTCCGCAGATTCTGGCACTGTCCTTTTTCACGCGTGCATTGCGTCTCACGGTGACGGTGGTCGCGCTGATCGGCATCTACATGCCATTTTTCAGCAGCAACCGTGGCGCTGTCTGGGCGCTGATTTCCGCTGCAGTAGCCACCACCGCCTGGTATTTGCTGGGTAATCCATTTGGCATCGACAATATGTACGTTGCGCTTGTCACGCCTGCCATCGTCATGTTGATCGAACGGATTCTCCTCGGTTCGGCTAGCGCCGGTAGCGCTCGGCCGGAACGTGCGAGCGTGGCGCACGGCGATTCTTAAGACCAACGAGCCTGCCGATCCATATTCCGCGCAAGCGGAGCGCGGCGAGCCACCGCGCGCCAGGCCGAAACCGCAGTCGGCTGAAATAGCCACGATAGGGCATCCGGCATCCGGCATCCGGCAACCGGGCCGGGCCCAATATAACCTAAAAAAAGGAGATCCCGTATGAAGCGAAAGCTGTTCCATGGTGCTGTGCTGTCGCTGATGGCATTCGGCGCAAACGCCCAATCCAGCGTAACGTTGTACGGCGTTGTGGATGCCGGTGTGGAGTACACGAACAAGGCGGCATCGACCGCAGCTGGCACGACAGGTAATAGCGCCGTTCGAGTGACTTCCGGAAACCAGTCCGGCTCGCGTTGGGGCTTGCGTGGAGTCGAAGATCTGGGCGGTGGGCTTAAGGGAGTCTTTGTCCTGGAAAGCGGATACAACGTCGATACCGGTACGTCTGCCCAAGGCGGCCGCCTGTTCGGACGCAATGCGTATGTCGGTATGCAAAGCCAATACGGCACGCTGACGTTGGGTCGACATACGACCCCGTTCTTCGACTTCGGCGTTCAGTACGACCCGATGGCGATTGCCACGCGCTACGGCATCGTCGCCATTGCACCGGAGTTCGCTTCACGCGCCGATAACAGCGCGAAGTACATCGGAACATTTGGTGGCTTCACCGTATCCGGACTTTATAGCCTGACCAACAATGGCAACGAGATCCCCGGAAACTACACGAATGGGCGCGAAATCAGTGTGGTGACGAGCTATGCGACGGGCGGTCTGGCGCTGGCTGCTGGTTACGATCAGGTCAACAACACCGGAACCTCCAGCGCGCAAATGATTCGTCGGGCAACGGCCGCTGTGAAGTATTCGCGCGGGCCAGCGGCGGCATTCCTTGGATATCGATGGGCTAACGCATATGGCGGCGCAACTCTCCCCGGTGCAAAGGCCGCCAACGAGGGATCGAACCTCTACTGGGCAGGCTTGGCCTACCAGCTTACCCAAGCCTTCTCGGTCACCGGTGCCACGTACTTTCAGGACTTCAGGAATACAAACGCAGACCCGTGGAACTTCGTTGCGCTCGCGGACTACGCATTCTCCAAACGAACCGATGCCTACCTGTCGCTTTCGTATGTGAAAAACAAGCGAAATTCCAACCTCAGTGTGAATGGATTCAACACCAGCAGTCCGACTGATGGTGCCTTTGTTCAGAACGGAGCCAATCAGTTTGGCGCAACCGTTGGTATCCGCCACAAGTTCTAGCGCGGCTTCTATCGCGTGAGATGTAGAGACTTTCATGACCACCCAGTCCTTTACCGTGCTTGTGACCGCACAGCATCTGGTTTCTGAAGCACAGAAGATTCTGCAAGATGCTGGCGGGCGCATTGAATTCATGGCCGATCCGATTGATGAGGAATCGCTTGCGCGGCGTCTCTTTGACGGGGACATTGATGCGGTGTTGATGCGCGGCTCCAAGCCGTTCACGGCTGGCGTGCTGGCTGCGGCAACGGGGCTGAAAATCATTGCCAAGAACGGTGCTGGAATCGAAAGCGTCGACCTGGAGGAAGCGGCCAGGCGCGGCATTGCAGTAACGGTTTCGGCCGGTGCAAATGCCGATGCCGTGGCAGAGCACGCCATTGCAATGATGTTGTCGCTCGTGCGTGACCTGCCGAAACTCGACAGGACCGTGCGCGCAGGGGACTGGGAGGGCACGGCGTGGCAGGGGCGAGACTTCCGCGCTTCCGTAGTTGGCATTCTGGGCTACGGCAGCATCGGGCGCAGCACCGCCAGGTTGGCAGCCGCGCTCGGCGCGAAGGTCATCGTAATGGATGCCACGCGCGCCGATGCCGACGACTTCGATATGGCGAGCGATCTGGACGACTTTCTGAGGCGCGTTGATATTCTCAGCCTTCACTGCCCCCTTACCGAGCAAACCAGAGGTCTGATCGGCAAGCGGGAACTCGCACTGATGAAGGCGGGGTCCATCATCGTAAACACCGCACGTGGCCCTGTCATCGACGAGGCCGCACTCATCGAGTCGCTCAGAAGCGGTCATCTCGGTGGGGCAGGACTCGACACCTTCGAGATCGAACCCCTACAAGCTGGCAGTCCGCTACGGGAGTTGGCGAACGTCATATTGACGCCTCACGTGGCGGGCGTCACCCGCCAGGCCGCGCTTCACGTCGCCATCAATACCGCAACAAATATCGTGGAGTACCTCGGCGGCCGCGCCTTGCCGCCGGGCAATCTTGTAGCGGGTCCTGGAGTCTGAAGCACCGAAGTTAGCTGTAACGACAAATAACGGAGACAAGAGACATGGCCATTCCTACCGCTTGGCGACGGATGTTCGCCGCTACTTTCACCCTGGTTGCCATCGGAACCGCGTCCACGCATGTTGCACATGCGCAGACCTCGTATCCGAGCAGACCGGTAACCATGGTGGTTCCGTACCCCGCAGGCGGTGCGAACGACATGTTCGGGCGTCTGCTTGGACAGAAGATGGGTGAGTCCCTGCATACCTCGTTCATCGTCGAGAACAGGCCGGGCGCTGGAGCATTGATCGGGGCCTCTTTTGTTGCGCGCGCGCCTGCTGACGGTTACACGCTGCTGCTTGGAGGCCTGGCCACTCACGCCGCGAGTCCGAACCTGCTCAAGGCCGACTACGACCCGCTCAAGGCATTTGAGCCAATCGGCATGATTGGGCGCGCGCCCATTGTCGTTATCACTTCGAACGATTCGCCCTACAAGTCCTTGAAGGAGGTGGTGGAGGCAGCCAGAAAGAATCCGGAAAGCATCATGTACGGGTCCTCCGGCAATGGTTCACCGTTACACCTGGCTGGCGAGCAGTTCCTTGCCATCGCCAAAGTCAAGATGACGCACGTGCCCTACAAGGGCGGTAATGCTCACATCCTCGATCTGCTGGGTGGTCGGATTCCTGTGATCTTCGACACTGCCACCAATGCGATGCCACTTATCAAGGGGGGCAAGGTGCGAGCCTTGGCCGTAGGGACACCAAACCGCTTGCCAGAGTTGCCCAATGTGCCGACTATCGCTGAAGAAGGGTATCCACAGTTCCAGTTCTCGGCCTGGTATGCGCTGTTCGCGCCGGCCAATACACCCAAGGAGATCACGGCCAGGCTTACGGAGGCGTTGGGCAAGGCACTGAAGGATCCGACCGTCGTCAAGAAGTTTGGTGATTTGGGGGTGACGGTCGCCAATCCTGATCCGCAGGAGTTGGCCAAGTTCCTGCCTGGCGAATACGAGCGTATCGGCAGCCTGATCAAGACGGCAAAAATCAAGGCCGATTGAAAATCGATGCCGAGTCACGCGAGTCTTGCAGACTCGGACAGAGGAGACCAGCCATGTCGTTCAAAGGACTCACTCACCATTGGGGCCGCGCCCTTGCTGGCGTAGCCATAGCAAGCGTCTGTACTTCGATATGGGCGCAAACATATCCGTCGAAGGCGGTGAGGGTAATCCTTCCGTTTCCTCCAGGTGGGCCAACGGATACCGTCGGTCGGATGCTTACGCAGAAGCTGACGGAGGAAACGGGGCAGAGTTTTATCGTCGAGAATCGCCCCGGTGGACAAGGTGTTATCGGGGGAGATGCCGTAGCGAAGAGCGCCCCGGACGGTTACACCCTCCTGTTTAGCGCGTCCACATTCACGACGACACCTATGGCCTTGAAATCGACGCCGTACGATGTGGTGAAGGACTTCTCGCCGATTGCACTGATTGGAAAGGGACCGCTGGCCGTTTCCGTGAACAAGAAGCTCCCAATCCGAGACGTAAAGGAGTTGATCTCCTATGCTCAGGCCCATCCTGGCAAGATGACGTTTGCGATCGGATCGCAAGCATCGGCAGGACACTTGTCCACTGAACTCCTGAAGAGGGCCGGCAAGATTGACTACCTTGTCGTTCCTTACAAGGGGTCAGCGCCTGCCTATCAGGATCTTATCGGCGGCGCAATCGACGGCTTCATCGACCCTGTTCTTGGTGCGATGAACTACCACAAGAGTGGCATGGTTCGCGTCATCGCAGTGACGTCAAAGGACCGACTTCCCTCGATGCCGGACGTGCCGACCGTCGGGGAGACCGTGCCTGGCTATGAGTTCTATTCGTGGTACGGCTTGTGGGGTCCTTCGAAACTGCCGCCCGATGTGGTCAAGCGTCTAAACGAGCTGGTGAACAAGGCGCTGAACTCAGCAGACTTGCGCGCCAGACTGGTCGAGCAGGGCTATTTGCTGACACCAGGAAGTCCGGAGGATTTTGCGCGGTTTCAGAAGGAAGACATGGCGCGATCTGCCAAGATCGTTTCGGAAGCGAAGATTCGCGTCGATTGACCTGAGTTTATGGCAGGAGCTGGAGAATGGGAGTGCATCAAGTAGACAAGAGCCCGTCAACATCGGTTACGGAACCCGCAGCAGAGCCGGATTCGGATGCTACCAAGGTATCTGTCACGCTCGAGGGGGCGGTTGAGACGTTGCGCCGCGCATTGGTCGCGGGCGATGCCGATACGCTGAGTCGATTGTTGCATGAACGACTGACGTATTCGCACTCCAACGGCCGCATATGGACGAAGCATGAACTGCTGGAGAACCTCGGCGGCAAGCGACGCTATCTGTCGATCTCGCATTCCGAACAGACAGTTGATGTCGTTGGCGGAGTAGGGGTAGTTCGTCATGTCTACGACGTGGTGAACAATCTCGGCGACGGTAATACGAGCTCCGGCCATTTGGCGGTTCTGCAGTGCTGGATGAAGGTGGAAGCGTCGTGGCAGCTGCTCGCGCGCAGTGGAACGACCTTGCCGGTTCAATGAGCGGCTTGGCATCGGGCTGGTTGCCACAGTCGTCCGCGTAGCCGCCGAACAGCAAGGGTCGTGTGTGACCGGCGCTTATTCCCGAACGTCGATCAAGCCATATCCGCAACCGCTGCCTCGGCGGCGCCGGCTCTTTCACCGCTCGGTTGCGCCCGACCGGCGACCGTCGCCTCGGGCAAGAACTTCGCTGGCGCAAGCCGCCGCCGGTCGATTTCGACGCTGAATATGTCGAAGCGATTGTAATAACCTACGATGTCGTGGAACTGTTTGGGTTCGACGCAGGCGTTGATGTCAAACGTCGCGTAGGCAATGCCTTCCTCTGCTTGCAACGTGTCCCCGATCACTGCACCGGTCGGGTCCAGGAATTGCGTCGCTGCGCGAGGCGTGTTTTCCAGTACTTCAATGGCCCGGCTGTCGCCACCTGCGGCGAGCATGTCGAACATCGTCTTGTTCATAAAGCCGGCATTGAGGATGCCAAATGCCTTGGCTTCGAACGAGTGGCCGCCGGCCCGGATACGATTGGCTGCCAGATTGTCAAAGTTCTGACCTGAGCCGGGCATCCGGGTTGGCCAGATGGCTGGCCATGCAGAGATGTGAATCTGTTCGCCTTGCGCCGCGAGTGCATATCGGGCGAGGGGGTTGGTGTTTTCGCCGCAGATCAGTGCACCAATTTTCCCGATACGCGTGTTGCTTACCTGCAGGCCGTGGCCGTCACCAGGCGCCCAGACCATCTTCTCGTAGAAGGTAGGCACGAGCTTGCGATGGTGGTTGAGGATCGAGCCGTCGTCCCCGATAAGGGCATTGGAGTTCCAGATGCAGCCGACACTGACCTCAGTGCTTTCACTAAACCCCATCGAAACAAACACGCCGTTGCGTCGGGCGGCAGCCTGAATTTGCGCCATTTCCGGGCCGTCGATCAGGATGCTGTTGGACACCATGAGACGGAACCAGTCATGGTTGTAGATCGGCGCCCAAAGTGCTGCCCACACGGGAAAGCCCGGGATAAAGGACTCGGGAAACACCACGAGTTCTGCGCCGTGGCGGGCCGCTTCATCGATGAACGAGATCGCCTTGGCAACCGTTGCTGCGGCATTCATGTAGACGGGCGCTGCATGCACGGCAGCGACTTTGACGATGGGGAGAGTCATGATTGGTCGTTCCAAGGGGATTAGTGCGCCACGGCTTCGGCGGCGCCGATGCCAGTTTCACGCCGAACGGAAAGCTCGGCCCAACGCGATTCAGACAAATGACTGCGGCTAAGCAGGGAGAACAGGATGACAAGCAGGAAGCCAAACGGGATGGAGATGATTCCGGGATTGCGTAGTTCGATAAGCGGCTTCTGCAGACCTGCGATGCTGCGTGCACCATCCGGGATACCTGCCGCAACGGTTTGTGCAGCGGCGCGCTGCGCTACCAGCTTCTGGCGAACATCGTCGTCTTGAGCGTTGGAGATTTGCGTGGAGAGCGTTGCCACGGTCTTCAAGGCAGCCTCTTTTTGCAAGAGCGGATACGTCATGTTGGGCGATATCAGTACCAGCCCAATCGATAGAATGGTTCCCCCCAACACACCGGCGACGACACCAGCGGTATTGCAGCGGCGCCAGTACAGCGTGCAAATCAGGGCTGGCAGATTGGCGGACGCGGCGACCGCGTATCCCAAGCCGACGAGTTGGGCGACGTTCTGCCCCTTGGCAACGATGCCGGCGCCCACGGAGATGACAGCCATGAGAAGCGTGGCTACCCGGGCAGCCCTCACTTGCTCGCGTTCCGTTGCAACACCATTCTTGATGGCGCCAACATAGACGTCGTGCGCAAGTGACGAGGCGGCCGCCAGTGTCAAGCCTGCAACCACCGCCACGATCGTGGCGAATGACACAGCAGCGACGATAGCCAGCATGAAGTTGCCGAGCAGACTGTCGGGGCCACCACCCAGGAACTGCGCCAGCATCGGGGCGGCAAGATTGCCACCCTTGTCCATCGCCAGGATGGCCTTGGGTCCAACGTTAAGTGCCGCCGAGAACCCGATGACGACAATCAGAAGGTGGCACAAGCCAATGGCGAACATTGCGTACAGCGCCGATTTCCGCGCTGCCTTCGCGTTGGGTACCGTGAAGAAGCGCATCAGGATGTGCGGCATTGCGGCTGTCCCGAGCACAAGAGCCATGCCGAGAGAGACCTGTTCGAGAGGATTCTTCAGATACAAGCCCGGTGCGAGCAAACGCTGACCGGCATCGGCCACGCTCAGCGTCGAGGTTCCCGCAACCAGCCCCTGAATGTGCTGCTGGATAGCTGCGTTCGAGATGACCCCGTTGAAGAAGGCTTCGATGTTAAAGCCGTAGGGCAGCCAGGAGAGAACGACGAGGATCAGGCAGAAGCTGATCAGAAGGACCGCCTTGAGAACCTGCACCGAAGTGGTGGCGCGCATACCGCCGAACAGGACATACGTCAGCATCAGGGTCCCGACCGCCATCACCGACAGTTCGTAGGGGATGCCAATCAGTGCACGGACGATGACGGCGCCCCCGACAATCTGCGGCACCATATAGAAAAGCGCGACGAGGATGCTCGATATGGCGACCACCAGCTTGGTTGCCCGGAAGTTGTTGCGGAAGGCGAGTACATCGCCGAGGGTAAATTTTCCGAGATTCCGGCAGGGCTCGGCGATGAGGATGAGAACCGGGATAAACGATACAAAGAAGCCCACCACGTAGCTGATGCCATCCAGTCCGTACAGCGCAATGAGTCCGGATACGCCCAGGAAAGCCGCTGCAGAAAGATAGTCGCCCGCAATGGCAAGCCCGTTCATGCGTGGGCTAATGCCTCCGCCAGCAGTGTAGAAGTCGCTGGCCGTGGAATTGCGGCGGGCGGCGATCCATGTAATTCCGAGTGTGAGCAGGAACAGCACGGCAAAGACGCCGAAAGTCAGCCCGCGGTTGTCGGCGCTTACCAAGGTAGGGGTGTCCGCTAGCGCGGAACTACTGGCAACGGCAAACGGTGTGGCGTAGAAGATTCGCTTGGACATGACAGCCCCTCAGGCAATGGCGCGTTGTGCAACGGTGGTGTCGACCGTGGACTTCGTCTGCCTGGTGCCGCTAGTGAGAGACGCTGCCATGGCATCAAGACGCCGAAGTTGCACGGCATAGCGCCATGCAATGGCACCGCCGATGAAGTACTGCGCGACGTTGTACCAAAGGCCAAGCGTGGTGGATGGTGTGAGCTTGATCAGAAGCAGTTGAGGCGCAAACGTCGACACCAACGGCAATGAGAAGAAGAACGTCATGCTGATGACGAAGAGTCGGACAACAACGCGCCGCCGCTGGCGGACAAGCGCTTCGAAATCCGGATGGTTGAAGAGCACGTGGTAATCAGTCTGTTTGGACATGACGAACCTCAACGTTTGGTAGGACGCCTTGCATTCCAAATGTCAGGCGTGAGGGATGGGGCAGCCGCAAGCGAAGATTAGAGACGGTCGGATGGCGTGAAAAGGTGAACTTCCGCGTTGCGCCTTGCAAATTTGCAAGACGGCAGAAGCCCTTGTCTGGTGCGGGTTGCACAGGGAAAGTGCCTAGAGGGTTTTCCCTGAATTCACGGGTATGCTTGCAAAAACCCTGCAGCGACTTTTGCGCGATGTCTCAAATCAATCCGAACTGGCATGACCTGAAAATCTTCCTTGAAGTGGCGCGTTCGGGGACCCTGGGCGGTGCCGCGCGCCGCATCAAGTGCGACCAGTCGACGATTAGTCGGCACATCAGTCGCCTGGAAGAGGCGATCAACGCACCGGTGTTCGAGCGAGACAACCAGGGGCTGCACATAACAGCCCGTGGCCAGGCATTGCTCGAGTACGTCGAAGCGATGGAATCGAACGTCGTGGCGTTAGGAGAATTTCTGGGAGGCTCTCATAAGGAGCCATCGGGAACGGTCAGGGTTGGCACCATGGAGGGGATTGCTTCTCTCTACCTGGCCGGCGAGTTCGTGAATTTTTCTTCTCGATTCCAGAAAATCGCTGTGGAGTTGGTCACCACCACTCAGCAGATGCACGTGAACCAGCGGGAGGCAGATGTCTTTCTGAGTTTCTTTCCTCCCGATGGCAAGTCCCTGGATGTCGTTCCCATCGGTGCGTTTCCGCTGCAGCTTTACGCATCGGCGGATTACCTGTTGAAGCATGGCACACCGGAAAGCCCGGCCGCGCTGCATGACCATCAGTTCTCTACGTACGTCGATGATCTGATTCAGCTCGATACAGTGAGATGGCTGGACGAGGCAATCACCAGACCCAAGGTCGGCTTTCAGTCGTCGAGCATGATTGCCCAAATGTTCGCCGCGGTGGCTGGCGCAGGCATCGTGATGCTTCCTTCCTTCGCCAAAGCAGAGCGCTTCGGCCTGGTGAAGATTCTTGATGGGCAGATCAAGGTGAGCAGGACGATATGGATGACGGTCCATCGGGACCTGCAGTATTTGCCGCGCATCAAGGCCGTTACGAGATTCCTGCAAGAGACGATTTCACGGGACCATCCGCTACCCCGAAGCGCGCAGATCCGTTTGTAGATGGGTTAGCCGGTGCATGCAGTAAGAGGGGAACATGGCAGAATCGATCTCACGAAGCTAAGCGCGACAACAGATTCATGAGCCTCATTCATGAACCTATTCAGCGTGAGCCACGTAATCGCGCGACGTTTCTCCGATACCATCCCGCGAACTCCTGCAAAAATTCTCCGCCCATGACATCGCTCAAGATCAACGGCCAGGTCCATGACGTCGACCTGTCTTCCGACACGCCATTACTCTGGACCCTGCGCGATGCGCTGGGCTTTACCGGAACGAAGTTCGGATGCGGCATGGCGCTGTGTGGCGCTTGTACAGTCCACGTCGACGGACAAGCAGTGCGTTCCTGTGTGACGCCGATTTCAGCAGTGGGCGGCAAGCCCGTTACCACTATCGAATCGATGGAAGGCGATCGGGTGGGCAAGGCCGTACAGGATGCGTGGGTTGAGCTGGGCGTGGCGCAATGCGGCTATTGCCAGGCGGGCCAGATCATGACTGCCACCGCGCTGTTGAAAGCCAACCCGAAGCCGACGGACGATCAGATTGTCTCCGGTATGAGCGGGAATCTTTGCCGATGCGGCACCTACACGCGGATCAACGCCGCAGTGCGGCTGGCTTCGTCGCGGCTTTCCGGCAACAAGACGGGAGCCAAGGCATGACGCGCACCGATATGCAGCCACTGGAACAACCGGCGCGCCGCCGCCTCTTGCAGGCGGGCGCGGCGTTTGTGCTGTCCGTGCAGTTCGGCGGCCTGATCGCGAAGGCCGATGCCGCCGAAGCGGCGAAGAAATATGGCGCTCTGTCGATGCCCGGCGGGGTCGTCGACAACCCGCTGGTGTTTATCTCGCTCGCCCGTGACGGCACTGTGACCATCGTCGCGCATCGCGCCGAGATGGGTACCGGCGTGCGGACCAGCTTGCCGATGGTGGTGGCCGACGAGATGGAGGCCGACTGGAGCCGCGTGAAGATCGTGCAGGCCGATGCCAACGAGGCCCGCTATGGCAGCCAGAACGTGGACGGCTCGCGCAGCATGCGGCATTTCCTGGCGCCGATGCGGCGCGTGGGTGCATCGGCGCGCCAGATGCTGGAAGCCGCGGCAGCCGCGCAGTGGAAGGTGCCAGTCACCGAAGTACAGGCGCGTAGTCACGAAGTCATTCATGCGGCAACGGGCCGTCGCCTGGGCTACGGCGAGCTGGCTGAAGCCGCCATGCGGCAGCCGGTGCCGGCACACGACCAACTCCGGCTCAAGCAACCGACCGCGTTCCGCTATATCGGCAAGGGCAAGATCGTGCCGACCGATAGTCGCGATATTGCGCAGGGCAAGGCCACGTACGGGATCGATGTGCGTCTGCCGGGCATGGTCTACGCGGTCATCGCTCGCCCGCCGGTCTATGGCGGCAAGCTGCGCAAGGTCGATAGCACCGACACCCTGAAGGTGCCCGGCGTGTTGCGCGTCGTCGAGCTGAAGGGTTACGACGGTCCGCCGCTGTTCAATCCGGTGGGGGGTGTGGCAGTGGTTGCCACGAACACCTGGGCGGCAATGCAGGGCCGTGCCGCGCTCAAGCTCGAATGGGACGACGGGGAGAACGCGAGCTACGAATCGGCTGCGTTCCGTCGCACGCTCGAAGCCGCGGCGCGGCGCCCAGGCAAGGCGCTGCGCAATGACGGCGATGCGGTTGCCGCGCTGTCGGCCGCCGGCGGCCAACGCAAGGTCTCTGCCGAGTACTATGTCCCGCATCTGGCGCACGCGTCGATGGAAACGCCGGTGGCCACCGCGCGCTTCGTTGACGGGAAGTGCGAGATCTGGGCACCTTCGCAAGCCCCCCAGGGCGCGCTGGAAAGCGTGGCGAAGCACGTCGGGCTCGATCCGAAGGACGTGACGGTGCATCTGACGCTGCTGGGCGGTGGGTTTGGCCGCAAGTCGATGGCCGACTTTATCTCCGAGGCGGCGCTGGTATCCAAGGCGATGGGTGGCACGCCGGTAAAGCTGCAGTGGACGCGGGACGACGATATCCGGCACGACTACTATCACACGGTTTCGGTCGAGCACATGGAGTCGGTACTGGACGCCAGCGGTAAGCCGGCAGCATGGCTGCATCGATCCGCTGCGCCCACTATCGGTTCCACATTCAAGGTCGGTGCGCAAGGCAAGGCGGACTTCGAGGCCGCGATGACCGCCATCAACATTCCGTACCAGATTCCGTCGATCCGGCTGGAGTCCGCCGACGTGCCGGCGCACACCCGCATCGGCTGGTTCCGCTCGGTATCGAATATTCCCCATGCGTTCGCGGTGCAGAGCTTCGTTGCCGAACTGGCGCACCAGGCTGGCCGCGACCCGAAGGACTACTTGCTGGAACTGATCGGGCCGTCGCGCAAGATCGATCCGGCGACGCTATCCGACAAATGGAACTACAGCGAATCGCCCGACGTGTATCCGCTCGATACCGGCCGAATGCGTGGCGTGATCGAGGAAGCTGCTCGTCGGGCCGGCTGGGGGCGCAAGCTGCCAAAGGGGCATGGTCTCGGCATCGCCATGGCGTACAGCTTCGTGACGTATGTGGCGACGGTTGTGGAAGTGGCCGTGGATGCAAAAGGCCAGATTTCGATTCCACGTGTCGACATGGCGATCGACTGCGGTCCACAGGTCAATCCGGAACGCATCCGCTCCCAGGTGGAAGGCGGTTGTGTGATGGGCATTGGCCTGGCGATGCTAGGAGAAATCTCTTTCAAGGACGGCCGCGTGCAGCAAAGCAACTTCCACGATTTCGAGATCCTGCGCTCGCATATGGCCCCACGCGCTATCCATACGTGGATGGTGGGTGGCAACTTCGATGTGCCGCCCGGCGGTGTGGGCGAACCCCCTGTGCCGCCCATCGCTCCGGCGCTGTGCAATGCGATCTTCGCGGCCACCGGCCAGCGGATTCGGTCACTGCCGATCCGTGATCAGCTTTCGAAGGCCTAGGCCTGGCCGCGCGTGCCATCCGGCCGGTGCCGGATGGCATCGATGACGATCTTGAGTGCGCGCGACGACTGGCGCCGGCTTGGGTAGAACGCGTGATAGCCGGGAAAGGTGGGGCACCAGTCTTCCATCACCCGGACCAGCCGTCCTTTTTCCACGTAAGGCTGGATCATGGGCCACGGCAGGAAAGTCAGGCCGAAGCCGTCCAGCGCGGCGTTCAGCATCTGGTTGACGCTATTGCAGATGACCTGGCCTTCCACGCGCGCCTGCAGCTTCTTGGCGCCCTTGGCCAGTTCCCAGGCATACAGGCCGCCGCTAGTGGCGAGTCGCAGGTTGATGCATCGGTGGGACAGCAAGTCGCGCGGAGTAGTGGGTTTGTCGCGACCCTTGAAGTATGCAGGGGAAGCCGCCATGGCCATCTTGACATCGGGACTGATGCGGACCGCGATCATGTCCTTCTCGATTTGGTCGCCAAAGCGCACGCCGATGTCGTACCGGTCACCGACGATATTGGTGAGTCCATAGTCAACCGTCAGCTCGACGTTGAGGTCTGGGTACTGTGGCAGCACCTTGGCCAGCCGGGGCCAGATGATGGCATCGATGGGATGGTCGACAGATGTAATGCGAATGGTGCCCGCTGGCCGCTCGCCGAGTTCGGCCACTGCGGAAAGATCTGCCTCAATTTCCTCGAACTTGGGGCCCAGCGACTGAATCAGCCATTCGCCGGCATCGGTCGTCGACACGCTGCGGGTTGTCCTGGTCAGTAGCCGCACGCCGAGCCTGGTTTCCAGATTGCGAATAGTGTGGCTCAGCGCCGATTGTGTGACGTCCAGTCGCGCTGCCGCGCGTGTGAAGCTGCGCTCCTTGGCGACAGTGATCAGTGCGAGCAAGTCATTGAGGTTATGGCGGGGCACGGGCGAGTTTCTCTGCTGACTTAAGCCGGGAGCGTGGAGGCCCCAAGCCTGAAAGGTGCTATGAGGGCATTTCATGAATGTTTTCGCTATTGTTCAGTCCAGGGCGCGCCGAGCGCAAGCGTTTTTCATTGAGAGATTGAATGCAGCAGTTGCACGTTTCCAGTCAGAGGTCTTTTTACCTGCTCAGTGCGGCGGCGTTGGCTACACAGGTAAGTGGAGGGAGTACGTTGATGAAGTCGAGGGGGAGGGTCGTCTGACATGATCACTGTGACAAGGCCGTGCATGCAGCCCACGACGGACGGGGCAGCAGTCAGTTTCTCGGGTAGCGTCCGCGTCGATGCGCACTTTCAGACCCCGGCTCCGGCGCGGGTGGGTGGGGCTACGGTTACGTTCGCGCCAGGGGCTCGGACGGCGTGGCATAGCCACCCGCTGGGCCAGACGCTCCTGGTTGTCGCGGGTACCGGCTTCGTCCAGAAATGGGGAGAGCCAGCCCAGACTATCCGTGCGGGTGATCTGGTCTGGATTCCACCGGATACCAAACATTGGCACGGTGCCACATCAACCTCCACCATGGTGCACATCGCCATTGCAGAAGCGTTAGAGGGGAACGCGGTGGAATGGATGGAACAGGTGGCCGCGGACGAGTACGTCAAGGCGGTCGTGCAGTAACTCCAGCAGGAGATAGTTCACTGGCAAAGATGGCTCCCATCATCATTCATCATTTGTAGCGATATGCCGGACGGCATATCTTCGATGCACAACAAGACGGAAATCGTTGGCATTGAAAAACTACAGGGGCGCTGACCCCGATGGATGGAGACAATGATGGAGACATCTTCAGTTATGGGGATTTCCAATAATCCCTCGTTTATCGCGCTGGTCAGGCGACGCGGCCGCTTCGTCATTTATCTGACAGCGGCGACGCTGGTTCCGTACTACGCATTTATCCTCGTAGCCGGATTCCACCCCCAACTCCTCGCAACGAAGCTCTCAAGCAGCAGCACCATCAATGTTGGCTGGCTAGTCGGCGTGATGCTGATCGTGGGTACGTGGCTGCTGACCGGGTTGTATGTGCGGCGAGCCAATCGCGAGTTCGACGAACTGGCCGCTGAGATTATCGGGGGAGGTGCGAAATGAACCTTGCCCGTCATGCTTTGCTTCTGTCGGTATTGTCTGGCGCTTCCATGTCGACGTATGCGGCGCCGGGCGCGATGTCCGCGATCGAGAGGCAGCCCTTAAACATCACGGCAATCGTGATGTTCCTGGTGTTTGTGGTGGCCACGCTCGGCATCACCTACTGGGCGGCCTCCAAAACCAAATCCATGCAGGATTTCTACACCGCCGGTGGCGGAATCACGGGATTCCAGAACGGATGGGCCCTGGCGGGTGACTATATGTCGGCGGCAGCATTGCTCGGTGTTACCAGCATGTTCTACTTTAATGGCTACGACGGCATGATCTACGCGATCAGCTTCTTCGTCGCCTGGCCGCTGCTGCTGTTTGTGTTTGCGGAGCGTATCCGCAACCTCGGGCGCGTCACGATAGCGGACATCGCGTCCTATCGCCTCGACCGCAACCGCATCCGCACCCTGATGGCATTTGGGTCATTGACGGTAGTTTGCTTCTACCTTGTCGTCCAGATGGTAGGGGCCGGCCAACTGATTCAACTCCTGTTCGGCCTGCCTTACAACTACGCGGTTATCGTGGTTGGTTTGCTGATGGCCATCTATGTCACCTTCGGCGGCATGGTGGCTACCACCTGGGTGCAGATCATCAAGGCCGTCCTGATGCTGTTCGGCGGGACATTTCTTGCCATCCTTGCCCTGAGCAAATTCGGCTTCTCTTTCGACGTGCTGTTCGAGAAGGCCGCAGCAACGCACAAGAGTGGCGCAGGCATCTTGCTGCCCAGCAAGCTGGTATCCGACCCGTTCGCCATGATCTCGCTGTCCATCGGCCTGGTATTCGGCACCGCCGGACTGCCGCATATCCTGATGCGCTTCTTCACCGTGCGCGACGCCAAGGAGGCACGAAAATCGGTGTTTGTAGCGACGGGAATCATCGGGTTCTTCTTTCTCGTCGTCGCGGTTCTCGGCATGGCCGCAATCGTGATCGTTGGCGGAGACCCGAAGTTCTTCGAGGGTGGCCAACTCGGCGGAAAACTCCTCGGCGGTGGAAACATGCCGGTGATGCATCTTGCCAAAGCCTTGGGCGGTGACTTGCTGTTGGGTTTTCTTTCGGCCGTGGCGTTCGCGACGATCCTCGCCGTGGTGGCTGGATTGACGCTGGCAGGCACATCCGCAATCTCACACGACCTGTATGGAATGGTTTTCAAGAAGGGGCAGGCCAATCCAGAAGCCGAGCGACGCGTATCGCGCATCGCCTCGGCCTGCATCGGGGTAACGGCTGTGGGACTCGGCATCTTGTTCAAGGAGCAGAACATCGCCTTCCTTGTCGCGCTGACTTTTGGCGTAGCCGCCTCGGTCAATTTCCCGATCCTGATCTTGTCCATGTACTGGAAAGGGTTGACCACGCGAGGTGCGCTGCTGGGAGGCGTCGCGGGTCTGGTCAGCGCCGTCACACTGGTTGTGCTGTCGCCTGCCGTCTGGGTAAAGGTGCTGGGTAACGCCCAAGCGATTTTTCCTTACGACTATCCAGCCATCATCTCCATGAATATCGCTTTCGTCTTCATTTGGCTCGGGTCCGTCACTGATCGGAGTGCCAAGGCGCAACGAGAGCGGGGCGCGTTTGACGCGCAGTGTGTTCGTGCGCAGACAGGTTTGGGCGCATCCGGCGCAATCAGCCACTGACACCCACGGGGCGACCCCGACGAGATTCAAAAACGCAAGGAGACAAGCATGCAACTGCGAGACAACGGGCTCCGATTCTCGCCCATCACGATTTTGCTGCACTGGTTGGTGGCAGCGCTTCTTTTCTCGATCATAGGACTGAGCATCGCGCGATCCACTGGTCTCGCTGGCGACGACGCTGCGGCACTGGAGCATCTGCAGAACCTGTTTGGCACCGGCCTGTTCGTGATTTCCATCTATCGCTTCTGGGCCAGGATGACTTCCTGGCATCCATTGCCGGTGGGTACGCCAAATCCGATCGAGGTGATTGTCAGTCGCTCTGTTGCCGCCGCGCTGGCCTTGGCCATGGTGCTGCTCCCAATAGCGGTATGGCTATCGCGCTCGGCTGCAGGTCAGGTTATCGCGTTGCCGGGTGGGTTCTTCATACCAACGCTCATCGAGCCTAACGCTGCGGTGAAGGCGGTGGTTGATGTCCTCTTCAATATCGGCGCAACCGCCTTTCTCGCCGGATTGGCACTGCACATATTCGGCGCGTGCAAGAACCACTTCATTCTTAAGAACGCCGCACTGAAGCGGATGCTTGGCAAACACGTGGAGCTTTGAGAATCATGAGCCAGATCAGGGAATTCGCAGGCAACCAGGTTACGGAACTCTGTGGCGTCCGGTACCCCATCTTCCTCGCGGGCATGGCCGCGATCTCCGGGCCAAAGCTGGTCTCCGCGGTGGCGAATGCGGGCGGCATGGGAACCGTCGGAGGGCTGCGGCTGCCGCCGAAGATGTTGCGTAAATGGATTCAGGAAACACGCGCGCTGACTGACAAGCCATTCGGCGTCAATCTCGTCCCATCGTTTGGCGGGCCGGACGTGTTCGAGGCGCAATTCCAGGTCATCCTGCAGGAACGGCCGCACCTTCTGTCGCTGTTCTACGCCGAGGATTATGAAGACATGATTCCACGCGCCAAGGACGCCGGTCTAATCGTGATGGTGCAGGTTGGCTCTGTTGCACTTGCGAAGCTTGCCATTTCTCGGGGCGCCGATATCGTCGTTGCCCAGGGTAGTGAGAGCGGCGGTCACCTCAATCGCGGAACCATCGGTCTGATGTCGCTGCTGCCAGCGATGTGTGAAGCGGCCCAAGGACGTCCGGTGCTTGCCGCAGGCGGAATCGTCACCGGTGATGACGTGCGTAGTGCAATGGCGATGGGAGCCTCAGGCGTGCTTGTGGGCACCGCTTTCGTCGCGTGCGACGAGTCAAACGCACACGAGCTTTACAAGCAGAAGATTGTGGATGCGACGGTCGATGACACCGAATACCGTACCGGCTATTCGTTTGGCTGGAAATACGGGACGCCGCATCGCGTGATTCCTAACCGTGACAAGTGGAACCTGCTCCGTTTCATCGGGGGCGGTGCGCGTGCCATCGACAAGCCCCGTATGGCAAGGAAGTTGTCGCTCTATGCTGGTCAGGGCGTCGGCAAGATCTCCCGGGTAATGCCAGCCGCTGAACGCGTCGCCGAGCTTGTTCGAGGATTGCCAATGCAACTCAGCGACGAGATCGATACGGCAGTGCCGAGCGTTGACAAGGCCCTTCCGAGGCAACTCTATGTTCCAGCGAGCGCAGCAGCCTAGTGTCGGAACGGACGAGCGTCCAGGGCGCAGGCTGGCGTTTGCGCGCGCATTGCTGGTCTGCGGAGCGTGTTTGGCCGTTTCGAGAACATGGCAAGCCGAAGCGGCCTCATTTCCGTTGGTCATCACCGCCATGACCGCAAACGCCCGGCATTGGCGTGACGGCGAGCGCGCGGCGTTCCACCTGGTTGCGCATTTACTCAGCGCAGTTGGGGCTGCACTGGTGCCGTTGCTGGCGATGACACTGTTGCTTGGCGGTGCCGTCGGCGCATACCTCTTGCCTATCGGATGTGTCCTTCTACTCGGACTTCAGTTCACGCGCTTCCGTCACCCACCGGCGATGGCCAGCGGCGGTGCGGTGCTGTGTGGTCTGGACCCGCTCGCCGTGGCTGGCTGCGTTGCAGTAACGGGCATCGTGCTTGTTACCGAGTTGTCCGTGGTGGCGTTCAGGAGGACGAACGTTTAGACCGTGCGAGATTGAAACCGCAACCGCGCGCCAGATCGACGAACTTGAGGAGGGCCGGGGTCGCCACGCAGTCTTGTCGGCGGATAAATACAGTCTTGATGTTGGCGAATTCAGGAGGCAACTGGTGATAGCAGATCTCCTGTCGCGCGCCATATTTCTCGGCGACGGTGCGAGGCAACAGCGTAACGCCCATACCGGCCGACACGCATGAAAGGATGCCATCAAGCGTCCCGAGCTCGAGTATCTGGTTCGGAATCAGGCCAGCCTGGTAAAACCAGTTCTCTAGTGTGGATCGATAGAAGCAGCCGGTGCGGAAGACCAGGACTGTCTGTTGCGGCATGGTCTCGATCAGGGAGGAGAGAGATTGGAACTCGCCACTACTAACAAGCACGAGCTCCTCTTCGAATATCTCCTCTTGGACCAACGCAGGATTTTGATGCAGGCCGCCGACAAATGCACCGTCCAGCCGGTGCGATTCAACGGCCTTGATAAGTTCCACCGTGGTGCCCGTCACCAGCGAAAGCTGAACCTGCGGGCACATCTGCCTGTACTTCGAGAGCACCTGAGGTAAGCGGATCGCTGCGGTGGTTTCCATCGACCCGAGGCGCAAATGTCCAGTCGGCGTAGTGGTATCCATCATGGCGTTGCGGCCCTCATCGGCCAGTTGCAGGATCCGTTGGGCATATCCGAGAAACGTCTGCCCGGCCGACGTGAGTACGACGCCAGTCTTTTGCCGAACAAACAACTGCTGATGCAGCTCGGTTTCGAGTTCCTTGATGCGCATCGTGACGTTCGACTGGACGGTGTGAATCTTCTCGGCCGCAGCCGTAAAGCTGCCGTTCTCCGCTACAGCATTGAAGATTCTTAGATGACGCAGTTCCATGTGAACTCCAGCGAGCAATCCAATCGAGTGATGCTTTGCATCTCTATTG
The DNA here is from genome assembly GCA_963543405.1 of uncultured Cupriavidus sp. GTDB lineage: Bacteria > Pseudomonadota > Gammaproteobacteria > Burkholderiales > Burkholderiaceae > Cupriavidus. Next base: position 27,671 of record CAUUBQ010000037.1, read on the forward strand.
ATGATGTCTGGTATCTCTATTCATCACTGTACTGGATTCATAGTCTGGGTCACAGTCACGTATACGCCTAGCGATGCAAGGCATGAGCAATCCAGTCAGCACAATTGGCCAACTGTTCGCCGGCGGCACCGGTTACCTGGATCAGGAAGGTCAGCGTAGCGGCATTTTCAAGAGAAGAACGCTCGACCGGGTTCGCGTAGAAGCGGAGGGCATTGTTGGTGATGAGCAAGCCGACAGGCGGGTCCATGGCGGACCGGAGAAAGCGGTCCATCAATACGCGTTCGAGAACTACGCCAAGATCGCTCAGGCCTTTCCACGCAGTAGCTCTCTGCTCGTGCCTGGTAGCCTGGGAGAGAACATCTCAGCCAAGGACCTATCCGAAAGCAACGTCCATATCGGCGACACGTTCCGCGTTGGCGGTGCGATTTTTCAAGTGTCTCAGCCTCGCAGCCCGTGCTGGAAAATCAACCATCGGTTTGGCGAGGAGCGTATGTCGGTGTACGTCGCGCAAAATCGAATCACGGGCTGGTACTACCGCGTCCTCACACCGGGCGAGATTCAGGCCGGAGATGGCATCACTCTATTGGAAAGACAGACCGACCGATTCTCCATCGAACAGTTCTGGCGAGTGCAGTTGTCTCACCGCCCCTCAGTGGACGACTTGATCGAGTTGATTGCGGTTCCAGGCTTGGCGGAGGAATGGAAGAAACGTCTTCGCGAGAGAGTTGCGTGGCTTCGCAAGCTTGCGACGAATATCACGGGTGCTTCGCGATGAACGCTTCAATCGTGTCATGCAACAGCAAGGGCTGCTACTTCGATACTTCCGCCAATGGCTATGCGAACGCCTACTTCCTCCGTACCGGCGAAAGCACCATGCTTGGCGTGGCATTATGAATCAGGCAAAAATTTCAAAAATAGTGCGCTAGAAGGTACGCGTAGGTATGCCTGGAAGGCATACTGACGCATCCCATCAGGCATTTGCTTCTATAGCCGCCAAGCGCTATCTTCGTTGACATTCCACCGGTATTCGTAGGCCCAGAGAATCGAATGAGCACCATTCGCGGTGCCGGATCGTGCGACTTGACGTGCTTCGCCGTTCCGTTTCGAACGTAAAAAATGACCCTTCATATTCGAACTCCCTTACAGCACTCGCTGCCCATCTCCTCCCGTTTGAATAAGGATGTGTGGCTAAAAATGGAAGCGCTTCAGCCGTGCGGTTCATTCAAGGTCAGGGGCATTGGGCTTGCATGCATGAAGCATGTCCAGCGCGGCGTGACGCATCTTGTGTCGTCGTCCGGAGGAAATGCAGGGATTGCGGTGGCCTACTGTGGTCGGCTGCTCAAGGTTCCTGTTACGGTAGTCGTTCCCGAGACGACGTCGGAAAGAGCGCGGTACCTCATCAAGCTTGAGGGAGCCGACTTGATCGTGCATGGACAATCCTGGGCCGAAGCAAATGCGTTTGCCCAGTCATTGGTCGGACCGCATGCAGCCTTCATTCATCCTTTCGATGACCCGCTGCTCTGGCAGGGACACTCAACGCTGATTGATGAGGTTGCCGAGGCAGGTGTGAAACCTGACGCGGTGGTTTTGTCTGTAGGCGGCGGCGGGCTTCTGTGTGGAGTGGCGGAAGGCATGCAACGCAATGGATGGACAGATGTTCAGTTGATCGCAGCAGAAACCGAGGGAATGGCGTCGTATGCAAGGTCGCTGGAGGCCCGCGAAGTTAGGGAACTTCCAATGGTCACTGGCGTAGCGACGTCGCTGGGCGCAAAGCGGCCGGCTACCCAGGCACTTGAGTGGAGTCGCACGCTGCCGATCTCTAGCGTGGTTGTTACGGATCGTCAAGCCGTCGAAGCGAGCCTGCGGTTCCTCGGGGAGCATCGTGTACTGGTGGAACCCGCATGCGGTGCCGCGCTCGCAGCAGCGGAAAGCGATTGCCCGGCGCTGAAGACTGCCTCGAGCATTCTTGTGGTGGTCTGTGGTGGCGTGGTCGCTTCAGTGGAGCAACTGCAGGAATGGCAGCGAACGCTTCCGCAGTAACTCGTCTGCCGCAAGACCACTGCACTTTAATGAAGTGCATGATGACCCGTGCCCACCCGAGCCTTCCCATCTTTCCGAGCAATATGACCGGAAATTTCAGTAAAGGCGGAAGAGCGTGAAGACAATAGAGGTCAGGCACTTGCGGTACTTTGCCGCTGTTGCGGATGAGCAAAGCATTCTTGCTGCCGCCAGGGTGTTGCATATCACACAACCTGCTTTGTCTCGGCAGATCCAGGATCTGGAAGAGGCGGTGGGGGTACCGTTGTTCGGAAGGTATGCCAAAGGCGTCCAATTGACTGAAGCGGGTCAAAGTTTCCTCGCCGACGCAAAAGACGTGCTGGCACGAATTGAACGCGCGCGAGATAAAGCTCATCGAATTGCTCAGGGTCTAAGTGGCGCATTGAAACTTGGGGTGTTACCGAGCTACCTGTCCATGCCGCGCACGCTGCGGATTCTCAACCATTTCCGTGTCCAGAATCCTGACGTCCTCCTGACTATCGAGCCGATGCTCTCGTCACAACAGGAGCGTGCGTTGCGGACAGGGGATCTCGATGCGGGAATAATGGCTTGGCGAAAACCAGAGGACCATTTTTTTGCTGGGGTTGTTCTTCATCGCGAGAGGTTTGTCCTGGCCATGCCAGCAGCGCGCGCGAGAGAGGGCTGTCTCCCAACGCGTCTGGCAGACGTTGCGGAGGAGTCGTTCGTTTGGTTTAGCCGGGAACGATCAAGCGCTCAGCACAGCATGTTGATTGCAGAGTGTGCGAAGGCGGGCTTCGTTCCCAAGATCGCGCAGATTGGGACCGATATGCCGACAGTCCTGGGTCTCGTTGCGGCAGGAATGGGACTCGCTCTGGTGCCCGCGAGCCTGGATCAGGCAGCAGTCTCTTCCGTTACCTTTATCGCATTGACTGACCTGGCGGCGACGTTTGATCTGGAGCTTGTATATCCGGCAGCGCAGGGGTCCCCAACATTAGCTCGCCTTCTTGACTCCGTGCACTTTGTCCTGTCGCAGGAGCCAACTGGGCGGGGCTAGGTCGTACTGGTCAATGCCATAGCCGTCGTTGACTACGCTGAAGGGCGTCGCTTTTACGATCTATGGCGGCGCTTGTTGAGAGGGTAGCCACGTTCCCGGCGGTCCACGCGCCCGAGGCGTTCGACGAACGCATTGGCGAGCTCTGCGCGTTGGTGATGCTCCCGCTGCATCAGTTAGTCCAAACATTGCAATTCTCCTATCGGATCGGGACCAGCAAACTTGGTTCCTGAGCTGCTGTGGATAACAGCAGAACACGACAAGAAAGAACTCAATGGAGAAGACGCATGGTCAGCATACTTGGGCGCCGAGAGGAAGTCGTAAAACGAGTGAGAAACGGGCTCGCATTCGGCATGTTCGTTGCGGGGAGCGCACAAGCCCAGACGTCATCTGGCATGGTGCTGTACGGCATCATCGATACCACGATTCGTTATTCCAATAACAATGCCGGGGACAAGAACCTGGCCGAACTTACCGACGGTTACTTCAATGGATCGCGTTGGGGTATGCGGGGAACCGAGGCGCTAGGCGGTGGACTGTCGGCCATCTTCAATCTGGAGAGCGGCTTTGATCCCACCACTGGCGTGTCGTCGCAGGGCACGGCTACAGCCAACTACGGTCAACAGAGCACCGGTGGCCAAGGCCGGCTGTTTGGGCGTCAGGCTTGGGTCGGACTGAGCCACGAGACATACGGACGGCTTACGTTTGGGCGGCAGTTCACGACTGCCTACGATGCGACATCCCGCTTCCAGCCAAATGGGCACCCCAATCTGGATGCTGTCACGATTCTCAATGCATACACGGGACCGCGGCAGGACAACATGGCCAAGTATTTCGGCCAATGGGGTGCATTCTCTGCCGGTGCCCACTACACCTTCGGTGAAGTGCCTGGGCAGACCCAGCGGAGCTCCAGCTACGGGGCATCACTAGGCTACACACAGGGGCCCATTGATGTCGGCGGCTTTTGGCAGCAGGCAAACGCGTTGACCACGACGGAAGCGCGAAAAATCTGGGGGCTTGGCGGAAACTACCGCGTTGGTATCGTGAAGCTGACCTTCGGATATCTCAACAATCGTTTTGAAGTCAGCCCGACTCGCAACGATGTATTTACTGGCGGCTTCGCCATCTCGGCCACACCAGCGCTGACGCTCTCGGTTGCAACCCACTACGACAGACAACGCAACGCGGACGGCAGTCGCATCATGGTGACCGGTGTTGCTGACTACAACCTGTCGAAGCGCACTGACGTCTATGCCGAAGTTGACTTCAATCGCATCAACGGTGGATATGCGCTTCCCACGTTCATGGGCGTCAAGGGAAGCAAGGTGGGTGGGGGCATTGGCCTTCGGCACCGATTCTAGAAGTACCTGTTTCGGGCTACCGGAAAGGTGGCTCAAAGTAGGCAGTTTGCAGTTGGCAGAATTGTTTTACAGCAAGGGGGCATCGTGGTGACCGAGCAGACTATTGATCCAACTACATGGATCGGACGCACTGAGCAACAGCAAGACATCGTGACCGCCGCGCCTGTCGCGGCCCTTCGCGCGACGCTCGATTATCCGGAGTCCCCTCTTCCGGTAGGTACGGCGCTTCCCCCGCTGTGGCACTGGATGTATCTCCTGCCGAAGCATCGACAGAGTGAAATCGGTCCGGATGGCCACGCAAAACGGGGCAGTTTCCTACCACCGATTGCGTTACCCCGTCGCATGTGGGCGGGAAGCCAGTTTGAGTTCCGCACGCCAATCAGAGTCGGAGACACTATCGTTCGAACATCGACGATTGACGATGTGGTGAAAAAGGAGGGGCGGACGGGACAACTCGTGTTTGTCAAAGTCCGTCACGAGGTCTGCGTTAATGGCAGTTCGGAGCCCGCGTTGGTGGAGTTCCACGATATTGTCTACCGGGAAGCGCAACGTAGTGACGACACACCGCCCGCGCCACAAGCGGCGCCGTCTGATGCCCAGTGGCGGCGCCAGATCGTGCCAGACGATGTTCTATTGTTCCGGTACTCGGCACTCACATTCAACGGACATCGTATTCACTACGATCGTCGATACGTGACGGAGGTGGAGGGGTACCCCGGGCTTATTGTTCATGGACCGCTGATTGCCACACTTCTGCTGGACCTCGTGCAACGCGAGTGCCCAGGCGCCGAAGTGGATAGTTTTCGCTTCCGCGCCGTTCGCCCCACCTTTGATCTGCATCCCTTTCACGTCAGTGGCGCGCTGCAACCTGATGGCAAGACCGTCCGTCTTTGGGCGTCAGACCATGAAGGCTGGCTGACGATGGACGCTACTGCAACACTTCGGTGATGGGCCGGACGGCTGTGGAACGCAACGACACTTCAACCAAGGAATACACCATGGCTTCTACCATCATCGATTCGCGAATCTTCGGCGATATGTTCAGTGATTCGCGCATGCGGGACGTGTGGTCGGACGAGAACCGTACGGCCAAGTACCTGGACATTGAGCGTGCGCTGGCCAAGGTGCAAGGCGAACTCGGCATTATTCCGAAGGAGGCGGCAGACGAGATCGTAAAGAACTGCGAGCTCTCGCAGATTGACTGGGTCAAGTTGAAGGCCAAGACGGAACAGATCGGCTACCCCATTATTGCCGTGGTGAATCAGATCAACGCCAACTGCAAAGACCGCCTGGGCGAGTACTGTCATTGGGGTGCAACCACCCAAGATATCACCGACACCGCTGCAGTGCTGCAGATTCGCGAGAGCCTGGCCTTGATCGAATCGGACCTGGACGAACTTTCCGACGCACTCGCGACCCTTGCGAAGAATTACCGGGATACGCCGGTCATCGGCCGATCAAATCTTCAACAGGCTACGCCCATCACATTCGGCTACAAGATGGCGAGCATCCTGGCCGGCATCGAGCGGCATCGGGAACGGTTGCAGCAACTGAAACCCCGAGTGCTGATGGGAGAATTCGGCGGAGCCTCCGGTACGCTATCGTCTCTGCAGACGGGTGCGATGGAGACGCAGGCTGCGCTCATGCAGGAACTGGGTCTGGCGCAGCCGCTGATTTCCTGGCACACGGTACGTGACACCATTGCCGAAGTGGGGGCGTTCCTGGGCCTCGTGGGTGGATCACTTGGCAAGATCGCCATGGACGTCAAGTTGATGATGCAGACTGAGGTGGCCGAAGTCTTCGAGCCCTTCGCGCCCGGCCGCGGATCGTCATCCACCATGCCGCAGAAGCGCAACCCGATCTCGTGCCTCTATATCCATGCAAACATTTCGGTTGCGCGTCAGCACGCGGCGGCGCTGATGGATGCAATGGTGGCTGACCATGAGCGTTCCACGGGGCCGTGGGAAATTGAGTGGGTGTCGCTTCCAGAAATCTTCTGTCTGATATCCGGGGCTCTCAAGCAAGCAAAGTTTGTGCTGCGAGGACTCGAGGTAGATGCTGTGAGAATGCGCGCCAACATCGACCTTACCAACGGCCTGGTCATGTCAGAGGCGGTGATGATGGGCCTGGGCCCATACATTGGTCGCGAGTATGCTCACGACCTTGTCTATGACCTTTGTCGGGATGCGATTGCCCAGAATCGACCGCTGATTGAAATCCTTGTGGAACATCCGGAGATTTCTCGGCACGTCGATCGTGCGCAGCTCGAAGCAATGTGTGATCCCAGGAACAACCTTGGTCAGGCGGGCGTGATGGTTGACCGGGTGCTCGCGAGCCGGCGATAGGGACCAAGCTCCAAGTACTAATGGGCAATCCAGATCACTGGGTTGCCTTTGCTGTTTTTCTCCCACGCGCCGTCTTCATCTCGTTGAGGAAATCGAAAAGCTGCTGCGCTGCCGGTGCCAGTGAGCGCCCCTTTCGACGAATCAATCCAATCTTGCGCATGATCACAGGGTTGCTGAGCGGGACGCTGACCAGGAGCGGATGGTCGGGACCAGGCATTGCAATGGAGGGTACGGCTGCAATGCCCAGCCCCGCCTCCACCAACCCGAGCATGGTGGTGACATGCTCTGTTTCGTAGATGCTCTGGGGCAGCCCTTTCACGTTGAAGAGAGCCTGATCCAGAAGCAGCCGATTACCAGACGTCTTGCTTACCGCAATGTAGTCGTACTCGGCAAGATCCGACCAGCTTACCTTGCGGCGCTTCGCCAGCGGGTGGTCACGTCGGCATGCCGCTACAAAGCGTTCCTCAAGTAGCGGTCGAAATTCGATGTCCGGTTCCTGATTCCCCACGAAGTTCAGCCCAAAGTCAGCTTCGCCCCGTGATACGGCAGACAACACGTCGTTAGCGCTGGCATCGAGAATCTTCACGCGTATCTTGGGATACGTTCCGTGGTATCGGGAAATGACCTGCGACAGGAAGTAATACGCGGCGGAGGGCACGCAGGCGATCGTTACTTGCCCCATGCGCGTGGTGGTCAGGCCGCGAATGCCAAGGAGGGCCTGGTCCAGGTCATCGAGGATCTGCTGGACCTTACGGTCGAAGTCCCTACCTACCGTTGTCAAACTGACCTGACGCGTATCCCGATCGAGAAGGCGCACGCCCAGGGCTTCTTCAAGCTTTTCTATCCGTCGGCTGAAGGCGGGCTGCGACACATGCAGCGCTGCAGCTGCCTTGCGAAAGTTATGCAACTCGGCCACCGCACGGAACGCCTGCAAATCATTGAGATTGAAGTTGATGGACATCGCGGACCTCCTCCAGGCGGGCTGTATCGGTGATCCACAGTATGCATCAGTCAATCGCAACAATGCAATTCACGGATCGTGAGGAAACAGGGACCATATCCCCACGGGCGAATCCAGCCTAGATATGACGATAAAGACGGAGACAATTGATGCAGTCTTTCAAACACCTCTTGCTGAGTAGCATTACCCTGGCTGCGGCCCTGACGAGTGTCGCCACGCATGCGGCGTTTCCGGAAAAGCGGATCACGCTCGTGGTACCGACAGCAGCCGGTGGCGCCAACGATGCCATGGCGCGCGTGGTTGGCCAGGCGATGTCGACAATCCTCAAGCAGACGGTAGTCGTCGACAACAAAGCGGGTGCCAATGGCGCGATTGCCAGCGAGTTCGTGATGCGCGCTCCAGCAGATGGCTACACCTTGCTATTGGGCTATGTGGCCACACACGCAATGAATCCGGCCTTGCAGAAATTGCGCTACGACCCGGTCAAGGACTTTGTGCCTGTCGGTATGGTCGGCTCATCTGCCACGGTCATGGTTATCAATCCCAGCCTGAAAGCTACAGATGCGAAGGGCGTCGTCGCCTTGTTGAAGGCTTCCCCTGGAACAATCAGCTATGCCTCGGCGGGTAACGGGACCGCGCCGCATTTCGCTGCGGAAATGTTCAAGCTCTCGACCGGCACGAATATGCTCCACGTGCCCTACAAGGGCTCCGCGCCTGCCATCAATGACACGGTCGCCGGGCAAACGCAAGTGATGTTCCCAAGCCTCTTTACGGCGTTGCCCCAACTGAAGAACGGGAAGCTCAAGGCGGTCGGCATTGCTGGCAGCAAGCGGTCGACGCTGATGTCCGAAGTTCCGACGTTGAAAGAGCAAGGCATCAATGACGTGGATGTTTCGCAGTGGTACGCGGTCTTCGCGCCGGCAAACACGCCGTCGGCAGTTGTTGAGACGCTGAACAAGGCCCTGAATCAAGCGCTGAATGACAAGAGCGTGGCCCAGCGCCTCGAAGGTCAGGGTGCGGAAGTATCCACAATGACTACGAGTGAAGCACGCGCGTTCCTCCAGCAAGAGCAGCTCAAGTGGAAGGCAGTTGTTCAGGCGGCAAAGTTGAAGGCAGATTGAAGAAAATGAGAACAGCAATTCCTTGTGTATTGATGCGCGCGGGTACCTCGCGTGGACCGTTCTTCCTCCGGGAGTGGTTGCCTGAGAGCGACGAAGCGCGTGACCAGGCCCTGATTGGTGCGATCGGCGCATCAGACCCACTTCAGCTGGATGGAGTGGGTGGCGGCAGCAGCCTCAATAGCAAGGTGGCTATTGTGTCGCGTTCGACCCGCCCCGACTGTGATCTTGATTATCTTTTCGTGCAGGTCGGGGTTGGCAATTGCTCGGTGGATACCCGTCCCAATTGCGGAAATATGCTGTCGGGCGTTGCGCCGTTCGCCATCGAGCAAGGCCTTATTGCCGCGCAGCTTGGATCAACTCGGGTTCGCGTACACAACGTCAACACCGGCGCTCGCATAGACGTCACGGTGCATACGCCTGGCGGACGCGTTAGCTATGACGGGGACACGCGCATCGATGGAGTCGCTGGCACCGGGGCTCCGATTCTGTTGGACTTTCTTGACGCGTGGGGAGCCGTGACCGGTGCTGTTTTTCCCACCGGAAGTCGCATTGACATCATTGATGGTGTGGAGGTGACTTGCATTGATGCGGCCATGCCACTCATGCTGGTTCGCGCAGTGGACCTCGGCGTGAGCGGGCGAGAATCACCCGCGACATTGGATTGCAACGAGTCATTGCTGGAACGTCTCGAAGCCCTGCGCCTGCGCGCAGGAGAAATGATGGGGTTAGGCGATGTTTCGGGTAGCGTCGTTCCGAAGCCGGTGCTTGTAAGCGCGGGGGACACGCCAAACAGCATCACGTCACGCTATTTCACTCCGCGGAAGTGCCACGCCTCGCACGCGGTCACGGGTGCAATTGGGGTCGCCACTGCCTTCGCGTTACCAGGCACGGTTGCCAGTGGTAGCGTGCGAGCCGCAGGGCGTCATCCACTAATCGTTCTTCACCCTGCCGGACGCATTGAAATCGAAGTCGAACTCTGTGGAGAGGGCGATAGCTCCAGCGTCACCCGGGCCGCTTTGGTGAGGACTGCGCGGAAGATCATGGATGGACAACTTCACCTGCCCGAGTATGTGTTCTAGCGCCCGGAGAGTGTGAAGGAAGCGCCGTCGAAACAGCCTGACGCGCTACGGATCATCGTGCCGACCCGCGCCGGCGGGGGGAGCGATACTGTGGCTCATCTTGTAGTCCCAAGGCTAGGGAAGATCTACTAGCACATTGCCAACAAGCTTCCCGCCTTCGACCGCCTCATGCGCTTGCGCAATCTCCTCCAACGCGAAACGGGCGCCGATGGTGTGCAATAGTTTGCCGTCTTCGAGCAGCCTGGTCATCCCGGCGATTGCATCCTTCCGGTCTTGTGGCGTGAGATCGTACACAAGAAAAAACCGCAGGCTAAGCGACCTGAACAGCAACTCCTTGAACGGGACCGGCGTGTCGCCATACGCGTTGGATCCGTAGCAGACCAGCGTACCGTGAGGTGCCAGCACGTTCTGGGAAAGGAGCTGGGCAGTGGTCGAGAAATCCATGTCGACGATGCCATCAACGCCCTTCCCGCCGGTGAGGTCGTTCACCCGCTGTGCGACCGATTCTTCCTTGTAGTTGATCGTGGCCGTTACGCCTGCGGCCAGGGCATGCTCGGCTTTCTGCGCCGAACCCACGGTGCCGATGACCGTGGCGCCATTGATCGACGCGATCTGCGCGGCGTAGTGGCCCACGGAAGACGATGCACCGATTACCAGGATGGTCTTTCCCGCCACGTCCCCGAGCAAATGATTTGCTTGATATGCGGTCATGGCCGGAATGCCCAGGCAAGCACCGGCGGCAAGGTCTGTGCCGTCGGGCAACCTGACGGCCTGTGCCGCGGGCAGCGCGATATATTCGGCGGCCGTTCCAGCTGGACGTTGCCATTGCCCATTCCAGATCCAGACCCGCTCTCCAACCCGGGTAGCTGACACGTCTGTCCCCACTGCCTCGATGACACCTGCGCCGTCACTGTGCGGGATGATCCGGTCGCTGGCCAGGGGACGACTGCGTCGAGACTTCACGTCGGATGGATTGACCCCGGACGTGGCAAGTCTGACGAGAACCTCGCCAGGGCCGGCCGTCGGTGTTGGTAAGTCGCCAGTCATCAGGACGTCCCGAGACTCGCCGTTCTTGGTGTACCAGGCAGCTTGCATGATGGCTCCTACCTTTCGAATGGCACTTGCCAGCGACGGAGCGCGGCCATCGGCTCGTCAGGCACATGAAGGCATCTTAGGCCTTTTGCGCGCGCACAAAGGAAATGTCGAAAATCGCTATAAGAGAACGAGCAAAACTGTATTAGACGCACGTCTGTCGCGCTCCATATACTCCTTGCACCACCTCGATGTGGCGCAGCAGCCTGCCACGGCTGCCGACGAGTACACCCAGGAGACAAGCGTGATTCAGAAGTACGACCTCTATTTCGACGGCCGCCGCCGCGCCCCCATGTACGGCAAAATGCTGCAAAGCATCAATCCTTATACATCGCAGGTATGGGCCGAGATTCCTGACGCGAGCGCCGAGGATGTGGCGGCGGCTGTGGCGGCGGCGAATCGTGCGTTTCGCGAGGTCTGGCGCGATATGCCCGGCATCCGGCGCGCCGAGTTGATGCTGAAGCTGGCTTCCCTGATCGAAAGCCAGGCCGACCGTATCTCCCGCATCGAGAGTACCGACAACGGCAAGATCGTGCGGGAAACGCGCCCGCAGATGGTGTGGGTGGGGCGCCAGTTGCGCTACTTCGCTGGCTATGCCGACAAGCTTATCGGCCAGCATATTCCGCTGGATCAGCCCAATACGCTCGACTATCTGTCCCTGGAACCCTACGGCGTAGTCGGATTGATCACGGCCTGGAACTCTCCGCTGGCCTTGCTCGCGAACAAACTGGCCCCGGCACTGGCAGCAGGCAACTGCGTCGTGGTGAAGCCATCCGAACACGCATCGGCCTCCACGCTGGAGTTCGCGGCTCTGGTCGAAGAAGCAGGCTTTCCGCCGGGCGTCTTTAACGTAGTGACTGGCGGCGCGGAAACCGGCCGGGCACTGGTCCAGGACCCGGGCATCGCGCTGGTCAGCTTCACCGGTAGCCCAGGTGTTGGCCGCGAGATCGCCGCGATGGCAGGACGCCGTCTGATTCCCGTCAAGCTCGAACTGGGGGGCAAATCGCCCAATATCATCTTCGACGATGCCGACCTGGACAAGGCGGTAGTGGGCGCGCTGGCCGGCATCTTTGGTGCCACCGGCCAAACCTGCGTGGCTGGGTCCCGGCTGTTCGTGCAGCGCGGGGTAATGGACCGCGTGGTACCTCGCCTGGCAGAACGCGCGCGCCAGATTCGCATGGGCGACCCGCTCGACCCCGCGACGGAAATGGGCACGGTTGCCAATGAACCGCAGTTCCGGCGCATCCTCAATGCTATCGAGCAGGCGAAAGACGCGGGAGCGCGACTGATTACCGGAGGCAAGCGAGCCGAAGGTGAGGGCTTGGGAGAAGGCTACTTCATCGAGCCGACGATCTTTGCCGATGTCGACAATGGCAGTCACCTTGCGCAGGAGGAAATCTTTGGGCCGGTCCTCGCCATCATCCCGTTCGATACCGAGGAAGAGGCGGTACGACTCGCCAATGACAGCGCCTATGGTCTGGCTGCCGGCATCTGGTCGCGCGACCTGTCGCGAGTGATGCGGGTGTCCCGCCAGATGCAGTGTGGCTCGGTTTGGGTGAATACCTACCGCGCCATTGCCGCGCAAGTACCATTCGGCGGCTTCAAGGAATCCGGCATCGGCCGTGAACGCGGTGAGGCGGGGTTGCGCGAATACCTGACTACCCGCAACGTCATGATCGATTTCTCCGACGAGGTGCGTGATCCGTTTGCGATCCGTACCTGAGCGAACACGGCAGAGGAGAAGACCATGGCAATCAAGCAAAAAGAAGCCGGCGCGCCGGTGCCACGCCGTATCACGCGTCGCCACGCGCTGGCGATGTGTGGGGGCGCCCTGACCTTGCTGGCCGGCACGGCGCCGTTTGCGTCCCGTGCTTCCAACAGCAGCTATCCGTCTGGCCCGATACGCCTCGTGATCCCGTTCCCGCCCGGTGGGTCGGTCGATACCGTGGCCCGTACTATCGGACCGCAGCTTCAGGAGCAACTTGGTCAGCCGGTGATTATCGAGAACAGGCCCGGCGCCAGTAGCGTCATCGGTGCGCAGTACGTCAAGCATGCGAAGCCTGACGGATACACGATTCTGCTTAACGCGTCGCTACAGGTGGCGAATCCTGTGCTGCTGAGTATGGCCACATATGATCCGATGAAGGATTTCGCACCGATTACCGGCATTGGCGCGCAGCCTCAACTGGTGCTCGTGCGTGCCGACGGCCCGTACCGGAGCTTGGCGGACTTGCTGAATGACGCCCGCAAGCGGCCGCGCGAGTTGCAGTGGGCGATTGCCGCATTCGGTGCGGCCGGTCATCTCGCGTGCGAACTGCTTAACGTGGAAGCCAAAGTCCAGATGCCGGTGGTGCCATACAAGGGGGGCGCTCCGGCATTGGTCGACCTGATGGGTGGGCACGTATCCGCCATGATCGAGCCGATGGCTTCCGCCTACCCGCACGTGAAGGCAGGCCGGCTGCGCGCGCTGGCGGTGACCAGCGACAAGCGGCTGCCATCGCTGCCGGATCTTCCCACGGTGGCTGAGAGCGGCTTTCCCGGTTTCGACATGCCGAGCTGGTACGGCCTTTGGGCTCCCGCTGGCACACCAGAGCCTGTCGTGGACCGCCTCTACCGCGAGTTACAGAAGGCGATGCAGGCGCCCGCCGTTGCCAACAAGCTGGCGGGTATCGCATTCATACCGCGTGCCTCATCGCCCGGTGAGTTCACGCGGTACACCGCCAGCGAACTGTCGAAATACAAGACCCTTATCGCGCAAGCCAATATCAAGGCCGACCAATAGCCAGTAGACCACTGGCCCCGCACCGCATACAAACAAACGGAGTTGCAATATGAGTCAAGCTACCATCCTGGGCTTTATCGGCCTTGGCGTGATGGGCGAGCCGATGTGCGCGAACCTGGTACAGAAGTCGGGCTGCAAGGTCCATGTCTTCGATATGTCCGCAGACGCCATTACGCGGGTTGTGGAAAAGGGCGGCATCGCAGCGGCCTCGGTGGCGGCTGTCAGCGAGGCGTCAGAAATTGTCTTCCTGTCGCTACCGTCCATCGCCGAGGTGGAGACGGTAATTGCTCAACTGGTGGCCGCGCCCAGGCGTCCGCGCATGATCGTCGACATGAGCACCAGCGACGTGGCTCGCACGCGTGAGCTGGCAAGCAAGCTGAAGGAAGCTGGCATTGCGTTTGTCGATGCACCGGTGGCACGTACCAAGCAGGCGGCCATTGACGGTACGCTTCTTATCAGTGTCGGTGGCAGCGATGCGGATGTCGCCACCGTAAGGTCCTATCTTGAATGCATGGGCTCCGACGTGCTCCATTGTGGAGACATCGGCAGTGGCCAGTTGGTCAAGATTCTGAACAACATGATGGTCTTCATGACCGTGAACGCGCTGTCCGAGGTGTTGACGATTGGTCGGCGTGCGGGCATGGATGGCGAGGCGCTGTTCCAGTTGTTGTCCCAAGGCTCGGCAGACAGCTTCGTGCTGCGCAATCACGGCATGAAGTCGCTGGCACGTGACCAGTTCCCGGAGAAGACCTTTCCAATGGTCTATGCAATCAAGGACGCCAGCCTGGCACTATCGCTGGCAGAAGCCGCGGACTTCCAGCCGCATATTGCGCAGTACACCTATGACCTGATGTGTCGCGCGCGTGATGCCGGTCTCGGCCAGAACTACCATCCGGCGATGGTTCAACTGGTCGATGGACGCGTGGGCGCTGCTAGGCCGACGCCGGACTGACGGGAACCGGCGCCACGTTGTTTTCGGCCGATGCATCCGCATCGGCCGTTTCCATTTTTATGAGCCTGGGCAGTACTTCATCGACAATGCGCCGCGTCAGGTCTGATGCGTGCTTTTCGCTCCAGATGGCCTCCATATGTACCTTGCCCGCCGTCGGAGGCAAGTCTCGGAAACAGACGCCAGGGTAACCGCTGGACGCATACGAACGCGGCACCAGTGCCACGCCAAAGCCCAGCCGTACCATCTGGAATATGGTCAGGGGACTGCGGGCCTTGTGCTTGAAGTTCGGGCTGAAGCCGGCCTCGTAGCATGAGGCGACAATCGCGTCGTAGATAGCGGGGCCATGCTCGCGTGACAACGCCACCATCGGTTCGTCGGCCAGATCCGCCAGGCGGAAATCGGCGGCCGACGCCAAGCGGTGCGCTTCGGGAAGGACCGCAAGGTAGGTATCGTGATGCAGCGGCACGTGCATGAGCTTGTCCCGGTCTGGCCGGACGTGAACGATGCCAATATCGAGCAGCCCGTGCGACACAGCGGAGACCTGGTCCTGCGATTGCATGTCGGCGACCGACACTTCCACACCGGGGAACTCGGCTTTCAGCTCGCCCAGGAATCTGGGAAGCAGGTCGAAGAGGGCGGATGTGGCCACGCCCAGGCGAAGTGTGCCGACATCGCTCTGCGCCGCGCGCACCGTGGCGCTCACGGCTGTGCGCATCTGCCCCAGCAGCAGACGGCTTTCGCGCAGGAAGACGGCGCCCGCGTCGGTCAGCTTGACCTCGCGGCGCGTGCGATTCAACAGAATGACGCCGAGCTCTTCTTCAAGCAGCTTGATGTGCTGCGAGAGCGGCGGTTGTGACATGTGGAGCCGTTCGGCGGCTCGACTGAAACTGAGTTCCTCCGCCACCATGACGAAGTAGCGGAGTTGCTTCATGTCCATGACAAAACGCCCTCTCAAGTTGATGCCCGCCACATTGGGCGCGGCAACGCTTGACTTGTCAATTGGGGATTGCGTGGCGTGGAGATGTGGCGGCACGCCTTGCGCGGCCGCCACATGCGCTTGCCGCGTTGTTGCCTAGCGCCGGCCGAGCACGCGCATCACGTCGCGGACTGGTGTATCGCTACCGGCAGACAGCAGCGTTTCCAATGCGGCCTCGACTTCTGCCTTGGGTAGCGTCAATCCCGCGTTGGCGCGGAATTTTTCGACAATGGCCTCCAGGTTCAACGCGCGCTCGCCGCTGCCGAGGTTGACCGGCACACTGCGGCGAAGCGTCCGATCATTGCCCAGGCGAATGGAGACCGTGCCCGAGAAGTACTTTGGGAAAGCCGTCTCGCGCTCGACAATACACTGCACCTTGTCGGCCACCGCAAGGATCTCAGGGTCGGCAAGGCTGGCATCGTCGAGTTCGGCCAACGTGAAACGCCCGCGGACCAGGCATGCCGCGACCACGAACTGTACGCTGAACTTCGCCTCATAGTCGGAACGAGGCACCTTCTTGGCTGCCGCCGGCTCGGCAACGATCGGCATGGTGGGCGCGGGCAATTCACAGACGATGGCTTCGATATCCTGCGGATTGGCTACCTCGGCACGCAGGTCTAGCGCGGCTTCCGCACAACCATGAATGAAGTGGCAGACCGGGAACGGCTTGATGGCGGTATCCATCATCGTCCACTGCGTGCCAAGGTCCTCGATGACCGATTCCGTGTCGACCTCTGCGGCGCGCTCCTGCATATGGGTATCGAACAGTCCGAACTTGCCTTCATAGGCGCGCTCCGGTCCGTGGAAGTCGGCCTTGGCCAGATGTGCGGCAGTAATGCCGGCCAGGGCTCCCCAGCCCGGATGCATGCGCTTGGTCCAGGCGCCATTCTCGAGGAAGACCTGTACGCCAGCCGATGTGCTCGCGGCAATGCCTTGCGCCGAGACAATCTGGTCTTCCGAGAGGCCGAGCAGCTTGCCAGCAATGACCGCGCTGCTGAAGTGCGAGACAAGGCCGGTGGCGTGGAAGCCTGCATGGTGGAAACCGCCCTTGACCGCGCGGCCAATTCGGATGGCGGTCTCCATCCCGGCAGCATAGGCGGCAATCAGGTCGCCCCAGGTGGCGTTGGTGGCTTCGCCGATCGCCAGGGCGGTAGGCAGGCAGGCAACGGTGGGGTGGACAATGCTGCCGGGATGCGTGTCATCGAAATCGAGGCCGTGGATAAGGTAGCCATTGGCAAGCGCGGCGTCGCGGGGCTGCAGACCTGCCCCACCGCCAATCGTGGTGGCATCGCCGGGCGCGCCTGCCGCCGCGATGCCCGCCAGCGCTGGGGCGGCGAACGGAAAATGTCGCGACGCGAAGGCCAGGCCAATGGCATCGAGGATCTGGTGGGTGGATTTGCGCCACACATCGTCGGGCAGCGCCACCGGCGACAGCGCGAGCGTGAAGCGGGCCAGCGCCCGGGCGATGTTGGCGGAGGGGGGCTGAAGGCGTGCAGTGTGTTCCATATGCGGTTGGTTGTGTCGGTTCAAGCCTGTTCGTCGGCAGGGGTCGGTTCGCAATGCAATCTGGCGATCGCTACCGGGACCTCATCCACACGCGGGTAGCGCTTCAGCACCAGCGGATCATGACCCGGAATGAAATGGTCGGGTGAACTTGCCGCCTTCACGAGGCGCTTGTGGCCTTCGAGCATGCCGGCCACATCGACCACCACGGGAAACGGGATTCTGCGCGTCAGGTTGGCATAGTAATGCGCGGCGTCCGATGCCAGCACCACCCAGCCTCGCGCGGTATGCACCCGCACCGCCTGCAGCCCCTTGGTATGGCCGCCAACGCGAATCAACTCCACACCAGGCGCGAGAACGTCATCGCCGTCGTGGAAGCACACGCGTTCGTCGTAGACCCGGCGTACGAAGTCGCAAACATCCTCCACTGCGAATGCGCGGCGTAGCGACGGCTCGCACATGCAGCGCCCCGTGGCGTAGGACGCTTCGTCATCCTGTATGTGGAACGTGGCGTTCGGGAGCTTGTCGAGATTGCCTGCGTGGTCCCAGTGCAGATGGGTGAGCACGACATCGTGGATATCTTCGGGCTGGACATCAAGGTGCCGCAGCGCTTCGATCGGGCAGATATCCAGCGGACGCTTCCGGTTCTGCGCGCTGCGCTCGCCGAAACCGGTGTCTACCAGGATGGTTGTCTTGCCGTGGCGCACAAGCCAGACAAAGAAGTCCATGTCGACGATGCCATCGTGTTCGTCGCGGAAGATGAAATTCTCGCCGGTGCGCCGCTGCATCGTCGCGAAGCGCAGCGCGTAGACCTCATACTGCGGCAGGGCGGTGGAAGTGTCGGAGGCTGCGATTGTCATGATGTCTGGACTCCGTGCGTCGGGACGGCACCAAGATAGGATTGCTGAACGAAATCGTCGGCCAGTAACGCCTGGCCAGTGCCGGTGCGAACCACGGCGCCCTGTTCCAGCACATAGGCGCGATGGGACAGCCGCAGTGCAAGTCGTGCGTTCTGTTCGACGAGCACGATGGACAAGCCGGTATCGCGATTCAGTGCCTCGATGGCGTGGGCAATCTCGGCGATGATCTTTGGGGCCAATCCAAGCGACGGCTCATCGAGCAGCAGCAACTTGGGCTGGGCCATCAGTGCGCGGCCGATCGCGACCATCTGCTGTTCTCCGCCAGAGAGGGAGCCTGCCATCTGCTTGCGGCGCTCCGCTACCCGCGGGAACAGCGCATAGACCTGGTCCAGGCAGCGCTGGCGAGCCTGCGAACTTCGCACGGTGTGTGCGCCGATTTGCAGGTTTTCCAGCACGGACATGCGCGGAAAGAGCCGCCGGCCTTCTGGCGATAGCGCAATGCCGCGCATGACACGGGCCGCCGCAGGCATGGCAGAGATGGCCTCGCCATCCCAGTGCAGCGTGCCGCGCGACAGCGGCTTCAGACCCATCATGGCCTTGAGGGTGGTGGACTTGCCGGCGCCGTTGGAGCCGACCAGTGCGACGATCTGGCCGCCCCCGACCGTGAATGAAACGTCGTGGACCGCTTCGAGTGGGCCGTAATGCACGGCAATCTGCTTGCCTTCAAGCGTGGGCATAGTCGGGAGCTCCCAGATAGGCTTCGATAACTTTGGCGTCCTGCCGAATGGCGTCAGGCGTGCCCTCGGCGATCTTCTGGCCCTGAACCAGCACCACGATGCGCTGACACAATTCCATAACGAGCGCCATGTGATGCTCGACCAGCAGTAGCGACAGTTGACGCTCGCGCTGCAGACGACGCAGCAATCGGCCAAATTCCACGCATTCCTCGCCATTCAGACCGGCGGCCGGTTCGTCGAGCAGCAGGATGGCTGGCCGGGTAGCGATGCCGATGGCGACACCGAGTTTTTTCTGATGTCCATAGGCAAGTCCTCCGGCAAGCGTGTCCCGCCACGGACCCAGCCCGGTCAGATCCAGGATGTCATCCACCTCCCGCGCGATTCGAGCCAACGCTGCTCGTCGCTCCGTTGTGCTCACCATGTGTGTCCAGATGGAGCCCGGCAGGGTGGACAACGCACCCCGATGGATGTTCTCGGCGACTGTCGCCGCCGGATAAACTGATGCCGACTGGAAGGTGCGGGCGAGTCCGTGACGCACCACGCGACTGGGGGCCAGCCCCGTGATGTCGCGCCCATGCAGATGCACACTGCCCGCGCTGGGGCGGAGTGTGCCGCTGATAAGGTTGAACGCCGTGCTTTTGCCGGCGCCATTGGGGCCGATCAATCCCACCACTTCGTGTGTGCCGACATCGAAACTCAGGTTCGAGACGGCCTTAAGTCCGCCGAAATTTTTCGATAGTCCGTTCACTTGCAGGATCGGGGTCATGCGGCATTCCTCCGGGCTTTGCGACGACGCAGGGTAAGCGGAAGACTGGCCAGTCCCTGGGGCAGGAAGCGCAGCATCAGGATCAACGCCACACCGTAGAAAATGGTCTGGGTTTGCACGGCACCGCGGAACAGTTCCGGCAGGGGTGTCATGACAAGCGCGCCAATCAGCGGTCCCAGCAGTGCTTTCCGTCCGCCGACGACCATCATGATGATGACTGCCGTCGACAGATGAATGCTGAAAGACTCCGGCGAGATATAGCCCAGGTAGTAGGCGGTGAGCGCACCGCCAAGACCTGCAAGGACGCCACTGGCCGTGAACGCAAACAGTTGGGTGCGGCGTACGCTGACGCCGCTCGATTCGGCAAGCGACGGGTTCTCGCCAACCGTGTCGATGGCCTGTCCGGCCGGGGATCGCAACAATACGGCCAGGAGCGCGGTAACACCGGCTGTCACCATGGCTGCCATGACATAGAACGCTGGCTTGTCTTCCAGCGAGTAGCCAAAGAGCGTGGCGGCGGGGATGCCGGCAATGCCGTTGGCGCCGCCAGTGACGGTGTCCCACTCCAGCAGTCCCAGCCGCACAAGTTCGCCGAACGCAAATGTGAGCAGCACGAAGTAGACGCCCGACAGCCGCAGCATGATCGCCCCAAGCAGGAACGCGCATGCGCCGCCCGCCAGCATCGCCGCGACTACGGCCATGGGAAAAGGCAATTTTGCTCCCATGCCAGCGAACACGGCAACGTAGGCGCCGATGCCCACGAACGCGCCGTGGCACAGCGAGACTTGCCCAGCCCGGGCCAGAATCGTCAGCCCGCTGACAATGACGGCGTTGATGCAGACTAGGATGGCCAAATGGGTTGTGAAGGCATCGTTTGAGGCGAGCGGTACCAGCGCCAGGGCAGCCAGACCCACGCCACGGAGCAGGCCGCCGGTTCCGGGTCTTGGCCATGTCGCCTTCGGCATGGGCGCCGGGATAATGCTCTTGCTGTCGTTCATGTCAGGTCTCCGCACGGCCTAGCAGGCCGGTAGGCCGGATAACGAGCATCGCCATCACAAGCGCGAAGATCATGATCTCGGCAATGCTGTTGCTCATGAAGGTGCTCGCGGCACTTTCTGTTACCCCGAGGAGCAGGCTCGCCAGCGCAGCGCCGGGAATACTTCCAAGCCCGCCCAGGATCACGACGATGAACGCCTTGAGTAGCGGCGTGGCGCCGATGAATGGCGAAACCGAGAACAACGGCGCCATCAATGCTCCGGCAACAGCAGCCAGTCCCACGCCGATACCGAAGCCGAGCGGATAGATCAGCCGTGCACGCACGCCCTGTGCCGTAGCGATCTCGGTGTCCTGCACTACGGCGCGCAATGCGCGACCGGTGCGGGAATGCCCGAGAAACACGTAGAGCGCGATAAGAACAGCCACCGAGAAGCCCACCACGTACAGGCGTGACATGGGCAGCGTGACCGAACCGATCGACAGGCTGCCGTCAGCCACCGAGGGCATGAACTGCGGGTCAGGGCCATAGACCATCAGGGCAATGGCTTGAAGAATCATGCCCAGGCCAATGGTCGCAATCATGCCGTTGAGTTCGTCATGGCGGAAAGGCTTGAGCACCAGTTCTTCGACCAACCATCCGAGGATGACCGACAGCACGAAGGCCATGCCGACGGCCGCCACAAACGGGAAGTGCCAGTTGGCGACGAGCACATAGGCAAAGAACGCCCCGAACATGTAGAACTCGCCATGCGCGAAATTGACGATCCGCATGACCCCGAACACCAGCGTGAAGCCGATGGCCATGAGCAGGTAGAGCAGGCCGATGATCAATCCATTGACCAGCGCCTGCGCGACTAGGCTTGTGGTATCCATGTCGCTCACCGCTCAACGGATTCGCAGACACTGACGTTGCAACGCGCACGCACCACTTCCTTGCCGTCCTTGACCTCCGAGATAAAGAATGGCGATTCGATCTGATGATCGATCCCGTACTTGGCCTTGCCACCCCAGTTCAGCGTGCCCTGGATGCCCGGGTAGTTCTTGATGCTCTCAAGCTCCTTGCGCACGCGTTCGGAGTCGGTCACCGTTCCTGCTTTCTGCATGGCCACGAACAGCATGTTCGTGCCATCGTAGAACGCGGGGCTGAAACCGTTCATGTTCTTCTTGTACTTGTCGTTGTAGCGCTGGGCGTAGTTGGCAACCGCCTTGTTGTCAGGGTCGGTAAGCGAGCTGACCAGCATGCCCTCGGTGGCAGGCTTGCCCGCAACGGCCACGATCTCGGGCGTGGCCGGACCGCCGTTGCGGACAATCGGACCCTTGAAACCCAACTCGCGGGCCTGGCGAACAATCAGACCGGCAGTTTGCGGGGAGTTACCGTCGAGCTCGATGGCATCGATGCCGGAGGCAAGCATCCGGGTCAGCAAGGGCACCATGTCCACGCGCTGGCGCTCGAAGAACTCCTTCGCGGACAACGATGCACCGGCCTTGGCGTAGGCGTTCTCCAGGTCACGCGAGATCTGCTGGCCGGATTCGTCATTCGGGAACAGTGCGCCCACCTTCTTGAGCTTCAGGTTCTTGACCAGCCAGACAATCGACGGATACGAGGTTTCCTCGGTGGTCAGGTTCGGACGGAAAGAATAGGGCTTCTCCGGGCTCAGCGCCTTGGCGGAGAATCCGAGCGTCATGATGATGACCTTGTTGCGCTCCGTCAGCGGCGCCACGGCGAGCGCGGGAGCCGAGCCCATCGGGCCGATGATGTACTTGACCTTGTCTTCGGAGATCAAGCGGTTGGCGGCCGTTACGGCGTCGCTCGACTGGTACTTGTCGTCGTACGGAATGACCTGGATCTTGTATCGCTTGCCAGCCACGTCAAGGCCGCCTTTTGCGTTGACGTCATCAGCGGCCAACTCTGCGCCGTAGAGCAGAGCCTGGCCCCACGCGGCGCCGGCGCCCGAAAGGGTGACCAGCGCGCCGATTTTCAGCGTCTCCTGGGCGTTTGCCAGGCAAGGCAGCAGCAGCGCCGCGGGAAGCAGGCGCAGGATCGTTTTCGCTTTCATGTTGTCTCCTCGTTGATTTTGTATGGGGCGCACGAAGATGCACGAAGATGCTTCGTGAGTGCGTCGGGCTTACGCGGGTGGGGCGATCGGAATCTCGATATCGAGCAGTGGCGCGTGCTGTTGGGCACCGTACACATCGGTGTCACCCACCGCGCCTGATGGAATGCGACGCGCAAGCGTGGCCTTCCACGCCAGCGCAGGTGGATACTCCGTGAACAGGATCTGCTTCACGTCCACGTTGTAGAGGCTGGCGATCAGTTCGGGATTGATGACGCCGGTAGCTCGCACCTGTTCAAACAACACGGCGTTGTCGAACATGATGTCGAGCGTGATATGGAACGGCCCGGCGTTCTTGCTCTTGCACGCCTTGGCAATGTCTTTGAGTTTGACCATGCTTTCCAGTCCTTAGACTTGCTCGTATTCGATCGGGAACATGCACAGCGGGTCGTCGATCTCGAGCACGTGCTGCAGCATGAATTCATAAATTGGCCCGCGCTCGATATCCGAGGGCGAGAACGGAAAGGCCATATTTCCCTCGCGGCACATGCGCCCCGGAAAATCGGAGTGGAGCAGTGTCACGCGTGCCAGGGACAACGCTGCATTGGCGATGTCCTGCGTATGGGCGACGACTTCGGCAATGATGCTGACCTCCACCGGCGCGGCCTGCTGCGCTGGCTCCCATGCACCCATGACGCCGTTGCGGCCGTACTGGCGCAGCACCAGGCGATAGTCGTCCGGGCCAATGCCGAGCGCGGCTACCTTGGTGGCAGTGGCCGCGCGCACGCTGGCCATGAAGCTGTCGATCTGGCCAATCAGTCCCGGATCGCGCGTAGCAGCCAGCGCAATCGCGCTGTAGCCGGCCTGACGAACGCCTTCGAGCTTGATGGAATAGGGGCGCGGCAGCCAGCGCATGCCACTGATGCGCACGCGCCGGTCGGTCAGCGCCTCGATACGGCAATCGCTGGAGTCGACGATGCCGCCCGGTTCATAGCGCGTAATCGGGCTGGCATTCTCGTGCAGCGCTTGCACGGCGACGGATAGCGGGGTGCAGCGCAGTTCCGGATTGAGCGGTTCGGTTTCGACGAAGTCCGGACCCACGGTCACCATCAGGCAGTCATGCTTCTTGGGGATGGCGGCATTGCACGCGCATTCGAGGATCTTGCCCGCATACCATGCAGGCGCTTCCGGCAGGCCGTGGTGCATCGCTAGTGCAACCCAGGGGGCCGGGTCGGTGCCGCGTCCGCCAAGGATGACCTGCGCGCCTGCGGCAAGCGCCTGTCGATAGGGCTCGGGCCCCATCATGCCGACCACGCGCGCGGCCTGTTCCAGATCGGCAGCGTGCAACGCCGGCGCACCGCCCAGCGGCTTGATACGGCCAGCCGCCAACTGCTCGAGCAGGAACGGCTTGTCCTGCTCGGCATGGATCAAGGCCATCTTGAAATGCAGATCATGCTCGGCGGCAATCTCGCGCATGATCTCGGCGCAAGCCTGCAGGTGTGGCTCACCGCCGGCACCGCCACAGGTGCCGACCATCATCGGAATGCCGTTCGCGATGGCGCCCCGCAGCAGCAGCGAGAGGTCGCGCTTCATGGCGAGACGAGAGTTCAGTGTCTTGCCGGATCCAAGGTAGTGCGGGCCGGGGTCTGAACTGCCGCCATCCACGCCAATCATGTGGGGTTTCAGCGCCAGCGCGGCTTGCAACGAGCTCTCGGGAAATCCATAGCCGAGAATGCCGCTGGCAGACATCATGCGTACCGTTTGCGTCATGGTTAATGGCTCCCGATCAGGCTGCAACGCGGCGCCAGTCACCCGCACCCGGACGCGCGAGCCCCAGATTGCCGCGCAGCGTGCCTTCGCCATACTCCTTGCGGAACAGGCCACGCTTCTGCAGTTCGGGAATCACCAGACGCACGATGTCCTCATAGGTACCCGGTACCGAGGTGGCGGACAGCACAAAGCCGTCGCATGCCGTCTTGAACCATTCCTCCATCTGGTCGGCCACTTGAACGCCAGTGCCACAGAAGACCGGACCATCGTTGAGCGTGCCACGGCCCGAGGCTTCCACGAAGTCCTTCACCGAAGGATTGCGCTTGCCGCTGACTTGCACGACCTTGTCGCGCAGGCTTTGCCACGACACCGCAGCAAGCTCCTCGTCGGTGAACGGTTGATCGTATGGCCGGCCCGAGAAGTCAATGTTGAGCGTTTCGCCAATCATGGTCAGACCGTCGATGGGGCGCGACAGGCTGGCGATAAGCTCGCGCTGTTCCTGCGCCTGGCTTTCGCTATCGGCGACGATGATCTTCAGTTCGGGGGCGACCTTGAGCGAGTCTGGATCCCTGCCGGCATTGGCCACGCCGTCTTTCAGCGCCTGATATTGCTTCTTGCCGTTTTCCAGCGTCGGATACTTGGCAAACACCACTTCGCCCCAGCGCGCGGCGAAGGCGAGTCCACGACCGCTCTGGCCGGCTTGCAGGATCACAGGGTGCCCCTGCGCCGAGCGCGGAACGGTCAAGGGGCCGCGTGACTTGAAGAACTTGCCGGCGTGGTCAAGCCGCCGCACCATGTCCGGATCGGCAAACAGCCCGGTGTCCTTGTCGGGATCCATCGCGCCTTCACGCCATGTATCCCAGTGGCCCATCACCACTTCCATGAACTCGTCGGCACGGTCGTAGCGCAGATCGTGTTCCAGATGCTCCTCGTGGCCGAAATTGGCGGCCTCGGAGTCGTTCATCGATGTCACCACGTTCCAGGCCACGCGTCCCTTGGTCATCAGGTCGAGCGTCGCAAAGAGGCGCGCCACGTGGAACGGCTCGTAGTAAGTGGTCGAGTACGTTGCGCCCAGGCCCAGCTTCGAGGTGACCATTGCCATGGCCATCAGCACTGATGTTGGTTCGAGCTTGACGGCACGTACGCCATACTTCACCGTCTCGCGATGGCTGGCGCCGTAGATGTCGGGCATGGCCAGGCGGTCATCGAAGAACGCCATGTCGAACTTTCCGTCCTCGAGCGTGCGTGCCACGCGCTGGTAGTACTCGGGCGACAGGTAATCGGTCATGCTGGACGGATGCCGCCAGGAGCCCACATAGTTCGAGCAGTTCTGGGCTTGCAGGAAGGCCACCAGGGCCATTTGTCGAGGCGTCTTGCTCATGTTCGGTCTCTTCTCTCGGTCGGAAAATCACAACGTGTCGAGAGCGCAGTATTGGCGTCGACCCTGATGGGCACAATTTCCAGCGTGTGATAGTTTTATAACCACCATGAATAAATCGCCCGACCGCCCCTCGCTGACCCGTCTCGATCTGGCCGAGCTGGAGACTTTCCTGTGGGTCGTGCGCGAACGCAGCTTCAGCGTTGCCGCACAGAAGTTGCATCTTTCACAGCCGGCGGTGACCAACCGTATTCGGCGCCTGGAAGACAAGCTGCGCGTAAAGCTGTTGCAGCGCACTACGCGCTCGATGGAGCCCACCGAGGAAGGCTTGCTGCTGAGCGAAGCCGCGGAGCAGGCGGTCAGTGGCTTGCGCGACGTGCTCAAACGCTTCAATGTCGTCTCGGAGAACGAACGAAATCGCGTGGTGGTGGCTGCCACGCCGATGTTGTCGGCAACGGTCCTGCCAAGGCTGATTCACGCCTATACCGAGCGCTACCCCGACCTGCAGATCGTCTTGCGAGACTTGCCATACGAGCGTGTGATTCGCAGCGTGGTCGAGGGCCAGGCGGATATCGGCGTGACTGCACTGGACGGCACCCCGCGCGGACTGAAGTTCCAGTCGCTCGCCGAGGAAAAGATGCTGCTGGTGGTACCGGCCAAGCATCCACTGGCTAGCGCGACGTCAGTCACCCTGGACGAGCTTGTGAACCATCGGCTGATGTTCCTGGATCGCTATGAGACGCTGCGCAGGCAGTTGGCTGAGGTGTTCCTCAAGCGTGGCGTCGAATTCGACCCTGCCAAAGTGGCGACGGTGGCCACTCTGCCTACCTTGCTCGGCATGATCGATGCGGGGCACTGCATCACCTTCCTGCCGCGCTCCATGGTGCAGAACAATGCCAAACGCACGCGTGTGACTGTGACCGTCACCGACCTCGATGCGTCGCGCCGCTACGGGAGTGTGGTGCTGCGCAAGGCAGACTTGAGCGCCGCGGCCCAGAATTTCCAGGCATTCCTGCGCCAGAATTTCAAGGTCCAGCTCGAAGCGCAGGACTAAGGCCATGGAGGGGGTGGCCATTTATTACGGTTCGCTATAGATCCATTCATCTCGGCAATTTGTCCCCGGCGTTGGGCCGAATCTAGACTTGGGCCTGTCAAACACAAGGGAGACAGGCCATGCAAATTCCGGCGCCCCCCGCACGGGACCTCGATAGCGTCGAGGCAGCAATAGAGGCGATTGGTCGCGGCGAATTTGTCGTCGTGATCGATGACGAGGATCGCGAAAACGAAGGCGACCTCATCATGGCAGCGAGCGCAATGACGCCGGCAGCCATGGCATTCATGGTTCGCCATACCAGCGGTGTTGTCTGCGTGTCGATGCCGGGTAGTGCGCTGGATCGCCTCGATATTCCGCTCATGGTGGCGACGAACACCGAGTCATTCAGCACCGCTTTCACGGTCAGTGTTGACGCCTGTGCGGGCACCACCACGGGAATTTCGGCGACCGATCGCGCCATCACCATCCGCAAACTGGCCGAGCCCACCAGCGCACCGCTGGATTTCGCGCGGCCAGGCCATGTGTTTCCGCTGCGTAGCCGGGCAGGCGGCGTGCTCGAACGCCCGGGGCACACAGAGGCCGCCCAGGACCTGGTGCACCTGGCGGGTCGCGGCATTGGCGGCGTGCTTTGTGAAATCGTCAATGACGATGGCAGCATGGCGCGCCGTGGCGATTTGATCCGGTTTGCGGCAAAGCATCGCTTGACGATGATTTCGATTGCCCAGTTGGTGGCCTTCCGTCAGGCAACCGTTGCACGGACCGGTGCCCAATCTTCCGTCCTCGCGTTCTGAAAGGATCCTCCCATGAACCAGATCGATGGGCGCGAATTGCGCCGCACGCTCGGCGCCTTCACGACCGGCGTGACAGTGATTACCACCGTGGACAAAGATGGCAAGGCGTTCGGCGTCACTGCAAATTCGTTCAACTCCGTATCACTGGATCCGCCGCTGATCCTATGGAGTCAGTCGCTGAATTCGAGCAGCTATCCCGCATTTCGCGATGCCGAGCGCTTTGTCGTGAATATTCTTGCGGACCACCAGATTCAGGTCTCCAATCAGTTCGCAAAGTCCGGCGACGACAAGTTTCGCGACGTCGCCGTGACGCAAGGCGCGGGTGGCGTACCCATCATCGACGGGTCTGCTGCGTGGCTGGAGTGCGAGAAGGTAGCGGCCCACCCTGGCGGAGATCATGTGGTGTACATCGGTCGTGTGACGCGAATGGAGCGTTCGGGGCGACGTCCTCTGGCATTCGGGGACGGCCGCTACATGGTCACCTTTGCCCATGATCTGGGGGAACTGGCCGGAACGACCGGTTCGTCCGCGGGCTTGCCAGGACTCGATGCAGTGCGTCTTGCGGGCGCGGTGTTGCCAGAGGTCTGCGAACAGATCGGGCAACGTACGGTGGGACTGGCGGTATGGGGCAATCTCGGCCCGACCATTGTGCGGTGGGAACCGTCCACCGCGCCGGTGAGCCCATATCTGCAGACCGGCGTGGTCGTCAGCCTGACGCAGTCGGCAACAGGCATGGCATTCGCGGCATTCCAGCGCGCAGATGCCGTGCAGGAAGCCGTTCGCCGCGAACTGGCGAGTCACGATGAGAATGAATTTGCCGAGCGACTGGCCGATGCGCGCGCCCACGGCATCGCCCGTGCCGTGGGATCAGCGCCTTCCGTACGCCATAAGGTGACAGTCAACGCGTTCAGTGTGCCAGTGTTCGACGCGAGCGGCGAGATGGTGATGGCGTTATCCACCACATGCCCGAGCGACCGATTGCAGCCAGAGTGGACCGGTCCGGTTCCCGAGGCCTTGAAGGCCGCGGCGGGTCGTCTGTCACGGCAACTGGGTTTTCGTTGAACCTGTCGCTCGGAACGTGTGTGTTGCCAACAATTACTTCGCCAGCGCCAATGCCTGCGAAAAATCGCTGATCAGGTCTTCGATATCCTCGATGCCTGTTGACAGGCGCAGCATGCCGTCGGAAATCCCCATGGCCTTGCGCGTTTCCGCGCCGGCTTCAAAGAAGATCGTCGGTGCAACGGGAATGATCAGTGTGCGGGTATCGCCAAGGCCGGTGGCCTTGATCGGCAGTTGCAGCGCGTTGACGACCTCGATCATGCGTTCCGGGTTGCGCAGTTCAAACGACAGAAGCCACGACGCACCTTTGAACAGCGTTTGTGCGATCTCGTATTGCGGGTGGCTCTTCAAGCCGGGGTAGAACACCGCGCCGATGGCCTCGTGGCCTTCCAGGAACTGGGCGAGTGCAAGGGCGTTGTTGCTGCATTGCTTCACGCGTAGCGCGAGCGTTTCCGCGCCCATCGCGATGGAGTGCGCCTGCTCGGACGACAGCGAGGCGCCCATGTCGCGCAGTCCCTTCTTGCGGATCTGCAGCAGACCTTGCTCCTTCGCCGTCGAACGCCGGTACTCATCGGCGATGTTCGGATAGGCGCTCCAGTCGAACAGGCCCGTATCGGTCACGGCACCGCCAAGTGCGGCGCCATGGCCGGCGATCGTCTTTGTCAGCGAGTTGATGACCAGGCTTGCCCCAACCGCCTTCGGCTTGAACAGCGCGGGTGACGTAATGGTGTTGTCGACCACATATGCGAGGCCGCACTCGCGGCACATGTCGCCGATGCCCTGCAAGTCCGGGATCTGCGTACCGGGATTGGCGATGGTTTCGACGAACACCATGCGGGTATTCGGTTGGATGGCGGCCTTCACGCTATTCAGGTCGCATGCATCGACGGTGGTCACTTCGATGCCCAAGCCGCGCAATGTGCCGAGCACGCTGTTGGTGTTGCCGAACACATAGCGGCTGCAGACGAGGTGATCACCCGCGCGCAGGAGCGTGAGGAAGGTGGCCGTGATCGCGGCCATGCCGGTGCTGAAGCAGACCGTGCCGACGCCTTCTTCCAGGCTTGTGATCTTGCGTTCCAGCGCCGCGGTAGTCGGGGTGCCTTGGCGCGCGTAGTTGAAGCCGCCTTTCTTGGTGCCCTGGAACACGCCGATCAAGTCTTCGACGCGCTCGAAGCCATATTGCACGGACGTATGGATGGGCTGCCGCACGCCGCCGTGCTCAGTGCCCGAGATCCTGTCGCCGTGGACGATGCTGGTAGTAAAGCCTTGCTTGCCCATCCCTTCCTTGCCTCTCAAGTCGATCAAATAGCGCCCCATTATCTCGCGTATTGGGCGATTGGCGGGCGACTGGCGAAAAATTCAGCAACGCCGCGCGCAAAAGGTCAGCCCCCCGAGTTCCTGTGCTTCTCGGCAAACGTTCGCGAGACTTCCAGCATGTTCGAGACAACGGGCTCGAGCTCTTTGTTGAGATAGAAGCAGTACAAGTCCATCGACTGGCGTTCGGGGCTGTCCAGTCGAAGATATCTCACGCCAGGAAAGCGGACGTTGACCATCGATTCCGGCACCAGCGTAACCCCGGCTCCCGTCGCGGCGAGCAACGTCGCGGTAACCACATTGCTGCTTGATGACGCGACATTCGGTGTGAAACCCGCCCGCTTGCACAGCTCGATAACCTGGGATGCCGCCGTGAGGTCGGAACCGAAGATAAAGGTCTCGCTGCGTAGATCCTCGATCCTGACCCTGTCCGCACCGGCTAGAGGATGCGACTCGTTGATGGCGACGAGTAGTTCTTCCTTGCAAACGAGCTCGACATTGATATCGCTCTCGGCTGGCATAAGCCGCTCGAACACGATCTGGACCTGGCCAAGTCGTAGCGCCTGGACCTGTGCCGGTGTTTGCGCGTAGTGCGTAACGGTCTCGACGTCCGGGTACAGCGCGTTGAAGTCCTTGAGGATCTGTGGGACCACGCCGAAGATGGCCGACCCATAGACGCCTACCGAGAGGCGACCCAGTTCACCTTTGCTGGCTCTCTGGACCTTCGCCGCGGCCTCGCGGATAAGCGTCTCGATATTGCGGGCATCGCCAAGCAGGGTTTTCCCTGCCTGGGTGAGTTCCATCCCTGCAGCGGTGCGATCAAACAATCGCACGCCCAGGTCCCCTTCCAAAGCCTGGATATGTCGACTGACGGGCGGCTGAGACAGGCACAGGCGGGCGGCCGCCTTGCTCAATTGACCCTCTTCAGCAACTGCTATGAACGAGGTCAGTTGTCTTAGATCCATTCAGTGCTTCCTCTTTCCGTTTCGGTAAGACCTCTTCCAAATATAGCATTGGCCCGCCAGAAATCGCTCATCCACAATCAGTCACGGCCTTACAGGTAGTGCGGCCAGACCCTCTTGGCTGGTTGGACATGCCGCCTTCATGAGCACATTGATGATGAGTGAAAAAAGAGTTGCGTTGAGTGGTGCTGCGGGGAATCTCGGGAAGATCTTGCGCAAGCGCCTGCCGGAGCAGGGCTACCACCTGCGGTCGGCCGGAGGAAAGTCGCCGCTGGTTCCTGGCTATCCCGGTGAAGATCTCACCCATGGTGATCTTCGCAATCCGGAGGTCGTGGACCAGTTGCTCAAGGGTATGGACGTGCTGGTCCATATGGCTGGCACAAGCGTTGAGCGTCCGCTGCAGGAGATCATCGAAAACAACCTGATTGCGCTGCGTGAAGTCTATGACGGCGCGCGTCGCCATGGCGTCAAGCGCGTGATCTTCGCCAGCTCCAATCACGCCTTCGGCATGCATTCGGTCGACACCAAGCTGCGCGGCAATGCTGCCTACCGGCCGGATGGCTTCTATGGCCTGTCGAAGATGTGGGGCGAAGGCATGGCCCGGATGTACTGGGACAAGCACGGCATCGAATCTGTTTGCGTGCGCATCGGCAGCGGCTCCGACGAGCCACCCACCAACCGGCGGCAGCTAAGCACGTGGTTGGGCGAGGCGGACCTGGTCCAGCTCATCTGCCGCGCCATCGATGCGCCTTCCACCGGTTACGCTGAGGTCTGGGGCATCTCGAACAACACGCGCGCGTTCTACGACATCGCCGAAGAGAACGCGATCGGGTACCTGCCCGCGCTGAATGCAGAAGCATGGGCGCCCCAGGTCGAACACATTCCCCCGCACGCTGACCCGACCGCATCACTGTTTCAAGGCGGAGCGTTTGTCATCGAGGACTACACATTGCCCACGAGCCCGCGCGCATAAGTAGTTAGTCAGCAAAACCCATAACAAGACTTACAACACTTCAGGACGGAGACCACAAAAATGAAGCGAGCCATTGCGCCCGTTGTCACCGCTGTTGCCATCGCAGCCGCCGGTGCAGCGTTACCTGCCCACGCGCAGTCGAATGTCACGCTCTACGGCATTGTCGACACCACGATCCGCTACACCACCAATGAAAGCGCAGCCGGCAACGGCAAGTTGCAGATGACTGACGGCGTGCTGACCGGCAGCCGTTGGGGCATGTATGGCGTAGAGGACTTGGGCCGCGGCTACCAGGCGTTGTTCGTACTCGAATCGGGCTTCTCGCCTGATGCCGGACAGAGCCTGCAAGGCAACCGCCTGTTCGGACGCAAGGCGTATGTCGGGCTGCAAGGCGACTTCGGCACCGTCACGCTGGGCCGGCAGTTCACGGTCATTCACGAAGTCATCGCCAGCTATGACGCGATGGCGCTGGCCAACTTGTCCATCGTGGGCTTCCAGGGTGGCAACTACACGGGTGGCGTGCGTCAGGACAATATGATCAAGTACGCCGGCAAGTTCGGCGGCTTCACCGTTGCCGCACAGCACGCGTTCGGCGAGCAACCGGGCAGCGTTGCCCGATCGTCTTCAACCGGTGGCAGCCTGACCTATGCGGCAGGGCCGTTCATGGTGGCGGGTGGTTACCAGATCATGAAGGACACCACGAGCTACTACGGTGTGACTGTCCCGAACAGCGATCAAAAGGTCTGGACACTTGGTGGCACGTACACCGCTGGTCCTGCAACGATCTACCTCGGCTACACGAACAGCAACGTCGACAACGCGGGCTACAAGAACCAGGCCGGCTACCTCGGCGCAAAGTACGCGTTCAACCAGGCATGGTCGATGATCGCGATGGGCACCTACGACCACCTGAAGCATGGCAATGACTCGGGCAATCGCTTCACCGGCGCCCTGATGCTCGACTATGCATTCAGCAAGCGGACCGACGTTTATCTCGAAGCCGACTACACGACGCTGACCGATGCCTGGCGCACGCTGGGTGCGCAATCGACATTCCAGACCCCGTTCTACGGCCACGGCAGCCGCGTGGGCGTGATGGCCGGTCTGCGACACAAGTTCTGACGATACCGCGCATCACTGCAGGACAAGAGTAGTTGCTGTGCATGGTCGCGCGGGACCCTCCGCGCGACCACAAAAAACTATACCTGGGACAGGAGACAAACAATGAAGGGACGCTTGAACACCAAGGGCCTCAAATATGCCGCCATCGCATCCGCGGCGCTTGCCGCGCTGATTGCCGGTTGCGGTGGGGGAGACGACAACGCGTCGGGAAGTGGCGCGCAACCCGGCACAGTCACACCGTCGTCGCTTCCCTGGATGGACAAGTCGCTCCCGCCTGAACAGCGCGCGCAATTGCTGGTGTCGGCGATGACGCTGCAGCAGAAGGAACAGCAACTGGTCGGCAATACGCCTGGCATCGTGCCCGAGCTGCCGAACTGCTACGGCGCCCGCCATGTCAGCGGTATTCCGGCGCTGGCCATTCCCACGCTTCGGGTGACCAACGGGCCCGTTGGCATCGGGCAGAACGACTGCGTGGACGCATCGTTGGCAAACAATACCGCCAATGCCACGGCCGCATACACTCACTCGTCGTCGGCCAAGGCCACTGCGCTGCCGTCGGCAATTGCCATGGCGGCATCGTTCGATCCGCAAGTGGCAACCGATTTCGGCGATGTTATCGGCACGGAAGGCAATAACCTCGCCTTGCACGTCTTCGAAGCCCCCGGTGTGAACCTCGCGCGTACACCGGGCCTCGGCCGCAACTTTGAATATTTTGGCGAGGATCCATACCTGACCGGCGTGATGGCCGTGGCGGAAATCAATGCCGTGCAGGGTCGTGGCCTGATTGCCATGGCCAAGCACTTCGCGGCCAACGAGCAGGAAACCAACCGGATGAGCATGAACACCGTGGTTGACGACCAGGTGCTGCACGAGCTCTATCTGTTGCCGTTTGAAATGGCGGTCAAGGACGGCAACGTGGCGTCCGTCATGTGCTCATACAACTCGCTCAATGGCGCCCAGGCTTGCGAGAACAAGCACCTGCTGACGGATATCCTGCGCGGACAGTGGGGCTTCAAGGGCTATGTCCAGTCCGACTTCTTTGCAGTGAAGTCGACCGTGCCCCCGTTGCTCGCCGGACTGGATCACCTGATGCCGACGCCGGCCCAGTGGTCTCCCGCCTTGCTGGACGCGGCCCTGGCGGCCGGCTCCATCAAGACATCGGACATCGATACCGCACTGAAGCGTCGCTACGCACAGATGTTCCGCCTGGGCATCTTTGACCGGAAGCTTGTTCAAACGCCAATCGACTATGCGGCTGGCGGTGCCAAGGCAAAGTCGATTGGTGCGCGCTCCACCGTGCTTCTGCAGAACAACAACCAGACCCTGCCGTTCGCAGCATCGGTTGCCAACGTGGTGCTCGTCGGCAAGGCAACGCAGGTCTATGCGCAGCAAGCGGTGGCGGGTGGCGTGATGGTTGGCAAGCCCATGGGCGGCGGTGGCGGAAGTTCGGATGTGGTGCCGAACTACACGGTGGCGCCGGTGGACGGCATTAAGAATGTCCTCAAGACGCTGGGCAATTCCGGCGCCACGGTCAAGCTGGTTCTTATCGATGATGCGAACCAGACCGCCACGATTGACGGTACCGCAACCACCTACGCGTCTGCGTTGAGCGCAGCCGCTGCCGCGGATGCGGTTGTGGTGATGGCAGGCACCATTGCCGAAGAGGGTGCCGACCGCGCTTCGTATGCCGATTCGACGGGGACGACCTTGGCCAAGCTGGGCAATGATCTTGACTGGTACGTCGCCAAGCCGAACACACTCTCCACGGCTGCAGCCAACCAGGCTGGGAACAGCAATACGGCGGCGATGATCACTGATCTGCTGGCGACCGCTTCCACCACCCCCAAGGCGATGGCTGCCAAGACGGCGCTGGTGCTCAAGGACAACGCCAGCGTACCGCTGGACCCGCTCTGGGTTGGCGCGTCGGGCCCGGCAATCCTCGAAGCCTGGTTCCCTGGGCAGGAGGACGGCGACATCGTTGCCGAGGCGCTGTTCGGCGTGACGAATCCGTCCGGCAAGCTGCCTGTCACGTTCCCTCTCAAGGGTCAGAGCTTCATGGACAGCATCACGGCGAGCCAGTTCCCGGGCGTGATGAACAATGGTGTTCCGACGGTGACCTACTCGGAAGGGCTGAACATCGGGTACCGGTGGTACGACGCGAACAGCGTTGCACCGGCCTTCCCGTTCGGTCACGGCCTGTCGTACACCACATTCGCGTTGACGTCGCCAAACGTGTCGTCGGCCGGCGCGAAGTACTCGGTTTCCGTCAATGTGAAGAACACCGGCAGCATGCGCGGTTCCGAGGTGGTCCAGGTCTACTTGTCAGTGCCGGTTGCCGGCCAACCGCCGAAGCGCCTGGTTGGCTTCCAGAAGGTGGACCTGGCTCCTGGCGCCGCACAGAACGTGACCGTCACGATCGACCCTGCGGGCAGCAGCCATCCACTCAGCGTTTGGGACAAGACCGCACAGTCCTTTGTGATTCCGAGCGGAAACTTCACTGCCTACGTTGGCAACTCTTCCGGCAACCTCCAGGTTGCGGGTTCATTCAGCCGCTAGTAGCTAGCAGTGAGGCGCGGCGGTACGCCGTCGCGCCGCGGTCCGAGGCACAAGGATGATTTGCAAGGGAGAGAAGACCATGATCGAGACCTGCGAACGGGTAGGAGAGGTTCGCTGCGGTGTCGGCGAAAGTCCGGTCTGGCATGCCGGTGAAGCGGCGCTGTACTGGACCGACATTCCGAACCGCACCCTGTGGCGCTTCGATCCATCGAATGGCGCGACAGATCACTGGACCATCCCGCAGATGGCGGGGTGCATGGCCATGACCGCCAACGGCGGCTGGTTGCTGGCCATGGAAAGCGGCCTGTTCCGCATCGGCAGGTTGCAACCGGGCAGCGCGGCCACGCTGCCTCATCACGTTGCGCACGTGCAGCATAGTCGCGATGGCATGCGCTTCAATGACGGCCGCTGCGATCGCCAGGGGCGCTTCTGGGCCGGGACGATGGTGATGGACATGTCGCTGGCTGCGACCGACGGCAAGCTTTATCGGTACGACGCACGTCGTGGCACGTTCGACGTGCTGCGCGAGGAGATGATCACGCCGAACGGCATGGCATTCAGCCCTGATGGCCGGACGATGTATCTCTCCGACTCGCATCCGTCCCGCCAGGCAGTCTGGGCGTACGACTATGACACCGACACCGGTACGCCGTCCAACGCGCGCCTGTTCATCGACATGAAAGCCCATCCGGGCCGGCCCGACGGCGCTGCCGTCGACGAAGACGGCTGCTACTGGATTTGCGGCAACGATGCGGGGTTGGTACACCGGTTCACGCCGGATGGACGTCTTGACCGCAGCCTGGCCGTGCCCTTCGCCAAGCCGGCGATGTGCGCATTCGGAGGCAGCGCACTGGACACGCTGTTCGTGACGTCGATCTTCACTGACGACAGCGACCCCATGTCGGGCGCAGTGGTCGCATTGCGCCCTGGCGTGCGCGGGACAGAGGAGCCCGTGTTTGCGGAATGACTGCGCCCGCTACGCAGAATACTTATTAGATCTGGAGGCAATAACATGTTTGTGCATCGTTTTACCCGTACCCATACCCGTACCCGTATGGCCACGCTGTTGGCGGCCCTCACAACGGCACTGGCGCTGCCGGGCGTAGCCCAGGCCGTGGAGTTCCGTTCTTCCGACGGCCAGCCCGACGACTATCCGACGGTTCAGGCCGTGCGCCATATGAGCGATCTGCTCAAGCAACGCTCAAACGGAAAGATGTCCATCAAGGTGTTCTCGCAAGGAGCGCTCGGCAGCGAAAAGGATGCGATCGAGCAGACCAAGATCGGCGCACTGTCGATGGTGCGAGTGAACTCGGCCGCGATGAACAACATCTGCGAGGCGACCATCGTGCCTACGATGCCGTTCCTGTTCCGCTCCACCGAACATATGCGCCACGTGCTGGATGGGCAGGTGGGCGACGACATCCTGAAGTCGTGTGAGAAGAGCGGCTTTATCGGCCTGGCCTGGTACGACAGCGGTTCGCGCTCGATGTACACCACGAAACGACCGGTCCGGTCGCTGGCCGACGTCAAGGGCATGAAGATCCGTGTGCAGCAGTCAGACCTGTGGGTATCGCTGCTCGAAACCATGCACGCGAACGCCACCCCGATGCCTTGGGGCGAGGTCTATACCGGCCTGAAGACTGGCCTCGTTGATGGTGCCGAAAACAACTGGCCCAGCTACGAAAGCTCGCGCCAGTTCGAGGTGGCCAAGTACTACTCGCTGACTGAGCATTCGATGGCTCCCGAAATCCTGATGTTCTCGAAGGTCGCCTGGGACCGCCTCTCGAAAGACGACCAGGCCATGATTCGCCAGGCTGCAAAAGACTCGGTGCCCTACATGCGCAAGCTGTGGGATGAACGGGAGCAGAAGTCGCGCAAGATCGTGGAAGCTGCGGGTGTGCAGGTAATCCAGGTCGACAAGGCATCGTTCCAGGCTGCGATGCGGCCCGTGTACGACCGCTTCATCACCAGCGCGCAAATGAAAGACCTCGTACGCCGTACGCAGGAAACGAAGTAAGCCGTTCGGTCGTAACGAGGGAATTCATTATGCTTTCGCCATCCCCAACGCCGGTCCACCCGGCGAAGGGTGTGCGCGGTGACGCCGTCGAGGTGCCTGCCGTGCATGCCAGTCTCTACACGCGCTTCTGTGCCAGCCTGGCCCGTGGTTGTCTCGGGCTTGGAATCTTTGGGCTGGTGCTGCTCGTCATCGCGGTGCTTTACCAGGTTTTTGGCCGCTATGTGCTCAATGACACGCCGACCTGGGCGGAATCTGTCGCCATGCTGTTGGTCTTGTACGTGACCATGTTCGGCACCGCTGTGGGCGTGCGCGACTCTGGGCATATTGGCCTGGAGTCGTTGCTGATCCTGCTGCCAGAGCGGCTGCGCACCAAGCTCGAAATCCTGATTCATGCACTGGTGGGCGCGTTCGGCGCGGTGATGGCCTACAACTGCGCATTCCTGGCGCTGTCCGTCGCTGATTACAAGCTACCCACGCTCGGTATCTCGGAAGGCTGGCGCTACCTGCCGCCGGTTATCGCGGGCGTGCTTATCGTGCTGTTTTCTATTGAACACATCATTGCAGTGCTGAAAGGCACGGAAGTGGAGCCGGCATGGCACTGATCATTCTTACCGTCTGCTTCTTCGGGTTCCTGATCCTCGGGGTACCCGTCGCGTTTGCAATTGGCCTGTCAGCCGTGGCTACCATCCTCTACGAAGGCCTGCCGCTGGCCGTGGTGTTCCAGCAGATGACCTCGGGCATGAACGCGTTCTCGTTCCTGGCCATCCCGTTCTTCATCTTTGCGGGCGAACTGATGCTGTACGGTGGCATCGCCGAGCGCATCGTCAACTTCGCGAAATCAATGGCCGGGCATGTGCGCGGCGGCCTGGGCATGTCCAACGTGGTGGCGTGTACGCTGTTCGGTGGCGTGTCGGGCTCGCCGGTGGCCGACGTATCGGCGATGGGCGCGGTGATGATCCCGATGATGAAGCGCGAGGGCTATCACGCAGACTACGCGGTCAACGTGACCACGCATGCAGCACTGGTGGGCGCGCTGATGCCGACCAGCCATAACATGATCATCTTTACGCTGGCCGCCGGTGGAAAGGTATCGATTGCCGCGCTGATCCTGGCCGGTGTGCTGCCGGCGCTGATCCTGACCATCTGCAACCTGGCTGCCGCGTACTTCGTGGCACGCAGCCGTGGGTATCCGGCTGGCAAATTCCCCGGTTGGGAAATCGTTGGGCATTCGCTGGCTGCGGCACTGCCGGGTCTGTTCGTAGTGGTATTGATCCTCGCCGGCATTCTGTCGGGTGTGTTCACCGCTACCGAATCGGCTGCGGTGGCGGTGCTGTATGCGCTGACGCTGACGGTGTTCCTCTATCGCTCACTGACCAGGGAACAGTTCATCAAGGCCGCGGCCAAGGCGGTGAAGACCACCGGCGTGGTGCTGCTGCTGATCGGCATCTCGGCGACCTTCGGCTACATGATCAGCCTGTACGGCGTGGCCGAACTGACTGGCCAGTTCCTGGGTTCGGTATCGACCAGTCCGTGGATGATCTTCCTGATGGTGAACCTGCTGCTATTCGTTCTGGGCACGTTCCTGGACATGGCGGCGACCATCCTGATCTGCACGCCGATCTTCCTGCCGATCTGCATGCACTACGGCATGAGCCCGGTGCAGTTCGGCATGCTGATGATCATCAACTGCGCACTGGGTTTGAATACGCCGCCCGTAGGTACCACGCAGTTCGTTGGTTGCGCCATCGGCGGCGTGTCGGTGGGGCAGGTCATGAAGACCATCTGGCCGTTCTATGGCGCGCTGCTCGCGGCGTTGCTGCTGGTGACCTATGTGCCGGCATTCTCGCTGTGGTTGCCGGACCTGCTGTTGAAGTGAGCTGGGAGCAAAGACGATAAGGATCGATGTGCGAGCCCCGAGCGAGTAAAGTACGGCCCGTCTCGTTCTTATCGGTAGTTCCACCCAAATGGCAGTCATGCAAGGAAAACAGGCAACGCTGATCGGGCTTGTGGCGGTGCTCCTCTGGAGTTCGATTATCGGCCTGATCCGCGGCGTCAGCGAAAGCTTCGGCGCCACAGGCGGGGCGGCCCTGATGTACTCGGTCGCCTCGGTCCTGCTCTGGATCTCGGTGGGGCCTGTGCGGTTAAAGGCGCTGCCGGCGTCTTATCGCATCTGGGGCAGCCTGCTGTTTGTATCGTACGAACTGTGCCTGTCGCTGTCGATCGGCTACGCCAACAGCGGCCGGCAGGCCATCGAAGTCGGCATGGTCAACTACCTATGGCCAACGTTTACGATGCTGGCCGCCATCCTGTTCAACCGTCAGCGGGCCAACTGGCTGATCGTGCCTGGTGCCCTGGTGGCCATTCTGGGTATCTGTACGGTACTGGGCGGCGATCAAGGGCTCGACCTGAAGGGCATGGCGGCGAATGTGCGCGACAACCCGCTCAGCTATGGCCTGGCCTTTGCGGGTGCAATCATCTGGGCGGCCTACTGCACGGTGACAGCGCGGATCGCCCAGGGCAAGAACGCCGTCACGCTGTTCTTCATCCTGACCGCGCTCGCGTTATGGGCCAAGTACCTGTTCACGGGCAGCGAGGCCATCGCATTCAGCATGACTGGCGTGATCTACCTGGCCTTGGCTGCCTGCGCGATGGGCTTCGGCTATGCGGCGTGGAACGTGGGCATCCTGCACGGCAACGTGACGGTGCTCGCCGGTGCCTCGTACTTCATTCCAGTGGTCTCGGCTGCCCTGGCCGCAGCGCTGCTGCATGCGCCGTTGTCCCTGGCGTTCTGGAAGGGCGCGGCGATGGTAGTTGCGGGTTCGATTCTTTGCTGGCTCGCGACGCGTGGCAAGCGCTAGCTAGGCCTTCAGCACCTTCGCTTCCAGGTTCCAGAGCTTGCGGTCGCTGGTGGAGATGGCCACCGCGCCATGCGCGATGGCGCTGCGAATATCGTCCTGGTTGCAGACGAAACCCGACGTGACGATGGGCGGCAGTGCCTTGCGGTCGGCCTCGGGCAGGTGTGACAGCATGGGCGCCGGCATCAGTTGCACCAGGTTCGGATCGCTTTGTTCCAACGCCTTGACGCTGCGTGGCCAGGTGGAGCGATCGGTCACGAAGACCTTCTGCATGGTCACCATGCCAGCGCGGTTCGCGCGCTGGATGGTGGCCACGCGCGTCGATACCAGGCTGGTCACGCCGATATCGGCCAGGTACTCGACGCCGCCCTTGTCCTGCGACAGCCCTTCGCAACTGTCGATATTGACGATCACATACTTGCCGGCTTTCGTCAGCATGGCAATCACGGGCTGCAGGCGGCGCAGCTCCACGTTGGCCACGATCGAGACTTCCGCCTCGCTGTCGATAATGGCTTCGACCTGTTCCACGCCATAGAGCGTGGCGATCACCGGGTGTCGTGTCAGGCGGGCGCCGAGAGACCTGTCCATAGGGCTTACTTCGTGGCTTCGTGGGTCAGCGCGTCCGAAAGGCCGAGCTTGCCCGGATTGAGGATGTTCTGCGGATCGAGCGCCCGCTTGACCGCCACCAGCACCGGAAATGCCGTGTCGAGCGACGGTGCCATGTATGGCGCACGCAGCAGGCCGATGCCATGATGGTGGCTCAGCGCAGCATTGTATTGGATCAGCACCGCGTTGGCGGCATCCCAGGCGGCGCGATACCAGCGCTGGCGGTCTTCCACGGCCACGTCCCCGCGCAGTGAGAAGTACAGGCAGGCGCCGTCGACATAGGCGTGCGACTGGTGTGCCGATCCGGCCAGCGTGCCCGGCACGGCGTTGATCGCCGCCACCACGTCGGTATAGATCGCAGCCAGGTCGCCCCACGGCCCGGCCATTTCCAACGTATCGGCCACGAAGCCGGGGCTGCGCTTGAAGCCTTCGGCGCTCTTGCCGGTCAGGTAGCGCGTGTCGAGCCAGCGTTCGAAGATTGCATCGCCGTCGAGCTTGTCGCCCAGCTCCGCGCAGGTCCGTTCGCTGATGGCCATCACGGCCTCGACCATCTCTTGCGCCCCTTCGTCGGCCACCAGCAGCACGTTGGTCTCAGGCAGGCCGAACTGCACGCCGCTTTCCAGCTCGTCGTACAGGCGCAGCGCGGCCGGGTTGGCGCCGCGCTGCATGATCTGGCGGCACGCTTCGAGGCCAATGGCGAAGGTCTTGAAGCCATAGGCGATGGCGCGGCCATAGTCGGGCAGGCGGTGCAGCTTCAGGCGAACGCGCACGATCACGCCGAGCGTGCCTTCCGAGCCGATGAACATCTGCATCAGGTCCGGTCCCAGTGCCGCGCGCGGATAGCCGCCCACCGTGACCAGGCTGCCATCTGCCAGCACCACATCCATGCCGACCGTCATGTCCTCGATCTTGCCGTAGCGCGTGGACAACTGGCCCGCGCCCCGGCAGGCTACCCAGCCGCCCACCGTGCTGATGGCGTACGACGACGGCCAGTGGCCCATCGTCATGCCGTGTTCGTGCTGGATGATCTGCTCGAAGACATCGCCGAACATGCCCGCTTCCACTTCGACGATCTGGCTTTCCTTGTCGAAGGCAAGGAAGCGGTTCAGCTCGCAGACGTCGAGTACGATGCCGCCGCGCACCGGCAGGGCCGCGCCGGTTACGTTGCTGCGGCCCGCGGATACGGTCACTGGAATCGCGCCGGCATGGGCGATGCGCATCACGGCCTGGATCTGCTCCACCGTCGATGCGCGTACGATCACGCCGCGCGGCGTGGCCGGGCGGCCGCCGGTTTCGGTCATCATCGATCCGGCCCACCAGTCGCGCGTCCATTTCACGACGTCGCCGGTGGCCGTCAGCACTTCGTCGGCGGCATGGCGCAAGGCGTCGATGGTGGCGGCGTCAATGGCCACGGCATCGCGCTGCAAGCCCGCCGTGTCAGGCGTTTCGGCGATGCTGGCCGCGAAGTGGGGCGGCGTGTGCTGGCCCACGAGATAGTTGCCGCGGTTGTAACCGCGCTTGATGGCTTCCTTGCTGATCATGCTGCTTCTCCCATAAGGACGGATTTTTCGAGGGCGACAGCGGCCAGATATTCGCTGACCTGCTGCGCGGCGGCCTGCGCGGACAACCCGAGCTCGGCCTGGAGGATCTGGGCCACGCGCGGCGCGGCCTGTGCGGATGCATCGCGTGCCATCAGGCGGGCGCGGATGCGGCGTGAAAGGATGTCGTCGACCGTGCCGGCCAGCTCGTGCCGTACGGCGTAGACGATTTCGGCTTCGGTGTGCGGCAGGCCGTCGACGATGGGCCGCGCCAGTGCGGGATTGGCCTGCAGGATGTCGCTGACGAAACGCGCCTCGGTGCCATAGCGTTCGCCAAGATGCGCCGACATGCCGCCCGATGCGACGATGGCCTGCGGGTCGTAGCCTGCCGCACCCAGCAGGTAGGCCGACTTTGTGCGGCATTTCGCGCGCTTGCCGATCACCCGCTGCGCTGCGTCGATGGTCTGTTCGGCCATATGGCGCGACGTGGTCAGCTTGCCGCCGACAATCGTGACCAGGCCATCGCCCGCCACGTGGATCTCGTGGTTGCGCTTGATCTCCAGCGTCTTGCCGCCGGGCGGGGCCACCAGCGGCCGGCAGCCGGCGATGCTGCCCACCACGTCTTCGGGCTGCAGGTCGGTCTTGAGCGCCGACCGTGCGCCTTCAAGCAGGAAGTCCAGCTCTTGACGCGTGCACATCACGTTGTCCAGGTCGCCGTCGTAATCCTCGTCGGTGGTGCCCAGGTACGAGACGTTGCCCCAGCGCGTGATGGTGGCGCGGCGGCTGCGGCCGGGTACCGGAATCGTTACGGTGCAGTCGTTGCGGATCTTGAGCCAGGGAATGGCCACATGCACGCCCTTGGCCGGTCGGACATGCAGTGTCTTGTCTTCGCCTTTCTTGCGTCCGGTCCAGTCGCGCAGCCAGACGCCGGTGGCCATGACGACCACACCTGCCCGAACGCGGATCTCGCGGCCATCGGCTTCCACGATGGCCCCGTCGACCTTGCCCTGCGCGTTGCGTGTGATCTCGGCCACGCGGGCGTGGTTGACCACGGCCGCACCGTGAAACGCTGCCGTGCGGGCGATGTTCAACGTCAGCCGCGCATCGTCCACGCGCGCGTCGAAGTACAGGAAGCCGCCCTTCAGGTGTTCCTCGTTGAACGTGGGGCAGTGCGACAGCACCTCGGCCTTGGTGAGCTTCTGGTGCAGGATGCCCTCGCGCCAGCCGCCGGCAAGGTCATACGTCCACAGCAGGCCTTCGAAGGCCTTGGCCAGGCGCTGGTCGAATACGCCGTCGCGTTCCATGACAGGAAACAGGAAGGGCAGGCGCTGCACCAGGTGCCGGGCGTTGCGCCGCAGCCGCTGGCGCTCCAGCAGCGAATGGCGTACCAGGCCCAGGTTGCCCTGTTCGATATAACGCAGGCCGCCATGGACCATCTTCGACGACTTCGAGGAGGTACCCGACGCGAAATCGCTCTTCTCGACCAGGGCCACGCGATAGCCGCGCAGGGCGGCGTCCAGCGCCGCGTAGGCGCCCGTGACGCCACCGCCGACAATCAGGATGTCGAAGGTATCGGACGCCAGGCGGTCCAGTTGTTCGGTACGCACCAGCCGAAGCGGATCGGTGCGGGTCATGGCGGCACGTTCGCGGTTGGCACCGCGGAATGGCAGAACCATCATGTTGCTTGCTTCTCCTGACGGGTCAGTGCGTGGCAAACGCCTGCACATGGTTGAGTTCCGAAGCCACGCGGGCATGCCACAGGGCACGCCGTTCGGCGCGTTCGTCGGCACCGACGCGCGGCACGAATACTGCGTCCGGTTCGGTCGTGGTGCGCGCCTGGTCGAGCGAATCCCATAGCAGACCGGATGCCCCGGCCAGCCACGCAATGCCGCGCAGGCTGGCGCGGTCCGTTTCCTGCATGCGATGGATCGGCAGGCCGGTCAGGTCGGCCTGCATCTGCAGCAGCGTGTCGCTGCCCGACAACCCGCCGCCCACCACCAGCTCGGTCACTGGAATGCCGGCAATATCGCGGTTGGCGTCGATGCACGAGGCCACCGAGTGGGCGATGCCTTCGAGGATGGCGTGTGCAATCTCGGCCTGCGTGGTGGCCATCGACACACCGTTCAGCGCGGCACGCGCCTCGGGCTGCATCTGCGGCACGCG
Source organism: uncultured Cupriavidus sp. (assembly GCA_963543405.1). Classification (GTDB taxonomy): domain Bacteria; phylum Pseudomonadota; class Gammaproteobacteria; order Burkholderiales; family Burkholderiaceae; genus Cupriavidus. The sequence continues at coordinate 72,484 of CAUUBQ010000037.1, forward strand.
CAGGCCGGTCAGCGCCGGAATAAAGGTGACGCCACGCGACGATGGCACGGTGGCGGCCAGCGTGCTGATCTGCTTCGCATTGTCAAACCAGTGCAGCTTGTCGCAGACCCAGTTCAGTGCCGATCCCGTGGTGGCGACGAACGTCTCGACCGAAAAATGCGAGACGTCCTTGCAGCGCCGCGCCGTCATGGTCAGCGTGCTGTCCGATTGGCCGCTGCGGGCAGGCAGGTTTGGCCCGAGCACGAGGTCAACGAAGCTGCCGGTGCCGTGCAGGCACATCGACTGGCCGGCATCGAGGCAGCCCAGGCCGATGGCACCGGCGAGCTGGTCGCCGGCACAGGCCAGGATCGGCACGTCGATGCCGAGCAGGTCGGCGCGCGTGCGACCGAAGTCATCGGCATCCTGGCGCAGCTCGGGCAGCAGCTCCGGCGGAAAGTCGAGCGCTTCGATCCATTCCGTCAGGTAGCGGTGTTCGCCCAGCACATAGGCACTGCACGATGTGGCGTTGGTCGGCGTGGTCACGCACGCTCGCTGCGTGGACAGGTGCCAGAGCAGCCAGCTATCGACGGTACCGAAGGCCAGCCGGCGCGCGCGCCAGGCCTCGGCAACGGCCGGTGTGTCGCGCAGGTGCCGGGCCGCCCACAGATAGGGCGAGCGCACGCCAGCGGGCCGGCCCACGCGGGTGCGCAGGCGCGGGTCCCAGGTGGGGGCAAGCTGATCCAGATCGTGGGCATAGCGGGTGTCCTGCCAGACCATGGCCGGCACCAGTGCATGTCCGGTTTGCGTGTCCCACAGCACGCCGGTCGCGCGCTGCGTGGCCACGGCCAACGCGACAACGCGCAGGCCCTGCATGGCCGCCTGCGCCAGCGTGTCGCGGCAGACGTCGAGGGTCTTTTCCAGCAGCACGTTGGCGTCCTGCTCGACTACGCCGGGGCGCGGCGAGTCGACCTGCAGCGTGGTATAGGCCAGGCAGGACACATGACCATCGGCGGCCACGACCGCGGCCCGTGTGCCGGACGTGCCCTCGTCGATGGCGAGGATGACGTTCCTGTTTTGCATGGATTACTTCTCGGTGGCGGGGTGCATGAAGCCGGCGCTGTCGCGCGCGTCGCCACGGAACTGCGGCGCATCAGCTTCGTTGTCGGGATGAACGGCCGTGCGCGTGGGGTCCCAGAGGATCATGAAGCAGATGATGCTGGCCACCAACGGCACGACGGAAAGGATCAGGAAGGTGGTTTCGAGCCCATAGCGGGCACGGAACAGCGGAAAGACCAGCAGGCCCAGCGCGGCGCCGATCGCGCCCAGCGCGCCGATCACGCCATTGGCGCCGGCGCGCAGTTCACTGCGGAACGACAGCGACGACAGGCTCTTGCCGTTGGCGCCCGGGCCGCCCGAGTGGAACAGGATGAACAGCGACGGCACGACCACGGCCACCCACGTCGGCATCTTGCCGTTGAACAGGCCCAAGGTCAGCAGCATAAGGAACACGGCCGCGAAGCCGAACGCCGATGCCCGGCGCAGGCCGAGCTTGCGTCCGATGAGTGGCGACAGGAAGCCGCCGAAGATGCCGCAGACGTTGAATACCAGCGCGCCAATCGTGGCGTAGACAAAGTCCTTGCCGAACAGTGCGGCACTGATCAGGGGCAGGTACCAGCCGATGCCGAAGTACTGGATCGACTGGCCTATCTGCACCGTGGCCGCCAGGATCGTGCGCGGCAGGTAGATGCCACGGAAGATCAGCAGTACGTTGGCCAGGCCACGCCGGGCCAGGTTGGTGACGGGAATGCGCTCGGCTGGCGGCGCGGCTTCGAACGGGCGGCCGTAGATGCGCGTCATGGCTTGTGCGGCGGCCTCCAGGCGTTCCTTGCGCGCCAGCCACGTGGGGCTTTCCACCAGGAACAGCGCCTGCAGCAGCAGGATGCCGACGCCAAACACGGCGGTGGCCGCCACGGAGTAGCGCCAGATCGTATCGCCGACATTCCACGAATAGAACAGCAGCGCGAGAAGCAGGTTCAGGCAGACGGCCGTGTACCACATGCCTTGCCAGGTGTTGAGGCGGCTCTTGAGCTTGACCGGCGTGAACTCGGCCAGCACCGCCATCGCAATCGCAAAGTCGATACCGTACGCGGCGCCGACAAAGAAGCGACCCAACAGGATGGCGTTGAAATCGGGAGCGAAGACCACGATCAGGGCGCCCGTGACGGCGAACACCTTGGCCAGGATCAGCGGCCTGACACGGCCCCAGCGATCGGCCATCCAGCCGCCGATCGGGTTGAAGGCGATGGCGACCCACGACGCGAACGACGTCAGCAACGCCACCTGCGCCGGTTCGAGTTGCAGGTTGCGCGTCATGGGCCCGAGGCCGGCGCTAAGTGCGGAATTGGAGAATGCGTCGAGAAACAGTCCACCGAGGGCCAGCCACCAGATGACGCCGGCGCGGCCGCGAATGCCAGGACAGGAATCTATGAAGGCGATGACATCGTCGATGCCACGTATCTTGATGGCAGGGGTTTGCACTGCGGTCTCCTTTTTTTAGTTCTGTAAGAGGCCGCAGCAAACTGCACACGCTATGAGACCATCCTACAGATGGTCTCGTATCTGAATCTGCCTGGCCAATGTATGGCTTCGGCCAGGCACTGTCAACCGGGAAAACCCGACATCCCAGCATGCCAGTCGGTCGGGCATGCAAGCCTCGACGTCCTGCATGCCGGGAGGTCGCAAGCCTACACTCACGACACCTGCGCCATGTCGCCCACGTGGGTCTCCTGCGCCGCCACGCGCGCCGGCGGACGGATCCGGAACCAGATCGCATACATCGCCGGCAGGAACACCAGTGTCAGCAGCGTGCCGGCGAGGGTCCCTCCGATCAGCGTATAGGCCAGCGTGCCCCAGAACACCGAATGCGTGAGGGGGATGAAGGCCAAGACGGCTGCCGCCGCGGTCAACAGCACCGGCCGGGCCCGTTGCACGGTGGCCTCGACCACCGCGTCGTATGGCGACAGTCCTTCCTTCAGGTTGCCCTGGATCTGCCCGATCAGGATCAGCGTGTTCCGCATGAGGATGCCAGACAGTGCCACCAGCCCCACGAGCGCATTGATGCCGAACGGCTGATGGAAGAGCAATAGCGTCGGGACTACGCCGATCAGGCCGAGCGGACTCGTCAGGATGACCATGACCATGCCCGCCATCGATCGCACCTGGAACATGATGATCAGCAGCGTGATCGCCAGCATGATGGGGAACAGCGGTGCCAGCGCCTTGTTCGCCTTGCCCGATTCTTCGATGGAACCGGCCATCTCGATCCGGTAGCCGGAGGGTAGCTTGTCGATGACCGGCTGCAGTTGCGCCAGAATGGCCTTCGATACGTCGGGCGGCTGCTGGCCGTCGGCAATATCGCCCCGCACGGTGATGGTCGGCGTGCGGTCGCGGCGGCGCAGGATGGGGTCTTCCGTACGCACTTCCACCTTGCCAACTTGCGAGAGGGGAATGCGCCCGCCATTGGTGCTGATGAGCGTAAAGCCTGCGATGCGCTCCGGGTCGAGGCGGATTTCGCCCGCGGCGCGCGCCACCACCTGCACCGAGCGGATGTCCTCGCGTACCTCGGTCACCGGCACGCCGGTCAGCAGGAATTCAAGCTGCTGCGCCACGTCGTGGGAGGTCAGGCCGACCGCCTGCAGCCGGTCCTGCTGGAGCGTGAAGTGCAGCGCCGGTACACGCGGGCCCCAGTCGGTATTGACGGTGCGCATCAGCGGACTGGCGTCCATCACGCCTTCTACCTGATTTGCGATGGCACGCAGCTTGTCGGGGTCCGGGCCCATGACACGAAACGCGACCGGGAAGGGCGAGTAGGGCCCGAACACCAATTGCGTTACGCGCACTCGTGCGCCCGGCGCAAGACCTTCGGCGATGGCCTGGCGCAACCGGCCCTTGAGCGCGTCGCGTTCCTCCTGGCTATCGGTGCGCACCACGATCTTGGCGAAGGATGGGTCGGGTAGTTCCGGCGACATCGCCAGGTAGAAGCGCGGAGCCCCCTGGCCGATATAAGACGTCACGATCTTCGCTTCGGCCTGTTTGCCGAGCCACGCTTCCACCTTCTCTGTCGCGGCGCTGGTTTGTTCGATGGACGTGCCGTAAGGCATCTGCACCTCCACCAGCACCTCGGGACGGTCAGAGGTTGGGAAGAACTGCTGGCGAACGGCACCCATGCCGACCACGCTCGCGGCGAACAGCCCGACGACGATTGCCGCCACCAGCCATTTCCGTCCGATCACCCGCCCCAACAGCCCACGAAAGCGCTGGTAGTTTGGCGTGGCATAGATGGCACCATGGCCGCCTTCCACCTTCTTCATCTCAGGCAGCAGCTTTACGCCGAGATAGGGCGTGAAAACAACCGCGACGATCCACGACGCGATCAGTGCAATCCCCACGATCCAGAACTGGTTCCCGGTGTACTCGCCTGCAGACGACTTCGCAAAGCCGTTCGGCATGAAGCCCACGGCAGTGACCAGCGTGCCGGACAGCATCGGCGCGGCCGTATGGCTCAAGGCATAGGCCGACGCCGCGATGCGTCCATACCCCTCCTCCATTTTCACAACCATCATTTCGATGGCGATGATGGCATCGTCCACCAACAGTCCGAGGGCCAGTATCAGGGAGCCCAGCGTGATGCGATCGAAGTTCTTTCCGGTCGCGGCCATGACCACGAAGACGGCGGCCAGCGTCAGCGGAACGGCCGCCGCCACCACGATGCCCACCCGCCAGCCCATGCTGATGAAGCTCACCACCAGCACCACGACCAGCGCGGCGAAGAACTTGATCATGAACTCGTCGACGGCCGACTTGATATTGACGGCCTGGTCGGTGACTTTGCTCAGTTCCATCCCCAACGGCAGCTCGGCGTTGACCTTCGTTACTTCCGCGTCGAGCGATTTGCCGAGGTCGAGGCCGTTCCACCCGTCGCGCATCACAATGCCGAGCAGCAGCGCCGGCTCGCCCTTGTTGCGCACCACGAAGGTGGCCGGGTCCTGATAGCCGCGTTCGACGGTGGCGATGTCAGACAGTTTCAGCGTGCGGCCGTGCGCCACCACGGGGGTGTCGCGGATGCGTTCCAGCTTGTCGAACGCCCCGTCGAGTCGAACGAACACCTGCGGCCCGTCGGTGTCGATGGAGCCGGCGGGTGTTAGCACATTCTGGCTGTTGAGCGCGGCGAAGATGTCCTGCGGCGTCACGCCGAGCGTGGCCAGCCGGTCGTGGGAGAACGACACATAGATGCGCTCGGCCTGTTCGCCGATGATGTTGACCTTCTTCACGCCGGCCACATGCAGCAGGCGCTGGCGGATGGCCTCCGCCTCGCGCACCAGCAGCCGCTGCGGCTCGCCCTTGGCCTTCAGCGCGAAGAGGCCGAAGGTCACGTCGGAATATTCGTCGTTGATGAGCGGGCCGATGACGCCGGCCGGCAGGGAACGTGCCTCGTCGCCGAGCTTCTTGCGGGCCTGGTAGAACTCCTCCGGCACTTCCTTTGGCGGCGTGCTGTCGAGCAGCGTGACGGTGGTGAACGCCAGGCCGGGTCGTGCGTAGGTTTCCGTGCGGTCGTAGTAGCGCAGTTCCTGCATGCGCTTTTCCAGCTTCTCTGCGACCTGGTCCTGCATTTCCTGCGCCGTCGCACCGGGCCATGCCGTGATAAAGATCATCGACTTGACGGTGAATGGCGGGTCCTCCGCCCGACCGAGTTGGAAGAAGGCGACGACGCCAGCGATCGAGATAAGGACAATCAGGAAGAGGGTGACGGCACGCTCGCGCACGGCGAGTGCCGAGAGATTGAACTCACTCATTGCTGCCCCCTTACTCCGCTTACTCCGCTTATGCCGTTCATGCCGTTCATGCCGCTCACGGTGCGGCCTTTATCGGCGGTGCCGGCTTCGGCCACCTTCACCTCCGACGCCACCCTGACCTGCTGCCCTTCCTTCAGCAGGTGGGCCCCCAACGCCACCACACGGTCGCCGGGCTGGATCTGGCCGTCGACACGCGCCGCATCGTCGCTGATGGCGCGCACGGTGACCGGTCGCCACGTTACGTGCGCTGGGGTGCCAGTGAGCACCCAGACGCCGGGGCCCTTGCCAGGATCGTGGAGAGCCCCGATGGGGACCTGCAGGCCGGTTGGCGATGCTTCCTGCGGATCGGCCACCTGTAGTGTGACCGTGGCGCCCAGCGGCGCATCGGTCAGCGCACCGCCGAGCACGTACCGTGCTTCATACGTGCGGGTTTGTCGGTCGGCGGCGTCGGAAAGCTGCCGCAGGGTTGCGGTGATCGCCTCGTTGTCCTTCCCGTAGAGCGTCGCGCGGGCCGTGGAGCCTACCGATGGGCGCAGGGTTTCAGGCAGGTGGATGATGGCCTCGCGCTGCCCGGCGCGGGCCAGTCGCACCACCACCTGACCGGCATTCACGACCTGACCCGGTTCCGCGACGGTCTCGACCACGACGCCGTCGGCATCGGCCAGCAGCACGGCATAGTCCGATGCGTTCCGTGCCACGTCGGCCTGCGCCTCTTCTGCCCGGAGCTGTGCCCGCGCCGAGTCGGCGGAGGCCTTGATCTGGTCATAAGCCGACGCCGATACCGCCCCGGCCGCTACGAGGTCGCGGTAGCGCTCCTCGTCAGCCGCCAGCTGCGTGGCGCGCGCCTTGGCGGCGGCCACGGCTTCCTGACGCGCGCGCGCTGCCAGTTTCAGGTCGACGGGGTCAAGTCGCATCAGCGGCTGACCGCGTTTCACGGACTGGCCAGTGTCGACCAGCCGCTCCAGCACCTTGCCAGAGACGCGGAAGCCCAGATCGCTCTGCACCCGTGCGGCCACGATGCCCGTGAAGTCACGTCTTGCTGCTGACGCGTCCTGGACGTTTTCCACCCTCACCAGCGGCGCTGACACACGGGGATCGGGCTGTGGCTTGCTGCCGCATGCCGCAATTGCCAGCGGCAAGAGGCCCAGGGCGGCGTAGGGGGCAACTCTGGTGACGGCGTGGGTGACGGGGGAGGCGAAGAATCGGCGATGCAACATGAAGGCTCTCCAAACGGATAGCCTTCACTCTAGTAACAGTGACCAATTTAGTCAATGGTCACAATGAGTTTCTACGCGACAGCGATTCCCACTGTGCCGGAGGATCAAGGCGCCAGGCTTCGCAGAATCAGATTGCTGAGCTGCGGCGGCGCCACTTCGACGAAGTTGAGGTTGTGCTGGAGTTGCAGCGGATCGAGATAGGGCTTCATGACGAGGTAGATGGCGTGAGCTGTCTCGTCTAGTGGCGTCTTGCGCTCGAATTCACCCGACTCGCGACCTTCGCGCACGATCTGCAGAATCAGTTGCTGCATATGGGCGTCGTAGGCGCGGGCCGTCGGCCATTGTTCCTCGCAAGCCACCACGGCGATGGCGTACAGCTTGCGATCCTGGAAGAAAAGCCGGCTGCCAGCTTCTGCCAGCGTGCCGAAGAGGCGACGCAGTCGCTCGGAGGCCGAGGCGGCGCCTGCTACGGATTCGTCGACGGCCTGCCGCATTTGAGCGAGGCAGTTGCCGCAGATGACCTCGCCGATCGCCTGCTTGGAGTCGAAGAACTTGTAGACATAAGCCTTCGAGAATCCGATGGCCTTGGCCAGGTCGGACACAGTGGTTTTTTCGTATCCGTAGAGGCTGAAGTGCTCCGTGGCGGCTTCCACGATCTGGTCGCGCACGCTGTGGTCCATGGGACCGCGCGGCTGATGGGTGGTGGGTTGTGTATCGGTCATGTCGTGAGCTTACACGCTACGCGGTCGTTGACAAACAGTGACTAGTTTGTATTATGGTCACAAGTCACGCAAATGATTCCGAACATGTTACTCCGGCACACCATGCATTCCCGACACCGCTCCTTCCGTTCCCTTACCCATCTCTCAGGTCTGGCGGTTGCCGTGGCTGCGCTGGTGGCGCTCGCGGGCTGCGCGGTCGGCCCCGATTACCACAGGCCAGATGTCCCCAACGCGGAACGCTTTCTTGGGCAACATGACGTGGAGCAGCGCCGGGCCGCCAACCGGGCGGATCTCGAAGTCTGGTGGGAAGGGTTTGGCGACCCCCAACTGACGCGTTTCGTGCGGCTGGCGCTCGACCAGAACCTCGACTTGGCGGTGGCCTCCGCGCGGGTCACGCAGGCCGGGGGCGGACTGCGCTTCGCCACAGCCGCGCTGCTGCCCTCTGGCGCTGTCAGCGCCCAAGCCGCGAAGCAGTACCAGTCCGTGGAGACCCCGCTGGGCCGGGTGCTGAACGCGACGCCAAACTTCGACCGGCATGGCAGCCTGTACGAGGCCGACCTCACTGCAAGTTGGGAAATCGATATCTTCGGCGGCCTGCGGCGCGAACGCGAGGCATCGCAGGCGGAGTACAAGGCGTCGGAGGCCGGGCTGGCTGCTACCCGCGTGAAGGTGGCGGCGCAGGCCGCCGACACCTACGTAACCATCCGTGGCCTGCAGGCCCGGCTGTCGATTGCACGGCAGCAGGTGGATACGCAGCGGAAACTGGTCTCGACCGTCAGGCTACTCTACGCCAAGGGACTGGCCGCCGCGCTGGAGGCACAGCAGGCAGAAGGCGCACTCGCGCAGGTGGAGGCCACCATTCCGGAACTCGAATCCGGACTCGACGCCGCACTGAACGCGATGGACGTGCTGCTCGGCAGCCCCCCGGGGACTTACCGCGCCGAACTCGCCGACATCAAGGCGATCCCGGTCGCGCCACGGATCGAAGCCACCGGCACACCTGCCGACTTGCTGCGGCGACGCCCGGACCTGATCGTGGCAGAGCGTCGGCTGGCGGCGTCGAATGCCCGCATCGGCGCGGCCATCGCCGAGTACTACCCGAAGGTCTCGCTTAGCGGGCTGCTGGGCAGCGCGACGACCGTGGCCAGCGGCAACCTGTTCTCGGCCGGCGCCAACCAGGCTGCCGGTGTAGCCGGGCTGCGCTGGCGACTGTTCGACTTCGGGCGCATCGGAGCGCAGATCGATCAGGCGAAGGGGCGCGAGGCCGAGGCGCTGGCGGACTATCGACTGGCCGTGCTGCATGCGTCGGAGGATGTCGAGAACGCCTTCACGGCGCTGGTCAAGCGCGAGGAACAGACCAGTGCTCTCGAACGTGGGGAACTGGCGCTCCGCCAAGCGCGGAATTCGTCGTTCGCGGCCTACGAGAAGGGCGTCGTCCGCCTGATCGAAGTGCTGCTCGCCGACGAGAATCTGCTGAAGACGTCCGATGCGAAGGCGCAGGCCGAAGCGCAGTCAGCCCGTGCGGCCATCGCTGCATTCAAGGCCCTGGGCGGGGGCTGGCAGGCCACTACGGCGGCGCTGGCACCGGAGCGCTACCAGTGACGTCCTGCTAAAAAAACTTGCGGATCAGGTGCTGCAAACGATCGCAGGCCTCATTTCGTTCATGCTGACCATCCACGCCCCAAACAGTTGTCTGCTTCGCAGCTATTCCAGAAAGACGTAGTCCGCTCGATACGGTATGCGATTCTCCTGTCCCTCCTGCGTGCAAGCCGGAGGGAGAGCCTGACCACCTTGGGTATTCAGCCGTTGCACGTAGCGTGTTTTTGAAAGCAGGCCAGCTCCACCGTTGTTCGTTCCTTGCAACAGCAAGAGTGGAATGCTGTCCGGCGACTGTGTATTGGGCATCTGCCGCAATACCTTGCCGGTGACCTTGCTGCCATCGGGCGCTTCCCAGGTTGGTCCAGCGTAATGTTTGACAGTGACTTGTCCGGTGTCATCCTTCAAGGTGGCTTCCGGGGCCGAGAAGGTCCACAACAGCCGGCCGTCGTTCGCACGCTTGCACTGGTAAATCTGCACCCCGGATGCGTGCAACACGGTGATCGTTCCACGCGCGTCAGTCGGCTGGAGTTCGGGCGGAGCCGATATCCTCTGTGTGGCACACGAAGCGAGCACGCCTGACATGCAGAGAACAGTGAGACTGGCTCTGCCAAAATGCCGGGAGACTGTCATTTTTCCTCCTTGCCTTCACCCATGGAGGAGGATAGTTGTTCGCGAACCATGTTGCCAGTCGCGTCCGTGCGAGCAAAAGCGCTATGCAGTTTCCTCGGCCTGCTCCTTGAGCCATTGCCGGAAGACCTGGAGGGATTGGAGTTGCGCCGACTCTTCGGGATAGACCAGGTAGTAGCCCTTTGCGTAGCGCCAACTCCGGCGTGAAAGCCGCTTCAGGCGTCCCAGCGCCACCATGTCGTCAGCCATATACGGTGGAAGCAGCGCGATCCCCATGCCGGCGACCGACGCGTTCAGCGCCATCGACATGATCTCGTATCGGGGACCTTCCCGACCGGCCTCGCCATCGACCCCGTCCAGCTTGAACCATTCATCCCAGGCGTCAGGTAACGTCTGATGGTGAATGAGCGACGATCGTGGCGTGCTTGCGCCGATTGTCTTGCCGTTTCTCGCTATCCAGTCCGGCGCGGCATAGGGCGACAGAATCAGCGGCAGCACGAACTCATTGTGCAACCCCGCACGTTGGCCATCACCGAATTCGAGCGACGCATCCACAGTCGTCGCGCTGAAGTTCACTGGCCCAACCCGCGTACCGATATTGAGGGTGATTTCGCCGTGCGCCCTTGTGAACGCCGGTAGCCGTGGAATAAGCCAGTACGTTCCGACCGATGCGCCGACGGACAACGACAGGGTGCCGCCGCGTCCCTTGAGAGCCATTACGTTGGCTGTCGCGCGCTCAAGCCTTTGCAGCAGTGGCGCGATCTCACCCAGGTAATAGCGACCAGCATCGGTCAATGCCAATGCGTCGCGCCGGCGAGTGAACAGCTTCACGCCGAGCCGGTCCTCCAGTGTCTGGATCTGTCGGCTCACCGCACCCTGGGTAAGCCGGAGTTCCTTGGCTGCCGCGGTAAAAGACAGCAGCCGGGCACTGGCCTCAAGGCACAGCAAGGACATGGTCGATGGGGCGCGGACGTGGAAGCTCATTTTGAACGGGGGGCCAAGTAGACGAGAGTCCGGTCGCGATGCGAGTCGGGGATCCATGAGGATTTCTCATGCTACCCGCAGTAAACATGGTTTGTCCAACGCGGACTGCGACCCTACGATCTGGGCAACACAGCCTGTGTTCCCTACGATCAGAGAAGAGCCAATGACCACGAGATACTTCACGCGGCGCGACATCATGAAGCTGGGAATCGCCGCAACATCCCTGGGCCTTCCAGGGCTATCCCATGCAGCGCGCTGGCCCGGCCGGCCGGTGAGGCTGGTGGTGCCATCGGCCGCTGGCGGCTCGCCGGATGCCATCTGCAGAATTCTCACCGAAGAGCTTTCGCTGTCGCTTGGCCAGTCGTTTATCGTCGACAACAAGCCAGGGGGCGCGGGCAACGTGGGAATGGTCGACCTGGTCAATGCTGCGCCCGACGGCTACACACTCGGCTACGGCAACGTCGGCACGCTGGCCATCAACAAGTCGCTGTTCCGGAAACTTCCTTACGACCCGGACAAGCAACTCGCACCAGTAGCATTGCTTGGCTACGTCCAGAATGCATTGGTGGTGCGCAAGGACCTGGGCGTGGGCAGCGTCCAGGCACTGATCGCCCTGGCCAAGTCAAAGCCAGGTGTGTTGACCATGGGATCCGCCGGCAATGGCACCACGGGGCACCTGAGCGGCGAGCTGTTCAAGAGCATGACCGGTACGTCGATGACCCACGTTCCATACCGTGGCAGTCCGCAAGCCATTCAGGACCTGATGGGCGGCCAGGTCGACCTGATGTTCGATAACCTGAGCTCGATCACCCCTCATATCAAGGCTGGGCGCCTGAAGGCGCTGGCGGTGACCGGTGCACAGCGCAGTGCACTGTTTCCCGACATTCCTACGCTCGCGGAATCGGGCGTGCCCGGCTACGACATCGTGGCGTGGGGCGGAATCGTGGCGCCCGCGCGAACTTCGCCGGAAATCATTGCGCAGCTGAATGGGGTCATTAACGACATTCTGGCCAAGCCCGCGGTCCGTGACAGGTATGCCGCGCTTGGCTTCGAGACGCTCACAGGCCCTCCGGCAAGGCTGACAGAGCGCGTGACACGCGAGACGCCGCTTTGGGCCGGCGTGGTGAAGCGCTCCGGCGCGCAAGTTGACTGACTGAAGCCCTCGCTATCCCGCATCCTCCATTACTGAACATCATGAAGAATTCCATTCGCACCTTCCTGGCGTGGTTCGCACTGGCGAACGCGTTCGTGCTGCCAGCGTCCGCACAACAGGCCACGGGTCAGTCGGGTCAATCTGGCAATGGCCGCAAGCCCGGCGTCGTTATTCTTGCCACGGGTGGCACCATCGTGAGTTCGACTCGCTCACCCACCGACATGGCCAACTACAGTGGCGAACTGGCCGGCGTCGATGCGCTTCTGAAGGCGGTCCCCCAGATTCACGACTACGCGAATGTCCGTGCGGAACAGATCGTCAATGTCGGCAGCAACGTAATCACGAGCGAGAACATCCTTAACCTTGCCAAGCGGGTGAACGCCGTACTGGCGGATCCCGATGTCAGCGGTGTCGTCATTACGCATGGCACGGACACGATGGAGGAAACCGCCTACTTCCTGAGCCTGGCCACCCGTTCGAGCAAGCCCGTCGTCATCACCGGATCGATGCGCCCGGCAACGTCGCTCAGCGCGGATGGTCCCGTCAACCTGCTGGATGCCGTCATGGTGGCTGCCGATCCCGGTTCGCGCAACCGGGGCGTCATGGTGGTGATGAACGACCGCATCAGCGCGGCGCGCTATGTCACGAAGATGAATACCCTGAACGTCGACACCATGGGGGCGCTCGAACAGGGATACCTGGGTGCCATTGCCGGCGAGCGCGTGCTGTATTACTTCGAGCCTGCGCGGGCCAAGGGCGAGCTGTACTTTGACGTTTCGACGGTTACGAAGCTGCCGCAAGTCGAGCTGGTGTATCGCTATCAGGGGCAAGAGATGCAGCTCGTGCGCGATGCGGTGAAGGAGGGCGCCCAGGGCGTGGTCATTGGATTCACGGGCAATGGCAATGCCAGTGCGGACCACGAAGCGCTGATCCAGGAGTTCGGCAGCCAGGGCATTCCCATCGTGCGAAGCTCGCGCGTGGTCAGCGGCATCGTTACACCCAAGGTGTCCGGCAGCATGGCCACCGGGAGCCTCACGGCGCAGAAGGCGCGCATCCTGTTGATGCTCGCGCTTACCAAGACACGCGACCCGGGGCAGATCTCCGAGTACTTCGCGCAACAATGAACAATGAATGGCCGGGGACAAGTGAATGACTACCATGCTGGATCTCGTGATCGAAGGCGGCACCGTCATCGACGGAACCGGAGCGCCTCGCCGACGCGCGGACGTTGGCATCGTCGCTGACCGTATCGTTCGCCTGGGAGACCTGTCGGGGGTCCCAGCTGCCAGGCGCTTCGATGCATCAGGCAGCATCGTTGCCCCTGGCTTTATCGATGTGCATACACACGACGACCGGCTCTTGCTTGACGCACCGGTGGGCGCACATCCGAAACTCTCGCAAGGTGTGACGACGGTCATCACGGGAAACTGCGGGATCAGCCTGGCGCCGTTGCACTCGCTGGATACACCACCCGCGCCCCTCGATTTGCTGGGAGCCGCGCCATGGCGGTTTGATAGTTTTGGTGACTATCTGGACGAACTGGAACAGTTTGGCCCCGCGGTCAATGCCGCCTGTCTGGTCGGGCACTCGACCTTGCGCGTCAGGCGCATGGAGCGTCTGGATCGTGTGGCGACCCGGAGCGAGCAGCAACGCATGGCGGCCGACCTTGCCATGGCACTGGAGGCGGGCGCCATCGGCATGTCTACCGGTCTCTACTACCCGCCAGCCCGAGCCGCGAATGCTGACGAGGTTGTCGCGGTGGGCCAGCCGCTTGCGGCAGCGCACGGCATCATCACGATGCATATCCGCGATGAGGGCGATGCCATTGCAGACGCGCTCAATGAGGCGCTGATGATTGGGCGTGAGCTTGGCATCGAGACCGTCTTGTCGCATCACAAGCTGGTGGGCAAGGCAAATCATGGCCGGTCAGTTGAGACGCTGGCCATGATCGAGGACGCATCCAGACTGCAGTCAGTGTGTCTCGACTGCTACCCATACAACGCGTCCTCCACGATGTTACTGCCAGGCCGGATCGCACAGTCCGACGATGTGCGGGTAACGTGGTCGCAAGCCGACCCCAGCGTTGCGGGTCGGTCGTTGCTTGCCTTGGCGCGGGAGCGTGGCGTAACACCGGAGGCGCTGGCCGAGGCATTGCAGCCGGCTGGCGCCATCTACTTCGCCATGAACGAGGACGATGTGAGTCGCATTCTGCAGCATCCCGCAACGATGGTGGGTTCCGATGGCCTGGCGCACGACGTGAGTCCGCATCCGCGCCTGTGGGGGACATTTCCGCGGGTACTTGGCCACTATGCGCGCGACCGCCGATTGTTTCCGCTTGAGACGGCGGTGCACAAGATGACCGGCCTGAGTGCCACGCGTTTTGGCCTCGTTGGACGGGGAACCCTGGCTGAGGACCACTATGCCGATATCGTGGTGTTTGCCGAACAGTCTGTCGGGGATGCCGCCACGTTCGACAATCCGACCGCGGTAAGTACAGGGATCAAGGCGGTGTTCGTCAACGGAAAACTGGCTTGCGAGGAAGGCGAGACCCGGGATTCGCATGCGGGCAGCGTGTTGCGGCGCGGACACTAGCGCGTGCTGGGCGACGCTAAGGGCAATAGAAGTTGCGGACGAGGTTGCCCGCCTGACAGAGAATTCTCGTTCGAAGACCAGTGACCGGCCAGCAGGCCGGCCCGGTCTCGCGCGGCAGATGCCAGCCTGATTACTCCAGCTTGACCCCCGCGCCGGTCACCACTTTGTTCCAGCGGACGAGTTCCGCCTCGATGTGGGCGCCGAGCGCCGACGGCGTCGAGCCTACGGGCTCATAGCCATTGGCCGCGATCTGCGCGCGCAGATCGGGCTGGGCCAGCACCGCGGCAATCTCGCTGCTGAGCTTGTCTACGATGTCGCGCGGCGTGCCGGCCGGCGCCAGGATGGCATACCATCCGTTGATATCGAAGCCGGGAACACCGGCTTCGGCCAGTGTGGGCACGTCGGGCGCCATGGCCGCACGTTTGGCGCTAGTCACGGCCAGCGCACGCATCTTGCCCGCGCGGATCTGCGGCATCGACGTGGAAATGCTGTCGAACGTCAACTGGATATCGCCCGCGAGCATGGCATTGACCACCTGCGCGCTGCCCTTGTAAGGCACGTGCGTCATCTTCACGCCCGTCATTGAATCGAACAGTTCACCGGCCAGGTGTCCCGTATTGCCATTGCCGGCAGAGCCGAACGTGATCTTGCCGG